>JBEEGV010000054.1:0-3269 GCA_041167085.1 Verrucomicrobiota bacterium
TGGCAAAACCGAATCCGTGCAACAATCCGAAGGCGAAGGCTAGGATCCATGGATGAAGGATGGTCATGCTCGTTCTGCCGCTCCCGGATCGGACGACCTCGACGCCGAGAATCAAGATCGAAAGGGCGATGGCGGCGTTGAGTAGCAGCGCTGGCAGGTAGACATAACCGAACGTCGCCAAGGCAAGAGTGATACTGTGAGCCACCGTGAACGCCGTAATAGTCTTAAATAACATCCATCGGGATTTAACGAGAAGGAGCAGACCGAACACGAAGAGCAGATGATCGACTCCGAGCCAAATGTGCTCCACTCCGAGTTTCAGAAACGCCAAAGTCGGGTAACTACTGGCTGAAGCAACTGTGTCACCGGTGGCTGTGGGCAAACTAACCTCTAGCAACTTCTGCTTGGCTGAAAGCAGCGCTTGCCCGAGGTTAACCCCACTAGTCGTTTGTGCCGAGAGGAACTGACGATGTCCCAAGGGCAATCGGTCGAAGAGGGTCGAGACAAAACGAACCTCTCCAGACTTGGGCCTTTGGAATAGAAGTGAAATATCAATGTTTTGCGCGTCCTTTCGCCGCGCCGCGGCTCGATTGGGAATCACCCGCTCTCTCCCCCGATAAAAACTGAACCCTTTTGCGGCAACCGATTCGAGCTCGCCCTGAATCGCGGCAAACCCTTTGGCGGAGTCGCTGCCGGCAGCATTTGGATCGGTAGCCATCATGGATTCAACATCCTTTTCGGCGAACCCAAGTAGCACCTCGATTTGCTCATTTCCGACCGTGATCATCGCGCTACTTAAGCCCGGATCGTGCGCTAGGACTCGAGACGTTAAAAAGACGAAAAAAAAAGTGTGAAGACAAAGCTGGAAGTGAAGGGCAGATCGCGCGGCTGTTTTCATTGCCGGTGCACTGTCTTCAAACATCCTGATTCTGGGTTGCCTCTGGATCCGGGCCGGTCTGATACTCCGCCCGGCTGGGAACTTTGTGTGGGGCTAGCGCAATCGCGCATGAAGTCATGCTAAGGGCCGAAGAGATCGGTCGGTTTTCGCTCGCATCGTTTGCCAACTCCTGCCTCGTCTGAAGTTTCATATGCCAAAAGCCGATTCCCAATCCGATCAGAACGCCACCAGCTAATAGAAAAATGAGACTGCGCCATTTCATAGATTTGAAGTTGTTGGCATCGCTCAGACAGTAGCCAACAAAGTATATGGCGTTGCCAGAGATCGATTGGATGCAGGCGAAGAAAAAAAAGTCGGCCAATTTTTTGTCCGCCATTCCTCCTTCATTGGCCATCATGGCGATTTTACCGCAGTTGCCTTGCAAGCCCGCGAAAACGCCGGTCCCAGAAGGATATCGTTACGAACTGAGCGGTCCCGAAGGATGGATGGATACGGGTGTTCCAGGTTTTCGCACGAAACTCCTGTCGCGTTTTTACGGCTGATCCACTTTTTGCCCGGTATTCAGAATTGGTAACCATTCTATAGCGAATCCGCAGCCTTAGGATGCGGGGCATGAGTTGTTGTGCACTTGCGGAGCGGCCAGCCTTGGAGTGATCGCTTGCTATGACTGATCAACATATTTTTCAATTGTTTTGGTCGTCCCTCGGAGATTATCTTCGGCACAAATTTGGAAATGCGCTTGTTCAGGCTGGCGGGACCCCGGCGGATTTCCTGGCCTTCGCGATGAAGAGCGCCGTGTTAGTGCTGAATACAGTGTCCTGCCTACCTGCATAATAAGGCTTCAGACTGGAGAGGAAGTAAGAGATGCCGGTACAAGCTGTTGCGATCGTCGTCTATGAAGGTGTCCAAGCCCTGGACGTGGCGGGCCCGATAGATGTGTTCAGCGAGGCGAACACGTTTGTCGACAAGGCCAACCGCTATGAAACAGTATTGGTTGCCGCTCACCGCGATTCGCTGCGCGCGTCGAACGGCATACGACTGGTGGCCGACCTGACGTTCGAGGAGGCGTCTGGCGGCTTCGACATCATCCTGGTGGCTGGCGCTCCCACGCCACCGGAAGCGGAGCCTGAACCGCGCCTGGTTCAGTGGGTCAAAGAGTTGCCGCGGCGCTCGAGCGTTTATGGATCGATCTGCACGGGGGCCTTTGTCCTTGGCTATGCCGGTCTCTTGGACGATCGGCGAGTCACAACCCATTGGCAGGATGCACAGGCGCTGGCGGCCAGGTTCCCGAAGGCAAAAGTCGAACCGGACTTGATCTATGTGCGCGATGGACGGCTGATCACCGCGGCCGGGGTGACTGCGGGGATAGATTTGAGCTTGGCCCTCGTCGGGCAGCGGCACGGCGCGGAAACGGCGCTCAAGATCGCGAAGCGGCTGGTCGTGGTTGCGCAGCGCCAGGGCGGACAGTCACAGTTCAGTCCCTATCTCACAGCACCGGCCGATCCGGAATCGCCAATCGCGCGCATCCAAGACCATGTCATGGGCAACATCGGGAATCGCCACACGTTGGAGTCGCTGGCCGCTGTCGTCGGCATGAGCCCTCGGAATCTGGCCCGACATTTCGTTCAGGCGACCGGGATCACGCCGCATGAGTTCATCGAGCGCGCCCGCGTTGATGCGGCGCGCATGATGCTGGAAGGAAGCGACCGGCCGCTGAAGGCCGTCGCCTTCGATTGCGGCTTCGGGTCGGCGGACCGGATGAGGATCGTCTTCAGCACCCGTCTTGGCGTGACCCCCCTCCAATATCGCGCCAGCTTCCAGCGAGCGGAATCGGAATAGATCTCGGCTCATCCCAAGAAGAAACCGCTGTTTTTTGCTGCCGCGAAGGCTCCGACGGACTCTTGTCTGGATACGAGGTACGGCTGTCCTGATCCGTAGGATCCCTTTCGTTGTTCGGAGGAAGGCTCAATGCGAAATCCGGGTATGGACACTATCAACGGGATGTACGTCATGACTTTCAGCAATTTGTCCCTGCCGCCGGTATCGCCGGAAGATGCCGCGACCCTCGCGGCCAGGGTCACGGGTTCGGTTCTACTGCCGGGCGACGCGGGATACGACGACGAACGCGTGGTCTGGAACCTGAATCACCAGTTGATGCCTGCGGTGATCGTGGTGCCGGAGAGCGCGGCCGATGTCCAGGCCGCCGTGACTTTCGCGGCGGGGCAGCACCGGCCGGTCCTGGTAAAGGCCACCGGCCACCAGATAGTCGGCCAGGCGCACGGCGCCGTCGTGATTGCGACCCATCGAATGAACGACATAACGATCGACGCGGCCGGCCGCTCGGCCCGGGTCGGAGCCGGAGTGCTATGGT
>JBEEGV010000055.1:0-280144 GCA_041167085.1 Verrucomicrobiota bacterium
CGTGCGGCTCAGCTAACGAATCGTCCAGCTCCAGCGCTTTCTTCGCCGCCGCCGTTGCCGGCACAATTGATTCAGCTGGAGAAGCGCCGCCGTAAAAGCGGAGAAGGCCATACGAATCGGCCAGAGCAGCATAGGCCAGCGCGTAGTTTGGATCTTTGGCAATCGCTTGCTTGAGATACTCGATTGATTTGCGAAGATCGGCCCCGGTCCGCTTGTTCCAAAAGAACCTGCCTTTGAGATAAAGCTCATAAGCTTCCGGATTCGCTGTCGGCGCTTTTGCGATCGAGTTTTTCTCCGAACCGGTAATCTTCGCCTGCAATGTTTCCGCGATCGTTTTCGCGATCTCGCTCTCGACCGCGAATATGTCGGTCAGTTTGCGATCGTAGGTGTCAGCCCAAAGATGCGCGTCGGTCAGCGCATTAATTAACTGTACATTCACCCGCACCTGATCGCTGGCCTTCTGCACGCTGCCTTCCAAAATGTGAGCCACCCCAAGTTGCTTTGCGATCTGGGGAAGATTGTCCGGTGTGCTTTTGAAATGTTGCGTCGATGTACGCGAAATCACTTTGAGGTCGGCGACCTTGGCCAAGCGCGTGAGGATTTCATCCTGCACGCCCTCCGCAAAATAGGCATTGTCCGGATCGCGACTTAGATTCGCGAACGGGAGCACGGCGATCGATTTCTCGGAGACAGGTAGGGATGGCTCTCCGAGCCGTCCCACTTCGGTTTTAGGGACGTCTCGGAGAGACGTCCCTACCGGCTGGCGCACGAATTGATAACCGAACATGGCCGCGGCAATCACCGCCAGCACAACCGTGATGCCAACGATCTTGCGTCCCGTCCGCGGCGTGATCGATTCGTTAGGGCCGATTTCCGACTCACGCTTGATTCCTTCCGGCGTAATCTCAAAAGCCCAGGAAAGAATCAGCGCCACGGGAAAGCCGAGGATGAGCAGGAGCACGACGAGCCGCACCGCCCAATTAGGTATCTCGAAGAACGGAAAGACCTGTGTCGCGACCTGGATCAACAGCCATGAAACGACTGCGTAAGCGACCGCCACCCTGTAAACGTTGCGCCGCTTCAGTTCGGAGAAAAAGTTGCGATCGCTCATCTTAAGCGCGCCGATTATCTGTGGCCGCCATTCTGCTTACAATCTTTTCCCCGTACGGTTCTAGTCGCTTCGCGCCCTACGCGATCGTGAATGGTGAGTCAGCGCTTGAGCGCGACGTCGAAGGGCGCGCCGGTCTTGGCGCGGACGTCTTCCACCGTGACGCCAGGATGCAGCTCAGTCAGGACGAGCCCGCCGCCTTCCTTCACTTCGAACACGCAGAGGTCGGTGATAATGAGGTTAACGACTCCCAGACCCGTGATAGGCAGCGTGCATTGTTTTAAAATCTTCGGACTGCCATCCCTGGCGCAGTGCTCCATCACCGCCACCACGCGCTTCACCCCGGCCACGAGGTCCATCGCCCCACCGGGTCCTTTGACCATCTTGCCGGGAACCATCCAATTCGCGATGTCGCCTTTGTCCGTCACCTCGAAGGCGCCGAGGATCGCGAGATCGATGTGCCCGCCGCGAATCATCGTGAACGAGTCGGCGCTCGAGAAGAAGGCCGAGCCGGGCATCGTCGTGATGGTTTGCTTGCCGGCGTTAATCAGGTCGGCGTCCACCTCGTCCTCGGTCGGGAATGGTCCGATGCCGAGCAGGCCGTTCTCCGACTGCAGCGTAACGTTCATCCCTGGTGGAATGTAATTGGCCACCAGCGTAGGAATGCCGATGCCGAGGTTGACGTAGTAGCCATCACGCAGTTCCTGCGCAGCACGCTTCGCCATCAACTCACGGGTGGGATTTTCTTTTTTTGCCGTTGCGCTGCCCTGCACAGTACAAAACTCGATGCGTTTTTCGTAGCTCGGGCCCTGGATGATGCGGTCAACGAAGATGCCGGGAGTATGAATCTGGTCCGGATCGAGTTCGCCAACCTCGACGAGCTGCTCCACCTCGGCCACGCAGACCTTGCCGCAAGTGGCAATCATCGGATTGAAGTTCCGTGAGGTTTTTCGAAAAATGAGGTTACCGGATTTGTCGCCCTTCCACGCCTTCACGAGCGAAACGTCGGCTTTGATGCCAGGTTCGAGCACATATTCCTTGCCGTCGAAAACTTTCGTCTCCTTGCCCTCGGTCAGTTTGGTAGCGAAGCCGGTACGGGTGTAGAAACCGGGGATCCCCGCGCCGCCTGCGCGCAACCGCTCGGCGAGTGTGCCCTGCGGAATGAGCTCGAGATCTAGTTCGCCGCTGAGCACCTGGCGCTCGAACTCCTTGTTCTCGCCGACGTAAGAGGCCATGACCTTCTTTACCTGCCGTGTGGTGAGCAAAACCCCCATACCAAAGCCATCCACGCCAGCGTTATTGCCGACGATGGTGAGGTCCTTCACGCCACTGTCGCGCAATGCGGCGATAAGATTTTCCGGTATGCCGCACAGTCCGAAACCGCCTGCAGCGATCGTCATCTTGTCGTGGAGCAGGCCGTCCAGTGCAGCCGTGGCGTCTGAGTAAACTTTGCTCATGTGGAGACAAATTTAACCACGGATCGCGCGAATCAACACGGATGAATTCCCTAACGTTGGCATTCTGATCGGTAGTGCAGAATCTGGGGAGCACAGGCTGCCAGCCTGTTCCGTCTGGCAGCTTGCCAGACGGCTTGAAAATGACGCCCCGTAAACAGTCAGCTTCTTTTGTGTCGACCGCCCATATGTTCTCGGCAGGGCTGCCAAGAACTGCAGGCTGGCAGCCTGCGCTCCCCAGATTTCAGAAACGCGCACCGTGAATCCTTGCCGCTGCCGAATTCCTCGGCAGATTGCAGCTTCAATTTCACATGACTAAGACGCTCGCTCACCAACTCGCTGAATTTTCGTGCTCGCTCAACTTTGAAGATCTTTCACCGGAGGTCGTCCACGAGGTGAAGCGACGCGTGATCGATTCGTTTGGCTGCGCGCTTGGCGCCTGGCATGAAGAGCCGTGTGCCATCGCACGAAAGGTTGCCTCGGATTTTTCGGCGAAGAACGGCGGCACTATCATCGGGACCGATCATCAAGCGCCGCCGGATTGGGCCGCCTTCGCGACCGGTTGTTGCATCCGCTATTTTGATTACAACGATACTTACCTTTCGAAAGAACCGGCGCATCCGAGCGACAATATCGCGGCCGCACTTGCGGTCGCTGAAAGTGTCGGTGCGGATGGACGCGAACTAATCACCGCCATTGCGCTCGCCTACGAAGTGCAATGCCGCTTCTGCGATGCCGCGAGCATTCGTGCGCGAGGTTGGGACCACCCAACCTACGGCGCATTTTCGACCGCGCTGGCATCGGCACGACTGATGAAGCTCGATGCAGAAAAGACACGACACGCGGTCAATATCGCAGGTGTCGCTTGTGCCGCGCTTCGGCAGGCTCGGGTGGGCGAGCTTTCCCACTGGAAGGGCGTGGCTTTTGCCAATGCCGCCCGACACGGCGTTTACGCCGCCTTACTCGCGCGCGCAGGTATGACCGGTCCGGCACCAATTTTCGAAGGCCAAATGGGTTTCGAAAAGGAACTCGGGGTGTCGTTAGGGAACGTTGGCGAAAAATTCGTCAAGCAAACGAACCCCAAATCTCCGGATGAAGGCACCGCCGCGATGATTTTGAAGACAAGCATCAAGTATTGGCCGGCTGAATATCACAGCCAAAGCGCGATCGAAGCCGCTTTGTCCCTGCGCAAAGAAGTGGGAAGCGGCAATGAAGTGAAATCGATGACGATCGAGAGTCACGACGCTTCGGTCGATATCATCGGCAGTGAACCGGAGAAATGGCGCCCGGAAACGCGGGAGACAGCCGATCATAGTCTTCCCTACATCACGGCGATTGCCTTCATCGACGGAGAAGTGACCAGCAAGCAATTCGAGCCTGCGCGATTCGCGGACCCAAAAATCTGGAAATTCCTCGAGAGCGTAAAGGTCCTGCGCAATGCGGAATTGAGTTCGCTCTATCCGGGCGCGGTGGCCAATATCGTGCACGTCGATTTAGCTGACGGCCGACGTGTGACCAAGCGCGTCGATTATCCGCTCGGTCACGCCAGGAATCCGCTGAAAGATTCCGAGGTGGAAGGAAAGTTTCGATCGCTCGTCGATCCCGCTTTGGGCGTAGACAAGGCGGGCGAGATTTTGCGGCGTGTCTGGAACCTCGACGCCGCGGACGAGGCAGCCGATTTGATGCCGCTTTTGCAGATGCCGATCAAATGACGATACGAAGAGACCCGATCTCAAAGGCGGCGAAATTGCGGGAATTGATAGCCGGGGGCGCGGTCATGATGCCAGGAGTGCCGAATGCGGCGATGGCGCGACAGGTCCAACAAGCTGGGTTCTCAGCTGTTTACGTCAGCGGTGCGGGAATGGCGAACGCCACCGCTGGTGTCCCGGATATTGGTTTGCTCACCTTGACCGAAGTGGTCCGGTTAGCGGGCTACGTCTCCCGGGCGGTGAAAATTCCCGCGATTGTTGATGCGGATACCGGATTTGGTGGAGTGGGAAATGTGGCGCGCACAATTCAGGAATTCGAGTGTGCGGGTTTGGCCGGGTGCCACATCGAAGACCAGGAATTTCCCAAGCGATGCGGACACCTCGCCGGCAAATCGATTATCGAAGCCTCCGAGATGGCGGAAAAGATTGCCGCAGCGGTGGAAGCGCGGGCGGATCCGGATTTTCTCATCATCGCGCGGACCGACGCACGGGCGGTGGAAGATTTTGCCCGCGCAGTGAGTCGCGCCCAACAATATATGGAGGCGGGCGCGGACGCGATTTTCCCGGAAGCATTGCAGAGCGTCGAAGAATTTCGTGATTTTGCGAAGGAACTCCAGATCCCGCTGTTGGCGAACATGACGGAGTTTGGGAAAAGCCCATTGCTGTCGTTCGGCGAACTATCAGATCTGGGATATCGGATGGTCATCTTTCCCATGAGCGCGTTCCGAGTTTCGATGAAAGCGAGCGCGGAGTTTTTCAGCGCCTTGAAAGCAATCGGCAGGCAAACGGATTGGATGGAAAAGATGCAGACACGACAGGAGCTTTACGATCTGCTGGACTACGATCCGATGGCGGATCAGTGGTTCGGCTGAAGCTTTTTTCCGCGTGCTGTAGGGGAAGCTCTGGTAGCTTCCTATTCTCGGGACGCAAACTGCGTCCCCTACAGGAGAGCAGCGGCCGGCCGCTGCGGTCACCATGCGGCCATAGCCGAACTCCGGATTTGTGAGTGCGCGCGAATTGGTTACGGTGGAACGCGACGGCGCGAATTTATGACTACTGAAACAAAACCAGCTTATAGTCCGGGCCTGGCCGGAGTCGTCGCCGGCGAAACCGAAATCTGCTGGGTCGATCCGAATGCGGGGCTGATGTATCGGGGCTACGACATCCACGACATGGCGGAAAAGGCGAGCTTCGAGGAAGTCGCTTATCTTTTGCTCAATGGTCAGCTGCCAAATTTCGAGCAGCTGGGCCGTTTCTCACAACAGATAGCGGCCGAACGCACTTTGCCCTCGCCGGTGCTGAAAATGTTGCGGCTTTTGCCACGTGATGCCCATCCGATGGACGTGCTGCGGACCGGAGTCTCGATGTTAGGAGCTTTCGATCCCGAGCTGAACGATAACTCCCACGAGGCGAACGTTCGCAAAGCGATTCGACTTATCGCACGCGTTTCCACCCTGATCACGGATGGTTGGCGGATCGCTCAGGGAGAAGAACCATTCCCGGAGAAGCCTGATCTGACCCAGGCTGGTAATTTCTTCTATAAGATAGGTGGAGAAGTTCCTCCGACTTGGAAAATCCGCATGCTCGATACGATTTTTATCCTGTACGCCGATCACGAATTTAACGCGTCGACCTTTGCCGCTCGAGTTACAGCGTCAACACTGGCGGATATGTATGCTGCGGTAACTTCCGCCTGTGCCACGCTCAAGGGGCCGCTTCACGGCGGCGCCAATGAAGAGTCGATGAAAATGCTCGATGATATCAAAACGCCCGATCGCGCCGAGGCTTGGTTGAAAGAACAACTGGCCAAGAAAGCGAAAATCATGGGATTCGGCCACCGCGTCTACAAGACAGGTGATTCGCGGGTACCGATCATGAGAGAGATCGGGCGCGACCTCGGCAAGCGCACTGGAAAAGAGCAGTGGATCCCTATCTGCGAAGCCCTCGAGAAGGTGATGGAGCGGGAAAAACAGCTTTACTGCAATGTGGATCTTTATGCCGCCCCTGTGTTTGCCATGCTCGGATTTCCGCCCGAACTGAACACGCCCATCTTTGCCGCGTCACGGGTTGCGGGCTGGTGCGCCCACGTAGTAGAGCAACACGATCACAACCGCCTGATTCGTCCCCGTTCGCTTTATACCGGTCCGGAGCTGCGCCCGTATCCTGGCACGCCGAGCAACGGCGCGTGAGATTCCGTACTGTAGCGGCGGTCTATGACCGCCGACCCACTATTTCGGCGCTCATAGAGCGCCGCTACAATGGCTGAACAATCTTTGCAGGAACGCTACGCGCCGAAAAATTCCTGTTTTGGCTGCGGACCGGCCAACCCCGAGGGCTTGCATGTTCGCAGCTTCCCGAAAGCTGATGAAGTCGTGGCAAAATGGCAGCCGCAGAAGAAGTACGAAGCGTTCCCCGGCGTTTTGAACGGCGGAATTATCGGTGCGCTACTGGATTGTCACTGTAACTGGACGGCCGCGTATCATTTGATGAAGCAGGCGGGGGAAGATCATGCGCCATGCACGGTGACGGCAGAGTACGCGATCAAGCTTCTGCGACCGACGCCAACCACCGCTCCGGTTCATTTGGCGGCAAAGGTCGTGGAGTCCACATCTGATCGTGCGACGGTGGAAGGAACTCTGACCGCCGGCGGAAAAGTTTGTGCAACCTGCCGGGGAGTCTTCGTGGCGGTGCGGGAAGGACATCCCGCCTTTCATCGCTGGTGATTTGGGAGCGCACGCGACTCGCGTGCTACGTTTGGCGACCCGCCAAACGCTCTTCCCACATGATCATTTCGGCGAGTCGCCGAAATATGCACGCGAGGTCGCGTGCGCGCCTGGAATTCACTGCCCGAAATCCGTCGATGCGTGAATGGGCGCGATGCGTTTAGCTACCTTCATGAAAAGCTCAAACTTCCGAGTTGTTCCCCTGGCGACCGAGATTGCGGAGGCGGCCCGGCGGGATGCCGAGAGCGGTCGATCGGATCACGCCCTGATTACAGTGAATTCGCCGACCGGATTCCCTTGCCGGCATTGTTTGCGCTGGGCGACGCCGGGGGAACACGTCATTCTGTTTCCATACGCAGCAATTCCGCCCGGCCGGCCCTATTCGGAGATCGGTCCGATCTTCGTTCATGCGCAATCGTGTCAACGCTACGCAGCCACAACAGAGTATCCGGAACAGTTCCGCAGGGGACGCGTTTTCCGCGTCTACAACTCAGGTTGTGACATCATTGACGCACAAATCGTAAACGGTGAAGAACCGGAAGCGGTGATTGCAACATTGCTGGAAAATTCGGAAACTGCCTTCGTGCATGTGCGCAGTGCCACCCACGGTTGTTACACGTTTCAGGTCGAACGAGCATGAAGGCACTCGATCTTCTTCCACCGTCGGACACGATGTATCGCGCCCTGGTCAATCGGGATTCGAGCTTTGAAGGCATCTTTTATGTCGGAGTGCGGACCACAGGAATTTTTTGTCGCCCCACCTGTTCCGCGAAAAAACCGGCTCGCGAGAACGTCGATTTTTTCTCCACTCCCAGTGAAGCACTGCATGGCGGATATCGGCCCTGCTTGCGCTGTAGCCCGATGGATCCGGGCAACCGTGCTCCGAAGTTAATCGAGCGATTGCGCGCGGAAGTGGAGAAGGCCCCGGGCGGCCGGTTAACCGACAAGGAGCTGGCTGCCCTGTCGATCGATCCATCGACCGCGCGCAGACAGTTCAAACGCCATTACGGCATGACCTTCCAAGCCTATCATCGGGCCCGTAGAATGGGATTGGCGCTGCGTGATGTGCGGCGAGGCGGGAGGGTAGAGGAAATTCAAAACGAAAGCGGTTTTGAATCAGCCAGTGGTTTTCGCGATGCCTTCAATCGTATTTTCGGTGAATCGCCCACTGCTGCGAGAAAGCAGGGCGGTTTGTTTGCCGAGCGTATCGAGACGCCGTTAGGCGCCATGCTTGCCATTGCGGATGACGAGGGATTGCGGTTGCTCGAGTTCGTTGATCGCCGGGCCGTGGAGCGCGAGTTGTCGATTCTGCGCAAGCGTTTAGGGACGAACGTCGTGCCGGGCGAGCATCGACATCTCGACTCGGTCCGAGGGCAATTGGCTGATTATTTTGCGGGCAAGAAATTGGATTTCGACGTCCCCGTGGCCCCGGTCGGTTCCGATTTTCAACTACGAGCCTGGGAGCTTTTATGCTCGATCCCGCTGGGCGAGACACGGTCGTATTCTTGGATGGCGCAGACGCTGGGAGACGCCGGCGCCCGGCGCGCCGTCGGTCGAGCCAACGGTATGAATATGATGTGCATCGTGATTCCGTGTCACCGGGTCATTCGTGCGGATGGCACGCTTTGCGGTTACGGCGGTGGATTATGGCGCAAGAAATGGCTGCTCGATCACGAGCAGAAATGGATGCAGAAAAATTCGCGGTAGCTGAATGGAAGGCTGAGATCTGCGACGCCGGATCGCGGACTTCGCCACTCCATTGATCCACGGGTGTCCAGATCAGCCAACAGGCGCCACAGATTCTTCACAATCTGAGCCGAAAGTAAAAAGGCTTTACAGACCAAGTTGGGACTGGTTTAATTTTTTCCGCTGGCTGCGTAAACGTGAAGCACTCAACGATTTCTCGGCTGTTCGTTCTCCTCATACCAATGAGTGTAGCGTCAACTGCGGACGCTCAGACCCAGACTGTCACGTGGACCGCCGACTCAACCTCTTCTTTTGATGTGACTATTAGTGGCACTGGCCAGCTTAATTCAGATTCCGGATCGTACGTTTTTACCCCGGACCCCGCCATTTCGCCGTCCGGATTATGGCAGGTATTTGACGGAACTCAGGCAATTTGGCCGAGTTCTCTTGATCCCAATCTTTGGGAAATAGCAGGCGGAGGCGGCGTTAATTTTCTTCCTACGCATGCTGACCCATTCAACCCAGACTTGGGTTTTCCTACCTATCATGACTTCAAGTTGAATGTCCTTCCCGTTCAGGACGGCAACAGTGCCTCCTTCGGTTATCTGCATGACGCCGCGGGATGGTCCGCTAATGAAAGCTTTTCGATAACCTCCGAGCCAGACCCGAATGACCCGTCAACGTGGACATTCGTTGCCCGAACCTCGGGGAGCGGCCCGACTCTTGCCGTGCCCGAGCCTGCAACTTGGATTATGTTTGGGATCGGTGTGAGTCTCTTGGCACCGCTTCGGGTTCTCCGTCGTCGGATCGTTAAGCCGCGTCGCGAATCTGACAGGTAGGGACGGCTCTCCCCGCCGGGGCGTAGGTCCCTCTGGGCCGGAGGGCGAGCCGTCCGTCCGCAACATTGCGCCCAAGCGCGGACATCTCGGAGAGATGTCCTACCTTACAATTGCGGGGAGGCCAGACCGGCGGCGCTCTGAATCGGATGCAGGAATGTAAGCTTGCCCGTTTTGTCTTTCGTCACTTCACGAGCCTGCCGTTTGTCCGCTTCAAAGAGACGCGTTTGTCTCGCCGCGAATTCAGGATTCAGGACGTCGAGATTCGCTTCATCATTCAGGCGGATGGAGCGGTTGTCGAAGTTTCCTGACCCGACCGAAACAAAAGTGTCATCGACGATCATGAGCTTCACATGCACCATCGTCGGTTGATATTCGTAAATTTTTATTCCCGCATCGAGCAGCGCGGGCCAATGCCGTTTCGAAGCCGCCCGAACCAGTTTTTGATCGATATACTTTCCGGGAACAATGATTTCGATTTTAACTCCGCGCTTGCCCGCCGCGATCAGCTCTGTTCGGACGAGCTCGTCCGGCAGAAAATAAGCATTCTCGATTCGCAGCGTCTTCTGAGCCGACGCTATCGCGAGGAGATACATCAAATCCAGGTTTTCGTTTCGTGCTGAGCTGCGGATGCTCTGAGCCAGATAGGGTCCAGTACTCTCAAGCGGTGGAAAATAATCCCGGCCGTGCAGGATCTCGCCGCGGGTTTTAAGCCAGTTCGTCATGAAAGTGGCCTGTAATTGTGCGACCACAGGTCCGGTGACTTTATAATGATTGTCCCGCCAGTGTTGCGGCGACTCGGCATTTCCGGTCCATTCGTTCGCGATTCCAACTCCGCCGATAAACGCGGTCTTTCCGTCGATGATCAACAATTTGCGATGGCTGCGATTGTTGTAGCGCCGTACATCCAACCAAAAAATGGAATGATATTTGACCACTTCCACCCCGGCTTCGCGCAACTCTGCCACATTTTGCAGGCCCATTTTGGCCGTGCCCTGGGCATCGAGAATGGCATGCACTTTCACACCGGCCCGGGCGCGCTCGGCCAGGGCTTCGGTAAACTGGCGCGCGATGTCGCCATCCCAAAATACGTACGTTTCGAAATCGATGGAGTGTTTGGCTGAGCGGATGCCCCGGAGCATGGCCGGAAAGATCTGATCTCCATTGACCAGTGTCTCGATACTGTTGCCCGAGACGAAGTTTGGTCCGAGCAAAGAGCCGGCGGATTGGCGGAACTCAGGCGAACTAGCGGAGTAAAGCGGCGCGATCTCATGACGCGCCGTCTTGCCCGTCTTGATCGCACAGCCGGTCATGAGCACCGATGCGGCGAACGCCATGGCGATTGAGCCACGACATAGAGTGCGGGTAAGTGCGTAGAAGAAGTGCCTCATATCAGACGAATCAGCCTAAAATGCACCAAATACAGCTGGCCGCACCGGCTACTTCGAAATGTTCGTGGCATTCGACGCGAAACTCGAAGATCGATTCAATGAGAACGAAAACAAAAGGGATGATTGCCGGAATCGTCGTCCTGACGGTCTGTCTCGGCGGTTATCTCGCCGCCGGCCGGGCGTTGGACCATTTTGTCCGGGATGGGACACTTGTTCGCCTCATCGGTCGCAAGACGGCAGTGATTTTGGAAGCTGACACCGGCTATCTCCCGGTGACGTCGAGTGGACTTACGGTTCGAAGTGATGGAATTCTCGTTCGCGCGAAGCCGCCTCGTTCCTTGACGCAGATTAGCGCCGCAAATCTTCGTGCGTTTTGCAGTCTGCAAAATCTTTGGCAGCGAAAATGGACGATCAAACGATTGCAAGCTTCTCATCTCCAGGCCGCCTTTGGCGAGGCGGCGGAGAGCCACCTTGAACGGATCCTTCCGCGGGAGCCCGAGTTACAGCCCCCAATTGAGACGAGTTCGCCGCTAAAGCTGGAAATTCGTGAAACGATCGTGCCGCGCACGGATGTGTTCTGGGGCCAGAATCCGGAGGGAATCGGTTATCTTAAGGATATTGAGGCGCGCTTTTATCCAAAGGATCATGGCTTGGACGTTTTCGGCCGGGGCGGAACGTTTCGCCAAACTGGCTGGCCGGAACTCAAGGTTGACGAATTACGGCTTCACTATGCCAAGCCTCAACTGGCTGTTGAATCAGCCATCTTCTCGATTGGCCAGCCGCGGAATTTTACGGTTAAAGGGGCTTTCAAATTTGGTGAAGGAGGAGAAATGCAGCTGCATTTGCATTCGGCGCAGACCCCCGCCGAACCCTTCATCATGGGTTTCTGGCATGGCAAGCTTGAGGGGAGTTTCGACAGCGAAAGCGACCTGCACGAAAAATACGAGGCTAACGCCAAAGTTGACGCCGCCGGGGAGATCCATTTCACCCGCGCGATGGTGCACGATGTCCCGGCGCTTAAGCAAATCGCCACGATTACCCGCCATCCACAGTTCGAGAAACCGAAAATCGACGTGCTCAACCTGCATTACCGCTGGAGCGGCACGCGGCTCGATGTGACGCAACTGGAGGCGGAAATAAAGGGATTAATGCGCATTGAAGGGGAGTTCGCTGTCGATAAGCAAAACATTGAGGGAAAGTTCAAGATCGGAGTTGCCCCCGACGTGGCCGAATCGATTCCGGGTGCCCGTGAAAAAGTTTTCACAGAATCGCGCGGCAGTTATCTCTGGACCTCAATGACACTGAGTGGCCCCGCCAGTCATCCCCACGAAGATTTGAAGCAACGACTGGTCGCGGCGGCGAAAGAACATTTAGCCAAAGGATTTCTTGCGCCGATTTTCAAGCCCGGCAAATCGGTGCTCGAAATGCTGGACGCGATCTACCAATGACGAAGAGGTTAAAAGGTTAAAATCGTTACATCGTTACAAGGTAGTGGCCACCCGAAGACCAATTTAACATTGTAACTCCTGTAACTGTTTTAACGTGCGGTTGGCTGCGCACGATGGGCCTTCAACGCATCAGTCAGCCACGCATCCAGCTGCATCTCTTTACCATCGGTCGTGCGCACAAGATAAGGTTGCCCCGTGAGCAAGCTCTTGGAGGCGGATAACCTGATAAAATCCTCCGGAGTCTTGATTTGTGGCTTGAAGTGTTCGTACTTCGCCTTGATATGGGCGACCGCCTCGGCCGGCGTGTGCGGCGTTCCATTACGAATGAAAGAAGCGTTGGAGCGAGCGACGTAGTCAATCAGGTAGTTGATCGTTTGATCGAGCGATTCGGCGGCAAACAAACCGGCGGCAAAAGTGATTGCGCAAAGCGCGATGGCGAAGCTGCAATGTAAGCGTCTCATGGAAAGAATTCGGGTTTGGGTAATGGGTTACGTGTTTAATCAGGGCGAGTGAGTGATGTGGCGCGCCCGGAGTGACTCGAACACTCGACCTACGGATTAGAAATCCAGAGTTTCCAAGGATAGGGAACCGTCGTTGCCGTTTTGTTGCCGCGAGGGGCGCATCAAAGTCGATTACTGTTTGTGAGGTGATCCTTCCGTGAGAGGAATTGTGGGAGGCTTGTCTTGCTGCTTCCGCACTCGTGACAGAAGCTCGTTGGCTATCGCGTTCCATTGCCTTCTCTCCTCCATCTTATCCTGCCTTTCCTTATCACGTTCAACGCCCAATCGGTCCTTTTCCTTGCTAAGGGAGTCACGTTCTGCCTGCAACTGAGTCGTTTGCTGACGTAGCTGCCTTCGCTCGTCGCTGAAGAATCCTGATAGTAGCGCAGCCAGGAAACCCAAAACTGCGATAACTGTCGGCAACAAAGCAGCAAGATATGATGCGCGGAGCCAAGCCGGTCGAGAGAAGTCAGCAACTTCGAGTTCGAGCTTGCGCAGCTCAAGTTCCTCTCTCGATGGCATGAACGATTCGTAAAGCAAAGGCGAGTTTAGGCCAAGAACAAACCCACTATGGCGGGTAGCCTGGGTCGGCTTAATCTTCACGACCGTAATTCGATTTCAGTGCGTGTGCGACCGACGCCACCATCCGAGACAATGGACTCATGGCGGAAAAATTGGTCTCTTTCGAACAGCTCGCGGAGCTGACAGGACTGAGTATTCGCACGCTGCGAACGCTCGTGTATCGCCGCGCTATTCCATGCACGCGGTTAGGCCACAGAACCGTGCGCTTCTCGCCGACGAAGGTTCAAAGGGCTTTAGATCGTTATGAGGTCAAAGCGGTGGGCGACCGTTGAACACCTAACGAATCGACCATGCGAACCATCCACACGCTTACGCTCGAACCACAGCTCGAAACTCATTGCTTTTTCGTCGGGCATGGTCGCGAGGCGAGCGTCCTTTGGACTCGGCACGACTTCCGAACGCTTTGTCGGCGGATGCTCAACGGGAATTCAGAACACGACTTTCTCATGTGCTACCGCGACAGGCAGGGCAACGCCAAATTCTCGAAAGCTCGCAAGGCCAAAGCGAGCAAGCGCATCGACTGGGCGTGGGACGTTATCTGCGGGAGTGGCAGCGGTGGCAAAACCGGCATCGGCTTTTTTCCGACAAACAGCGATCACGAATCGTGCTGGGGCGCGATGGACTTCGACGTTCACAACGAGGGCCAGCGCGAACTGGCACGGACCAGGGCGGCGAAAGCGTTCGCACTTCTCAGCGCCAATCCACGGCTCTGGCTGATTCTCGGCACGAGCGGTTCACGCGGTGGCTGGCATCTGTTCATCTTCACCGAGTATTTCTTCTCGACTGAGGATTGGGCGCGTCTTCTGCGGGAGGTAGCGGAAAAGCTCGGAGCGCCGATCCAGCGGGGCGTTCTCGAAATTTTTCCCGATGGACGGGCGCGGGGACTCGGCTTCGGAATCAGAGCGCCCGGCAGTTGGAACCCCAAAGACGACACCTGCGGCCTGATAACTCTCGACCCCGCGATGCCCAAACTGAGGGAGCTGCCTGCTTTGCAGTGCAGTGGAGGTAAAGAGAAGACTTCTTTATCTGTTAGTTCAACTACGAGGGGAAGCAACGACGGTTTAACTAGTAGTAAGGTTTTCAGGGGCGACCAAGGCGACTGGCCAAACCTCTTTGCGATCACTGCACCTCGAACCAGGCACGATCGTTTGTCGAAGCTGGTCGGCAGAGCTTTCCGCGAAACGACAGAGAATATAGCCCGTGAAAATGCTCGGCTGCAATACGTCGAAGCAGAACCGCAACCAGCTTCCTCGATCGATGAACATCTGGCCGAGTTCGACCAGCTTTGGGCCGGAATGGACCGCGATTGGCGGGCAAGCCTCACTCATAACGAGCGCGAGAAGTTCGAAGGCCTAACGAACAAATACGACTGCGAAGCATTTCGGATCGTTCAAAACTGGAGCCGCAAACCAGATCCAGACACAGGCCAGCCGCTGCCAGACTTCTACATCGTCTGCGAGACCTTGGCAGCTCGGCTTGGCGTCTCGATTCAAACCGCCTCGATCATCCGGCGGCGGTTTTGTTCATTAGGCATCCTTCGGAAAGTTGCCGAATACACCCCGCACAAATGGGCCGCCCGGTATGAGTGGCTCTCGACAGAAGGTCGGAAAAAACAACAAGGCACCCACCGATGAAACGCAACACATCAGCTCACCCATTCGACCAAAGACGCGAAAAGCGGATGCAGAAAATATTCGGACCCGAGGCCGATCCTCAGGACCGCTCGCAGCAACAGCTTCAGCGGGCGCACGCCCAACGGGAACTCGAACTGAACCGACAACGACGCGAACGGGACCGCGCGATATCGAGCAAACTTCCACCGGACCGGCCAAGGCAGATCGTGCCAGGTCGGGCCAGATAATGAAAAAAACAGAAAGGACAAAAGAACAGTGAACGCAGAAGAACAATTGCAACAGTTTCGAGAGCATGCATTGACGGCGCTCAAAAAAATTCCGCATAGCCGATGGTATGCGATCGATGAAAACGCTCTCGACTCGTTAGCCTTCCTCGGCATCGCTTGGCTGGAGAAGCGCGTCGAAGACGGGCTGAGATTCAACGTCGAGGAGTTTCAGAAGATGATTGCTGAGCTGGTCGCGTTGACGCCCTCGCTTCAACAGGAACGGCCAGAGAAACCGCCGGAGCTGCCGGAAGTGTGGAAAGACAGCATATCGGGCCAAATCGCCCGCAACCCGTTCGCCGAACCGATCGATTTGGAGAGTCAGGCCGCCGTGACAAAACACGATGGGCAACTGGCAAAGCATCTTAAAGCGATCGCCGAGGGCGTCACCTATAAGCTCCTCGCCGAACAGCGGGACCAAGAAACGAAGCGAGCGCGGATCGCGGCCATCGTCTACAGCGATTCCGAGCATCTCACGAATCCTCACGTCACGGGAGATTTGCAGGCCGCCGGACGACTGGCCCGAGACAATCCAGAGCTGAGCGACTACTACAAAAAGGAAAGCCGCCCCGTCGCTCTGCCTTGGCAACTCGGGGCAAACAATCTCACGGCGGTTGGGGTGTTGACGAAAAACGCTCCCCATATCGCCGCATTCGCAAATCGAGCCGCCGAACTTCAGCGACAGCGAGTCGCGGAGAAGATCGAGACAGCCAAAGCGGCAGAAGTCTCGGCCAGCAAGGCGAGACAACAGGCGGAGGCACTGTTGCACGGACGATGAAGCGCGGAAAATCACAACTGGCCTTGCGTCACAAACCGGAACCGGGTGGCCTAACGGAACCCAAGTGGCGGACAAAGTTTCTCCGTGCGCTGCGAAAGTCTCCCAGCGTCAAAGACGCGTGCGCTGTCGCTCGGATCAGTCGCGCCACTGCGTATCGGCACAAAGAGCAGGATAACGTTTTCGCCGAGAGGTGGCGTGAAGCGATCGAGGACGCCATTGACGATTTGGTTGAGGTCGCATGGAAGCGGGCAGCGGAGGGTGACTCAACGGTCTTAACCTTCCTCCTGCGTTGCCATCGCCCACAGGTCTACCGCGATATCCAAAGGCATGAAGTTGGCGTGGCGGGAGGAATCGTTTTCTTGCCCGCGAAGGCCGAAGGAAATGAGTGACGCAAACATTGTTTGGAAACCGACGCCCAAGCAGGCGGAATTTCTTTCCTGCCCGGCGCGTGAAGCCTTGTTAGGTGGAAGCGTTGGCGGGGGAAAGACTGATGTTTTGCTGATGTGCGCGGCTTCTCAGACCGGCAATCCGAAGCACAGGGCGCTTTTTCTCCGCAGAACGTTTCCAATGCTGAGGGACGTTGTAGCTCGCAGCCATGAATTGTTCTTGCCGTTAGGCGCGACGTTCAAGCAACAAACATCGCAATGGACGTTCCCGTCCAACGCGGTTGTTGAGCTTGGATTTTTGGATGCCGACGAGGATCGCTACCGCTACATGGGCCGCGCCTTCAGCTGCATCTGCTGGGACGAGTTGACGTCGTGGCGTAACGACGGCAATTACGTCTATCTTCTGTCACGACTGAGGGCGACGGAAACGAGCGGCCTCCGCTTGGAAATTCGATCGACCTGCACTCCCGGCGGGCAGGGTCATTTTTGGGTGCAAGACCGTTTCGGCATTCCGCCTGACGGTTCGGCATCCGAGGTTGTTGATCCTGAAACCGGCTACAGGCGTTGCTTTATCCCGGCGCGGATTTCGGACAATCCCCATCTTCGGGGCGGCGAATACGAGCGGTCGTTGCGCGCACTGCCAGAGCCTGAGCAAAAAAGTCTCTTGTTAGGCCGATGGGACAGCCTGTCTGGCCAAATATTTTTAGAATTCTCAGCGGCGCATGTATGTCCGGTCTTTACCATCCCAGATCATTGGGAAATCTGGAGGGGCGCTGACGACGGATTTGCAAGCCCTGCTTGTTGTCTCTGGATCGCCCATGATCCGTTGTACGATCGGCTCTATGTGATAAACGAGCTTTACCAAAGCAGGTTAACTGCGCAGGAGTTTGCGCGGTCCGTTAGGCAAGTTGACTCCATATACGAAAGGGAGGAACCGATCGACGGTGTTCTGGACAGCGCGGCTTGGGCCGATATCGGCAATGGGAGTCGGGCAGAGCAGATGAACGCGCTGGGCTGCCGTTGGCAACCCGCAGAAAAAGGGGCCGGAAGTCGGATTGGAGGACTTGCTGCGATTCACTCCAAACTCGCGATGCGCGAAGATGGCAAGCCTGGCCTGATTATCTTCAACACCTGTCGTCATCTCATCCGAACCTTGCCAGCGGCCACTTACGCGACGACCGGCAATCCCGAGGATACGGATTTGACCCTCGATCACGCCCTTGATGCCCTCCGTTATTCCCTCGGTAGGAAAAAAGTTTTCTTCTACCGCGCCCGAGTGAAAGGAGTCTAACAAATGCACGATTGCTTCATCTGCGACTGTGACGAACTGATAATCCAAGGGGAACGCCACCCGATGCCCGATCGGTTCCACAACTGCGAATACATCGCGGCTCGAAACAAACTCATCCCGCAGGCGGTGAAGATCGCCAACGAGCAAGTCTCGATCATCAGCGCGGATCAGGACGACGGCGCGTCGTTGGGAAATTGGACGCGGGCTTTCGCGTCAGCGATGGACGACCTAAGCAAACCACTTCTCAACGGGAAAGATGCTACACGGTCCCGGTGAATTCACCGGAACCGCACTTTTCATTCGAATCGCTTCAGTTACGATACCTGGTGAGGATCGCGTTATCCGCAGCAGGAGTGGCACGGTCAAGAATTTAGCTTCATGAAGACGAAACCGCTCCCCAGTTTGCCGATTCCAGCCACCCCACCGGGTTCGGACGCTATCGCCTCAGGGATGCCAGTCCCGCCGATAGACCGGCTTCGTTTGATGAGCCCAAGTATCTGGGAAGACTTTATATTGGAATGGACGCACTCGCTAAAAACGCGATACAAAACTGTCGAACGATGCGCCGGTGCCGGAGACATGGGCCGTGACATTGTTGCGTTCGCAAGCGATCAGGTTGACCCATGGGATAATTTTCAATGCAAGCACTACGATCACCCATTGCAGCCGGGAGACATTTGGGCTGAACTCGCAAAGCTTTGTTACTACACGTTTATTGGTGAATACAGCATGCCGCGCGAATACTTTTTTGTTGCACCGCACGGAGTCGGAAACAAACTTTCTAACCTTATACGCGACCCGGACAAGCTGAAGCGAGAATTGCTGGAACTATGGGATGAGAGATGTAAGACGCGGATTACCAACACGAAGGCGATCCCGTTAGACGCAAAACTGCGGGCTCACATCGAGTCTTTGGATTTCAAGCGGATAAAAACGGCTTCTCCGCTCACGATTATCGAAGAACATCGCGCAACTCCTTGGCATGCGGCACGGTTCGGCGGAGGCTTACCAGCTCGACCAGCCGCGGCAGGGCCGCCCATAGCGATTTTACCTAACGAAACCAATTATGTTCGCGCACTGTTTGACGCGTATGAGGATAGGCTGGGCTGTGCTGTCGCCTCTTTGGATAAATTGACTGACGGCGCGCTCAATGCCCACTTTCGGCGTTCGCGCCAAGAATTTTACAGCGCGGAGGCGCTGCGAGAGTTTTCAAAGGACAATGTGTCTCCGGGGACGTTTGACGGACTTTTGGACGAGGTTCATCACGGCGTCGTCGATGTCGTAGATGCGGCGCACGCCGATGCTGTTGCGCGCGTGCTGGCAACGGTTCAACAAGCGAAATCTCTAATACTTGCATCAAACGCGCTCTTCTCGCGTGTGAATTCATCGGACAAGGGCGGCATGTGCCACCAGCTCGCAAATGAGCAAAGAGTAAAATGGCGACCGTGAAAGCATCGCAGCTGTTCAACGGTCCTGTCGAAATCGGACTCCGGGCGTTGATGATCCTGGCGGAATCACATCCAGGTGCTCTCGATTTGCAACGGCTCGTTATTCTAGATTACTTCTCTGTCCACTCAGCTGACATCGACGGTGGTCCGCCCAGCCTTCATCCACCCGGTCCTTTGCGCGCTGGTGAAGTGTCGATACGTCGTGGGTTGTTGGAAGATGGGCTGCACCTGTTCGCGACGAAGGGTCTTGTTTCTAGAGTCGTTGACGTATCGGGCATTCGTTACCGCGCTGAAGAACTCGCTGCAACGTTTCTCGACGCGCTGTCATCCGACTACGCCAATTCTTTGCGAGACCGGGCGAAATGGGCCGTGGATACAGCCGGGTCCCTTTCTGACGATGAGGCGACGGCGCTCCTTGACCGCACCATCGGCCGGTGGAAGACCGAGTTCGTCTTTGATGAAATCGAGGAATAACCCGCGATGAACGGCAGTCTTGGCTTTTTCCTCACGAACCTAACGGTGAGGGGACAGGGCAAAGCAGATGCAATGCTCGATTTCGCCGACGGGTTTAACGTGATTTCTGGAGCGTCCGACACTGGCAAATCGTTTGCGCTAAGCTGTATCGACTTCGCTTTCGGAGCGAGAGACGCACCCCGGCAGATTCCCGAGGTGAGTGGCTACGACTCTGTGCTGTTGCGAATCATCGCCAGGGCGACTTCTGAACAATTCGTCATAAGGCGGGGTTTGGCCGGAGGAGATATAAAGCTTACTCGATTCGACTCGGCTGGAAATCAGCTCGGGGAATCCACTATTTCGGCGAGACACAGCGCGACCGAGCGGGAAACACTATCAGGCTTTCTTCTGGAGCTCAGCGGTCTTTGGGGGCGACAAATTCGTAAAAATGCGCGGGGCGATAGGCGCTCGCTCAGCTTCCGTGATGTGGCATTCCTCTGCATTGTAGATGAAGAGCGAATCATCGCAGAGCGGGCACCCCAGCTTTCGAGCACTTACTTTGAGAACACCACCGAAAATCAGGTGCTACGTCTGCTGATTACCGGCACTGACAGCGGGGAGGTAATAGTTATACCGACGAAAGTTGAACCTGCTGCCATAGACGCAAAATTAGATCTGATCCAAAGCATGATCGAGAGCAACGTCGCGGAGCTGCGGAGATTAGGCGTAAGCGAGGACGATGTTGACGCGGAACTGGGCGCGATTGATGCAGCGCGCGCCACAACTCTCTCGGAGTACGAAGCGTCGCGAACCAGCGTGGCAGATCTGGAAGACGACTTTAGAAACCACGCGTCAGAATTACGACAAATCCAAAGTCGGAGTTCGATCGTCGATGGGCTCATAAAGAGATTCGAACTTTTAAAATCACATTACGATTCCAACATCGCCAGGCTGACCGCCATAGAGGAAACCGGTTCATTATTACAAGCGCTGCCGTCACAACGTTGTCCGGTTTGCGGAGCACCACCTGAGGCTCACGCGTTGCGGCACGCTGGAGAGCAGTATCAGATTTCGTCCGTGCATGCTGCAGCACGGGTGGAAGCGGAAAAGATAAAAAGCCTCGAAGCAGATTTGGACAAGTTGCTCGCGGAATTGGCGACCGAGAATGGCGAGTTACGGCAAAGAGCGGCCAGTACATCGCATCTGCTAAAAGAAGTTCAGTCCAGAATTGACAATGAGTTGATGCCTCGGGTTAAAGAATCGGCGCAAGCTCTAGAGCAGCACAACGTGCGACGCGATGTTCTTCTCCGTAGCAAAGGTATTACCGAGCAATTGGCGCAACTTCGCGCGTCCGCCACTGATCTCGGAGAGCTACGCACGACCCGTAGATCTCCGTCTCCCAGAGTTTCGACCATTCCGACGACAGCCGAAATGGATGATTTCGCGGGAGTTGTTCAAACGATTCTGACAGAATGGAAATATCCTTCGGTTGGCCGGGTTGTGTTTTCTGAAGCCGATCAAGATCTTGTTATCGGCGGCAATCCACGCGCTTCACACGGTAAGGGTGTGCGTGCATTGACGTGCGCGGCATTTATTCTTGCTATACAACGGCACTCTCTGGACAAAAACCTTCCTCACCCCTCATTTGTCGTTTTGGATTCACCCCTTGTTGCATATCAAGAACCGGATCCTGCTGGAGAGGTGCAGAGATTGCTAGAGGCCGGCGTGAAAGAGGCATTTTATTCCTCGTTAGCGTCGAACTCTATCGGCCGCCAAGTAATCGTTTTTGAAAACCAAGATCCGCCCTCCGACCTTGAAGGTACGATCCGCAAGGTTCATTTCACAAAAAGTGACACTGGCCGTTATGGATTTTTTCCACCGTTGCCGAAGAACGGTTAACTAGTTGCGCTGAGCGGCGGCAGTGAAGCAACAAGCTTCTGCGTCTCCACGCTGACCGACACAACGCGGGCAATTAGATTTGCAATGTATTTCTCGTCGTCGTCGCGATTCGGGTCGCTAACAATGTTGCCTTCGCCGTCTCGGCACACACGGTATTGGTCGATCACCCAATCGAGCGCGCTGCGGTTGCCGAGCCGATATTCGTGCGCCTCGGCCGGGATCCCCTCGAAGGTGAAGTGCTCGTTATAAATCACGGCGTCCCCTTCTTTGGTCAGCTTCATTGTCTCCACGCGCCAATCGAGCGGCGTGTCGGTGCGCTCGATTTGTTTTAGGTTCCACGGCTTCACGTCTTCGTAGCCCACGTGCAGAGCGGCTAGTTTGCGACCCGCTTTCGCCAGCATGTGGAAATCCGGTGCGAAAGGGATGCGCGGCAATTCTCGTTTTAAGTTTTCCACGTAGCGGCTGCGGTAATCGGGATGATGCAGCACCGCATAGACGTAGTGAAAGATGTCCGGCCGCGAAATGGTATCGTCGTCGTATTGAATAGCGAAACTATCCAGCGTCGATCGAGGAATGTTATCGCGGCGTTCCTCGCCGTCCGCGCTGTAGGTGTAGAGTGGAAAGCAATAGCTTGGCGAACCAAAGCCGCCCGCGATGTCCTTTGAAGGGATGCGATTGATTGCGAACGAGCAAAAAGGCCTTTCTGGCGACAAGTTCACAGCGATTGCCAGATTTTCCGTCTCTTGCTCAGCATTTGGGAAAAAAGTGCCAGAGCTCCCCACTTCATCTACAAACATCCTCTTAAAGTAGAGTTTTTTTTGTGTGAAAGGTCGATATGCTGAATCGCGCACGAAACCGGAATCAAACACCATCTCCTCGTCTTGTCGGAACCATCGCTTGAGATTGCGGCTCCAACTGATGAGAGAATAATCCACGAAGTCGTCTACATATTTGACCAAAAGCTTGGGATCTTTGGGCGGCTTAGCCTTCTTCTTCCAACGATCTAGTTCTGCATTGTATTCGTCTGCGAATCGCTCGCAGCGCGCCAGCAGTGTTTCTTCATTGAAGTCATAGACCACAGAGTCGCGATTCGTAGACACGCCTAGCGAGTAGGTGCGAAAGATTGTCGGCACTCCGCTGCCGCCACTCGCTTTTGTATCCTTGGTACCGAGGGGTGTGAACTTCGCGAACTCTTCGTCATTGGCATTAGTTAGCCAGTCGTGCCGCTGATTCGGTTTAAGCAGCGTCCAGTTCACGCCATCGACGGAGTCTTTCTTTTCAAGGAAGTCGTACTTCTCTTCCTTCGTCCACGGAATAGGTACCGCTTGGTACCGAATCTTCGCCTTCCGCTTATCGCCTGGCTTTCGCGGGAGCCGGATGAAAACATTGATACTAACACCGACCTGGATCCCGAACACATTATGCGTAGTGCCCGAGAGAGTTGGATGCTTCCGCACGTTGCCGCCTAAATCCAACAAATAGATGAGATCGAAGTCGTGTTCGAGATGCTTGCGCATCCCATCGAAACTTTTCTCAGTGATAAAGCTGTTGTTGTTAACAAAGCAAACTATGCCCGAATTAGCTCCATTCTCTCCAAGCCGATCCGTAGCGTAACGGATCGCTTTTACATAAGGATCACTAAGCTTGCGAAGCAACGTGGCGGCGCTGTCTTCGCTGTAAGTGTATTTCACGCGCGCATCGATCTCGGGATACTTGCGGTTCTTATTGTTGTCATTCTCATCGAGTTGCCCGGCGTTATAAGGAGGGTTCGCGATAATAACTTTGATCGGCGCTTTGCGCTGACGCTTCACGCGTTCGGTATTCTCCTCCGTCATCGAGAAAAGTTCTCGCTGGCCTTTCTCCGCTGTCTCAAAGGTATCGACAAGACAGATTCCCTCGAAGGCCTCATACGTGCCGACCTTTTCCGAGTAGAGATGCTCTATGTTCATCGAAGCGACATAATAGGGCAGGAGCATTACTTCATTACAGAAAAGTTCCTTCGCATATTTGTGCTTCAGCGCACTCGCCGTCATCCGCTCCATCAGGTTAACGATAAAGTTCCCCGTGCCGGTGAACGGATCGAGAATATGCACGTTTTGCTCCGCCAAGCCTGTGTCGAAGTGTTCCTTCAAGACGTGCTCGACGCTCGAAACCATGAAGTCCACGAGTGGCTGCGGGGTGTAAACAATGCCGTGTGTATCCGCGATTTTGACGCTGAAACCCTGAAAGAAGCGCTCGTAGACAGTATTTAGAAATTTCTGCTTTTCCGAATAATCGTGGATTGTTTCGGCGGCGCGCTCGATGGCGACATAGAATGGATCGAGCGCTTTCGTGAACTGGTCGCGGTCGAAGTTTTTCGAGATGAGGGCTTGGATAACTCTCTCGATCTCGGCGGCAATGATGTTTCTGCGCATAAAATCCGCGACATCAAAGACTCTTCGGAAGATGCGTTCAGTTAAGAGATGCTGGACGAGCATTTCTTCAACGGCATTCTCAGAAAGGCTTGGATTCAGCGAAGCGCGGCAAAGCGCCAGGAAGTCGATGAAGGCAATTTTGTAAGCGGAGTTTGTCTGGCGCTCCTTGCGAACGAGTTTGGCGAGATTGCCGCCTAATTGAGGCACGCGTTCCTTGAACTCGTCAACGGCTTGTTCCCATTCCTCAAAGACCGGCGGCCGATACGTGAAGAAGAGTTCGAGAATGTGAATGAGCTTGTCGGGGTCGCTGAGATCGGTGTCGTGGTAGCGTTGCCCATCTTGATAGAGCACCCCCCGTGTCGGTGCCTGGAAGAGGATGTTGTCCTTGGGGTAGCCAGCTGCGAATTTTGCTTTAATTTCCCTCTCCAAATCGTCCTGCGAGTCTTTCGCTTCCCACAAGCCGTACGACAGAACGCGCGTGAATTGATCGACGATTGCGCCATCCGCGATGACTGGCTTTCCTGCTTTCCGCTTCACTCGATATTCCGGTACAAGCACGCGGTGGCATTGCTTCGCGCAGTAGTCGAGCAGGGTTTGAAACGCAGACCGAACAGCAGTCTCGTGTTTGACTCCGATCTGCTCGAACTTCCTTAGTGCGGCATAGTAAGCCGCTACCGCTTTATGCGACGGTTTAAGCGTTAGCAGCGGCACAGCCAACGTTTATCAGAGATGAAAGAATACGCCAGTATCTCCTGGTGGACCTGACGGTTCAGCGGTGTCACTGAGTCGCAGGATTTTTTGTTGCTGCTAATGGGATGAGAAGGATTCGATGACATGCCTAAAGATGTGACAGCGTACGAAATTCGGCCTCGTCCGGGTCCGGTGCCGGTGAATTCACCGGAACCGGTCGCCAGTCCCGCGATGAGTCTTCTATTTTTTCCGAACGGAAGGGTCATCGCTGAGAATTTTCATCGTGTAGTCCACGATGCTGCCGCTGTACTCGCCGATCGCTTCCACTTCTTCCGGCGTAACTCCAGTGCTCGGCCAGATGCCTCCGCAGAATAGTTTACTGCCAACGAGCCGTTTGAATGACTCTTCCTCGAACGCCGTTGGTCGCGTTCCTTGTGCCCGGTTGTTAAACGCGTGGAAAGTCACTCCTGACAAGAAATCTGCCAATTGAATCGACGGATGGTCTTCGGATCGACCGAGAACAATGTCGGAGATCTTCAATGGATACACATGGATCGCGCTGTATTGTTTGAGTTCGACGTTCTTCAAGGTAGGATCGGAGAACTTCAACAGTCGCTGTCGCTCGTGCGCAAGCACCTTTGACTCGTCAGCTAGTAATTCAAAGGCACTGTTAAGTTCCTTGCTCCATTCGTTAGCCAGAACGTGATATGCCGGGATAATTGGATCGTGTCCGAAGTCACCGAAGCAACGCCGGAGAAATGGCAAACCGCGCCTACATGCTAAGACGACTGGGGCGAAGGTTGAGGAGACGTACGGAAATTTTTGCTCCAAATGATTGTAAATGGATTCAGATTCGGCAGCGAATCGCTCAAATGCTGGTTGATCTTGTTTCCTCGCAAGAGCGCTAAATGATCCAAGAAAGCGCTGGTACCGAGTCCGACCTAGGTACACTGGAAACGTCGAAGCAATAAGGTTCGCGGTCGCCAATGCGGCACGGCCCTCATAAAGATCGAGACCGTGTTCGTGAGCCAAAGTTTCAAAGATCTCGTCTACAAGCTTACTAACAAGCATGAAGGGCTTATGGATGATGTAGGCCTTACATGTCTGCGAGTTTAGTCTCGGATCGTCCAAGACTGACAGGATCATTGGCTGGTCGCGAGTCGCGCGCTTCACCTTTGCATACTTGAATTCGCCCTGCCTTCGCACCGCAAAAGGCCCTAACAAATCGGCTGCCGCGGCATCTTCGAAGGAAACGGAAGCAAGAACGAAGACAGGCTGCTCTTTGTCGAGCAGGTGTTGACCCGTATACCCGCACTCATCGAATGTTACTCGCATCCTCTCCGTTCCACTTTAGGGGGGCCCCGGACGATATCATTGCGCTGCCGCGGACGCTAACCCTGAGACACGCGGGACAGATCGCGCACGCGCGCGCGAGGAGCCTAACGAGCATTGATTTCGGCAGTCAACGCGGCGAAATTGCGTCCATGAATGACAATCCAATCGTGGGGATGGCAAGCAAAGCGTTAGGCGAGCTGATTGAAGACGAGCCGTTAGGGACGCGCGTTCGCGAGGCGCTGAAGCAACTGCAACCGATCCTCGGCTCACCGCAGTTCGTGAAGTTCGATCATCGGGAGGTGATCGTCGGGGCCATCAACAAAGCAAACGAGGCGCTCGACGAGTACGCGAGTGTTGGGAGCGCGGCGGAATCGGTCGCTGAAGCAATCGAGATAATTTTCCGCACGATCGACCCATTGCCCGCGCGGTGACGGTGAAGACATCGGAACCGCAGCGGGCTGTCTCGACACTCCCTGACCCGCTTGGAAGCGTTGCAGCGGGCTTTACGGCGCGGGAAACCCCTGTTTTGCAGCAATATTCGGCAACGGATCGGCAACCTTTGGCCGTCGCTTCGTGTTTCCACGGATTGTTAGTCCGTGGGAGCCCACTGTTCCGCTGTGATCTGCCGCTCTTGAACGAGTACAATCAACTCCTCTTCTTCGCGGTCCAGCTTCACGGCGACAATGTTGGATTTAGGCACGCGCGCCGTGAGGAGCAGCGGTCTTTCCACACGGTAACGGTTCAGGAACGGAAAGCGCGCTGCCGTGGCGGGGTTGAGCGTCCAGGACAAGCCCAGCCGGTTACGACAGCCGCAGCCGCGATACACGGCGACTTGTCTGGGCAATTCGCGCCAACGAGCTAGTTCCTGTTCGTTCATCATCTGCGAACGCATTAGCGGGCTAGCCTCCGACAGGATTTGCACCAGCTCATTGCGGTAGCTGCCGATGTTGTCACTGATCGTCCACACCTCGCCTAGCTGCCGGAACCAAGCTCGCCGTCCATCCCGGCGGCAGTGGACCGGGACGAACCACTCAAGCAGGGCCGGAAGACGCTCGTAGCTGTTGCAAAACCGGAGCTGCTCCGAAAGCCAATCCATTGTTTTTGGAGCCGTGAAGCCATCGGCCTCTAGCGCCTGAGCGAGCGTCACGACTCGTTTTGTTTTCTTGGCTTTCATGGCTTGGTTCTCTTGCGATTGTGTAGCTTCCGAAGTTCGAACTGTAGCTGCCTCGCGAGTTCGTGAATCGCTTCCATCACGCGGTGTTTGTTTTGTTGCCAGCCTTCAACGACTAGCGATGGTTTTTTCTCTTTGGCCTGTTTATACCCCTCGGAAAAACGCGACAGGGGCAATTCGTGTTTGTCCAACGCCTCGTAAATGTCGCTTGCCATTGCATCGGTGAACGTCCCGGTAGGCGTGAGCGTTAAGTCTTGGCGGTTGTCGCCCTCTTTTGCGTGAGTGCGCCACATCGCATGCTCGAACAGATGAACCACCTTCGCGTTGAACTGCGCGCGTTGCGGTAAACCGCCTTTGTCGATCGCGCTTGCTTGTCGGGTGAACCAGTCAGCATCCCCGACCAGCACGGCGCGTTGGAACTGCGCGCGTAGCTCACGCCAAAGCGATGCAATCACGTTAGGCTGTTCCGCTTTGTTGTAGGGCTTGCCCGTTTTGGCTTTGTAGAGTTCGTCGCGTGCGGCGAACCATTCTTGGTCTTTGCCCGCTTTGCCCTGCGCGCGAAGTTTGTTCCACACTCGGTCAAGCTGTCGCAGCGTCACCTTTGGCCGCGTCGCGGATTGCGCCTCGATCGCTGCGAGAGTGTTGTCAGGCAAGCGCGAGCCGTCACCGATCAACCGACGCAGCCGCACAATCCGCCACTCAGACGTGCCGTAGATGATCCGGTTGCGAATCTCGTTCCATTCCTCGTGTTGCCGAATGCCTGAGAGAACGCCTGTCCCTTTCGGTCGCCCTCGGCCTCGCTTTGCTTTGCTGGTCATCGCGTCGCCTCAGCTTTCTGCGCGTCGAACGGCACAACGTCGGCAGTGGCGGGCCGGATGTTCCAGAAACGCTCCGCTTCTTTCGGCCTAACAAGTTGTCGGTAGTGGTTGAAGATCATTTCGCTGTCCGTGTGTCCCATTTCAAGCGCGAGCGCGGCAGAGTCTTTGAAGTGTGCCAAGTGATAGCTCGCGAACGAGTGTCGAAGCGCGTTGTCCGGCCATTCGGTGATTTTTGCGGCTGTCCGGGCAGCGTCGAATTTCTTGCGGAAATCGTCGGGCGCAACCTTGCCTCTGTGCTTTCGCAGCGGCAACAGCCATTCGCGCAAGTTCGGTTGGATCTTCACGAAGCGACGCCTTGCCGTCTTTGCCTTCGCTGCCGTGACTTCGATCAAGTCGCTGTCGAACTGAACGTCTGACCACTCCAACCGTTCCAGCTCCGCGCGGCGCAATCCAGCGAACGCGCCAATTGCCAGATACGGCAGTATGTCAGCGGAAGCAGCTTCAAGCAGTTGAACCGTCTGGTTGACGGTGAGAATGCCGGGAGCCTCGCCAACAACTTTAGCCTTCGCTGTGCTCTCTGCCGGATTGCTGGTCGCGTAGCCGCGTTGGATTGCGTAATTGAACATCACGACCAGGACGCGGCGGTAATTGTTGCGCGACACTGGCGAGACGTTGAGGCCGCGCAGCCAATCGTCGATTTGCGCGCCCGTGATGGTCGCGACTTTTTGCCCGTCGAACTTTTTGGCGAACCTGTTGAGGCGGCTGCTCAAATCTTCGATGTATCGCTTTGACGCTCCGTCTGCCGTCTTGGCTGAGATCAGTTTCTCAACCAGCTCCTGAGCGGTGCAACTTTTCTTGCTCGCTTCCAAGTGGGCGACCAGAAAGGCGGTCGCATCGGCAATCGTTTTCCCGTAGTCGCCCAACCGTTCGGCGCATTCCTGAGCCATGACGCGAAGCCTCGGGCTGAACTCAGCGCCGTCGGTCCCCGTGTTTTTCAGAGCCGTGTTTTTCTGCTTCGCGAACTCGTCAGCGTCGGTGCGCGTCTCGAAAAACCTTCGCGCCCGCTTGCGTTGCCCGTTCTCGCGGACGTGGTAGTTGACCACGAATTTCAAATGGGGGCGGTTTTTGTCTGAGTAGGGCTTGGCCTCGATCGGCTCAGATTTTTTCTTTTTCGCATCACCGTTGCCGTTGGACGGTGGCAACGAGGGCTGTTCGATCACGTCGGATTGACCCGAATTTCGCTTTCTCATGGCCTTTCTGTTGCCATGTTGTTGCCACAAAATCAAGGAAAAATGCGTTAAAATGGGTTTTTATATGTTCGAATGAGTATGCAGCAAAACGGGAGTTTTTCGGCTCGTTTTACGAGTGAAAACACCCGTTTCGGAGGGGGCGCGCCCGGAGTGACTCGAACACTCGACCTACGGATTAGAAATCCGTTGCTCTATCCGGCTGAGCTACGGGCGCAATTGCGGGAAATTGTCGCTCCGTGGCGGGGAAAATCCAGTGGGAAGGCGGAGACCGTTAAAACCGTTACAATGTTACAAAGTTAAAACGGGAAGCGCGCATAACGTGTAAAGGCACCGCTGTAACGGTGTAAACGAAGTGATTGCGGCGAGGTCGTCGCAATGTGCACGCGAGTCGCGTGCGCTCCCGGTTTATTCGCCGACGCGATGTTTCAGTTCCCAAACGCGCAACGCAGCCAACAAAAGGGATTTGGTGCGGGTAAGTGTGCCGGCTGCGGCGGTTGGGGGGTGATTGCCGTTGCTATGTCCGTTTTTGCCATTCGAGGTGCGAACTTTTTTGCGCGCTTTGGTTTTGCGTGCTGGTCGCACGGCGGAGGCAGTGACGTGAAGGTGGCCGCTATTCATAATTGCTGTTCTATTTAGTAATTACAATAATCTTTAGCACATTCTAGGCCAGCGTCCAGTCCCGGGTTTTGAGACCTTTAATTCTTTAAAGAACGAAAATAGTCCGGGACCAGCCCCGCCTTTCCCCCTGTTTCCCTGCTTTACTCTCCACGAAAGCGCTTGTGCCCCGAGCGGTACTCCGTCAGCTTTTCCCTTCCATGGCTGACCGCAAATTTGGTTGTCTCACCATCGTTTTGTTCGTGGCGCTTTGCGCCAGCTTGTTCGTCAATCTGGTCCTTATGGCGGCGGTCCTTCGTCGGGGCGTGGGCTCCATGGTGGGCCAGCCGGAGCCGCTTCTGCGTTTTCGTGAGATCACGGTGGAACGAGAAAGCGGTGGTAGTTCTGATAAGATCGCCCTGATCGTTATGCGCGGGCTGATCAGCTCGAGTATCCCGGGGAGCGTGGGAGATTCCATGGTCGACGATCTGCGCGCAGCGCTGCGACAGGCGCGGGAAGACCCCAGGGTAAAAGCTATCGTTCTCGAGATCGATTCGCCCGGGGGCGAGGTCACCGCCTCCGATGAGATTTACAACGCGGTGGTCAAGGCGCGGGCGCGCAAACCGGTTGTCATTTACATGGATACGCTGGCGGCCTCAGGCGGCTACTACGTGTCCTGCGGTGGGAAATTTCTCATGGCGAATGAGACGACCATCACCGGCAGCATCGGCGTTATCATCCAAACGCTCAATTATGAGCAGCTCTTAAATAAGGTCGGGTTAGCGTCGGTCGTTTTCAAAAGTGGCAAGTTCAAGGACATTCTCAACGGCGCGCGACCCATGACTCCTGAGGAGAAGGACTTGATCCAGGATTTTGTCATGAAAACTTATGACAAGTTTCTCGGGGTGGTGGCGAAGGAGCGAGGTCTGCAGGCGAACAACCTGCGGAACACGATTGCTGACGGCCGCATTCTTTCCGGCAAGGACGCGTTGGAGAACAAATTGATCGATGGCCTGGGTCAGATCGAGGACGCGTTCAATAAAGCGAAGGAGCTTGGTGCCGCCCCGGGCGCGAGCATCGTCAAATATGGACCCCCCTTCAGTCTGAGCAGGGTTTTCCGCGCCTTCGGCGAGGTGGGAGACTCGAAACTGAAGATCGAACTCCCTCATCAACTCATGCCGCAGCTGGAAAGCGGACACGCCTATTTTCTACCCAGCTACTACGCGCCGTAGCGCCGCGCATGGCATCGCAGGGTTTGTTTTCAGTCTTCTGGTTTCTGGTAAACATTTTTTTCTTTCTTCTTGGTCTGTACGTCTATGTGGCGTTAATCCGGCAAATCAGTGTCCGGAAGGCTCCGCCGGCAGATGGGCTTTCGAAGATATTTGGATTGCCGGAAGCGATTATCGCCGCGCTGCTGATTTCGCTCCTCTTGCTGAACATTGCCGTCGCGATGTCGACGCCGCCACATGACCTGAACACCCGGGATCTGGCGGCCAACCTTGTCATCACGGTGGTCATAGTTCTGATTCTGCTCGGCTTTCTCTCCCTACGCGGATTTGATCTCGACGCCCTGGCCGGTTTTTCCAAGCTGGGCACTGTGCGGGCCGTGACTACTGGCGCGCTTTTATTGGTCACGGCTTATCCTTTGATTGCCGTCGCCGACGCAATCACACAGCGTTTTCTGCGCAGCGGTTCGGGCCGGCAAAACATTGTTGAGATGTTCAGTGGATCCAACACGATGCAGCAACGGGTCCTGATTATTGTGCTCGCCGTGGCGGTTGCGCCGATTGCCGAGGAACTGGTGTTCCGTTTTTTTCTGTACGGTGTTCTGCGCCGATATCTGGGCCGGTTCGCTGCGATGTTGATCAGCGCGCTGTTGTTCGCGGCTGTTCACCAACACCTGCCCTCGTTCGTACCACTCTTTGTTCTTGGGAGTTGTTTCACCATTGCCTACGAGTGGAGCGGATCCATTCTGGTGCCGATGACCATGCACTCCCTCTTCAACTCGCTCAGTCTCATTTTTCTCGCATTCCCCGAGATGTCCCAGCGATGAAACTTCGCCAGGTGGGGGAGGACAGGCTGCTGGAGAGGCTTCTTCCCACTTTGACGATCCATCAGGGCGTGATCGCTGCGGCCGGGGATGACGTTGCCGTCGTCGAACCTGCGCGTGGCAGAGACCTGCTCCTTTTAAAGACGGATTGTGTGGTCGAAGATGTCCACTTCGATTCCACAGCCGCGCCCGATTCGATCGGCTGGAAAGCGATGATGCGGCCCTTGAGCGACTTTGCGGCCGTCTCCGGTGTGCCCCAGTTTGCCCTAACAACGCTGATTGTTTCCAAAGAAACGCGGACGGGCTGGGTGGAAAAAGTCTATCGCGGTTTGAATCGTGCCGCGGCTCGCTTTCACGTCAGTGTTGTTGGCGGTGAAACGAGCAGCACACGAGGACCGGTGGTCATCTCTGTCAGCGTTGCCGGATCGGTCGAACGTCGACGTTGGGTGTCTCGAAGCGGCGGAAGGCCAGGGGATCGTCTTTTTGTGACCGGTCGATTGGGTGGATCCCGGAAAGGAAAGCATTTGCGATTCGTCCCACGAATCGAGGAGTCACGTTGGTTGACCAGCCGGTTCCCTATTCATGCCATGATCGATCTAAGCGACGGCCTGGGGGCCGATCTGCCTCGGCTTGCGCGCGCAAGCCATGCCGGTTTCGAGGTCGAAAAATCTCATCTGCCATGCTCCCGCGGTGCGAGCCTCAACGATGTTATTTCAGATGGCGAGGACTATGAATTGCTTTTCGCCATTTCGCCCCGCCAGAGCACAGGTTTACAGCGTGCATGGGAGAGGAAATTCCCCAAGGTTCCTCTCACAGACATTGGCCGTCTGGTTCCACAATCCCCAATTCGCAATCGGCAGTTGAAGGGTGGCTACGTTCATTTCCAATAGTGCCGTCGAGACCGAGGAGGCAGGCCGGCAGTTCGCCTCGAAGGTCAAGAAAGGAGGCGTGCTGGCGCTGAAAGGCGATCTCGGCTCGGGCAAAACTCATTTCACAAAAGGTTTTGTGAAGGGGGTCGGTAGCGAAAAGCGAGTCACCAGTCCAACATTCACGATTCTGCACGAGTACGATGGAGGGCGCTTGCCGATTTATCATTTCGATTTTTTTCGCCTGGAAGATCCGGAATCAGTTCTTCGTCTGGGCCTGGATGAGTATCTTTTCGGCCAGGGCATTTCGGTGATCGAGTGGGCTGACCGGTTTCCGGATTTGATCCCGGAAGACGCCTGCTGGATCTCGTTTGAAATTACGTCGCCAGAGACGCGCGCGATTCACTTCCGATGAAGACTTTGGCAATCGAGCTGTCCAGCAAGCGCGGCAGTCTGGCCTGGCTCGATGATGAAACCGGTTTCGAGAGCGAATGGGACAATGACCGGAAACATTCCGGAACGTTTTTTGAAAATCTGTCGAAGGTGAGAAGTCAATTTGGCATGCCGCAACGAATTATTGTTGGTCTCGGGCCCGGATCGTATGCCGGGGTGAGAATTGCCCTTTCGACGGCAATCGGTTTACAGGCTGCATCGGGTGCAGGGTTGATTGGATATCCATCGATTTGCGCGATGGCATGCGATGCCGATGATTACCTGGTTGTGGGAGACGCGAGGCGAGGATCGTTCTATCTGGCAGAGGTTGCGCAGCGAAAAATGGCGAACGACATCCAATTGCACGGAACGGCGGAGTTTAAGGCGTACCTTGATGGCATGAAGTCCCAATTGCCGATTTTTTCTTCTGATTATCTTCCAGAGTTTGGACGCATTGAGATGAAGCATCCGTCCGCTAAGATTCTGGCCCGGCTCGCTCAAATCGAAGATGGGCGCTTCTTATTGCCGCCGCTGCAGCCCATTTACTTGCGCGAACCGCACATTACGACTCCGAAAATGGTGGCTCGCGGTTTTGCCTCATGACTGAGCAAACATACCGATGCTGGGCGGAGATCGACGAGGACGCGCTGCGCCGAAATGCCACGGCGGTGCGGGAACGGATCGGCACCGCCGAGCTGCTCGCAGTGGTCAAGGCGAATGGCTACGGCCATGGCATGGTCGGTGTCGCGAAAGCCCTGGCGAAGGAAGCCCAGCTGTTCGGTGTCGCCAATCTTGAGGAGGCGCTGACTTTGCGCTCAGCCCTTCCACATCCGATCATGATTTTGGGACCGGCTTTGCCTCAGGAACGATCGAGCATTGTCGAGCGCGGGTTCATTGCCACGATATCAACGCTCGAAGAAGCGGAAGACTTCGATCGGCTCGCGCAGCCCGGCAAAGCCCTCGTTAACTTCAAAGTGGACACTGGCATGGGACGGATGGGGGTTCCGGAAAAAGAAGCCTTACCTCTATTCAGAAAGGTAGCGGCGTTGCCGAGTGTCACGATTCACAGCGTTTCCACGCACATGCCTGTGTCGAATGAAGATGCGGACTACACGCGACATGAGCTCGTTCGGTTCGCTACGATTGTGAAGGAATTTAGGGCCGAAATTCCGGGTGATTACAAGGCGCATGTTCTGCAGAGCGCGGGCACGCTGGCCTTTGCCAATCCTACCTTCGATATCGTGCGTGCCGGAATCATGCTTTATGGAATCTCGCCGTTGCCGGAATTTCAGGGAGTGTTGCAGCCGGCCCTGACTTGGAAAGCACGAATCGGCCTCGTGCGCGATGTTCCAGCCGGAAGTTCGATCAGCTACGGCCGAACCTTTATCACGTCGAAATCGATGCGGATTGCCACGATCACAGCGGGCTATGCAGACGGCTATCCGAGGCATCTTTCCAATCGTTACGCCGTGTTTTTGATTCGCGGGCAACGGTGTCCGGTTCTAGGACGCGTGACGATGGATTTGATGATGGCCGATGTTTCGAACGTTAAGGAGGTGAGGAGCGGCGATGAAGTCATCTTGATGGGGCGAAGTGGAAACGAGGAAATCTCTGCGAATGAACTGGCCGACCGCGCCGGTACCATCCCCTGGGAGGTCATCACGCGAATTGGCGCTCGCGTCCGACGACTTTATGTTTAGATGCGATGAAGCGTTCAAGCGGAAACAGCCGAAATCGAAACCGCTTCAACCATGTAACGCTGTAACGCTGTAACGCTGTAACGTTCGCCATGTTCCAGATTATTTTTAACGAACTAAGCGCGGCGGAAATTTCCGCTCTGCCCAAAACGCTGCAACTCGAGCTCCTCGCCGAATTCCAGATCATGCCCGAAGACCTGGACCAGTTGGATGCGAAGCGTTTTGGCGTGATCGAGCGAAAAGGAAAGAAATTATATCGATTTCGCGCCAAGGATTACCGGATCTATTTCGAAAAGAGGGACGAAGGGATTACGGTTCACCGCGTCTTGCACAAGAACACGCTGCGCGATTTTCTTTTTCGCAGCAAGCTGCCCACCTCGGAAGATGCCCAGCTTGGGGAAACGCAGGAATTCTGGAAACTGATCGAACAAGGCGAGCGCACGCGGAAGGTGTAGGAGACGTCGACGTTAGGCGTTCGCATGAGGAATGACCGCCGCCTCCCAAGTTGAATGCAGATTTTGAATGCAGCGAACCTCAAGTGCGACTGGCTAATCGCGGCTGCCATGTTCGTATTGTCAGCGGCCAGTAGTTTCGCCGCGCCTGGCGGTTATTTGGTCGAAGCCATTTCGGATGAATGCACTACGATCAATCCAATCTGGGGAGCCGGACTTCGCGGCATGCCGGAAGTGCTCGGCGTTCAGAACGGGTCGCTGAGCGTTCGTTCGGTCGATAATGGCGACGATCCCTATCCATCGGCAGAAGACATGACCACGACGTACTCGGATCAGATAGGAAGGTCTATTAACGCCTCGGAAGGACCGAGCATTGTGGCCTGGATCTGGTTGCCGCCCTTCGATCAATGGCCGACAGGCGTCAACGCGTCCGGGTTTCGGGAATGGTTCGGCATTCGTGTTACTGCCTACGATGCAGATCTTCCGCTCGACTACGGACTATACTGGCCGGGAATTTATGTCTCAACCGACGACGCTGGACCTTGTTTGATTGCTCGAGTCGGCGATGGCTATGCGCCCGATGTAACGATTGGCAGAATATCGACGGATGGTTGGTGGACGGTTGGCCTGGCCTTCAATTCGGCAGGTGTTACCGAATATTATGCCGCACCAGGGCGGGTCGCCCTAACGGATTCCAATCTTTTGCATATCACTCCACAATTTGAGGATCCGGCGGCAAACCGTTCGATCGATCAATTGATCGGGAATTTCGTCGCGCTGCGCATGACCTATCCGCCGACCGGTCAGTTATCGCCGAATTGGATGATCGATAATTTTCGCGTCTATGTGAAGTCCCCGCCCGCTCTGCCCAGACTCACGCCGTATCTGCAGAGGGGACAACTAAACATCGAAGTGACAGCAGGTTCGAAAGGATTTCGTTACGTGCTGCAGCGGAGCGAAGATTTGGTCAGCTGGAACACGGTGACCAGCTACGTGAGCGATGGCAGTGACTGGACCTACTCCGAGTCGATCTCGCATCGAGCCTTCTACCGCGTAGCGCTCCCTTAGGGAACGGGCTGGAACAGCGACCTCGAACTGAGGGATCCTTCGACTCCGCTCGGGATGACAAGAATTGTAGGGCGTTTGATTCGCTCACGCCAGTTCGCTCACCTCTTCAGGCTTTCCGTCTATGTCGCTCGGCTCCCGCCGGCTCCATTCTGTGAACCCCGAAAGCATTCGGCGTCTGATACAGACGCCCTACAAATTAAGCAGCGAGCGCGCTGCCTATTTCATCAGCAACACCGAACGGCTGCGTTTGATTTCACGCGTGATTTTGCGGTGCATGTAGGCCGGCATTCCGGTGACGCGGCGCGGTAGAATCTTTCCACTCTCGGTCACAAATTTCTTCAAGAGATCCGGATTCTTGTAGTCAATCGCCTCGAGCGCGATGTCGATTCTTCGCCGCGGCATCGTGCGATTGGCTCGACGAAAAGCGGAACGGCGTTTGGCGGTTTTTGGTTGCATGGGAATTATCTCGTTTCGCGATGAAGTGTGTGCCGCCGCAAAAATGGATTGTATTTCTTTTTCTCCAAACGGTTTGGTGTGCGGGGGCTCTTCTTGTTACGCGTACTCATATAACGCGATACCGGTTTGCCCAGCGCCTTCGCTTCCGTGCACTCAAGGGTAATGATTTCCTGGGCCATGAATTACTCTTTCGCCTCGGTCGGCGCGGCTTCTTCTTCCTCTGCTTCGCCCCCCTCTTCATCCGTCAGACCAAAAAGGGATGTGACCGATTGCCGAACACGCGAAGCTCGGTTTTGTTTTTCGAGCTGCGATTGACACTCGACCGTGAAACGGGCGAAAGGAATCGCCTCGAGACGCGCTCGCGGGATCGATTTGCCCGACATCTCGCAGACGCCATAGGTACCGAGCTCAATTCGTTTCAGCGCCTGATCGATCTCGTAAAGGGCATCCTGCTCTTGCGAAAGTAAACTCAAGGCAAAATCGCGGTCGTATGCATCCGATCCGGCATCGGCCTGATGCATGCCAAAGGCGGACGCTTCGCTTCCTTCGGCCCGTGAGCGCAACGTATCCTGTGCGACGCCTGCCATCGAATCAACCATGGCATCGCGAAGCTGGAGCAACTTATCCTTCTGTTGCCGCGTAAACGGGTCGAGCTTGCGTTCCTTGTGGTTTTGCCCAAGTAATCGGATTGTGTCCGGGACGGTGTTTGCTCCGGAAACTTTGGGCGCGCGCTTGCCTGGGGCGCTCTTGCTATGCTGCACTTTGCTCGGCGCAGACTTCGAGGCAGATGCCTTGTGGTGCACCGCAGCTTTGCGGGCCGCAGGCTTCTTCGCAGGCGCCTTCTTTTTGGATGATTTGGGCATAAACTTAATGGGGCGCCCGGAGTGCTGGCGCCCAAAACGGAGGCTTAATTAAGGACATTTCGCAATTCACGCAAGCGGAGATTTAACGTTCAAAACGAAGGAGTTCGGGAGTCGTTTCCCCCAGAAATTCAGGAGCTCGCACTGGAGTAATGCTTCAGCGCAAAACGCCAGAAAGAGCGGGCCAGGCACGATACGATCACTGACGCAATTACGAGGTGTGCCATCAACCAGAGGGGTTGGCCCATGGATTTGATCAGAAGACGGGCAGGAATATTGGCAATAATGATCACCGGAACAATCCACCCAAAGATGAATTGGAAGAGGCGCGGGAAAATAACGTCAGGATAACGGGCAATGTTGAGGAAATTGAAATAGCCGTAGACCAGTCCCTGTGCGCGCACGATCCAAAAACTGACGGCAGCGAGGCTAAGCATGATCGAATAATGCACGGCAACCCCGAAACCGAGAGCAATCAGGTAAAGCAGGATCGACAGCGGATTTGGAACGACGCCCAATTTCGATAAGGAAACGCAAACGACCACGGCTCCGACGATTGCATTGATCACGCTGTCCAGGCCGAATTGTTTCGTCGAGACGGCAAATTGACTGTCGAGAGGCAGGACGAGCAGTGAATCAAGTTTCCCGGTCCGGACCAGTTCCGGGACATTCGCGACATTAACGAAAAAGAACGCCTGAAAAAGTTGGCCGATGATCTGATGCGTGCCGACCAGGAGCACCACCTCCCACTTTGACCAGTCGCCGATGCGATCCACCTGGCCGAAAATGATGCTGAAGAAAACGATCTGGCCGCAAAACCAGAGAACCTCAACGAGCATCCAAAGGATGAAGTTAGCTTTGAAACTCAACTCGCGAATGAGCGAGTTGCGTAGCATGATGGAGTAGATTTCGATGTAACGCCGCACCGGGTTCACCTGTCTTAATTATATGGGGAGACAACTATCAACCGCATGAAGCGCTGGGTCCCGATCGTTTTCATTGCGGTGGCACTGGTGGGCATCCTTCTGGTTTTCCGTCAGTGTGGCGGCCAGGGTAGCTCGACCTACCAGACGGTCACCGTGACGCGGGGCCCTATTACGCAGGCTGTCACCGCCACTGGCACGTTAAATCCGGTGGTCAATGTGCAGGTCGGCAGCCAGGTATCGGGAAATATTCAGAAATTGTTCGCCGATTTTAACTCGCAGGTCAAAGCCGGTGATCTGGTGGCACAAATCGATCCGGTGCTTTTTCAGGCGACCGTGACGCAAGCCGAAGGCGACCTGGCCAACGCGCAGGCGGCGCTCGAGCTCGCCCGCCTCAGTGCCACCCGTACCCAGTCCCTCGTCGCCAAACAAAATTCGGCCCAGGCGGATCTCGATCAGGCCACGGCAACGTTGCACCAGGCCGAAGCAAATATAAAAATCAAGCAGGGCGCTCTCGATAAAGCGCGAGCGGACCTGGAGCATTGCGCCATCCGCTCGCCCGTGGATGGCGTGGTCATCTCGCGCAATGTCGATGTCGGGCAGACCGTCGCGGCCAGCCTGCAAGCCCCCGTGATTTTCGCGATCGCGAATGACCTGAGCAAAATGCAGATCGACGCGAACGTGGCCGAGGCCGACGTCGGCGTGGTGACGAACGATCAGACCGTCGACTTTACGGTGGACGCATTTCCGACGCGTACCTTTCACGGGAAAATAGTGCAGGTACGCAATGCGCCGATCACGGTGCAGAACGTAGTTACCTACGACACTGTCATCGGCGTGAGCAATTCCGATTTGAAATTGAAACCGGGCATGACCGCGAATGTTTCCATCATCATCGCGCAACGGGACGACGCGGTGAAAGTCAGCAACGCCGCTCTGCGCTTTCGTCCGGCGGAGGGGTCGTCCGACTCGAAAGCATCGCCTGCGACGCCGGCGGCGAGTCGCTCTCCCGGGAGCGGACCGCGTCCACGCGACGCGGCCGCTCGCGAACGAAAGGTTGAGCGGACGGTTTACGTCCTCCCGGCAGGCGCGAGGCAGCCGAAAGCAGTGCAGATCAAGACCGGAATCAGCGACAGCATTTCGACGGAAGTAACGGAAGGTCTCAAGGAAGGTGATCGCGTTGTCATCGGCGCCGTTGGTCCGGGTTTGTCTCCGAATCCGGCGTCGACGAATCCATTCAGTGGCGGACCGCGTCGATTCTAATCATAGGGGAGCGAAAGCACGCGTGGCGGACAGGAAACAAAGCAATGGTGTCGTGGTCGAACTCGATGGCGTGCACAAAATTTATCGCACCGGCGAAATGGAAGTGCATGCAGTTCGCGGTGTGTCGCTGAAGATTCAGACCGGCGAGTTCGTTGCTCTGATGGGCGCGAGCGGATCGGGCAAATCGACACTCATGAACATTCTTGGTTGCCTCGATCGTCCGACCCGCGGCCGTTATCTGCTTGATGGCCAGGACGTTTCCCCGCTCGAACGCGATCAGCTCGCCGATTATCGCAATGGAAAACTTGGCTTCGTTTTTCAAAGTTTCAATCTCCTGCCGCGCACTTCCGCGCGTGAGAATGTGGAATTGCCTCTGTTATACGGTGCGCGTCACCTAACGAATGCCCAACTTCGCGGGAAGGCCGATGAGGTTCTCAAATCTGTCGGACTGGCGGGCCGTGAGGACCATCACCCGAGCCAGCTTTCCGGCGGGCAGCAACAGCGCGTCGCGATTGCGCGCGCCTTGATTAACGATCCGGAAGTGTTGCTGGCGGATGAGCCGACCGGAAATCTGGACAGCCGGACCAGCATCGAAATCATGGGAATTTTTCAAGAGCTCAACGATCGCGGCATTACCGTCATCATGGTGACGCACGAAGCGGACATCGCTTCGTATGCGCGGCGGAACGTGGTCATGCGTGATGGCGTCGTGAAAACCGACCGCGCCGTCACGCAACGATTGATCGCGACCGAGGAGATGGCCAGACTCGGCCGCAGCGAGCCGGAAGCGGACGAGATTCAATCATGAGACTCGGTTCCACGTTTAAAGTCGCCGGACGCGCTTTGCGCAAAAATAAACTGCGATCCGTTCTCACTGCGCTTGGAATCATCATTGGTGTAGGTGCTGTCATCGCCATGGTCAGCATCGGTAACGGCGCGAAGGCCCAGGTCCAGGCGCAAATCGCGAGTCTCGGTCAAAACATACTCCAGGTTTTCTCCGGCAGCATTACCGCGAGCGGCATTCGCACTGGATTCGGCGGCGCTGGCACCTTGAAAATCGAGGACGCCGATGCCATCCGGCGCGAAGTCCCCGGCGTTACCGCGGTTAGTGAAGAAGTGGCCTCGACCGCGCAAGTCGCAGCCGGAAATCAAAACTGGTTCACGCGCGTGCTGGGCGAATCCGCCGAATACTTCGACATCCGCCAATGGCCCCTTGCCGAGGGAGCTTCTTTCACGTCGCAGGATGTGCGCAGCGCGAACAAGGTCTGCGTCATCGGACACACCGCCGCATACAATATCTATGGCGACGAGGATCCCGTCGGCCAGGTCCTGCGCATCAAGGGCGTTCCGTTCGTCATTACCGGCGTGCTCACTCAAAAAGGGTTCAGCTTGCAGGGCACCGACCAGGACGACGTTGTCGTCATGCCATTCACCAGCGCGATGAAACGCGTAGCCGGCGGCACGACTCTCCGCAACATCAATGTCCAGATTGCGTCGGAAGATCAGATCGCGTCCGCCCAGCAGCAGATTGTTTCGCTGTTGAGACAACGACACAACATTCGGACCGGTCGCGACGATGATTTTACTGTGCGCAACATGCAGGAGGTCGCTGATACCGCTAACGCCACCGCCGATGTCATGACCGGGCTTCTCTTTGCCGTCGCCTGCGTCTCTCTTGTGGTCGGTGGCATTGGCATCATGAACATCATGCTCGTCAGCGTAACCGAACGGACCCGTGAGATCGGCGTTCGTCTGGCGGTCGGAGCGCATGGGCGCGATATTCTCACTCAATTTCTGATCGAAGCGGTCGTCCTCAGTGCCATGGGCGGCGTTATCGGCATCGTTGCCGGCGTCATTGCCTCGAAAGTCATTTCCATGATCAAGAGCTGGCCCACTGTTATCTCTCCGCTCTGGATGCTGATTGCATTTCTAGTCAGCGCCGCCGTCGGCATCTTCTTCGGGTTCTATCCCGCGCGCGAAGCATCACGCCTCGATCCGATCGATGCGTTGCGTTACGAATAAATTTCAATACGTAAACTCATGGCCGATCGTTATGAGAAGCTCGTGGCCGACGCGAAGAAGAACATCATCGAGATTTCCGCGCCAGACGCGGCCGCGAAAGTGGAGAGTGGTCCGGCAGTCCTGGTCGATGTCCGGGATCCGGAAGAGTGGACAGAGGAACACGTGCCGGGCGCGATTCACCTCAGTCGCGGCACGTTGGAATGGCAGATCGAAGAAGAGATCCCCGATTCGAATAGACCGATTATTTTGCATTGCGGGGGCGGCGGACGGTCGGCTCTCGCAGCGGAGAGTTTGCAGAAGATGGGTTACAAAAACGTCCGCTCGATGGCGGGCGGATTCAAAGCCTGGAAAGCGGCAGGATTACCGACAACTAAATAGTTGCAGGGCGTCTTTGTCAGACGCCGTCTATTTAGATGGCGGCTGGCACAGCCGCCCACAAATTTAGATTACCCGCCGACTGCCTGGTAATGTCCCAGCCCGCGTTTCCACATGAAGTGGGCCGCCGCCCACGTCAGGGCAAGCCAGCCGCTCTGGATAGCAAGTGCCTGAAATAATTCGGGTCCGTGAAGCCGTCCCAGGAAGATCGCAACCGGACAGAACAACTCATAATAAAAGGGCATCCATTTCATCACCGCCTGCACTCCGATCGGCATGATATCGATCGGGAACATTTGTCCGCCGAGGAAATATTCAAACGAGTAAACGATAAAGACGACGGTGGAAATTTCGAGGATCCAGAAAGCCATCATGGCGAGGCTGTAGGTGATGAAAAATTGCATGAACGCAGCCATGAGCAGCGAAATGCAGGCATAGATATAGGTCATGACATCGGCGGGCAGCACGACGTATTTGCGAAAGTATAAAAAGATCAGCGCAATCGGAGGTAGCGTGACCGCGGTGTAAACAAGACGACCACTGAGGAAAATGCTGAAACGGTAACCGAGATAGCTCAGCGGTTTGGTTAGGAATGAATTGATCTGCCCTTCACGAATATCCGCCGCGATCTGCCACTCGTCCTCCGTCGGTGTGGCCAGATTGCTGACGAGGAGGATGAGCAAATAGTAATAGATCATCGAACCGTAGTCGTATCCGTGCAGACCGCCTCCGCGCTCCTGAAAAATTGCGCGCCACAAAAAAACCGTTCCGGCCAGCGGAATCAGGCCGAAGAGTGCGCGCAGAAAATAATTCCAACGATAAACGAACGTGTTTTGCAGTCCGAGATTGAAGACTGAAAGGTATTTGGCGACTCTAATCATGCGCGCTTCGGTTCTCGTCCGGCCGCCGCGAGTTGGCGATCCTGCCATGGCCGCAACAGGATTAAAGCGGAGATTGCGCCGATCAATGCCATGAGCATGTCCGCCTGGGTGTCCCAGACATCGCCTTGTGTGGCCAGGAATGCGGTGGAAGCGCTTCCACTGAGCAGCGCAGTCCACCATTCGATCAGCTCGTAGAAGGCGCTGATGGCGAGACAAATGGACAAGATAAGAAACGCCATCCAGCGTGGTCGATTCAGAATCTTCAGCCGAATGAACAGTTCGCGGGCGATCATTGCAGGAACGAATCCCTGCGCGAAATGACCGAGCCGATCATAATGATTGCGGTGCCAATGAAAGATCTCTCGCAGCCAATTGAACAATGGCTCGCGCGCGTAGGTGTAATGGCCGCCGACGCAAAGCAGGGAAATGTGCAGAGCGATCAGCGTGTAGCACAGGGTGGTGAACTGAAATTTGCGGTAGGTCGCAGCGAGAACGATCAAGCCGGCCAGCCCCGGGAAGATCTCCAGCCACCAGGTCAACCAATCATATGGTTGCCAGGCCGACCACGCGAAGACGGCCACGACACCAAGCAAGAGAACGGCATGCGCTTTCTTCATCGACTTTTGCCAGCGGATGCGAGTTCAACGGCAAGGCTGATCGCGTGAATCATACTATCGGGCTGAGCGATGCCCTTCCCGGCAATGGAAAATGCAGTGCCGTGATCGGGGCTGGTGCGCGGGAACGGTAATCCCAGAGTGACGTTCACGCCGCTGTGGAACGCGTGCAGTTTCAGCGGAATCAACCCCTGATCGTGATACATACAGAGCACGGCATCGAATTCGCCTTCCATAGCGCGATGGAAAACTGTGTCCGGAGAAAACGGGCCGCTAACTACGGATTCCGGATTTCGAATGGCGGATTTTAACTGAGCGACTGCGGGAGCGATGATCTCCACTTCTTCCCGTCCGATTTTTCCGGACTCTCCCGCATGGGGATTCAATCCTGCGACCGCGATTCGAGGCGTTTGAATGGACCGGCGCTCCAGGAACTCGATCAACAATTGCCCAACGCGGACGATCTCGGTTTGCCGAAGCGCGCCCGCAACTTCACGCAAAGGGATATGGGTCGTGACCAGGGCGACCGTCATCTTTCCTCCGGTCAAAAGCATGGCGAAATTTGCGACGCCACAACGTTCCGCGAAAAATTCAGTTTGACCGGGAAACTTGAAACCGGCCTCGTACATCTGCGCCTTGTGCACCGGTCCGGTTACGACAGCATCCAATTCGCCGCGCAGAGCACGAGCAACGGCTTCCTCCAAAGCAGCCGTGGCGGCGCGGGCCGTCTCCAGCGTGGGATGTCCGAGCGCGCATTCAGGGTATTCTCCGACGACGATGTATTCGGCCGACTGTGGAACCCGCGATGATTGGAGCGCGGCATGAACAATCTCCGGTCCAATGCCAGCGCAATCGCCCAGGGTGATTCCGATGCGCATGGCGCATCTTCGCCAGTTTAGTGGCGGGGGCAACTATTACGCGGGACGAGAAGACTCCGCGCCAAAGCCGGATCAGAACGTCCGGATGTAGGCTTTTGAGCGCAAACTCGCGATCCACCGTTCCTGGAGTTCCTGCGCCTCCTGTTGAATCAGCTTTTTCTCAATCTCGTCCCGCACGGTGGCGAGAGAGCGAGTGGTTCCGCCCTTTTTCTCTTCGACTTTAAGGATGTAAAAATTGCCGCTGAACTCGACGATGCTGCTGATCCGCCCAACGGGAAGGTTGAATGCGATTTTCTCAAGTGGCGGTGCCAGGGTTTTGCGTTCGATCCAGCCCCAATCGCCGCCCAGATCGCGCGAGCTGTCTTCCGAGTAAATCTGCGCGATGCGATCGAACTCAGCGCCGTTGGCGAGTTTCCCGAGAATTTCCTCGGCCATCGCTTTCTGCGCAGGTGCGTTCCCGTCATTGGCGTGGGCCGGAATCATAATCATGCGCAGTTTGATCTGCTCCTTCGCGGTGAAGTCTTCGCGGTGCTGGCGATAATATTCCTCGATTTTGACCGGCGAAACCAAGGGCTGCTTTTTCACATTTTTGCCGCGCATCGCCTGAACGATCATCCGCTCCGACTCCAATTTCTTGAATTCGCCGATGGTATAGTTTTGCGCCTCGAGGGTTTTAATAAACGTGTTCCGATCGCCCCCGAAATTCTCATCGATGATTTCGTGCAGACGCTGATCGACGTAATGATCGGGGATTTGAAAATTTTCCTTTTTGAAAGCCTGAAGAATCAACTGACGATCGATCAAATCCTTCAAAGCGAGCTCGCGCGTTTCCTTGATGTTTTTCGCCAATGCTTCGCCGGTGAGCTGCGAGCGTAATAATTTTTCGCGTGGCGCGACCAACTCACGCACCTGTGAATAGGTGATGATGTCTCCATTGACCACGGCGGCAATGCCATCGACCACCTGAGGGTCAGCGGCGTAGGCGGCGTAGCATAAGGTCGACAGAGGCAACATGGCAGCTGCGACGAGGGAGGTAAAAAGGATGCGAAGCATGAGTATTAAAGTCTTTTAACCAGATCCAAGAGCTCCGGGAGGTAGTCTTCGATGGTATCCGCAACTAAACGAGGGAATTTGCCGCCCACAAGTACAAAATCCCCGTGCCGGGTCAGCATGACCTTGCCGTCGCGGATTTCCACCCGGCTAATATCCTTTTTCGCCGCGGCCAATTTGATTTCGGTCAGCAGAAACAAATTGTCTGTCGCCACCGCGAATTTACCGAAACGGTCCCGCCAGTCGCGACGGAGCCGTTCCAGCTGATCGTGGGCGGTGATTTCAGCGAGCTTCCGATAAGCCTGGATCCGAAGAGTGGTTTCTCCGATGTAATTGATTGGAATAAATGCCGGCGCCCGCGCCGCCGGAGCCGGAACCGGATCCAGTCCCGGTCGCTTGGGCGGCTCGCGGACGTTCCCGCTCTGGGCAAATTCCGCCTCGCTCGTAGCCACGAAATCGAGACGAATATCGACATCGAGTCGGAGCGGTCTTTTCTCGCCTTTGAGCTGGGCGACGGCCTGTTTTAATAACTGGCAGTACAAGTCGAAACCGACCGCTGAGATGTGCCCGCTCTGGGCGGTGCCAAGAATGCTGCCCGCGCCGCGGATCTCCAGATCGCGCATGGCGATCCGAAAACCCGCTCCCAGCGAGCTATATTGTTTGATCGCGTTGATGCGCTTGCGGGCCGCGCCGATCGACATCATCTCGCGCGGCAACATCAGATAGGCATAGGCTTTGTGCTCCGCCCGGCCCACTCGGCCGCGCAGTTGATAAAGATCAGCCAGACCGAAACGGTCGGCACGGTCGATGATGATGGTATTTGCATTCGGAATATCGAGACCGCTTTCGATGATCGTCGTGCAGACGAGCACGTCCGTTTCACCGGCGACGAAGCGCGACATAACCGCTTCCAACTCGTCGGAATTCATCTGCCCATGGCCGATATCGACGCGGGCGCCGGGCACGAGGTCTGCGATCTTGTCGCGCATCCGCCCGATGGAATGGACCCGGTTATGCAAAAAGAAAACCTGTCCCTGCCGTTCCAGCTCGCGGTTGATTGCGTCCCGAATGATCCGCTCATCGTACCCGCAAACGACCGTTTCAACGGGGAGCCGATTGAGCGGAGGCGTCTCGATCGTGGACATGTCTTTGATCCCGACCAGGGAAAGGTAGAGCGTTCGCGGGATTGGAGTCGCGGACAGGGTCAGAACGTCAACCAGCTTGAATAGCTCTTTGAACTTTTCCTTGTGCAATACGCCGAAGCGCTGCTCCTCATCGATGACCACGAGTCCCAGATTCTTGAAGATAAGGTCGCCCGAGATGAGGCGGTGAGTGCCGACGACAATGTCCACCCCGCCTTCCCGCAAAAGCCGCAACACCTTACGCTGTTCGCCCGGCGAACGAAACCGGCTCATCATCTCGATCCGCACCGGGTAATCGAGCATACGCTGACGGAAGACGTCGAAGTGCTGTTGGGCGAGAACCGTTGTCGGTGCGAGCACTGCCACCTGTTTCCCGTCCATCACCGCCTTGAACGCGGCGCGAATAGCCACCTCCGTCTTTCCGAACCCGACATCGCCGCAGATCAGACGATCCATCGATCGCGACCGTTCCATGTCCACTTTGGTGTCGATGATCGCCTTGAGTTGATCGGGCGTTTCCCGAAAAGGAAATGAATGCTCGAACTCGACCTGCCATTTTGTGTCCGGGCCAAAGGCGTGACCTTGCTGTATTTCACGCTCGGCCTGTAGCGCCAGCATTTTGCCGGCGTAATCAAAAATGGAAGCGGCCGCAGTTCTTTTTGCCCGGGCCCACTTCGCATCGGCCAGAGAGCTAAGCTTCGGCGATCTTTTGCCGACGCCGACATAGCGGGAAACGAGGTAGGCCTGATCGAGTGGGACATACAGTTTCGCGTCATCGGCAAATTCGAGCGCGAGCACTTCCTTCGTGCCTTCAACGGTGGCGTCGCCGTTCCCGTTCACAGCGTTGGTCCGGCCACGGTCGATAATTATCGCGGGAGTGGCAGGCAGTTTGATCAGACCGAGGAACCGTCCCACGCCATGCTCGAGATGAACGACGAAATCGCCTTCGTTCAGCTCGCTAAAGTCGAGGTGTGCCCGATTGCGGCTCAGTTTGTTGGCGCGCTGCAATCGGCGAACCGCGTGCGGAGCGAAGCGGCCGAAAAGTTCGGCTGCCGACAGGACTACCAGATTCTTTTCCGGGAAACAAAAACCGCGGGCGAGCGTTCCTTCGAGGAGATCAACCTGATCGAGGGCGCCCTCCTTTTCTGCGATAATTTCACGGAACCGTTCGATCTCGCCTTCGGTTTGAAAGTAGATCACGACCTTCGCATTGTTCCGGCGCCATTCCCTTAGCTGCCCGATGAACTGGGCGCGTTTCGCTTCCGCGAGCATGAAATCGCCGACCGCGAACTCGCCAACGCCGCAATCCTGGAACGCGCCGCTAAAATCCTCCGGCCCCTGCTCGATCCAACCCTCGCTGATCTGTATCGGTGTCTCGGAGTCTTGTTGCGGTTCGATTTCGATCAGCAAGTGATCGGGTCTGACGTAATCGCGGACTTTTCCGCCCATTTCATCCGGAGCTCCCAGTAGAATCTCGGCGCGCGTGAGATTACCGACCGATGTTTGCGTGTCGACATCGAACTCGCGCAACGACTCGATATCATCTCCGAAGAATTCAACCCGCAGGGGCAGCTGAGCTTGCCAGGAGTAGAGATCGACGATTCCTCCGCGCACGGCAAACTGCCCCCGCGTCGTGACCTGGGGAACGCGCAAATAACCGGCGGCCGCCAATCGCTCGAGCATCCGCTCCATCGTAAGACCTTTCCCGCGACGTAGAGAAAAGGAGATCGATTGCACGGCGTCCGGCAACGGCGCGGCCTGATCGAGACTTGCCCGTGTTGTGACCACGACCTGGCCGGCAACGCCGCCGATTGTCGATAGCAATGCCAGGCGTTCGGCGGCAATCTCCGGGTCGGGCAGAATATTTTCGACCGCGGCAAATTCCGCTTCGGGCAGGAATCGCGCTCGCGGGAGCCAGTTTACCAGAGTCTCATAGCACAACTCCTGGGCGCGGACATTGGGGCACAATACCCAGGTCGTTTTATCAATGTGGCGGGCGATCGTTGCCACGAGAAACGGCTGGGCCGAATCGATGACATGGGAGAATGACACCGGCCAGTTCCCCTCGCGAATGCGGCTTAATTTGCCTGCAATCGGGTCAGCTTGCCCGACGAGAGTTATTAAGTCGGCCGGTTTATCCACCGCGAAACTTCGCCGAAAACCCGAGGAACTACAAAATCTGGGCGCTCGCGTTGCGACAGTCTTGAAGCCACGCGACGCGCTGTCATTCTGATCTCTCCAGGTAGGGACGGCTCTCCGAGCCGTCCGCGCGGGTGTCGGGCTGGGAGAGTGCGCAAACTACGGACGCCTCGGAGATGCGTCCCTACCTCCACGCAGCGAAATCTCCGATCAACGGCCGAGTTTAGATCCCTTGCGTGCGCACGGGATAACAAACAGAGCACGCGATCTTTAATTCGTGATCGTAACGGGAGTGCCGGTGGAAACCGATCGGAAGAAATTTTCGGCCATGAATTCCGGCATCCGGATGCATCCATGTGAGGCAGGGTAACCCGGGAGGTAACCGGCATGCATGCCGACACCGCCCACAATCCGCATGAAATAGGGCATGGGCGCACCTTTAAAATGTGATCCTGGCGGCTTCTTGTCTTTTTCGACATCCACATTTGGCATCACCACGTTGCCTGCGCTGTCCACGTAGTCGCCGTACTTACTCGAGACGTGGCTGACATCCTTCTGCGAAATCGAAAAATGTCCGATTGGCGTGTTGAGGCCTTCACGTCCGGTGGAAAGCTGGGAAACCCCAACCAACAAGCCACTTTTATAGAAGTAGGCGCGTTGCTCGGAGAGGCTAATCTTGACCGAAGGCTTACCGCCCAAATTATCGCCATCCCAGTAGGAAACAGTATCTTGTGGCGCGCCCACGGTGGGTGCGTTTCCGTAGATGCCGCCAAGATACTGGGTCTGAGCGGAAAAACGCGGGTCATCCTCACACGCTCCGATCAAGAAAGCTGCAGCGAGGAGCGAGAAAAAAGTCAGACTGCGAGAGAGTGAAAAAGTCATAGCAGAATTTGAGACGAACCTTTCACCGTTCGAGCGGGCAAAGTCAAATGACCGGGGCGGAGATTCCTTTGCGTGAGCACGTTAACCCCGGGCGGTCGCCTCGGCTTGAATTGTGCTTTCTTTGAGGCAATTTCGACCGACCGTGCCATTCATCCTTCGTCCATATGCCTACCTACGATTATTCCTGCCAGAAGTGCGGGAAGAATTTTGAGGCTTTTCAATCGATGCGCGATCAGCCCTTTACTGAATGCCCCAAGGAACTTTGCCAGTTGCCAAAGTGGGGTCACGGCAAGGTGAAGCGATTGGTCGGAACCGGGGCCGGACTAATTTTTAAGGGCTCAGGATTTTACAGCACCGACTACCGAAGTTCTTCATACAAAGAAGCGGCGAAAAAAGACGTTCCGGCGTCCACAACTGCGGGAGATAAGGCGCCGGGCAAGGACGCGCCGACGTCTAGCCCGAAAGAGAGCGGCACGAGCGCGACCAAACCCAAAAAAGAATCTGCGACATGACGACGACGACGACGACGAAACTCATCTGTCCAGAGTGCCAGCACGAGAACGAATCCGAGCGGATTTATTGTCATAGCTGTGGCGCACGCCTCGACCGCTCAGCCGTGCGCGTCCAAAAAGAACCTGTCGATGACACACGCAAGCGGGTTAAAAAGATGTTCGATCCGCATCGGGCAAAGATTCGGATCTTGCTCTTTGCGATCAGCAAACTGCTCCTTGGCGCATGTGCCGTGGCGATATTAATTCAGATGGTTCTGCCGCCCGACGTACCTGCTCCGGCTAAGACCATGGCTCTGGCTTCGCAGATCCGCTTCGATCTCGAAAACATGTCGACGAAGCGTCAACCGGCCCAGGTTCAGTACACGGAGGAGCAAGCGAATGCGTTTCTGAGCAACACTCTGCGGACGAAGCAGACGGCGCTGGACAAACCGTTGCTTGAATTTAAACGCGCCTTAGTGGCTTTCGGCGAGTCCAGTTGCACCGTCCGAACGGAGAGATCTCTGTTCGGATACCCGCTCTATACCGGGTGTACCTACGGCGCCAGTCTGGCCGAGGGAAATCTGATCGTGACTAACAAAGGCGGAAGCATTGGGCGGCTGAAGATCCACCCGAAGATCGCGCAATTCATGGGGATACTTTTTGCCGATGTCTGGTCGGCGCTGGAGCGCGACATCAAGCTTGTCACGCGGCTCGGCGGCATGGAATTCCATGACAAGAATGTGGTCCTGACGGCGCCGGCGCCATAAAAAAGACCGGCGGGCCCCCCTTTTACCCATTAGGACCCGCCGGTCCACCAACCGAATTGTCACTCAGCGCAGACCCAACTCCGTGAGAAGCTGATTGCTGATCGCGCCGTCCACCCGTAAATGATGATCGCGCTCATAGGCGCGGATGGCGTAGTACGTTCGATCCCCGGCCACTCCGTCGACCGCTCCCTTATAATAACCGTCGCGCGCCAGTCGCTCCTGCACATCCGCAATCACTGAATGCTTGTTCCGACCGCGGCTATCAGATCCCCGCCGGTCATTGTAGCCGCCGCGATCGTCCTGGCCTTCATCGGAGTAAACCTGATCACCTTGATAAACTTCATCGCCGTAGGCCGGGTAGCCACCGTAAGCGTATGGGGAGTAGCTATACGGGTAATAGCCGTATGGATAATAGTCGTAGTAGGAATACGGATAGTACCAGGGAAATCCGAAACCTCCGACGAAAACGAACCGGTCATGGTAACGGTGCCGACGCCAATCACCGCTGCGATTGGCAAAGCCGGTGTTCCGAAAGCTGCGATTAAGGTTTGTCGTTGAGCGTGTCCCATTGCCGCTCCAGCGCTGGGCCGTTACTGCTGGCCGTGAAGTAGCTGGGGAAAAACGAGGAGAGGAGCGCGTTGCCGACGAGCGCGAAGCCCCTGCGGATCGATGACCGTCCGCCAAAGCCGCTGTCGCGGTCAACGTTACGGCGGCGAAGCAGATCGCGAAGAGGACGCCTTTTGTATGCATAAGCCAGTTCCGGGTTATGAATTGAACACGCATTTTGTCGAAAAGTTTCTGTTCCTGAGACCTGGCGGGGGGAACCGATCCTTTTCCGCCTCGCCGGGGCCGGCCGGCGAACGTAAGATGGACACGATAAATCGGACGATGAGATTCGCGTCACATTCGCTATTCAGAACATTATTTTTCCTCGTTCTCATCAACGCCGGTCTTCTGGCTGCCCCGCTCGAACGGAGCGTGAGCACTTCGCGGCAATTCATCGCCTACGGCGCCGACACGCCTTTGCGTGGGGCCATCTGCGACCTCGCGGAGAAAACGAAAAAAAATCTCCTCAATATCCTGCAACGACGCGAGGAATGGAAAACACCGATCATCCTGAACCTGCAGTTTCCCCAGGCCAATGTCCCGGATGTTCCATCCGTGGCGCGTTACTTCAGCCAGACCGGATCGGGTTTGAAGCTTCAGCTCGATCTCACCGTTCGTGCGGACGTTGATGTAGTGGCGATTCAGCGAGAATTGTTGCGGGCGATTTTGCTGGAAATGATTTACCGTCGGCAACCGGATCTGCCTGCCGGCAGCGTTTACGTAGAACCCCCTGAATGGCTCGTCGAAGGTGTCCTGGCGGCGGCCCCAGGACAGGACCGGGCGCCCTTGGTCGACGCCTTATCGCCGTTGATCGCCTCAAATAATGTGATGCCACTCGAGCAATTTCTGCGACAGCAGCCGGCGTTGCTCGATTCGCCGGCCCGCCTTCTCTATCGCGCCTATTCCCTGGCGCTCCTGCAATGGTTGATTGATGGATCGACCGGACCTTCCTTCCTCGCGGCTTACATTGAGAATCTCTATCACGCGTCGAACGATCCTTTGTTGGACCTAAGGGCGCATTTCCCGGCGATCGCAGCCGCAGACTTCGATCGCGTGTGGAAGTTCAGAGTCGCGGCGATTGGCTCCGGGCGCGATTACGAATTACTTACTTTTGCCGAAACGGAGCGCCGACTAAAGGCATTGCTCGATCAGACCGTACCGTCCAAAAAAGCCGCGGATAAGAGCGCGTCGCTTGAGCAATTGATGGCGAGCAAACTCTCGGCTGTCCAGGCGCGCCAGCTGCATCAGTTCGACCAGCAACTGATGCAGTTAGCGACGACGGCCCATCCGGTCATGCGCCCAATCGTTGCCGAATATCAGGAGATCGTGGAGCTGATAATTAAGCACCGGATTCAAGGAGTGCGCGCGCGATTGGTCCGGCTGAAGTCAACGCGCGCCCGCCTGGCTGAGCGCATGGACAAGATCGATGATTATATGAACTGGTTCGAGGCAACCAAATCGAGCACAAGGAGTGGCGCGTTCACCGGATACCTGGAGAGGGCGGAAAAACTGGCGGAGCCCGAGTTTCGCCGGCACGATGCGCTATCGGTTTACCTCGACGCCCTGGAGCGCGAGTTTCCAAACTGAGACGGTCGGTCCATAACGCTTAACTCGGTTGGAAGCGGCAAAATCGTAGGCGGGTTCATCGCGGGATCCGCCGGCCACAGTTGCTTGCACACTGCTTGCTGGTTATCATAGCAGGTGCGGCCCCCACCGGATTGCGCATACCTTTCATGCAGAAAATTGGATTCGCCGAAGCTCTCGACTCAATTGTCGCCAGTGACCCGAGGTATGCCCGTGATGCTTACGTGTTTTTGCGTGACGCACTCGATTTTACCACCAAGCAGCAAAAGAAGATAAAGGGGACGACGGTGCGTCACGTGGCGGGTCCGGAATTGCTCGAAGGCGTCCGGCAATATGCTCTGAAGGAATTCGGGCCATTGGTTACCACAGTTTTTTCCTATTGGGGGATCCACGCCTGTGAAGATATCGGCCACATGGTGTTCAACCTGATCGGCTCCGGAATTTTCGGGAAGACAGATGAAGATTCCCTGGATGATTTTAAGAACGTTTACGATTTCGAAGAAGCTTTCGTAAAGCCATTCGCGCCGCCCGTCGTGATAACTCCGGTTCTGCCGCCGGGATTACCGGCGCCGAAGCCTTTGTGATTTGTTTTCTGCCGGCGGGTCAGTTTGAGGGATGCCCATGATTAAAAGCGCGAATTTGAAAGCGGCCGGAAGCGATGAATCCGCAGTAATCACTTTTCCGCCGAGCACTGCGCAAAAATGGGTTCTACCGAATGGCCTGACCATTATTGTGCAGGAAGATAGGAGTGCGCCGGTGGCCAGCGTGCAGGTTTGGTGCGCGGCCGGGAGCATTTATGAAAACGAACATCTCGGGGCCGGTTTATCCCATATTCTCGAGCACATGTTGTTTAAGGGCACGAAGACACGATCGACCAATGCCATCGCGCAAACAATTCAAGACGTAGGCGGATATATCAACGCCTATACTTCGTTCGATCGCACAGTTTTTTGGATCGACGTTCCGAAAGCCGGTGTGGCCACAGCGCTCGACGTCCTGTCGGACGCGATGATGAATTCCACTTTGCCGCCGGAAGAATATGCCAAGGAACAGGAAGTAATTCGGCGCGAGTTTGCGATGGGTTTTGACGACCCCGATCGGATGGCGGGACAGCTTCTTTTTGCGACAGCCTATCAGCGCCATCCTTATCGATTCCCCGTGATCGGCGAGCTGGAGATTTACAACCAGCTTACCCATGAAGATGTGATGCGTTACTACCGCACACGATACGTGCCTAACAACCTCACTTTTGTCATTGTCGGAGACGTCGATGCCGGGGGAGTGCACGAGCAGCTCGCCCAATTCTTCACGCAGCACCCCGCAAAATCGCTTCAACCGGTTTTCATTCCGGCAGAGCCGGCCCAGCTTGGCCGGCGCGAAGCGCATCAGGAATTTGCGACGGAGCTGACCCGACTTTCGCTGGCCTGGCACGTCCCCGAAATCACGCATCCGGATGTTCCGGCGCTCGATCTTCTCTCGACGATTCTGGGCGAAGGGCGTAGTTCCCGGCTTTACCGGCGGGTGCGCGAAGAAGCGAGATTGGCTTATGCCATTTTCGCCTTTTCTTATACCCCTGGCGATCCCGGAATCCTCGGGATCGATGCGACAGTCGATCCCGATCAACGCGAAGCCGCGCAGGAGCTGATTTTGCGGCTGGTTGATGAAATCAAACAGACCGGCGTTACTCCCGACGAATTGGCGAAGGCCAAAAAGATTTCGCTCAGTCACCAGTTAGGCAGCTTGGTCACAATGCGAGGCCAGGCTTCGGACGCCGGTTCAAACTGGCTGCTCACACGCAACCTCAATTTCAGCCGTGATTATCTGAAGACCGTGCAAAAAGTCACGGTGGACGACATTCTCCGCGTCACGGCCAAATATTTAACGGACGATAATCTCACGATCGTGTCCTTGAATCCGAAAGGATCGGTATCAGCGCAAGAAGAGCGTCCTCGCGGTCTTGCCGTTGGTGAGATTCAGAAGTTCGAGCTTTCCAACGGCCTGCGCCTGCTCGTGCGTGAAGATCCGCGTTTGCCGCTCGTCGCCATCAGTGCCGTTTTTCGAGGCGGTCTTTTGGCCGAGACGAAAGAGACCAACGGAATCACGCGTTTGATGGCGAAGAGTCTGCTCAAGGGAACCAAAAATCGCACCGCGGACCAAATCGCGACCGAAATCGAAGCTGTGGGTGGCTCGATCTCGAGCGACGCGGGTAACAATAGCCTGAGCGTTGGAATGGCTCTGACCAAGCCGGACCTTAAAACCGGAGTTGAATTATTGGCGGACATTTTGCTAAACGCCAACATGCCGGAGCCAGCCGTGGCCCGTCAGAAAGAGATTCAGATTGCTGCTATCCAGCAGGAGGAAGAACAACTCACCACGGTCGCCCGTAACATTCTGCGGGAGCGCCTTTTTGACCAGCATCCCTACGCGTTGCGGCCGAATGGCTCTGTCGAATCGGTTCAGAAACTGACTCCGCAGAATCTGTTGACCTTCCGTGATCGCTTCCTGGTGGCAAGGAACGGTGTGATTTCCGTTTTCGGGAACGTCCAGGCGGATGATGTAAGAGAACTTTGCGAGCAGGCTCTTGCCGGAATGAAACCTGGCACACTCGCGTTAAGTGACACTCCACCTCCAACGAAGTTGGAGCGAAGTGTGACGGTGGAGAGTCACAAGGACAAATCGCAGACCGTGATCATGGTCGGATACGGCGGAGCGGATATTTTCAGCCCCGATCGCCATGCCCTCGAATTGATTGACGAAGCGAGCAGCGATCTGGGGTCGCGCTTTTTTGTTCGTATTCGCGAGGAAATGGGACTCGCCTATTACGTGGGCGCCAGTCAGATGCAGGGATTGGTGGGGGGCCTCTTTGCTTTTTATCTCGGGACCGATCCGCGGAAGACGGAGCCAGTCCGGGCGGCCCTGTTGGAGGAGATTGACAAGCTCGCTCATGCAGGCCTGAGCGCGGAAGAATTGGCACGCGCGAAGAAGAAGCTGATTGGCCAGCAGCAGATCGCCAATCAGAGCAATGACATTTTTGGGTACCAATGCGCCTTGGACGAACTTTACGGCCTTGGCTTTGCCTATTATAAGAATTTAGAACACGATATCGAAACGATAACGCTGGATGATATCAAGACTACTGCTCGCAAATACTTTTGCGATAAACCGTATGTTTTGGCCATGGTCCGGCCTCCAGAGAATGGCCCATCAGGGAAAGGAAAGTAAGAAATGCCCGAACACCAAGAAAGTGAACAAGTTGGTGAGATGACTCAGCGATTCATCGAGTTTGTCATGATGCAGGCGCAGAATGCCGCGCTATTTCTTGGCCAAATTCCCAATCCGAAGACAGGGGAAGGCGAGGTCAATTTGGATCTGGCCAGAATGTTTATTGATCAACTGGCCATGATTCAGGAGAAGACGCGCGGAAATCTGAGCAGCGAAGAGTCGACCGTTCTACGCAACGCGCTTTCCAATCTGCAAATGGCGTTCGTCGAAGTTTCTCAGGCCGAGAAAGCGGCAGGGGGATCATCTCGATCGGCGTCGGAAGCTTCACCACCGGGCGCTGAACCGCAGGCAGCGCAGCCCGCGCCATCATCCGAACCCTCGATTACGGCGCCGGAATCGGAATTGGAGTCGAAGAAGAAGTTCACCAAAAGCTACGGCTCGTAGTTGAGGCGAGGACGGTTCGGTGAACCGTTGCCAAGATCCTCCAATTCAGGCGCGAGAAGACCACGTCTCTCCCAACCACCGTCTGCGATCTAGCTACGTGAAAGTTACCGGAAAACAGTTGCGCAAGGAAAAGAGCAAGATCGCGGAGCTGAATGTGGTGACTGATCCGGTTGAAGCTGCGGCCGACGCCGGGCTGCGTTATGTCAGCGACGGCAGTCCCGGTTACACCCGCAAGGCGAAAGGCGATGATTTTGAGTATTTTGACACGCAGGGCAAAGCGATTAGCGACGAACAGCGGCTGTTGCGCATTAAGCGAATCGCGATTCCGCCGGCTTGGACCAACGTTTGGATCTGCCCATCAGCCAACGGGCACATTCAGGCGACAGGTTGTGATGCGCGCCGACGGAAGCAGTATCGTTATCACGAACGGTGGCGGGAGGCGCGCGATGAAAGCAAGTACGAGAAAATGCTGTTGTTCGGCGAAGCGCTTCCCAAGATCCGCAAACGTGTCGATCAAGATCTGAAACTCCCGGGTCTGCAGCGGAACAAGATTCTGGCGACAATCGTCCAGTTGCTTGAACGCACTTTCATTCGCGTAGGCAACGAAGAGTATGCGCGGGAGAACAAGTCGTTTGGCCTAACGACGATGCAGGACCGGCATGTGGATGTAGAGGGATCGAAGCTGCGCTTTCGTTTCCGGGGCAAGAGCGGGATTAGCCACGAGGTTGACGTGACCGATCGCCGCATGGCCCGGATCATCTCCAAACTACAGGACTTGCCGGGGCAAGAATTGTTTCAATACGTCGACGACGAGGGCGGGATCCGCGATATCACCTCACAGGATGTAAACGGTTATCTCAAGGAAATCACGGGCGAGGAGTTTACGGCGAAGGATTTTCGGACCTGGGCCGGAACGGTCCTGGCCGCTATTGCGCTAAACGAGGTCGGCGCGTTCGAAACGAAGAAGCAGGCGAAGGCGAATATTAAAACGGCAATTAGCGCGGTTGCGAAGGTCCTCGGAAATACTCCCGCGATTTGCCGCAAGTGTTACGTGCACCCCGCTGTGCTCGAAACCTACCTTGATGGAACGTCCATCGAGGGGTTGAAGCAAAAAACGGAGGAGGCTCTTGAAAACGACGCACCGGATCTACGCTCGGGCGAAAAGGCGATTATCAAATTTCTGCACGCGCGTCTGGAACAAAAGGCCGCATAACTTCATCGGCGCCTGATTCATTGGACCACCTAGCCGTCCGTCGAATCACCCTTATCTTGCGGCGCCGGAACGGGTCGCGCTTGGGGTTGGCTTAGCTTTAGCCTTAGCCTTGCTGCTTTTTCGCACGGTGATCGTCGCTTCCGACGCAGCCGGGGTCGGGGTTGGTCCTGTCTCCGGGGATTTTTTCGTGCTCGGCCAGATCAGCCGCCATGGTTGGCTTTTCACCGTTGCGGAAAATTCCGCAATGTTTCGTCCAACCGGCTCGACGTCGCGCATCAGCGACTTCAATTTCTCGGAGGAGGCGCGGAAATTTTGCAGTGTGACTTTGATGTTATCGTTGTCCGACAGATCGTGACTGATTTTTTCAATGTTGGCCAACGACTTCGTGAGCGCACCCTCTGGGGCGGTCAAATCCACCAGATGTTCGCCGAAGGTTTTGAACTCGCCTAACGCCTGGTTGAGCTCGGAATTTTCGTCGGTGATACGGCTGAGGTTTTGCGCGGTCGACTGTAGTTCCTTCATGGTGGCGGTAGCTTCCTTCGCGACCGGCTGAACGACGTCGAGCAATCTGGCCGCCGCTTGCGAGAAATCCGGCGCGCGTTCGCCGGCGAAGATATCGCCGTCGTGAGCGCGTCCCGAGGCTTCGGTGCCTTGCGTGATATCGACCGCCATCTCCCCGAGTAATCCGAGGGTGATCATGCGCACGAGCGCGTCGCGAAAGACGAGGGCGCCCCGGTCCACCTGGACATCAATCCGGACCTCAAACTTCGGTTTGCCGTTGCTCTCCGGCGCCGGCGTTGCGTTGGGATCGGGAGGACGCACTGCCGCGGCTTCCTCCTGGGCGCGCCGATCTTCCTCCGGAGAAACCGGCGAATATAATTTCTGAACCTGACCAATTTTACGGCCGGCCAGGAGAACCGGCGCGCCCAGTTTGATGCCAGCCGCGTTATCGAAATAGATGCGGTAGGTGGTTAGCGGGCGAAACAGGCCGGGAGCGCCCAGCAAAATCAGCGTGCCTGCGATGACGACAACGGTGCCAATCACGAGCAGACCCGTCATTATTTCATTTCTACGCAATTGCATCCTGAGTTCCTTCCAAAATGGGGCCTTCCGTGCTTCCGCTCAAGAACTGCCGCACCACCGGGTTATCTGATTGTTTGAATTGATCGGAAGGGGCCTCTACGATGATCTTGCCCTGATATAGCATAGCCATTCGTGTACCGACACGAAATGCGCTCGCCATTTCATGCGTGACGATGATCGACGTCACGTGTGATTTTTCGGTTAAACTGACGATTAGCTCGTCGATGACCGAGCTGATGACGGGGTCGAGGCCGGCGGTTGGTTCGTCGAACAGGATAAGTTCGGGATCCATGACAAGAGCGCGGGCCAGACTCACTCGTTTGCGCATTCCGCCGCTCAGTTCGGATGGCATCATGTTTTTGGAATCCTTCATGCTCACCATCTCCAGTTTCGCATCGACGATCTGATCGATTTCTTCCGGGCTCTTATCCGTGAGCTCCTCGAGGGGGAGAGCGACATTGTCGCGAACATTCAATGAACTGAGCAGAGCCGAGTATTGATAGACCATGCCTATATGGCGCCGAACCTGTTGCAGTTTGCGGCGGCTCAGGCGCGTGATCTCAAACTGTTTAAAAAACACTTCTCCGGAATCCGGAGGCATAATGCCGAGAATCAGGCGGAGTATCGTGCTTTTACCGCTGCCACTCTGGCCCATGATGACCAGCCGTTCGAGCGGCTCCACGCGAAGCGAAACTCCATCGAGAATTTTTTTTTCTTCGAACTGTTTCTCGATCTCGCGCAGCTCGACCACGTGGGACGGAGGAGCGCTCACGTGGGAAAAAATACGGTGTAAACGATGTTGTAGACGGTATCGAATCCGATCACGGTCGTGATTGCCGTCACCACACTGGAGGTAGTCGAGGCACCCACGCCTTCCGCGCCGCCTTTCACCGTGAAGCCCCGATAACACGCAATTGTCGCGATGAGCATGCCGAACATAAGACTTTTGAGGACACCGGTGATGATGTCGCGGATGAGAAGTGCATCCTTCACCAGGTCGAGGAAATAGACGAAGGCGATGCTGAAATAGGCTTTCGAGATCAGGCTGCTCGCGAGAATCGCCGCGACGTTCGACGCCGTGGAGAGACACGGCATGAGAAAGAAAAGGGCGAGGACGCGCGGCGCGACGAGGAAACGGAGCGGACCGATGCCCATCGCTTCGATCGCTTCCACTTCTTCGTTTACTTTCATCGTGCCAAGCTCCGCAGTGAAAGCGGCGCCAATGCGCGCGGCAAGCATGATGCCGGTGATGAGTGGACCGAGTTCCCGGGTAAAAGCGATCGCGACCAGCCCGGGCACCAGACGCTCTGTTCCGAATCGCTGCAGCTGATAACCGGTCAAAAGGGCCATCGTTAAACCCAGGAAAAATGAAACAAGCGCCACCAGCGGAACGGAATCGACGCCCGCACGCTCCGCGCTCCGGAAAAAGGTGGCGACTCGAAACGGAGGCCGGCCGCGCCGGACAAAATCCACCACTTCGGCACTGGTATCGACGATAAACCAAAACAAACTGCCGACTTCGCCGAGGAATTTGCGTCCCGCTGCGCCGATGTCCTCAACGACCAGGACCGGGTTGGCCGACGATACGTCATCTGCTGCGCCCGCGCTGGTGTGAGTATTCGCCATGCTGACCGGAAGTTGACCTACTTTAGGATACGGAAAAGGAGAAAGTTAAGAATGGCGCAGTTAGCGGGCAGGCTTCCCGCTTCCGCGAAAGCCTTCGACATCGATCGAGCCGGCTGTTTAACCTTCTACCGATCTCATAAATAGCACTGAGTGTCTCGAATTGTAGCCTGGGAAGATGGCGTTTCACAGAAACGCCCTACAATACGGAGAACATTTATGAGATCGCTTGGTGAACATGAAATGAGAACGCCCTTGATCGGTGCGGGGAAACGCACGTTTGCCAACTGTTCCGTGCGGCGACGTTCGCGATCGGTGCGTCGACCGCGGGGAGGAGATGTCGTGAAATTTCTCAGCCATTGCTTCCTGGCGCTCATGCTATTTAGTGGCGCTGCACGATCTGTGGCTGAAGAAAAATCAGCTCCGCGAAAAGGTGATATGCAATCAGACGCAAAAACAATCGGATTGGTAGTCCATGGAGGTGCCGGCACAATCGACCGGGCCAAAATGACGGCGGAACGCGAGAAGGAGTATCGCGCTGGATTGGAGCGTTCTCTTTCCGCTGGTTACGACATTTTACGGCGCGGCGGATCGAGTCTGGACGCAACCGAAGCGGCTGTTCGCGTGTTGGAAGACGATCCGCATTTTAACGCCGGCAAAGGTGCAGTTTTTACAAGCGCAGGCGTGAATGAGCTGGATGCGGCGGTCATGGATGGAAAGACACTCAAGGCCGGCGCGGTGGCGAGTGTAAAGCAGGTCAGGAACCCAGTCAGCCTGGCGCGGCTGGTGATGGAGAAATCTCCTCACGTCATGCTCGATTGTGCCGGCGCGGAAGCGTTCGCGAAGGAAAATGGCGTCGAACTCGTTGATCCGAAGTACTTTTTCACCCAGGAACGTTGGGACGCCTTGCAACGCGTAAAACAGGCAAGCGAAGGCGGCTCGGCCGGAAAGAACTTTATCATCTCCGAGCAGGATCGTCACGGCACGGTTGGGGCCGTCGCGCTCGACCAGAAAGGCAACCTCGCCGCCGCGACATCGACGGGAGGGATGACCAACAAGCGCCCCGGCCGGATTGGCGATTCGCCCGTGATCGGCGCCGGCACTTACGCTAACAACGCGACATGTGCTGTATCCGGGACGGGCGACGGCGAATACTTCATTCGTGCATCTGTTGCCCACGATATCTCAGCCTTGATGGAGTATCGCGGTATGTCCGTGGGCGACGCTTCGAAGGCCGTTCTTGATAAAGTGGCCAAGCTTGGCGGAACCGGCGGCTTGATCGCGATCGATCGTCATGGCCAGATGGCCATGCCATTCAACACCGCCGGAATGTATCGCGGATACGCGGACGCTCAGGGTAGGTTTATCGTCGAGATTTACAGATAAGCGGGAATCTGATGCTCTAGAGGAGCTGCGCCAACGATCTTTGAACATTCCTCTATGCTGCCGCCTTTTACCACCGTTATCCCTGCGTTCAATGAGGCCGCGCGCATCGGCGAAACGTTACGGCTGAGCCTCGATTATCTTTTTCAGTTTGCACCGGAGAGCGAACTGATCCTGGTGAACGACGGGTCGACGGATGAGACTGGCACCATTGCCCGTGATGTTTTTGCCACCGCGAAGGTGCAAACACGATTGCTCGAAAATTTTCCCAACTGCGGAAAAGGTTCCGCCGTTCGCAAAGGTTTGCTGGCTGCGCAAAGACCGATCGGCTTGTTTCTGGATGCTGATCTTTCCACGTCGTTGGAAGAAGCTCCCAAGCTGATTGAGCCGATCTGCCGGGGAGAAGTGGATATTGCCTTCGGCTCACGCGCACTTGATCGACGGTTGATCGGAAACCGGCAACCATGGCGTCGCGAACAAGGCGGTCGAGTCTTCAACCTGATTGTCCGGATGGCGACCGGCCTTCCTTTCTGGGATACTCAGTGCGGATTCAAAGCATTTCAGTTGGATGTCTGCCGTCCACTTCTGGAAAGCGCCCAGATTAACGGATTTGCCTTCGATGTCGAACTACTTTACCTCGGGCACCGGGCCGGCCTGCGCTTGCGCGAGATTCCCGTGCGCTGGAATCACAGCGAAGGGAGCAAGATCCGGTTTGTCCAGGACAGCTGGCAGATGTTGCGCGAAGTCGCGGCACTGAGGAGGAGCGCACATTCTGCTGTCGCCGATGAGCGCGAAGGGTCGGGCAATTCAGCCATGATTTTGTGACATCGTTTGGGCGAGCAAGAACCTTAAGCACGGCGACGGAGCGCCGTGGCTACAGACCGCACCTTTTGATCGGCTCTTGATTATTTCTTAACGATCTCGGCGTTCTCTAACATGGCGATGCCGCCACGTTCGGCCATCTTGCCCTTCAAGGTAACCGTCTTCCCGCAGTAATCGGCCAGCTGATCGTTGATTGGCTTGTGCTCGCCAACAACGAGATAAGCCTTGCCGTCGCTGACAATCCCAACTGGGCCACCGCCCTTGACGCATTTCGAAGCGCAAGCGGCGTGTTTGTCGCCCATGGCGTTGTGATCGACGTAGCACATCATATCGACTACTTCGCCGGTAAGTTCTTTTGCTGCGTTGGCATCGAGTTTGTCTTTGCCTTCGTGGTCGTGTGCGAGTGCGAGCGGAGAAAGGCACAGCGCGCCCATGAAAGATGCGGTTACTGCGATTTTAACGCCTGTTGCCGTGTAAGAGGTGGAATGAAACATGCCCTAGTTTCGGGTGCTTTTCAGGATCGTCAAAAGACATTCGGGAGGGGCGAGCTTGTCTCGGCCTTAGCGTGGTGGGCGAGACAAGCTCGTCCCTCCCACCTATCGAGCCAGCCGCGGTTCCCATGTTGCTTACTTTGTCTTCTCGATCAGATCCGCAAACTGGGAGAAAAAATAGGAAGCATCATGCGGTCCGGGAGCGGCTTCCGGATGATACTGCACGCTAAAGATCGGTAACTCCTTGTGTCGCATCCCTTCCACCGTTCCGTCGTTTAAATTCACGTGGCTGACCTCAACCGTTTCCGGCAGCGATTTCGGATCGACCGAGAACCCGTGATTCTGCGATGTGATAGCGACCTTGCCGCTCCGAAGATCCTTGACCGGTTGGTTCGCGCCGCGGTGGCCGAACTTTAGTTTGAAGGTCGATCCGCCGAAGGCGAACCCGAGCACCTGGTGTCCGAGACAAATTCCGAAAATCGGTTTTTTACCCATTAAATCCCGGATAGACGTGTGGGCGTAGGGAAGGGCGGACGGATCGCCCGGGCCGTTGGACAGAAATATTCCATCCGGATCAAGCGCCAGCACCTCCTCCGCCGGAGTCGCGGCCGGAACGACCGTAACTTTGAATCCTTTTTGGCGCAGCAAGCGGAGGATATTCTGTTTTATTCCGTAATCGTAGGCGACGACGTGAAACCGGATTGGCGGCAAGGGGATTTCGTTGTGCGTTTGCGCGTTTCCATTGGCCAGCGTCCAGATCTTGCTCAGTTCATCATCTGGGTCCCATTCGTAAATCGTGGAGGTGGAAACCTCCCGCACGTAATCCATGCCGATCACTCCTTCGCCGGTCACGGCACGCCTGGTCGCTTCAACCGACGAGATGTCTTCGGTCGTTAGGCAGGCTTTCATTGCGCCGCGGGTGCGCAAATGTCGGGTCAAAGCACGCGTATCGATTCCCTGGACGCCCGGTATGTCCCATTTGCACAAATAATCTTCGAGAGACATTTCCGAACGCCAGCTGCTGGGCGCTTCGCTGAGTTCTTCGATGATGAAACCGCGCACATGCGGCGATAAGCTTTCCTGATCGAGTGCATTAGTGCCGTAATTTCCGATTAAGGGATAGGTCATGGCCACCATCTGTCCACGATAGGAGGGGTCGGTTAGCACCTCCTGGTAACCGGTCATGGAAGTGTTGAAACAAATTTCACCGATGCGTGTCCCGGTGGCGCCAAAGGATGCGCCTTCGAAGGATCGACCGTCTTCCAGGGCAAGAATTGCTTTCAAAACGCCCAACGTTCCATGCGCAATGTCCAACGCTCAACCAAAATCCTTCTGCATTAAGACGCTGGACAGTGCGGGCTTTTCAACAGAACTCAGCCTTCTCATAAGTAGCGCCGGGTGTCTCGAATTGTAGGGCGTCTGTGTCAGCCCCGAATGCTTTCGGGGTTCAAAGAAATCTTCTACAATCACGTCTGAGCTTTGCAACAGAGTTAGACGGATTCTCGAAAAAGAAAAACCTGGATCGGATTTCGATCCGGGTTTCAAATTATTACCCCGCCGATGCCGTTTAGGCGGTTATCCCGTTCCCTTTTGGTAACGGGCGGACGACCGTCGCAGTAGTCTCTGACTTCCAATTAAGGCACGTCATCAACCGTGCGACCAAGCCTCCTTGGTTATTCAACTATCGGTTCGGAAATGCCACCTGGAATCTCGAACATCGCAGGGTAAATTTGTAGAGCCGTTGATAGAGAGTTGAGAGAAAAGCACTGGTTTCCTGCCCAACCCTCAATAAACGGCTCTAATTTTCAAAGAACTCATTCCCGCAGTTCCGCGCCGAGCTCGCTCTGCAACCGTTCGCGAATCCGGGCGTGCGCCGCGTTCACTTCTTCACCGGTGAGTGTCCGATTTTTATCCCGGTATGTCAACGTATATGCAAGCGACTTCCGGCCCGGGCCGATGTGTTGCGCATCTTTCCCGGTGAACACATCGAACAAATCCACATGTTCGAGCAACGGCTCCGTGACGCGGAGAATCTCGTCATAAATTTGTTCGTGCGAAAGTGATTCGGGAACGATCATGGCTATGTCGCGCTTTACCGCGGGAAACTTTCCAAATTCAGCAAAAGTTGCAGCACATCCTACGCCTTCGAACGCGGCATCGGCCACGATTTCCGCGACAAAAACCGCGCCTGTCGCGTCGATTCTGGATGCGAAGGCGCTGGACAACTGACCTGCTACGCCAATGAGGTTATTTTCCGCGATGATCTCCATCGCCAGGGAAAAATCTCGATAGTCGCGATGTTGGCTCCGGCAAAAAGAGACCTTCGACGTGAGGAGTGATTCAACGGCCCCCTTGATGTCGAAAAGATCGAAGCGCTGTTGACCGTGCGTTCGCCAGTGCACTGCGTCGACCATGTTTCCCCAGAGAAGAATCCCGATATGACGCTCCTCTTTTGCCTCTGGTGGGAGAAACACGCGACCGATCTCAAAGATGGCAACCCTCTCCGCGCCGGCGCGGATGTTGCGGCCGAGCACATCGAGCAAGCCGCCGATTAAACTGGGGCGAAGCGCTACGTGATCTTCGCTGAGTGGATTGCGGAGCTGAACGGCGTTTTCACTAAATGCCGAAGCGTTACGCGGAATCAATTTGGAAGTCCGCGCTTCGTCCAATCCTCGTGAAACCAGTTTCAAGCGCAACGCGGTTTCACGATCATGCGCCCGATCGGCCGTGCTTGAGGGCGTAAATCGGCTGCGATCCGTTCCGGCAATTTGTTGCACGCCATGCACCCGCACGACTTCTTCAATCAGGTCGACCTCGCGCTGCAAGTCCCGCCGATGACTTGGGACATTCCAAACTGATGCGCCTTCTTTTGCAGCGGCCTGATTCTTCCTTAAGCCGAATCGTTCCAGAATTTGATCGACCTCCGTCTCTTCGACGCGAATACCGAGAAGTCGGTTTGATCTGTCGTAGCGTAACGAAATATCGGACGGATTCGCCGGCAGTTCCCCGGCAGTTGAAACCTCGGCCACCGGCTTGGCCCCGGCTATTTCCCGCATCAATTCCACGGCTCGCTCCGATGCGCGCAAAATCATCCCGGGATCGACGCCACGCTCGAAGCGGTAACTTGCATCGCTTGGTAAATTCAGGATGCGTGCCGTTCGTCGAACACTGGACGGCAGGAAGTAGGCGGCTTCGAGCAAAACATTCCGCGTCGATTCGGAGACTCCGGTCTCATCGCCACCCATCACTCCGCCAATTCCGACGGCGCGAGTCGCATCAGCGATCACGAGCTCGTTTGTCGTGAGCGAGTAAGTCTTGCCGTCGAGCGCGAGAAATTTTTCACCGTCGCGTGCCATCCGCACCTCAATGCCGCCGCGCAATTTATCGGCATCAAAAGCATGGGTCGGCTGGCCCAGCTCGAGCATGACGAAGTTGGAGATGTCGACAATATTGTTGACGGAGCGGATACCGACGCTTTCGATCTTTGCCCGCAGCCAGTCGGGGCTGGGGCCGACTTTCACATTCTCGATGCGTCGTGCGGAGTAGAATGGACACTCGCGCGGTGCGCTGATCTTCACCCCTGAGAGTGTAGCGGCGGCCAGCGTCGGTAGCTTTGGCTCTCGCAAGGGAATGCCTGTTAGCGCAGCGATCTCCCGCGCCAGTCCGAAGTGACTGAGCAAGTCGCCGCGGTTCGGTGTGATTTCCACATCGAGAACTGTATCATTTGGAAAAAATTCGGAGATGGGCGCGCCGATCCTCGCTGCCGGCGATAGGATGAGAAGCCCGGCGGAATCCTGACCAAGACCGAGTTCGATCGCGCTGCAAAGCATTCCCTCCGATTCGACTCCGCGAAGCTTGCTCGCGCGGATTTTCAGGCCGTTCGGCAGAACGGCGCCGGGCAAAGCGAGGGCAACTTTGTCCCCTGCTTTAAAGTTGGTCGCGCCGCAGACGATTTGCCGCTTCATCCCGCTGCCCTCTTCGACTTCGCAGACGGTCAATCGATCCGCATTGGGGTGGGGCGATGAGGTCGCGATTTGAGCGACAATCACTTTGTCGATATCTGCCCCGGTCGTTCGGATTTCCTCAATCTCCACTCCGGCCACTGTGAGCAGTTCCGCCAGGTCCTGAACATTTTCAGGAAGATCGACAAAGTCGCGCAGCCAGTTAACGGAGAATTTCATTCCTTTTTATATGCCATTTCGAGCGAAGCGAAGCGCAGTCGAAAAACCTCTTACTATTATCAAAAAACAGCGAAAGATGTCTCGACGGAGTTTATCCTGAGCAGTGCCGAAGGGCTCGACATGACAACAAGTCATCACGAGAATTGCCTCAGGAACCGCAGATCATTCTGCGCGAAAAATCGAATGTCGGGGATATCAAATAAAATCATGGCCAGGCGATCCATCCCGAGCCCGAAAGCGAAGCCGGTCCATTTTTCCGGATCGTAGGCGTTGTCGCCGCGAGCCTTGTTCACTTCTTCGAAGACCGCCGGATGCACCATTCCCGAACCGCAGACTTCGATCCATTGTTCGCCACCCTTTAAGGCTTTCGATTTCACATCGATTTCAAAACTGGGCTCGGTAAAAGGGAAGTAATGCGGGCGAAAACGCACCGCCGTTTCCGGTCCGAACAGTTCGCGCATCAGGAATTCGAGGGTCCCCTTGAGATCCGCGACACTGACGTCTTTGTCGACATAGAGTCCCTCGATCTGGTGGAATTGCGCACTGTGGGTCGCATCGACCGCATCCCGTCGATAAGCGGCCCCCGGCGCAATGACACGAATCGGAGGCGGCCCCGCCTGCATCGTGCGGATTTGGACCGTTGAAGTATGTGTTCGGAGCAAGCGGCCGTCCGGCAGGTAGAATGTGTCCTGCTCGTTTCGCGCCGGGTGATCCGGCGGAGTATTCAAGGCATCGAAACAATGCCACTCGGAGTCGACATCGGGGCCATCCGCCAGAGCGAAACCCATTCGTCGAAAGATGCCAATGGCGCGCTCGAGCATCTGGGTCAGGGGATGAAGCGAACCATTCTGCGCCGGGGTGCCGGGCAGCGAGATATCAACATTGACCAGGGCGCTGGCCTCCTTCTCCCCGCGCAATATGACCGCACGCTGGTCGAGTGCGGATGTCACTGCGCTGCGCGCTTCGTTGAGTAATTTCCCTACGATCGGCTTTTGATCTTTGCCGAGCGTCTTCATCTGCTCGCTCCAAAGGGAGATGCGCCCATTGCGCCCGAGGTAGTGAACGCGGGCGGCCTCGAGCGACCTTTCGTCCGCCGCAGAACTGATTTCCTGCAACGCCTGATCGCGCAGCTCTTCGAGTGGGTGAGACACGAGATTCGAAAGTTAAATTGTTAAAAAAGTTACATCGGCAGAAAACACTGCCCAATTTAACTATGTAACAGTTTTAACTTTTTTAACCACTTCACGGCTCAGCCGTCTTACGCCGCCTTCTTCGAACTACTCTTCGATTTATTCTCGAGCGCGCTCTTCGCCTGCTCGACGATTGCTTTGAACGTGGCTTCGTCCGTGACGGCAAGATCTGCCAATATCTTGCGATTGAGGAGGACGCCGGCCGCTTTCAATCCTTCCGCGAAACGGCTGTAGGTCATCCCATGCGCACGCGCCGCGGCGTTCAACCGCTGAATCCAGAGATAGCGAAAAGTGCGTTTGCGAATCTTGCGATCGCGATACGCCCAGTACTGGCCTTTCATGGTAGCGTCCTTGGCGTAGCGAAACAGTTTGGAACGGCGTCCGCGGTAGCCTTTGGCTTTGTTCAGGACGCGTTTACGTCGCGCCCGGCTCGCGGGAGCGTTGGTGGCTCTTGGCATGTGGTTTAGCCCCGATTCTGTCGGAGCTCCTCGTTCGGCGAGTTGTTCTTTTTAATAGCGAACCACGCGACCTCACCCGCCGATTGAGTCCGATGTTCTCGAACCAGGTGCGCGGAACGTCACGATGCGTCAGGCATCGGGGCGTGGAAGATAACGAGAGACCTCGCCTTGGCAACCTAATTTGACGCGCGGTAACGCCCTTGGTTGTCGTCCAACGTCGCTTCCAATCAGATGTGCATTCCGAGGAAGCGGGCAATTTCCACCCACCATAGCTCTGGCAGCGCCGGCTCCAGAGCGTCGTTCTTCGCCCGCTCCGCCAGCTGCTCGACTTTGAACAGGGCAATCGTTTCCCGCGCCTTTTGCGGAAGCTGTGGCTCCGGCGCTGGCACGGGCTGCGGAATGAGATTTTCGGTCTCGCCCGCATCGAACCAGACGAAGTGGCAATGACGGCAGACGTCCACTTTAACCTCGGCCTTATCGGAGAGCTGCACTTCGAGCATGGCATTTCGACAAATCGGACAGCGCAAACCGGTTTTCCCCTGGCCGTTGATGGTTCGAAGCCAGAGGGGATTGATCGAGGCCGGCGTAAAGATGCGACGTAAGAGCTCGACACTGACCGCGCGTCCGACGCAATGATCGCAGGCCCAAAAAATGCCAACTGAAGTGCGCTCTTCTCTCAGCGGTAGATTGCAAACCGGACAATGCGTTGGAGTATCGGGCATGGGCATAATGCACTGCTGCAATTAGAAGCGGTTGTAAAAGTGAAGTTTACCACGCAAACCTAATCCGAGATTGCCCTCATCCTAACCTTCTCCCCGGGAAAGAAGGAACTACCTCTCCCTCTTCTCTCCCGCCGGGAGAGACGGACGCGAAGCGCCAGTGAGGGCACGGTTCTGGTGAGGTTTCTTCGATTCTTGCAACCACTTCCAGCGTACCGCGCTCTCTAAATGAACGAGGACGGATGGAATGTCATGTTCAGGAATCGATGCTCTTGATATAGTAGACCGATGCAGTGGCTTGCTCGTCATCGCCTGATTGCTCTTGGGGCGATCTGCATTTTTTGGACCGGCTTAATATTTCTCGGCCGCGCTTTTCCGAACGTGCCGTTTCTTTTCGCACCCTGGTCGGGAGAACAAAACTTCGAGGATCTGCTGCGGCGCGAAGGGCGGAAGACTCCGCCACGGAGCGACTTTGTTTTTGTCGGAATTGACCAGGCATCCTTGCAAATAAATACGGCTTTCGGGCCGGAAGAGATCGCAGGCAACCGCGCACTGGAATTGATGGCGCAACGACCTTTCCCGTGGTCGCGAGAGGTGTGGGCTTTGTTCCTGGACAAACTCTTTGGCGCAGGCGCGCGGCTTGTCCTGTTCGACATGATCTTCAACTCGCCAAATGACGGCGATGCCGCCTTCCAAGCCGCGCTCGATAAATATCGCGATCGTGTCGCTATCGGAGCCAATTTCGACACCGCCCATGGAAATCAGTTGATCCTGCCCAACACAGATTTGATTCCGGCGCCACAAAATAAGGATGACCGTGTCGGTTACGTAAACTTTTGGCCGGATGCCACGGATGGCAAGGTTCGCGCCATCCCTTTTCAGATTTCGGAAAGACAACTCATCGGCCAGCAGCCTTATCCAGGCGACGAAATTTTCGTCTCTCTCTCGGCCCGCAGCCTGACGAAACTGGGACATGGCAGCGACGTCCCGTCTGATTTGCGTTCGCGCCCGATTCGTTTTGGGCCGGCGAGCGCGTATCAGCCTCTTACTCTGTACGAGATTTTCTTCCCGAGAACGTGGCAGAAGAATTATGGCAATGGGGCTTTCTTCAAGGACAAGGTCATCATCGTTGGTGCGTCTGCGCAGATCATGCACGACGTGGTCGACACTCCGCTCGGCCCAAGCACGTATGGCCCGGCCATGCATTTGCACGCGATGGCTGCCGCCCTCGCTCACGAATACCTTTCCGGAACGCCGTCGGCTCTGGGGTATACTCTCGTAGCCGGAGCAGGCGTGGCGGCATGGGGTTTGATTACTTTCCTTCGGCGCCCTGTTTTGGCGGCGCTTGGGCTAATTGCGGTTGCCTTGGTCTATCTGCTTGCGACACGCGTGAGTTATGACATGCGGGGTTTCTTTCTCCTCACTGTCCCAGTGCTTTGTGCGTTTGTCTTAAGCGGCGTCTGCTCGCTCGGATTCGACTACGCGCTCGAACGATTGGAGAAGCTGCGCACGCGGCGCACGCTCGAACGTTATGTTTCCAAGAATCTGGTGAAGGAAATTCTCGAGAACCCGGATAGTTACTATCACTCCCTGCTCGGCACGCGCGTTCCCGCCACGATGCTTTTTTCAGATCTTGTCGGTTTTACCACCCTCTCCGAGAAAGCGGATCCGGAAGAGCTCGTGCGTCAGCTCAACGAATACCTTACGAAAATGACCTCGGTGGTTTTCCAGAACGGCGGCACGCTCGATAAATTCATCGGCGATGCCATCATGGCGGTTTGGGGAAATGTCCACAGTCTCGGTGTCGCGGAGGATGCGAAAAATGCAGTCCGCACGGCGTATGGCATGCGCTGCGCGTTGCGAAAGCTGAACGAAGGCTGGCGCGGCGAAGGCCGGATGGGTCTGGGCATGGGCATCGGTGTTAATCAGGGGGAAGTCATTGTCGGAAACATCGGTTCGCAGGAACGCATGGATCCGACGGTGATTGGCGACGCAGTCAATCTCGCGTCACGGCTGGAAGCTCTCACCCGAACTTACGCGATCGATATTCTGATCGGGCCGACGGCGACGGAATTGGTCCGTGACGAGTTTTACCTCAGATCGGTCGCGCGGGTTCAGGTTAAAGGCAAAAGCCAGCCGGTCGAGATAAGCACTGTCATTGGGCCGAGGAGCGAGAAGATCGATCCGGAACTCCTCAAGTGGATGCAGTCCTACGAAGAAGGCATCACCAGATTTCGCGACCGTGATTTCACAAAAGCTAAAATTGTTTTCTCGCAGTTTCTTGAATTTTATCCCGACGATTTCCTGGCCAAAATGTATTTGGAACGCGCGCTGGAGTACGAGCAGCAACCGCCGGATCCGGAATGGAACGCAGTGGAAGTGTTCAAAAAAAAATAAATGCTCGTTGTTGGATCGACGCATCTTCCGATCCGGCGGAAGCACTAAAACCCAAACTTCAAGCACCAAAGAATAACCAAGCTCCAATAACCAAAATGACGCACTGCCGGTGCATACCGTTATTTGAAGCTTGGTGATTGGGGTTTCCTTGGAGTTTGGTGCTTGGGATTTGGAGTTTCCGTGCCGCTCGCCAATAGACCGTTCTCGCGTTAAGAATCCTTATGAGTTCCGAGCCGCGTAATTTTCACTTTCTCGGCATTTGCGGGACGGCAATGGGTTCGGTGGCCGCGGCCTTGAAGGAGCGCGGTTTCGGCATCACCGGCTCCGATGAAAGCATCTATCCACCGATGTCCACCTTTCTGCGCGAACGCGGGATCGATTTACATCAGGGTTATCAGCCGGAAAATATCCCCGCCGCGGCGGACGTGGTCGTCATCGGGAATGCAATGAAGCGCGGCAATCCAGAGGTGGAAGCCGTTTTGAACCGAAAGCTTTTCTACCTTTCGCTACCCGAAGTTTTGAAAAATTATTTCCTGCGCGGCCGACATAATCTGGTCGTCACAGGGACACATGGAAAGACGACGACAACCGCGATGCTGGCCTGGATCATGGATGAAGCCGGACACAAACCGGGGTATTTGATCGGAGGCATTCCGAAGAATCTTGGCCAGGGCGCGCGCCTGAACGATTCCAAATATTTCGTGATCGAGGGTGATGAATACGACACTGCCTTTTTCGACAAGCGTTCCAAATTCATCCATTACCTGCCCGAACTCGTCATCGTGAATAATATTGAGTTCGATCACGCCGATATTTTCGACGACATCGACGCCATCAAGTTAAGTTTTCGCCGGCTCCTCAACGTTGTTCCGCAAAACGGGATGGTGTTGCTGAACGGCGATGATGCAAATTGCGTGGAGGTGGCCAAAGAATGCCTTGCTCCGATTATCGAGGTCGGACTTTCGGAAAACTGTGCGCAACGAATCCGCAATGTCTCGTATGGCCCCAAGGGATCGAGTTTTATGTTGGGCAGCGAGAATTTCCAGATTCCTTTGATCGGAGAATTCAATGTGCGCAACGCGGCGATGGCGGTGACAGCCGCCGGATTTTATCGGGTCTCGAATAGCGAGATTCGCGATGCGCTGAAGAACTTTGCCGGAATCGCGCGCCGCCAGGAAGTGCGTGGTGAAGCGGGCGGCGTCAAGGTGATTGATGACTTTGCGCATCATCCGACGGCGATTGCTCAGACTCTGCAGGCCTTGCGGCATCGTTATCCCGGTCAACGCCTCTGGGCCATTTTCGAGCCCCGTTCCAATACGACACGGCGGGCCGTTTTTCAGAAACAGTTGCCGGATGCGCTGAAACTGGCGGACGGAGTTTTCATCGCACGGGTGGCCAGAATGGAACAACTGCCGGAAGAAGACCGCCTGAATCCGGAGGCTGTGATCGACGCCATCGCGAGCTCGGGCCGTCCGGCGTTCTACGAAAAAGATGCCGACGCCATCGTGGATCGTATCGTTCCGCAGCTGCTACCCAACGATGTGGTCACCGTGTTCAGTAATGGCGGGTTCGACGGGATCCATGAGAAGCTGCTCGCGCGCTTGAGCGCGCTGTAGCGGCGGTCTATGACCGCCGAGAATCGAAAGCAACGTCTGCAACGCCTCGAGCTGTTATTCGTCGACTCACCAATTTATTTCGTAACCGCCTGTACCCAAAATCGAAGACCACTTCTTGCGGTTGCAGAAGTGCACGAAAGCTTTTTGCGCTTTGGACAAGAAGGTTCTACGTGCGGCGCTTACGTGCTCATGCCGGATCATCTACATCTCTTTGTCACCACAGATAATGAAAAAATTACATTGGCGAGGTGGATGAAGTCTTTGAAAAATAGCATTTCAAAAACCAAACGGGATAAGACGGTCGGCGGTCATAGACCGCCGCTACAGCACGAATCACGGCGAAGCCGCCGATGTATGATCGTGCACGATCTTCCAGCCGTCTGCGGTCCTCTTGAAAATCAGGGTGAAGCGGCCGTGTGGTTTGTCGGCCGCTCGGTCCAGCGCCCATCGTCCGAGGACCAGGGCGGCATCGTCATTCAGCGGTTGGATCTCGAGTTCGGAAAATTGTAGCGTGCCCATTTTCTCGCGATTCGAATATTTCGAGCGGTAACGATCGTAGACTGTTTGCCAGCCACGAGTGACATCGTCTCCGGAGACAAAGACTGTGTTCGGAGAGTTCCAGTATCCCTTCATGAATTCCTCAATCTCCCCACGATTCCAGGCCGCTTGTTGTGCCGTCAAAACCAGCTGGATCTCTGCCTTTGCCCGGCTGCGCTCGCCCTCGCCAGATTGCCCGGAGGCTGGCGTCGGAACGATTGCTGCTCCAAGGAAGCCAGCAATTATAATGTAAGGTGACAATCTCCCCGGCATTTGCGTTTCCCTATCACGGCACGGCCGCTCTCGTCGAGGCGGTTTTGGTTCTTTCCCTTAGGCGATGCGTATTGACCGTGGTATGCTGAATTAGTAAATAAGCACGTGCTGAGACTTTTTTGCGTAGCTCTCCTTCTGCTCGGCGGCTCGGCTGGCGTTTTTGGCCAGGTCGCCGCCGGCGCCCCCGCCGTTGCTGCGGCAACGCCGCCACCCACGGCTCCCCCGGGCGCACCGAATATGGTGCGGCTCCAATATCCCAACAGCGATGTCGCGGACATTTTGCATCTCTACGAAACGCTGACGGGCAAGAAGCTGGTCATGGACAATTTCGTCCAGGGCAAAGTGAACATTTTCATCAGCAAGGAAGTGCCGCGCGAGGAAGCAATCAAGATTATCGAGATCAATTTGTTGATGAACGGGTTTTCCCTCGTGCCGTCTGAGGACAGCGACATTGTGAAAGTGATTGGCACCGGCAAAAACCCGCGGACGGCCGGCGTTCCGATTATTTCCGACGAATCGGAAATTCCTCAGGACGGCCGCGTCATCAGTTTTCTCTTCAAGCTGCGCTATGCGGATGCGCAGGAACTGCAGCAGGTGCTGGGACAATATCTTTCGCCACCGCAACCCTACACCTCCTTTCTCGCTTTACCGAAGGCCTCGGCCATCCTGGTCACGGAAAATTCGAGCGTCATCCGCACGCTCGCGCACATCATCGATCAGGTGGACATCCCGCCCGCTGAAGTGGTGAGCGAGTTCATCAAACTCGAGCGCGCCGACGCGAGCAAAGTAGTGGACATGCTGAAAGACATCTTTGAAAAAGGACAGAATCAACCGGGTGGTGTGCCGCAGCCGGCGGCTCCCGGCATTCGTCCGGTGCGCGCACCCGTTGTTCCGCAAGCCTCGCTCGAACCTGATGTAGGCGCTCTGACCGCGCTGACCGAGGAGTCGGTCGTGGTCGGGAAAATCAAACTTGCCGCCGACGTGCGCACGAATCGGATTCACGTCATCACCCGTCCGATCAACATGCCATTCGTTCGCAAGTTGATTGCGGAATTTGACGCCAATGTTGAGTTCGCCAAGCCGGTGACCCGTCCGCTCCAATATATTTCGGCCGGCGATGTGCTTCCGGTAATCGTCCAGTCGTTAACTGAGCCCGGGACGCAACAACAAGCGGGCGGAGACCTTGGTCCGGGGAATCCGGCCAACCAGCAGCAAAATCGGCAGAATCGTCCGGGCACGCCGACGAATCCGAATTCCGGCAGCCTTTCCAGCTCCAGTTCGGGCTCGGACAGCAATCTAAATATCTCGGAAGAACTTTCGACCACCGCGGTCGATACCACGCCTAAAGCTGTCACCGTCGGCAACGCCAAGATCATCGCCGATCAGCGCGCCAATGCCATTATCATTCTCGGTAACCGGGAAGTCGTCGTGAAGGTGCAAAAGATCCTGGACGAAATGGACGTGAAAGCGCCGCAGGTGGCTCTCAGCACTGTGATAGGGGAATTAACCCTCATGAGTGACGAGGAATTTGGCGTCGATTATTTCGCCAAATACAAACACAAAGTAGTGGCAACTACGAGCAACACGGGAATCGGTATTCCTCTTCCTGGCTTTACCGCTGTGCCTGCGGGGAGCGCGACACCCAGCTCCAGTGTGCCCCCGGGAGTTATCGACCCAGCCAATCTGATCAATTTCAAGCAGATCATTCAACACGTGGGAAGTGGGACCAACGTCTATCTTGCCGCCGGTAATTATCTGGCGGCGATAGTCCATTTGCTCGAGTCCACCGGACGGTTCAAGACCGTTTCACGTCCGACGGTTTTCACCAGTAACAATAAAAAGGCCATCATCGCGAGTGGAACGGAAATTCCGGTGCCGGTCAGCACCCTGACCAACGCGACGACGACAAACAGCGTCGCGGCGGTGGCGTCGAATATTCAGTTCAAGAAAGTAGCCCTGCAGCTTGAAGTGGTCCCGTTGATTAATTCCGAAAAAGAGGTGTCGCTCGATATTCTGCAGAAGCTCGACAGCCTGTCCGGCTTTACCACAGTGGACGGAAATTCCATTCCCAATATTGCGACCCGTTACATTCGCACCAATGTGTCCGCGCCTAACGGGTCCACCATCGTCCTGGGCGGCCTGATCACGGATAACAGAAGTAGAAATAATACCGGTATTCCCGTGCTCGCTCGTGTGCCTTTGCTCGGCTACCTGTTTCGCAATACGACGGATAGTAAGATGCGGACCGAGTTGATCGTCCTCATGCGCCCGGAAGTGACATTGACCAAGCTCGACCTGTATCGCCTGCGCCAGAAAAACGAGGATAAATCGCATTTTGGGCCGGAGATCGATCAGGACGATTGTCCCGACTGTCCACATCCGGGAGATGGCAAGCAATTACCGCCGCCGGACCTTCCAACCGCGAAGGATTTATAGCGAGGGAACCGTGAGGAATTCTATGAAAAGGCTGCTTTTGATTCTGTGGGCGTGCGGTTTCGGTGCCATGAGTGCCCAGGCGCTCGATGAATCGTTCTTTCATTTTATTGATCCTCTGGCGCCGCGCGACGAACTCGGCTTGCTTCACCAGAGCAAAGTCCTCTATGAGACTGATTTTGCGCCGCGTTATCCATGGCGGCCACTTTATTACCTGGAAGGCCGCCGCGATCTCATGCAGCAACCAGCCTATATCGGCGCGTTACAAATGTCCTTGCGACGTCTCGGATATTATTGCGGTCCCATTGACGGTATATTTTCTGACAACGTTGCCGGCGCCATCGCCCTTCTGCAGAAAAATTATTCCATGCGGGTTACGGGCACGCTCACCATCTCGGTCAGGCGGGCGTTGCGCATGCCCTGAGCCCTAATGAGCGTCGCCAACAAGTCGGTCATAGATCTTCTCATCGCCGGAGGTGTCTCGTCGCCCGAGGATGCGGCTGAGCTTGCCTCGAATTTGAACGGCGGCTCCTGGGTCGGACAGGTTCTCGATTCAGGCAAGGTCGATGAAACCCGCTTTCTGGGCGCGATTGGGAGTTTTTTCCGCGTGCCCGTCGTGTCGATCGATTCCAAGGCAATAGGCCGGGAGACGTTGTCGATTCTGCCGAGTCGATTCGTTTTTCAGCATCACATCCTGCCCATCGAAGAGAAGGAAAACGCTGTCGTTCTCGCGACCTACGATCTTTTCAACTCGGTCGGGCGGCAACTTGCCACCCAGCTTCTGAAGAAACCGGCCGAATGGGTCCTGGTCCAGCGCGCACAATTGCTCCGGGCGATGAAAAGCCTTTACGGCGTTGGCGCGGAAACGTTTGACGAAATTCTCAAAACAAATCGCTCTTTCGAAATCCTGCAGGACGCCGAGACGAGCACGGATCTGAACGCGGACGACCCCGAAGCGTCCGTGGTTAAATTTGTGAACCAAATCATCCGCGAAGCGATCGTGGAACGGGCCACGGATATCCATGTCGAGCCGCTCGAAAACGATTTGCGCATTCGTTATCGGATCGACGGGATTTTGCACGAGGTCGCGGTGCCGCCGCAGTTACGTCTTCTGCAGTCGGCCATCATCTCGCGATTGAAGGTGATGTCGCACATGGACATCGCGGAGCGTCGTCTGCCGCAGGATGGCCGCATGAATTTGCAAGCCAGCAACAAGCAGAACATCGACGTTCGTGTTTCCACCATCCCGACAGTCAACGGCGAATCGATCAGCTTGCGTCTGCTCAGCCGCACCGAACAACAGTTCGGCTTCGATCGCCTGGACATGGGGAAAGACCAGGAAGGCACGATTCGACATCTGCTCGCCCAACCGAATGGAATCATTCTGCTGACCGGTCCAACCGGCTGTGGCAAATCGACTTCGCTTTATTGTTTTCTGAGCAGCATCAATTCGGTGCAGCGGCGAATCATTACCATCGAAGAGCCGGTTGAATATCGCTTGCCCGGCGTTTCGCAGATCGACGTCAAACCGGAGATCGACCTTACTTTCGCCAAAGGTTTGCGTCACATCCTGCGGCAGGACCCGAATGTAGTGATGGTCGGGGAAATTCGCGATGTGGAGACAGCCGACATCGCCATTCGCGCGGCGATGACCGGTCACCTTGTTTTCAGCACGCTGCATACAAATGACGCAGTCGGGGGCATCACGCGGTTGCTGGATATGGACGTCGAGCCATTCCTGCTCGCATCCGTCGTCAAAGCGTTCATCGCTCAGCGACTCGTTCGCACCATCTGTCCAGAATGCGCCGAGCGGGTAGAGTATCCGCCTGAGTATCTGGCCGAGATCAGTTTTCCGGTGAGAGAGCTTGGCACGGGTTTCAGCCGGGGACGAGGATGCGATCAATGCCGGCAGACCGGCTATCAGGGGCGCACCGCGATTTACGAAATCTGCGTCGTTACCGAACCGCTGCGAAAGTTGATCATGCAAAAACGCGACGGCGGTGAGCTTAAACAGTGCGCGATTGTCGAAGGTATGGAGACTTTGCGCCAGGATGGCTGGCGGCGCGTCGCGCAATCGAAAACGACCATCGAAGAAGTCGTGCGTGTCACGCAAACCGACGAAGTCATGGCGGAAACGTCCGAAGAAGCACAGCCGGTCGTGGCCGGTTCTTAACCCGACCGGTAAGGACATCTCTCTGAGATGTCCGCGGGGTTGCCTGGGTCATGTGCGCAAAAGACGGACGCCTCGGAGATGCGTCCCTACCTCGCTACTCCCCTCGCAAAGCACGAATCGCTTCGCCGTAGTCCGGCGCGCGGAATATGGACGTGCCCGCGACCAAAACATTTGCGCCATTCTCAACCGCCATTCGCGCTGTGTCGGGGTTAATTCCGCCGTCGACTTCGATTTCGAATTTTGCCTGCTGTGTTTCGTTCCAGGCCGCGGCACGTTTCACCTTCTCTATCATTTCCGGCCGGAACGGCTGGCCACCAAACCCGGGATGGACGGTCATCACGAGTAACAAGTCGATCTCCCCGAGGAAAGGTTCCACCGATGCGAAAGGCGTTGCCGGATTCAAGGTCAATCCTGCGCGCCCGCCGGCTTCACGAATCTGCTTGAGGGTTTTGGCGATATCGTGCTTCGCCTCCGGCTCAACATGAACGGTGATGGTGTTGGCGCCGGCTTCGATGAAACGCGGTAGATAATGATCGGCATGCTCGATCATCAGGTGGGCCTCGAGCGGAAGAGCCGTTTCTTTGCGCACGAAGCTGACAACTGCCGGTCCAAAGGAAATGTTGTCGACGAAATGGCCGTCCATGATGTCGCAGTGGATGCGGTCCGCTCCCGCGTCGACAACTTTTCTGATTTCTTCTCCAAGAACGGCGAAGTTCGCAGCGAGGATGGATGGGGCCACGAGAATGTTTGGCATTAAGGACCAACGTTCAACGTTCAACGCTCAACGTCCAACTCTGAAATCCGGCACTTTATTCGAATTTCATGGAATGTTGGATGCTCGGCATTGGGTGTTTGGAGCGGCGCTTTATATAATATGAGCTTGACGATGCGAAGGGGCGTTTCATGTTACCCGCGTTTCAGCCGCCGAATCGCGGATGCCGTGCACGATTACTGCTATGCGTCCCAAACCACGGACGCGCTTCCGACGGACTGAAGCGTCACAAAACTAATTTCATGTTCAACGGACTTTTCGGCTGGCTTTCCAGCGATATCGGGATCGACCTCGGCACAGCCAATACCCTGGTTTACGTCAAGGACCAGGGCATCGTTTTGCGGGAGCCTTCGGTCGTCGCTGTGCAGGCCGGCACGAACAAGGTTTTGGCCGTCGGGGATGAGGCCAAGCGCATGCTGGGAAGGACGCCTTCGAACATCGTGGCCGTCCGCCCCCTGAAGGATGGGGTGATCGCCGACTTCGAAGTGACGGAGGCGATGCTGCGGCATTTCATTACCAAAGTGCATAACCGCCGGGTGCGGGCCCGCCCCCGGGTGGTCATTGCTGTTCCCTCCGGAATCACCGAAGTGGAAAAACGCGCCGTGCGCGAATCGGCTACTCACGCCGGGGCGCGCGAAGTCTATCTTATCGAGGAACCGATGGCTGCGGCAATCGGCGTGGGGCTTCCCGTCCAGGATCCAGCCGGGAACATGATTATTGATATCGGCGGCGGCACCACGGAAGTCGCGCTCATTTCACTTTCGGGAATCGTTTTCAGCCGAAGTGTCCGCGTCGCTGGTGACGAATTGGACGAGGCGATCGTACAATACATGAAGCGCGCTTACAATTTGATGGTGGGCGAGCGAACGGCGGAGGAAATCAAAATCAAGATCGGTTCGGCCTACCCGAGCGAAAAAGAAACCAGCGTCGAGGTGAAAGGGCGCGATCTCGTCGCCGGCCTGCCGAAAACGCTGATGATTACATCGCAGGAAGTACGCGAAGCGTTGCTCGAGCCGATCTCGACCATTGTTGATTCTGTGCGCATCACATTGGAACGCTGCCCACCGGAACTTTCGGCGGACCTGGTTGACCGGGGATTGGTTTTGGCCGGCGGCGGCGCGTTGCTCCGAGGTTTTGACAAGCTTTTGAGCGAAGAGACCGGGTTGCCTGTCCATGTTGCGGAAGACCCGCTTAGCGCGGTCGCGGAAGGAACAGGCAAATGCCTCAATGAGCTTAAGTTTTTGCGTCAGGTGGCTTCGGCCGACCGCCAGTGGCGGTGAGAATTTCGAATTTCGGATCTCGGTCCAAATCGGGCTGGCGTTTTTCGGATCTGCGCAGATGAGTGCGCTGGGATGAACCGCTCCAGCCTCATCGCGCTGCTGATTTTCGGCGCCATCCTCGGCTATTTCCTGAGCTTCGGCCCGGATACGACCCGCAAGGTGCAGGCGGGTATTTATCAACTAGTCGCACCATTTCTGACCAGCGGCTCGGGATTACAAAAACAGATTACCTCGGTCCGAACCGGATTGCGATCGCTGGAAGACCTGGAAAAAGACAATGCATCGCTGCGCGTTGAGAATCGTCAGTTGAAAGCGACGAATCAGGCACTGCGAGATGTGGAGCACGAGGTGAATCGTTTGCGTCATGCACTGAACTACCGCGAACGATCCGTTTTCAAGTTGGTCCCAGCCGAGATCATCGCGCGCGATTCTTCCACCTGGTGGCGCACCGTCACGATCAACCGCGGGAAAGAGGATGGCATCGAAACCGACATGCCGGTCGTGACGGACGAAGGTCTGGTGGGGAAAACAACCACGGTAAGCTCCAGCATTTCTGTTGTGCTTTTGGTTTCTGATGAAAACTGCCGGGTGGCGACTTCGATCGAAGGAACTCGCGAGCAGGGAATCGTCTCCGGGGAGCGGGTCACCGCCGGAATAACGCCCCTGCTGAATTTGAATTTTCTTTCCAAGCAAGCCGATCTGAAACCGGGCCAGAAGGCGTTCACCTCCGGGGTCGGAGGCGTCTTTCCTTCCGGCATTCCGATTGGAGTCGTGAAGTCTTTCCGGGTCCGCGAGCTGGACGGCCAGGCGCAACTCACACCAGCCGTGGATATGACTCATCTGGAGGACGTCTTCGTGGTGACGGGCCGAAAATGATTTTTTTCTTCATTTTGCTCTTTCTCGTTTCGCTCGCCCAGGTCGTGGAATTTTTCCTTCCGCCATTATCCTGGATGTACAATGCGCATATCTATCTGGTGCCCGTGATTGTTTTTTACGGAGCGGTGGTGCTGCCGTTTCCGCTGATGCTGGCGATCGCCTTGTATGCCGGATTTCTACTGGATGCCCTCACCGTGCAGATCATCGGACCGAGAGTTGAAATTTCCTTTGGTTCCTCGATACTGATCTATGCGGTGCTGGCCGGGATTATGCATGGCCTGAGGCCACTCTTCGTTCGCGGACGCTGGGAAGTACATTGGGTGGTGAGCGGTCTCTGCACTTCGGCGATAGTGTTGGCGCAATATTTGATGATCACGTTCCGACGCGGCTCGGTTTTTTTCTCGCCTGAGGTCTGGTGGCAGATCGGCGGCCCCGGCTTGATTGCCATGCTTCTCTCACCTTTGGTCTTCTGGGCGTTGCATTGGCTCGCTCGCGCGACCGGGTATCCCTATCTACCCGAACAGAATCGTTTCAACTACCAATGAACCGACGCCGACTTAATCCTCGTTTGCGAATTCAGTTTTTGGGCCTGCTCATGCTCCTGGGCATCGGCGCTCTTGCCTTCAGGCTATGGTGGGTTCAGGTCGCGCGCGGTGAACAGTGGACTGCGCGCATTCGCGGCAGTTCGGAGGCGACGGTGCGGCTTCCATCGGTTCGGGGTGAAATCAGGGACCGCAACGGCTTGTCGTTAGTCCAGAATCGAGCCAGCTATGAGGTCGATTTCTACCTGCCGGAAATGGTCAAAGGATATCGGGATCGTTTTGGGCGGCCGCCGCAGACCGAGTATCGGGCCATCATAAGCGGCATGCCCAAGGACCAGAAAGAAGCGGATATTATCAAAATCGTTAACCAGGGAGTGGTGCCGCGTCTGGACGATCTACATCTGGCCCGGGACTATAACGCAGGCCAACTCCAGCGGCATTATCGGAACGATACCGAAGTTCCGTTCTCCTACCTTAAGGACATCGACTTCCAAACAATGGCCAAGTTCTCCGAGCACGATGTCGGCCTGCCCGGCGTCGATATCGGAATCAAGCCTGTTCGCTCCTACGTTTATGGCGCTCTCGCCGCTCACCTTCTCGGGTACGTCGGTGCGCCCGACGATACCAATAAAGAAGAAGCGAAGAAGTACACCTTTTACCAGGGGGACGTGGACGGAAAATCGAACATCGAGAAATCGATGGATGAATATCTCCGCGGCAAGCCAGGTGTGCGTTATCTGCGGCGAAATGCAAAGGGAACAATCGATGGCGTGTTGCGCGAAGACCCGCCGAAACAAGGCGCGAATGTTTTTCTGACGATTGACGCGCGGATTCAAGCGATGGCAGAGGAAGCGTTACGCGCGGTGAGCCGGGCCGGAGCCGTAGTTGTCGATCCAAACAACGGAAACATTCTGGCGATGGCGTCGGTGCCGTCATTTGATCCGAACACATTTATTCCCAGCATCAAAGCAAAGGACTGGCAGGCCTTGCGTAAGGATGAAGGCGATCCGCTGGTTAACCGGGCGATGAGCGCGCTGCCGCCGGGCTCGACATTCAAGTTGATTACGTCATTTGCCGGTCTGCGAAAGAACCTCGCGAACGCGAAATACAATTGCAGCGGCGGGGTGAGTTACGGCGATCACTTTTTCCGATGCTGGGTAGCCGAAAAACATTACACGCACGGAACCATCGGACTCGCCGATGCAATCAAGGTTTCATGCGACTCGTTTTTCTACCAGTACGGAAACGCGGCGGGCATCCAGTCGATTGACGCCATTGGCAAGATGTTGGGAATCGGCGAAGGATCGGGTCTGCAACTTTCAGGCGAACAAACCGGCAATATGCCGGGACCTGAGTGGATGCAGATTCATCATCCGCAGGAACGTTGGTCGCAGGCGCAAACGGCCAATGTTTCCATCGGCCAAGGCTACACGCTTGTTTCGCCATTGCAGTTGGCCATGGCGTATGTCGCGGCCGCGAACGGCGGCGCCTGTTATTATCCGCGCTTGATCGACAAGGTACTTAATCAAGACGGCACGCCCGTTGTCGACGAACAAGGCAAGCCGGTCAATTTCGCTCCGCGCGTTCGCGCCGATCTTCGGGGCGAACTTTCGCAAGCGGACATCGATCTTGTCCGCAAAGGGCTCTGGAAGGTTGTTAACGAAGAGGGAGGAACGGGTGGCAGAGCGCGTTTGAAAGACGTTGTGGTGGCTGGGAAAACTGGCACTGCGCAGGCCACCGACCGTGGGCACGAGGAAAACGTGGCGTGGTTTGCGTGTTTCGCACCATTTGACCATCCAAAGTACGTCGTCGCAGTGATGGTGCAGGGCGCCTCTGGACACGGCGGCGAAGTCGCCGGCCCGATCGCTACACGCATTCTCGAACGCACCCTCGCGCAGGATGAAGGAAAGTTCGACATGCAGGTCGCCTGGCTCGCACCCGCACATCACGCCAATCCGCTGCAATTGATCAAATCAGTGAGTTATGCTGGAAGTAATGTCGGGAGCGAAGACGAAGAAGGCGCCGATACAAGCCAAAGCGCCAGTGTGCAAATGGCGAGCGACAATGCTTCTCCGGACGTGGAGCCGGAAGCCGACGCCGCCGGGGAAGTGAAACGGGCTCGTGCTCCGCGCGCCCAGCCGGTAACCGCGGAACCACAACGGCCGCGCAACTTTTTTGAACGGCTCTTCGGAGCCAAACGTCAACCACAACCTGCGGCCACACCGGTCCCCGTGCGTAAAGCACGGCCACGGTGAAAATGGAGCGACAAAGAACTACTGTCCTTATGCCGTTTTCATTTTTGATTGCAGAACTTCATCAGATTTATGTTAGACAAGGTACGAAAAATTTTGGGTCTTACTTCACGCAGGACCGGGAACAAACTCATCATCAGTGTGGAAAAGCTCGAGCGGCGCGTAGCGCTGCTCGAGAACGGTCTTCTTGAAGAATACAGCGTCGAGCGTAATACCTCGCGCAACATCGTCGGCAGCGTTTACAAGGGCCGGGTTAAGAACATCGAGATGGGATTGAAGGCGATGTTCGTCGACATCGGCTTCGAAAAGAACGCGTTTCTCCACTTCTGGGACGCAATTCCAGCGGCGCTCGACAGCGGGATCGAGGAAATCGATCGGCCGACGAAGAAGCAAAAGAAAAGAATCACCGCGAAGGATATACCCAGCATTTACCCGGTTGGCTCGGAAGTCATCGTTCAGGTCACGAAAGGGCCGATTGGCACAAAAGGGCCGCGCGTTACGACCAATCTGAGTTTTGCCGGGCGATATCTCGTTTTGATGCCGTTCAGCGATCGTAGCGGTATATCTCGAAAAATCGAGGACCCGAAAGAGCGCGATCGTCTGCGCAAGATCCTGCGCGAGCTCGAGATTCCTGACGGGGTCGGCGTCATCATTCGCACCGTGGGCGAAGGTGCGCGCGCACGATATTTTGTCCGGGATCTTCGTTTTCTGCTCGATCAATGGGCCAAAGTAGAACAGCACATCAAGGACAAACCGGCGGCGTCTCGCGTCTTCGAGGAGCCGGATTTGGTGGACCGCACCGTGCGCGATTTCCTCACGGAGGAGATTGATGAAGTTCTTTGCGACGATCGCGAAGCAACCGACCGGATGAACGAGATGGTTGGACAGATTTCCAGGCGCTCTCGCAATCGAATCAAACACTATGACGGCGCGACGCCGATTTTTGAGACCTACGGGGTGCAGAAGCAGATCGATGACGCCTTTCACCGGCAAGTCTGGCTGAAGTGCGGCGGTTACATCGTGATTGATGAAACCGAAGCGCTCGTCGCCATCGACGTGAATACCGGCCGGAACAAGGGCGGACGCGATGTTGAGAAAACTATTTTGCAAACCAACCTCGAGGCCGCGGATGAAATCGCGCGGCAACTCCGGCTCAGAAACGTGGGCGGTCTGATTATCGGTGACTTTATCGACATGAAGAGCCGCAAAGATCAGCAGCTTGTTTACAATCTGATGCGGGAGCGCCTCAAGCGGGATAAGGCCAAAACGCACGTCCTGCCGATTTCCGCGCTCGGCCTGATGGAAATGACGCGCCAACGGGCCCAGGAAAGTTTGAGCGATACGATTTATGAGAACTGCCCCTATTGTGGCGGGCGGGGCGTGGTCAAGACCTCGATGAGCACGAGCGTCGAGCTGCACCGAACGCTGAACACCGTAATGCGCAAGTACCAGGAAAGTGTGCACGACATTCGTGTCATTCTTAATCCCGATATTTTGAAGCGATTGAAGGAGGAAGATGAAGATTTGCTCGTGGAACTGGAGCGTCGTTATGCCGGGAAGCTGATGTTCCGTGGTGATCCAACATTCCATCACGAGAAATTTCTCGTCACCGATGCGAACACGGGCGCGGAATTGAAGCCTTAACCGGACCGTCCCCATCCGCGAACGGCGCGACATCGCGGAAGTATGCGCGTCAGGTAGGGACGCATCTCCGAGGCGTCCGGGGATGGAGTCGATCGATTACGAGCACGAGCAGGAGCACGACAAGGCACGGACCACCTCCCGGGCGTCCGCTCTTCGCACACAGAAGCGACCCCTTTACACTCACGGACATCTCGGAGAGAGGTCCCTACCTGACACGGGCGGGAGGCAAGGCCGCTCAGGGGCTGCGGCGCCGCCCTTACCTTGCATAATTGGACGGTTTCGGGACATTGGCGGCATCCGGCGTGCTGCTCAGGTTCGTTCTTCAAGTAGGGGCGTCGCTGGAAGCGCTTTCGGTAAACTTAACCAATAGGGAGAAGGAAAAATGAAAAAACTGATATTAGGCCTTTTTGTCTTCGCGGGCGCCGTTTCGTTGGCATGCGCCGGGACTGAATACACAGGCAAGGAAATGAGACAAACCACTGTGCCGGAGGAATGCTGGTATGGCGATACGGAATGGAACGCAACGCTCTGGGGCACATATGCTTTTGCCGGAACCGATCAGGGTCACATCGGGGCCCCGGGATTCTTCCTGGGCGACGACCGTGGTGATCGCTATCTGCAGACGGATCATGCCTGGGGTGGCGGAGGAGACGTGAAATTCTTCTGGCACAAATACTTCGGCTTCGGGATTGAAGGGTTTGGGCTGGATGCGAAGCGCACCCGCTTCGATTTCACCGGGGATCCCACCGGGTTCACCTTCACCAAAACTGATGATCAGCGTCTCGTGGGGGCGGCATTGGGAACGTTGACGCTCCGTTATCCGATTGGCTGTTCGCGCTTCGCTCCGTATGTCTTCGGCGGCTTCGGCGGAATCTTCGGCGGCGGAGAACAGGACAGAATCGTGGGCACTGGAGGGGCACCCGCTTTCGTTACCACGCACGATGACGGGGAAGCAAAGCTGATGGGCCAGGTAGGCGGAGGTATTGAAGTTCGATTCACACGACACATTGGGTGGATCAATGACTTCAGCTGGAACATCGTTGATGGCTCGAAGAATAACTTCGGGATGGTTCGCAGCGGTATAAACTTCGCGTTCTAAACGCATTAAACTCTTCGCAACGGCGGAATTCGGCATTGACCGGATTCCGCCGTTTCTTCATATAGAGCAACTCCATGAAGTACCTTGCTCTTGCGACCGCCGCGTTTTGCGCCTGTATCCCGGTCGCTTCAGCGGGAGTGGATGGTTCATCCACGAAAGCCACGGGAGAGCCTGTCGCGACGCAACCGTGCACCTGGTACAGAGGTCATGAATGGGAGATCTCGGTCTGGGGGGCATACGCCTTTCCAGGCAATCAGAATGGAAATGATCTTCGCGATGTCGCCTTCAATCATGAAATGAACGAAGGCGCCGATAACCACGAAGGGAACATCGGCCGTCTTAACAACGATCGATTTTTGAACCACGACGACGTCGGAGGCGGTGGCCTGGATATCAAATATTTCTTCAACAAATACATCGGCGTCGGAGTTGAAGGATACGCTTTGGCTGCGAATACCCTCGTGGGTGGCGCGCTTGCCACCGTCACTTTTCGTTACCCGATTGGATGCACACCATTAGCCCCCTATGTCTTCGGCGGCGCGGGAGCTGCCTTTGGCGGGAGTCAAACCGTGGCGGCCGAGGATAACTTCGATAATGAAACCTTTTTCGAACGGCGAGTGGATCAAAGTGGCGCGCTGTTTGCCGGTGCGGTGGGTGGTGGGCTTGAGTATCGTTTGACGAAGCGAGTGGGTATCATCGGCGATTTCTCCTGGCATATGCTCGAGAAGCCGGACAACAATTTTGGCATGATCCGAAGCGGCATCACTTTTTCGTTCTAAGATGAGAAGGGTTTCAAAAGTGGATTTGTGCGGTTCTGCGAATTCGGTGATTCTGCGCGCGCGATGCTGATTGTAGGGCGTTTCTGTGAAACGCATCTAAACTTCACGCGTGAGAGGCGTCTGGGGAGGGCACGCGCCCTCGCGTGCAAACGCCAGTCCGGCTCGGACTTTCGGCGCCTCGCCGAAACGGATTTTCCCGGAAAGGGCTCGGTGCCAATTTACTTAAGGGGAACAAGTTCGCGATGGCGAAGGCGCCATCGCCAGCACGCGAGGGCGCGTGCGCTCCCCAGAGGTGAAGCATCCTCGCTGTTCTGCTCACCTTTCATCTGATACACGGCAGTAGTTGGGCCCGCCCTCGTTGTCACGGCGCCGTGTGAACCTTCCAACTCGATAGTCGGTCTTGTTCGGGAACACCTCCTTCGCGTTTGCCGTTTGCGAATAGCACGCCGCGCGCGAACTTTGAATTGATGTCGTTCGTCTCCACCTTGGATAGTCTGGCGCTGAAGAAGTCCGCGTTGTTGCGTCGATTCGAGCAGCTGCTCGCACCGAAGACGGACGCGGAACTGGAATCAATGGCGCAAACTGCGCGCGCCATTACCCTGCGGAATTTCGGTCGCACCATGCGGTTATTCGCTCCGCTTTATCTCTCGAACGAGTGCATCAACAATTGCCGTTACTGCGGTTTTTCGCGCGATAACCCGATTTTGCGTGTGACCCTGACGGTCGAGGAGGTCGCCCTTGAGGCTCAACATCTCGTAGAGGCCGGTTTTCGGCAGGTTCTTCTTGTCGCCGGGGAGCATCCGAAGTTTGTCAGTCGCGATTATCTCGTCGAATGCATCCGCGCGCTCGTGCCGGATTTCTCGTCCATCGCCATCGAAATGGCCCCGATGAAAACCGAGGATTATGAACCGCTGGTTGAGGCCGGGGCTGAAGGATTGGTCGTTTATCAGGAAACGTATGACCGCGCCATCTACCACGAGCTGCACACCTCGGGACCGAAGCGTGATTTTAACTGGCGACTCGACTGTGCCGAGCGTGGCTACAATGCCGGATTTCGCCGCCTCGGGATTGGGGCTCTTTTGGGTCTGGCGCCCTGGCGCGCGGATGCCACGGCCCTGGCTGCGCACCTCGAATATCTGTTCCGGCATTGCTGGCAGGCCCAAATCAGTGTCAGCCTTCCGCGCCTTCGTCCCGCGGCCGGTGAATATCAGCCGTTGTTTTCGGTCACCGACCGTGAACTGGCGCAATTGGTTTGTGCGTTGCGAATCACATTTCCAGAAGTCGGCATTGTTTTGAGCACGCGCGAGCGAGCTGTGCTGCGCGACGCGCTTGTCTCGCTCGGCGTCACGATGATGAGCGCCGGCAGTCATACGGAACCGGGCGGTTACACGCGACGCGGAACCCAGAATCTGCATAGGACGGTTCGAGGTCGCATTATCGCGCCTGAATTTCAGAATGGCGAAGACGAGTTGGCCACGGGTCAGTTCGAGATTAGCGACGAGCGTTCACCGGCGGAAATCGCGGCCGTGCTCCGCAGTCGCGGCCTTGAACCCGTTTGGAAAGATTGGGATCAGGCGTTGGCCGGCGTGTGAAGGTTTTCATCAATGGAGAAGACGCCGATGTGCGCGGTGCGAAAACCATTACCGAACTGGTTGAGCGCCTCGAGTTGTCGGCCAAGACCATTTTGATTGAGCATAACGGCGTTGCTTTGCACCGACGGGAATGGCCGGAAACTGTCCTGGCAGATGGCGATCGTGTAGAGTTTCTGAGTGTCGTGGCCGGCGGCTAAAAGACACTTTTTCGTTGGGAGATAACAATCACGTTGGTAGAGGCGAAGACGCCTTGGCCGGCAAGCGAGGCCCATGCGCTGCCCAAAAATCTCAGCGCGACGTAGCCAGGCGAAGTCCGAGAAAAACGAAAAGCGAACCAACGACCCGGTTAAGCCATTGCGTAATTCTGCTGTTTTGGCGCAGCCGTTGGCTGATAGAAGCTGCGCCCCACGCTAAGATCAGACACCAAATTGTTCCCGTCGTAACGAAGGTCAGGCCGAGCGCAAGAAACGCGGGTATTTTTGTGGGAGACAACGGATCGATGAATTGCGGAAGGAAAGCCAGGAAAAAAAGGGCGACTTTTGGATTCAAGATGTTGGTCACAACACCTTGATGAAAAGCCGCGGCACTACTCGAGCGTCGTAACCCGACCGGTAAATGAAGTTCTTCCCCGCGATGGAGGATCATTTTGAAGCCGATAAAGAGGAGATACGCGCCGCCGATTATTTTTATGGCAGCAAAAGCCCAGACCGATGCCGCTAGCAGGGCCGACAATCCGAGAGCGGCGGCGCACGTGTGAAAAATGCTACCGACCATGATGCCAAAGGCGGAAGCGACGCCTGCGGAACGGCCGTGCGCGATGCTTCGTCCGAGAATATAGGCGGTGTCCGGGCCGGGAGTCAGGTTGAGCAGGACGCCGCTTACCAGAAACAGGGTGAAGTGATGTATTCCGAGCATCAGAGCGATTTCACCACAACGCGCATCCCGTCCGTCTGGACTATCGCGATGGGTGTTTCTGCTGCGATGAACTCACCCTGCGTAACCACATCGACCACATGATCGGCGAAGCGAGCTTTGCCGCTTGGCCGTAACATCGATAACGAAACTCCCTCAGCTCCGGGCGACAAGGCCAGCGGCGTGGCAAATTTACGTGGCGTACCGGTGAGGGATGGTCCGGCCGGACTGGAAGCAACCAGAGCGAATCGTCGATAAATGCTCGTGCGCGGTAAATAACGCGCGAGAAGCGTGATGACAATCGTGGACGCAACGATGGCAATGCTGAGGTTGATCAGCGGTTTCATAAGCATCGGCCCAGTCGGCACGAAGGTTTCGCCCGGATAGCGATCCACCATTGCCCAGAGGATCGAGCCAAGCATCAAAAACACCCCAAGCACACCGAACACGATGGTCGAATGAGCAAAGAACAGAATCTCGATGAGCACGAGTGCCATTCCCAAAACGAAAATCGCAACAACCTCCCAGCCCGCCAGCCCGGCCAGATAATGCCCCAGAAAAAAAAGCCCGAAGCAGACGGCTGCGATCACTCCCGGTAAAGTCGCCCCCGGAATCTTGAATTCAAGATAAGCGCCGATAATGCCGCCGAGCAGGAGCAACGGCGCCAGAGCGGTAATCCAAAAAGCGAGTTTCTCGAAGCCAGTGGGATCGACTGTAAAGACCCGGCCTTTCAATGCTGCTTTATGCATCATGTCGTCGATCGAATCCGCGATGCCGTCAGCCAGCAATGGCTTGCCGTTGAATTTTTCGCTCGCCTCCTGGGCGTTCAGGGTGAGCAGCGTCCCCTTGGCATGAACAACGCGGTCATTGATCTTCACCTCTTTTTCCTTGTTCATGAACGCTTCGCCGATGTCCGGGTTATGTCCGTTGCGAAGGGCCGAGCCACGGACGAGAGCCGACCAGTAGGAGATCGTTTTTTCCCGCATGGTTACGGGCAGATCCTCACCCGTCGAAAGAACAGGCGCAGCCGCACCGATTGCGCTGACCGGCGCCATGTAAATGTGTTTTGTGGCCAGAGCAATGAGGGAGCCGGCCGATCCGGCATTCGAGTTGATATACGTGTAAGTTGGAATCGTGACTCGATTCAGAATGTTGTTGATCTCTTCAGCCGAATCGAGTCGGCCGCCGTACGTGTTCATATCGAGAACGATCGCAGCCGCCTCCGCGTTCTCGCCGGCCTTGATCGCTCGCCGCAGGAACGTGACCAGGGATTGCGAAATCTCCCCCTGCAGGGGCACGACCACGACATCACCCTTTTGAATCATGTCGCGCGCCTTCATCGTTTCGGGCACGAAAGCGAGGAGGATTGTGGCCAGGACGAAAATCGTTTTTCTCATTATTGGAAGGAACAGGTCCGTTGCATAAATTTGACATCGCTTATCGAACTGAACGAGCGAAAAATCCATTCTTGTGGGCACAATTCCAACCCCGGTAATCGAGCAGATCGCGGCGGCGAGTGATATCGTCGAGGTGATCGGCTCGTATTTCCCTCTCAAACGCGCGGGCACCAATTTCAAGGCACTCTGCCCTTTTCATCAGGAGAAAACTCCCTCGTTCACAGTCAGCCCGCAGCGGCAAACGTTCCATTGTTTCGGCTGTGGCGTCGGAGGCAGCGTCTTTCGCTTTGTCATGGAATATGAGCACCTCGATTTCCCTTCCGCCGTCCGCAAACTGGCGGCCCGGGTCGGAGTTCCCGTCATCGAGGAGCGAAGCGCAAGCGGCGGTGAAGAACGGCAGCACGAAGCACGACGGATGCTGCTTCAATTACATGCTGAAGCGACGGATTGGTTCCATCAAAACCTGCTCAAGAAGGATATCGCGGAGCAGGCTCGAGATTACTTGAAGAAGCGCGGGATCGACAGTGCGATCGCCAAGAATTGGCAGCTCGGTTATGCGCCGCCGGAATGGGATGCTTTTCTGAAATGGGCGCTCGGACGCGGATATGACCGCAGGCAGATATTACAAAGCGGCCTGGGCAAGCTACGCGACGAAAGCCGGACGGAGGGCGACATATACGATCGGTTTCGAGATAGGATCATGTTCCCGATCTGCAACGATGTGGGCGAAGTCATCGCTTTCAGTGGACGGACGCTCCAGGCCGATGCGGAGGCCGCCAAGTATCTTAATTCGCCCGAGACACCGCTTTTCCGCAAAGGCAACGTCTTGTTTGGACTGAACAAGACAAAACGGGCCCTGATTGAGGCGGATTGCGCGATTGTCTGCGAAGGCCAGCTTGATTTGATCACGTTGTTCGAAGCTGGAATCACCAACGTGGTAGCGCCACAGGGAACAGCTTTTACGGAAAGCCAGGCACGGGTGCTCAAGCGCTTTGTCGCCGAGGTCGTCCTCTGCTTTGACGCTGACACCGCCGGCAGAAAGGCAGCGCAACGCTCCCTCGAGGCTCTTTTGCAAAATGATCTGGTCGTGCGTGTCGCGGAAATGCCCGCCGGTGACGACCCCGATTCCCTGGTCCGGCGCGATGGTAAGGACGAGTTTGAGAAGCGCATCGTCTCCGCCCGGGATTTCTTTGACCTGTGGATCGAACGTGCCGCGAGTGAAACCGATATGAATTCACTGACGGCCAAGATGGAACTGGCGCGCAATCTCGCTGAGGCGGTCTCACATGTGCGCGATTCGTTTATGCGGGGAGAGGTCGTGCGCAAAGTTACGGCCCGGTTGGGCGTTTCGACGTCCGAATTCGAAAGCCTTCTGGACAGGCAAATGCGTCAACCGTTTCAGGCGGGTCAACGCTCCCCGGCTCCGATGGCGGCAGCTCCCCGTCACGACGTCGCGATGCTTTGCATCTTTGCCTTGCGCGACGATGCCGCGCGCGAATTTTTGCTCAGCCAAAACTGGCGCGACGTCCTGGCCCAAACTCCAAATTCCGAGTTGCTTATGAAAATTCTGGAGGCCGAGCTGCGTCCGAGCGATCCCTCTTCGGTGAATGCTTTCATGGTTCATCTTGCCCCGGCCGAGGAATCGTTGGTCGCGGCATGGTTATTACAAAGGATTCCGCCCAACGCCGGGGCCGTGGTCGAAGATTGGTGGCGCGGGCTGCGGCAGGCCACCGTGCGCCGGCAATTGGAGGTGGCCGAGAGTAAAATGAAGCTCCCTCAACTTAGCACCGGCGAAGTATTGAATTTACAGAAACAAATTCTTGACCTGCGAGAACAGCTCCACGAACTTTCCAAGTTTTCGCCAGCCCCGGCACAATGATAGCTATCTGTCGTTAAATTGGGGCAATATCGAACACCCAGTCTATTTTGAGCGCGTAAACCTTGGCCAGGCACTCGAAACGAAAGGTAGCCAAACGGTCGCCAGCAAAGCGGCCGAAAGCAAAACGCGTTCAGCAGCAGCAAGGTAAAAATTCATCCATCACTCGATCTCGCCTGAAAGCAAAAATCACAGCCTTTAAACCGAAACGGATTACCTCTTTGGTGCGCGCGCGAAGAAAACCGGGCGGAGAATTGTCGAAACCAAGCCCGACCGTCGCTCCGCCGCTGAAGTCGGAAGATGAGTTGCAGGCCCGGATTCGGGAACTGATCAAGTTGGCCAAGGAACAAGGTTATCTAACCTTCGACGATCTGAACGAGGCGCTGCCCGATTCTTTGACTGACGCAGACGATCTTGATGCCATTCTGATACGGCTGCGCAAGATGGAGATCGATATCATCGAAGCCTCCGAGGTTGATCGTTTCAAAGATGGGAAGAAGGACGCCGAAGAAGAGGAGGAAGAAAAACCCGAGACCAAGCTCGACATCCTCGATGACCCGGTCCGGATGTACCTCAAGCAGATGGGCCAGGTGCCCCTCCTGACCCGCGAACAGGAAGTGGAGATTTCCAAACGAATCGAGGAAGCCGAGAATATGGTGCAAAAGCACATCAACCGGTTCGGCTTCATCGCCCATGCGCACCTCGAACTGGCGCAAAAGCTGACGGAAGGACGCGAGCGATTTGACCGCGTGATTCTGGATAAGAAGATCGAGAGCCGCGAGCGCTACATGAAGATGTTACCGCGCTTGTGCAAACAAGTTGAGCATCTGAGCGGTTCGATCGCGCAGCAGTACGGGCAGCTCGTCCGTAATTCCTCCAAAAAGGAAAGCAAAGGACTGAAAACCTTTCAGAAAGCGGTCGCTTCGCTGCAGCGTTTTTATCCGAAATTCTATTTTAAACAGAAAGTCACCGAAGAATTTGTCCATTTGGCCGATGAGCAATATCGCGCTTTGGTCCACCTCAAAGGTGAGATCGCGAAGCGGCCTCGCGCCGGAGCGACGCCTGCGTCCGTTACGGTCAAGTTGCGCGATTTGGAAAAGACTTTCTGGCTGTCGGCCGACCAATATACAGAACAGTATCAGGAGCTGAAAAACTGGCTGCGCAAGGCGTTACGGGCCAAGACAGAAATGGTCGAAGCGAACTTGCGGCTCGTCATTTCGATTGCCAAAAAATACACAAACCGCGGTCTTTCGTTTCTCGACCTGATTCAGGAGGGAAACATGGGGCTGATGAAGGCGGTGGAAAAGTTCGAGTACCGACGTGGTTACAAATTTTCCACTTACGCCACCTGGTGGATACGGCAGGCGATTACGAGGTCGATTGCCGATCAGGCGCGCACGATTCGGATCCCGGTGCACATGATCGAAACGATCAACAAGCTCATGCGCGTGCAGAAGCAGCTCGTCCAGGAATATGGCCGTGAACCTACTCCGGAAGAAGTAGCTGAAGAAATTTTGCTCCCGGTGGATCGCGTGCGGGCCGTGCTCAAGATGGCGCAGCAGCCCATTTCGCTTCAGTCCCCGGTCGGTGAGAGTGAAGAAACGAACTTCGGCGATTTCATCGAGGATAAAGGGGCCGAGAATCCGAGTGACATGACGGCGATCGTCCTGCTGAAAGAGAAGATCAAAGACGTGCTCGAAACCTTGACCGAACGGGAGCGGCAGGTTCTGGAGCAGCGTTTCGGTTTGGTGGATGGTTACAGCCGCACCCTGGAGGAAGTTGGCCGGCAATTCCGGGTCACCCGCGAGCGAATCCGGCAAATTGAGGCCAAAGCCTTGCGCAAAATGCGCCACCCGACACGTATTCGCCAGTTGGAAGGCTTCCTCGAAGCTGCCGAAACCTAGAGTTAATGCGCTCAGGCCGCGCAACTTTTGCCTCCAGGGAACGTTAAATTTCGCGGAGGAATATGCAACGCGAAGACGACGAAAAACTATGGGACCTGCTAGGCCGCGCGGTCGAGCCCCGCATTTCGCCCTTTTTCGCGCGAAATGTCCTGCGGACAGTTCGGGCGGATTTGCCTGGATCAGCCGCGAGGCATCCCTGGTTCAGTTGGAGAAGGGTTCTGCCCGCAACTGGTCTGGCGGCGGCAATCATCGCAGCGGTCATAGTTTCCCAGAGCTCCTGGGTCGGCCATCCGTCGGTAGATAATAACGGAGATCCGGTGGCCCGGATCGATCCGCAGGATTATGAAGTTGTAGCGGACTTGGATGAACTGCTAGCTTCAGCGTCGGACGAAAACAACAGCCTGTGGGACGAAAATTCCTCGTTATAACTGCTATTTTGATTATCGGATCCGATGTGGCGTTGGCCCAAGGCCGCCGATCTCGGCGAGCTGACTTTGGCCACGGCAACCACGAGATGCGGGTCGCACCGGCCCGGACACCACAGCTCTCTCCGGAAGAACGCCAGATATTCCGAAAAAATGCCGAGCGCTGGTTAAAGATGAATCAGCAAGAGCGTGAAGCTTTGCGCCAACTCGAACGGGATCGACGTGAGCGCTTGAAAAATGAAGCGGATACGGCCCTGCGCCAGTCCGGTTTGCGGCTTGACCAAAAAGCGCGCGAACAATTCGAGTCGCGATACTTCCAGGAGCGTCGCAAGATTGAGCGGTCGTTGCGCGAAGAGTTCGAAAGCAAGAAGCAACAGGAACTACCACACCTGAACGAACGCCTCAAAAATGAATTCCAGCCTCAGGGGGCGGGTTCGCCCGCGGTTTCACTCACGCCCGGCCGGTAGACGGTAAGCGTTTCGAGGAGCGTAAAATCCGCCCGCAGCCGCAACGCCCCGTGTTGATGTAGCCACGGCGCTCTGTCGCCGTGTTGTAAGTTAAGACTTAGCCGCGTCGCATGAAAGCGGCGCGGCTGTTTCCCTTCTGCCGTTCCTTAATAGTGTCGGTATCGCCGAGCGTTATAGATGCGCCGTCCGTGAGACCAGTAGTAAGGCCGGTGCACCGCCCGCACATAACTCGGCCCATAGTAGCCGTAGTATGGGTATCCGTATCCATAATAGCCTGGATAGGCATACGGATATCCGCAATAACCGCCGATTGGGAACCCAATTCCGATGCCAACCGACACCCCAGCCTCAGCACGCGGCCCCGCAGCGAGAGCGAAACCGGCTGCGACGAGAGCAATTAATAGAATCTTTTTCATGGTTAAACCTCTTTTACGCATATTGAACAACAAGTAAGACGCAAATGTTTCGCGAATTATTCGATAACTTCAACCGACGGGAAACTTCGGGTAACCGGTGACACATATATTCTTCGCGATATTTGTAAACGACACGCCTTCCACGCGAGCGGCCTGCTGGGTCGTCGCGGTGCCCTGTTGGCCAAACGCGATGGTGGGTCCACCTGTCAGTATTGGACCGAGGTAAATTTGCACCTTGTCGATCAGCCCAGCGTCCAGGGCCTCTCCCAAAACTTCGCCGCCGCCTTCGATCAGGACGCTCGTGATGTCTTTACGCCCGAGATCGACCAGGACGGAACGCAACCGCTGTTTGGCATAGATAAGCGTCCGTGCCTTAAAGCGGTCTCGAAGTATTTGAGCGTTCCTGGGCAATTTGCCTGAGCGGGTCAGGATCACGCGGTATGGTTGCTTTGCCCCCGCGGCGCCACGCACGGTCAATCGCGGATTGTCTTTTCGAATGGTCTCGGCACCGACCAGGATCGCATCCACGGTAGCGCGCAATCGATGCGCATGACGACGAGCAGCAGTGGTGGTAATCCAGCGCGGCTCCGCCGATCGCCGAGTGAGCCGGCCATCCAGGCTCATGCCACATTTTGCGATGACAAAAGGCATTCTCGTCACAATCCATTTGTTAAATGCTTCGTTCAGGATTGAGCACTCTTCAGACAAAGTGCCGACCCGGACCTCGATCCCGGCCTCGCGCAACAATGCAATTCCACGACCGCGATGACGCGGATTAACGTCCAGGCTCCCGACAACCGCACTCTTTATGCCCGATCGAATGATGGCATTCGTGCATGGGCCGGTCCGTCCGACCGTCGAACAAGGCTCAAGAGTCAGATACATGACTGCTCTCCGTGGGATGGTGCCGCGAACGCCCCTCAGGCACTCGACCTCGGCGTGTGGTTCACCCGCAGCCCGATGATGCCCCCGGGAAATAATTTTGTTTTTGAGCACGAGCACGGCTCCCACGGCCGGATTGGGGCTGGTTTTTCCCAGGCCTTTGCGCGCTTCGCGCAGCGCAGCGTACATAAAGCGCTCGTCCGTCTCTGGCATAGCCACAGATAACGAATAAGCTATCCCCTTGATCCGGCAACCCGTCCGCTGATTGTAGCCCGAAAGCATTCGGACACTAGGACCAACGCGCTCGGAGATCGCGTTCCACCGTTCGCGCCAGAGACATTCCTCTCGTGGCGCAGTTCCATTTCGTTTTTTGCTTGGCGATCTTGATTGATCGTCTTTACTAAAGAAAGACGATATGGCCACCAAAACTGAAGAGAGAAACGGCGCCGACAAGGTTATTGCGGCGCGAAACAAGAATCTTGATTTGGCAATTCAACAAATTGCCAAGGATTACGGCGATGGGGCCATCATGCGCCTGGGCGACGAGAAGATCGTCGACATCGACGTCATTCCCACGGGCAACATCCTGATCGACCGCGCGCTTGGTGTCGGCGGATTTCCGCGCGGTCGGGTGGTCGAAGTCTTCGGCCCGGAATCCTCCGGCAAAACGACTCTGACCCTGACAGTTATTGCCCAGGCGCAAAAACGCGGCGGCCTCGCGGCCTTCATCGATGTGGAACACGCTCTCGATCCGCAGTACGCGAGAAAATTGGGTGTCGACCTTGATGAATTGCTTGTTTCGCAGCCGAGCTCCGGCGAAGAAGCATTGCGCATTTGTGAAACCCTGGTGCGTTCGAACGCTCTCGACGTCATCGTGCTGGATTCGGTTGCCGCGCTCGTGACCAAGGCGGAACTGGAGGGTGAGATCGGTGATGTTACGGTCGGCGCGCAGGCTCGTCTGATGAGCGCCGCTTTGCGCAAGCTCACCTCTCTCATTTCGAAAGCTCGCACCTGCTGCATCTTCACCAATCAGATTCGCGAGAAGATCGGCGTGATGTTCGGTAACCCCGAGACAACTCCCGGAGGCAAAGCCTTGAAATTTTACGCCAGCGTTCGCGTCGATATCCGACGAATCGGGGCGATCAAACAAACAGACGGAGTGGTCACCGGAAATCGCACGCGCGTAAAGATTGTGAAGAACAAGGTCGCACCGCCTTTCACCGAGGCGGAGTTCGACATTATGTATAACGAGGGAATCTCGTCGACCGGCGCTTTGCTCGACCTGGCGTTGGAAAAGCAAATTATCGAGAAGCGCGGATCGTGGCTGAATTATAAGGGCACGCAGTTAGCGCAGGGGCGCGACGCTGCCAAAGAGGCGCTGAAGAGCGACAAAAAACTCTACGAAGAGATCGAGGCAGCCGTGAAAGCGAAGCTCGACGAAGACAAAGAGTAGGGCGCACGCAGGTAGGGACATCTCTCCCCCGCCGGGCCGTAGAACCTTGGGCCGGAGGCGAGATGTCCGTCGGGGGTTGATTGTGTTGTGTGCGCGAAGTTGCGGACGCCTCGGAGATGCGTCCCTACCTGGCGTGTAGTGTGTTTAATAGGTAAGAACATCTTTCTGATGTCCGGGTGAAAATGAGATGGCGCCTACAATCCGATTAGCAGCAGGAACAGGTAGGGAGATCTCTCCCCGCCGGGCCGTAGAGCCTTGGGCCGGAGGCAAGATGTCCGACGCATGACTCTCACTGCGATAGAAGTAAGCTGGCTTCCTTAAGGATCGGAGCGTCGAATCCATCGGGAAGGTTGGCGCACGAATCGCGCAGGGGTTGCAAACCTCTCTCTGGTTGGCCCATCGAACTCGCCGCGTTTGCCAGGTCGATTGCGGCTTTGAGTTGAAACAATGCCGCGTTTTGTTGTTTGGCGATGTCCACGGCCATTTGCAGCGAGGTCATTGCTTCTTCTTCTTTGGGTGAATCGAGGCGGAGCAGACAGATGCCTTGTAACCGATAAAGTTCCGGCAGCCAGAAGCCGACGCCAGGCTCCGTCACGGTCTCGAGTGCCGATCGGAGAACGGTTAGCGCCTCGGAAAGCCTTCCGAATTTCGCGCGGGCTTCCGCGAGAAGCGCGGCGTAATACCGGGACAATGGTCCAATGGCAAGGTCTCGAGGGAATTCGGCCTCGATCAATTCCAGACCCGCTTCGGATTCCTGTCCGATGGCGTGTGCCCAGCCAGAAAGCATGAGCGCGTGCGCACGTTGCGGAGGAAAATTGTACTTGTCCGCAAGCTCAATCGCGCGTTGCGCTAACTGATCGAGAGCTTCATGGTCACCGGCCAACTGGTGAAATATCATCCCACTTTGAAAGGCGTGCGCCAGACTGTGCGGGTGCTGCAGCATTTCCGCGAGCGACAGCTCTTGTTCGACGCAACTCTTGCCGCGCCCAAGAACGCCTGAGAGGCCAAGGGCGATGGCTTGGACGTTAAGCGCGCAAACGCCCGGATCATGGCCTCCGAACACCGGCCCCATCCATTTATGTCGGGCCGGATCGTAGCGCTTGATGCCCTCGCTACTGTCCTTCAATGCTGTCGCGACGTCCCCGCGGAAAAAGGCAGTGGACCAGCGGCAGTGAAGCGCCTCCAACAGCAGATCTGAATCAGTGGAATGGTGACCGAGTCTGACAAGCTCTTCGGCCTGGTCGCGCGCCTTTTCTAGATTGCGGCCGGCGATGGCTGAAAACCACAGACCCCAGGTCGCTTTGAACAGCCCAGTCTCATCGCCCAATGTCGTTCCCATCCTATGGGCGCGGCTGTAGACTTCCTCCACTTCCCCAGACTGCATACCCTTCATAATCGCAAGCGCGGGTCCCAATTTGAGCAGAAGACCAAGCTCGCGCCGCGATCGATCCGGGGTGTCCATCAATTTGCCGGCTTCGGTAAGCCCGGCGTTGAAATGGGCAACCGCTTCGGCAAAGTTGGACCGGGCTGCGGCTCGATCACCGGCGCGTTCGCGATAGGTACATGCGAGATCGGCAAGGCCAGCTTGACCGAAATGTTGTGCCAATAGTTCCGGTTCGCTCTCCGCCACTGCGGGGAAGTGTTCCTCAAGCGCCCGCCCGACCCGTTCGTGAATTTGTTGCCGTCGTCCGCGCAGCAGGTTGTCGTAAGCGACATCCCGCATCAACGCATGTTTGAAGCTGTAGGTCGGTTCGCTTGCCCGGCTTTGCGGAAAAGCCAGCCCTGCGTCAACGAGACGAGCAATCCCGCTCGCAACGTCAGCCGCGGAAGCGGGACTTACCATCTCCAACAGAGCATAAGAAAATTGTTGCCCAATCACGGACGCGACTTGAGCAATCTCCTTTGCCGGCCCGAGCCGATCGAGCCGTGCCATCAGCGAATCTTGCAAAGTAGCGGGCACGGCCGGCCGGTCTGGTGTTGCCGATTCCATGATCGCTTTGGTCAGCTCTTCGATGAAGAGCGGGACACCATCAGTCTTAGCCAGGATGTCTTCGACCAATGCCTGTTTAAGCACTCCGGCCGTGGCGACGCCGGTGATGAGTTCGGCGCATTGTGTTTTACTTAGGCGACTCAGCGCGAGCGATGTCACATGATCCCGTCCCGTCCAAGGCGATAAGAATTCGGGACGCGCCGTGAGGAGAACGAGCACACGCGTTGCAGCGATGCCATCGATCACTCGGCTAACCAGTTCCTGCGTGGTCGGATCGATCCAGTGCGCATCTTCCAAGACAAACAAAACTGGTTTCTGCTCGGCGAGCTGAGTGAGTTGATGGACAATCGCGGCAATCGTTGCGGCCTTGCGTTGGGCTGGCGCGAGATCAAGTGGTGGATAACGATCGTCGAGAGGTATCGAAAGAAGGTCGGCGAAAAGACTCCGGGTAGAATCGCTGAGATTGTCCGTCGCACTGAGTACTGCCTCCAGCTTCTCAAGCTTGGTCGCAGCAGAATCCTCCAGCGCAAACCCGGCGGAGCGCTCGAATTGACCGATAACGGGATGAAGCGCGCTGTTCGTGTGATAGGGCGAGCACTGGAAGATGAGATGGTAGTATGGGTCGTCGACAATCCGTTCATACAAGGCGTCAACGATGCATGATTTACCCATGCCGGGTTCGCCGGAAAGAAAGACGACCTGACCTTCCCCATCTTTTGCCAATCGCCACCGATCGAGGAGGAGATCCATTTCCTGGACACGTCCGATGAATGGACCGGTCCTGGCGAAATGTCCGGCCGCGAAGCGGCTCGCGACCACTGCCTCGCGCACGACGCGCCAAACCTGAACCGGATTAGCAAATCCTTTCAAGGTCCGTTCACCCAGACTCTGGTAATCGAATTGCCTTCCAAGCAGATGGTGCGTGCTCTGGCTGACGAGGATCGAGTTAGGTTCTGCCACTGCCTGCAATCGTGCTGCCAGATTGGGCGTTTCTCCAACGATGGAGTGCTCGCGCGCGGCGCCCGTCCCGATGATGTCGCCAATCACCACTAGGCCTGTGGCAATACCGACGCGAGTCGCGAGCGCTTGCCCGTCGGGGCCTTTCAATTGCCCGAGACCGTCAATGATCGCGAGTGCAGCGTAAACAGAACGTTCGGCTGCATCTTCCTGGGCCTGCGGGTAGCCAAAGTAGGCGAGCACACCGTCACCCATGAACTTGGCAATGAATCCGTCAAACCGGGCGATTGCCCCGGCGCACACATCCTGGTAGCGCTTGATCAACGCGCTCATGTCTTCCGGATCAATCTCGTTAGCCAGCGCGGTCGAACCGACCAAGTCGGAGAACAATACCGTGACCTGGCGTCGCTCCGCTTCTTTTTCTGTCGCGACCGGACCGGCTTCGGCAGAGCTCGCGGTTTGTGGTTGGCTGGCCGCAGGATGAAGCGCTGCCAGCGCTCTCAACAGCTTCCGGCGATGCCCGAGCGAAAGGCCTAACTTCTCGAGATCGCTCTCCGTCAGATCGGAAAGAATATCGAAATCGATATCATTGTCGGCCAGAACTCCCGCATACTGTTCGAGACCCAGCTCTTTAAGCCACTCCAGCAACTTCGTCATAGAACTCCGAAGCTCTCTCCCTGGGAAACAGGGACACTGGGCGCGTATAACTGAAAAATAGTTTTGTCACTCCTTTGTTAGGAAAAAACTCCCGGTGCTTTGCAAAAATCCGGTTTTCGTGCGTACCCGGTATCTTAATACGCTGGAAGGAGTATGCGAGTCTTAAGGCATAAAGTCGGGCCGTTTTAAAATCCGGTTCATCGAGTGGGTGATGGACAGTTGGCGGCCAAGATTCCCGACAGGCAGAAGCGCGAAATAAAAAAAGGAACTTTGACGAAGACAAAGAGTAGGGCGCACAGGTAAGGGGGGTGATTGGGTTGTGTGCGCGAAGTTACGGACGCCTCGGAGATGCGTCCCTACCTGGCGTGTAGTGTGTTTGATAGGTAAGGACATCTCTCCCCGCCGGGCCGTAGAGCCTTGGGCCGGAGGCAAGATGTCCGACGCATGACTCTTACTGCGACAGAAGTACCTTGGCTTCGTTTAGGACCGGAGCGTCAAAACCCTCCGGGAGGTTCGCGCATGAATCGCGCAGGGGCTGCAAGCCTCTCTCGGGTTGGCCGATCGAGTTCGCCGCATTTGCCATGTCGATTGCGGCTTTGAGTTGAAACAATGCCGCGTTTTGTTGTTTGGCGATGTCCACGGCCATTTGCAGCGAGGTCATTGCTTCTTCTTCTTTGGGTGAATCGAGACGAAGCAGGCAGGTACCCTGCAGCCGATAGAGTTCCGGGACGCCAAAGCCAATCCCAGGCTCTGTTACAGATTCGATCGCCCACTGCAGAACAGTCAACGCATCCGACACCTTTGCGAATTTCGCCCGGGCTTCCGCCAGCAACGCGGCATAAAATCGAAAGAGTGGTCCAATCGCAGCGCCTCGAGCGAACTCGGTCTCCATCAATTCCAAACCCTGTTCCGAATCCTGGCCGACGGCCTGGAGCCAACCAGAGAGCATTACCGCGTGCGCACGTTGCGGAGGAAAATTGTACTTATCGGCCAGCTCAATCGCGCGCTGCGATACCCGATCGAGAGCTTCGTGGTTACCCGACAGCTGGTGCGCGAGCGCCGCATTTTGAAGGGCGTGTGCCAGACTATGCGGATGTTTGAGAGCGTCAGCGAGCGAAAGCGCTTGTTCGAGGCATGAGTTAACCTGCCCGAGAGTCCCTGAAAGACAAAGCGTCATGGCCTGGACACAGTGGGCGCAAACTCCTGGATCGTGACCTCCGAATACCGCGCCCATCCAGCTATGCTGCGCGCGATCGTAGCGCGCGACACCTTCACGACTGTCGTCGAGTGCGGTCCCGACGTCTCCCCGGAAAAATGCCGTTCCCCAGCGGCAATGAAATGCCTCCAGCAACAAGTCCGCGTTGGATGATTGCCGACCGAGAGTGACAAGCTCCTGCGCTCGATCGCGCGCCTTCGCCAGATTACGGGCGACAAGGGCTGTATACCAAAGGCCCCAGGTCGCTTTGAAGACGGCGGTCTGGTCGTTCAATGTCGTTCCTATTTTGGCTGCACGCTGGTAGATTTCCTCCAATGGCCGACTCTGTTGGCCTTCAAGAATCGCGATAGGTGGTCCCATTTTGAGCAGGAGAGCGAGTTCACGTTGCGACCGGTCGGAGCCTTCTGCCCATTGAGCAACCTGCTGGAGACCAGCGCTGAAATGCGCAACTGCTTCGGCGAAGTTGGAGCGAGCTGCGGCTCTATCGCCGGCGCGTTCATAATAGTTGCAGGCGAGATCGGCAAGGCCCGCTCGGGCGAAATGCTGGGCCAGGAGTTCCGGTTCGCCTTCGGCCACCGCCGGGAAGTGTTCCGCAAGCGCGCGCCCGACACGTTCGTGGATTTGTTGCCGTCGTCCGCGCAGCAGGTTGTCGTAAGCAACGTCTCGCATCAACGCATGTTTGAAGCTGTAGCTCGGTTCGCTTGCCCGGCTTTGCGGAAACGCCAGCCCCGCGTCAACGAGACGCGCAATCCCGCTCGCAACATCAGCCGCGGAAGCGGGACTTACCATCTCCAACAGAGCGTAAGAGAATTGCTGTCCGATTACAGCAGCCACCTGTGCGATCTCTTTGGCTGGCCCAAGACGATCGAGTCGCGCCATGAGCGAATCTTGCAAAGTAGCCGGCACGGCGGGCCGGTCCGGTGTTGTAGATTCCATGATCGCTTTGGTCAGCTCTTCGATAAAGAGGGGGACACCATCGGTCTTGGCCACAATGTCTTCGATGAGCGCTGGCCTGAATCCCTGGTCTAAGGCGACGCCGGCGATGAGCTCAGCGCATTGAGTTTTGCTCAAGCGACTGAGGGCGAGCGATGTGACATGGTCCCGGCCCGTCCACGGCGATAAAAATTCGGGGCGGGCAGTAATGAGAACGAGCACACACATCGAAGCGATGCTATCGATGACGCGGGTGATTAGATCCTGGGTGGTCGGATCAATCCAGTGCGCATCTTCCAGGACAAATAAGACTGGTTTTTGTTCAGCGAGCCGGCTCAGTTGATGAACGATCGCGGCGATCGTGGCGATCTTGCGTTGGGGAGGCGCTAACTCAAGCGGCGGGTAGCGATCATCGAGAGGTATCGAGAGAAGCTCGGCGAAAAGATTCCTGGTTGTGTCACTGAGATTGTCGGTTGCACTGAGGAGCGCTTCCAGTTTCTCCAGCTTTACTGCAGCAGAATCCTCCAGGGTAATGCCGGCGGACCGTTCAAATTGACGGATGACAGGATGAAGCGCGCTGTTCGTGTGATACGGAGAGCACTGGTGGACCAGATGGTAGTAGGGATGGTCAGCGATCCGCTCAAACAACGCATCGACGATACGTGATTTTCCCATGCCCGGTTCGCCTGAAAGAAATACAACCTGACCTTCACACTCCTTTGCTAATTGCCACCGATCGAGAAGGAGTCCAATTTCCTGAACGCGACCAATGAACCGCCCGGTGCGAGCGGCGTGTCCGGAGGCGAAACGGCTTGCGACCGCTGCCTCGCGCAGAACCCGCCAGACTTTTACCGGAGAGGCAAACCCTTTAAGGGTTTGTTCGCCTAGATTTTGGTAGTCGAATTGCCTTCCAAGCAAGTGATAGGTGCTCTGACTGACCAGGATGGAGTTGGGTTCTGCTACACTCTGAAGTCGTGCCGCCAAATTGGGCGTCTCCCCCACGATGGAATGTTCGCGCGCGGCGCCCGTCCCGATGATGTCTCCAATCACCACCAGGCCTGTGGCAATACCGACGCGAGTCGCGAGCGCTTGCCCGTCGGGGCCTTTCAATTGCCCGAGACCGTCAATGATCGCGAGTGCCGCATACACGGAACGTTCAGCTGCATCCTCCTGGGCCTGCGGGTAACCAAAATAGGCGAGCACACCGTCGCCCATGAACTTGGCGATGAATCCGTCGAACCGGGCGATTGCCCCGGCGCACACATCTTGGTAACGCTTGATCAACGCGCTCATGTCTTCCGGATCAATCTCGTTAGCCAGCGCGGTCGAACCCACCAGATCGGAGAACAATACTGTGACCTGCCGTCGCTCCGCTTCCTTCGTTTCTGATGCAGCCGGCGGTGGTTCTAGTTGGCTCGGCGCAGGCTGCAGGGCCGCGAGCGCTTTCAATAGCTTGCGCCGATGGCCAAACGAAAGCCCCAGCTTCTCGAGATCGCTCTCCGTTAGGTCGGAGAGGACCTCGAAATCGATATCGTTGTCGGCCAAGACGCCGGCGTACTGTTCGAGACCTAACTCCTTAAGCCACTCCTGCAGCTTCGTCATATAAGGCCTCCTCTCGCGTTCCGGTGGGCGCATCGGCGCGGCAAAGGAAGACCGACATTGTCACTTCTTTCCAAAGGAAAAAACCTCTCAGCATTGCAAAAAATGCGGACGCGGAAGGCACGCTAATGCCCCGGTAACAACTGCGCGAGCCCTAATGGGCATGAAGGCGTGGTCGCCAATTCGTTAGGGTCAGGTCGTAGCAATGTAAGGCCTTATCCTACGCACGGATTAATTTTCTTGTCGCGCATCCAAAATTATAGGGATGATGATCAGGTAGTTAGTTTGAGTCTGCGTTGAGGTTACGAAACGACTCCAATGAAAACGATATATTTTTCACCGTGGTTTCGACCTTGTTTCTATGGTTCGGTAGCTGTTTTCGCGCTCTCGGTATTTGCACCCAAACTTCTATCCCAAGGGTGAGGGGCCGGCCGAAGTTTGGCGCCCAGTTGGGGTGCCCTCGACCGTTATTCTTCCGGTGCGCAGGAGACGCCGTATCTGGAGCCGTGCCAGTGGGTGGCGACGCTCTCCTACCGCTATTTCCATTCTTTCCGCGATTTCAATTCGAATGGCGACGAGGTGCACGTCCCGCTAATCAAGAATGACACTTACGTCGATCTCTTCGATCTCAGTGCCACCTATGCGGTGACGAGTAGAGTCAGTTTAACGCTGGAACTCCCGGTTCAATATGGAAGCCGGACCAACGCGACTGAGCATGATGGAGTCCATGTCCATACCATGCGAGCGGACGGCATCGGCGATCTTAGACTGTCGGGGAACGTCTGGCTCTTGACTCCGGAGAAACATCCGGATCAAAACATTTCGTTAGGCTTGGGAGTGAAGGCTCCCACCGGTAATTATTCAGCGACCGATTTGTCCTATCGCCCGACTGGGCCCGAGTTCCGGGCGGTTGATCCGGCGATTGAGCCGGGAGACGGTGGTTGGGGAATCGTTCTGTCAGGTGGCGCTTTCGCCAAACTTTACGAAAGGACTTTTGCTTACCTGAACGGATTTTATCTGGTCAACCCGCGGGAGACGAATGGCGTTCATACGGTCAACTTCGATGTTCCGCCTTTTACTCATAATGATAGGGGTCTCAAGTTCGATTCCGTTCCCGACCAAAGTATGGTGCGAGGAGGTTTGGCGGCCGCCATCTGGCCCAAGATCGGGCTCTCCGCGAGCTTTGGCGCGCGGTGGGAGGGTATCCCGGCCCATGATTTGATCGGTGGTAGCGACGGATGGCGCTTGCCCGGCTATTCGGTCTCGGTCGAGCCTGGTATCTCCATTTCGCACGGCAGAGAATTTATTTCCATAACCGCGCCGGTCGCCGTCTACCGTTATGGCATTACCAATGTCCCCTTCGCACGCACGCACGATCCCCTTGGCGGGATCGCCAGCTTTTCAGATTTCCAAATTAACGTTACCTATTCGCACCTTTTCTAGGTCGAACCGCTCCTCTCGCTGAGAGAGAGTCCACGGCAAGAGCGCTAACAAGCGATTCCAGAGGAGCGCTTCATCGGGGAAGCGTTCGATGGCCTTGTCGCTTTGCCCTATTTTCACTAGTCTTAGCGACTGTGAAGGAAGTTCCAGGTACGCTTCGGGAGGGCGGGGCCACGTTTGCCACCACGCACTGGAGCGTGATCGCAGCGTGCACTGGTGGAAATGGAACATCGGCGGAGGCTGCGGCGGACGCTCTTGCCCAACTCTGCCGTGACTACTGGCCTCCGCTGTATAGCTTTGTCCGCCGCCGGGGTTTCAGTTCGGCCGATGCGCAAGACTTGGTCCAGGGATTTTTCAGCTACTTTTTGGAGCGCAAGGCCTACGCCAAAATTGATCGGCAAAAGGGAAAGTTTCGCTCCTTCATGGTCGCCTCGCTGAAAAATTACATGGCCGATGTCTGGGATCGCGAACACGCGTTGAAACGCGGCGGCGGTCATGAATTTGTCCTTCTGGATGAAGAGTTGGCCGCGGTCGAAACCCAGACAATGAGTCATTCGGCCGAAATCGTTTCTGAAGAGCAGGAATTTGAACGGCGCTGGGCGGTTGCGTTGGTCGCACGCGCGTTGCAGAATCTGGAAGCACAATTCGGTCAGGGGCCCAAAGCACGTCTCTTTACGGAGCTCAAGCGCTTCATTACCGGCGGAATCGGCCTGCCGAGTCAGGAGGAAGTTGCAGAACGACTCGAGATGCCAATCGAGACCCTGCGCAGCCATTTATCACGCATGCGCGCCCGTTATCGCGAACTATTGCGGGAGGAAGTGGCGCGGACGGTTTCGCAAAATGACGACGTGGATGAGGAGCTGCGTCACTTGTGCAGCATCCTGGCCGCCGCCTCCTAGCAACAACTCCAATGGGCGTTGCCCAAAAACAGCTTACCCGGTGCGAACAATGCGGCGCCCTGTTACAAGGCGACCATACGGATGTTGGTTGCTTGAACTGTCTTCTCGTCGGCGGGCTCAGTCATCTTGATGCCGAGTGCCGCCGCTTTCAACATTATGAGATTTGTCTACGGGAGGACGGTGCAGGTCTGCACGAACTTGGTCGCGGCGCAATGGGTGTCACTTATCGCGCGACTGATCTCAATCTCGGATCGTTGGTCGCCTTGAAAGTAATCGGCGGCGCATACTCGGAAAACGCGACTGCGTGTGAACGGTTTAAAAGTGAGGCGCGGACTGCCGCTCAGCTTCGGCATCCAAACGTAGCGAGTGTCTTTCACTTTGGCGAAACCGCCACCGGCCACTGTTTTTATGCGATGGAGCTGGTCGAAGGTGAGACTCTGGAAGAACGAGTTCGACGCGACGGTCCATTGCCGGTCCCCGCCGCATTACAGATAGTTACCCAGGTTGCCGAAGCGCTGGTCGCGGCTGAGGCACATGGATTGGTTCATCGCGATCTGAAGCCGGGCAACATCATGATCACGGCTCATCCAGCCTCAGATAACGGCGCCTTCGCGGTCAAAGTGATTGATTTTGGTTTGGCAAAATCGGTTTCGACCGGCGGCGATGACGGGGATCAATCACCCGTGACTTTTTCGGGCACGCCCGGCTTTGCCAGTCCCGAGCAACTCAAAGGCGGTGACGCGGCCATCGATCCGCGCTCTGACATCTACTCGTTAGGCGCGACCTTGTGGTATTTGCTGTGCGGTCGCCCGCCTTCTATCGCAGAAGAGGTAGAGCCATTTTCGTTAAGGCAACTCAAAGAGGCCAGTGTTCCCGCTCCTCTGGTCGAGCTTCTGCGCTCCATGCTGGCTAGCGAACGTCGGGAGAGACCGCAAACCGCTCGTGAATTATTGATCGCGCTCCAACGCTGCCAGCAGCGCATTGAAGCAAGACCTCGGCGGTTCAAGCAAGCCGCAGTGGTCCTCGGGGCGCTCGCGATAATCGCATTGGTCGTCGGAAAAGGTGGCTCGGGGCGGCCACGTCCAGTTACCGGCCCCGTAGTGGAGAAGAGTGTTGCGGTGCTCCCGTTCGAGAACTTGAGCAGTAACGAGCAAGACGCCTATTTCACGACTGGCGTGCAGGACGAAATCCTCTCCGATCTCGCCAAGATAGCGGATCTCAAAGTCATCAGTCGGTCGAGCGTGATGAAATACAAGAGCGCTTCGGAGCGGAATCTGGGCGAGATCGCGAAAGTTTTGGGTGTTTCCCATGTGGTCGAAGGCAGCGTGCAACGTGCCGTTGATCGCATTCGCATTACGGTCCAGTTAATTGATGCCCGCACTGATCATCATCTTTGGGCCGACCATTACGATCGAAAGGTGACGGATGTTTTCGCCATTCAGAGCGAGATCGCGCAACAAATTGCCAACCAACTTCAGAACAAGCTGTCGCCCACAGAGAAAACAGCGATCACGGAGCGGCCCACCGCGGACTTAAAGGCTTACGAACTTTATACCGAGGCAAGAGCGATCGACGTATGGAGCGATTGGCGGGGTGCGGCAAAAAGCATGGCCCGCCAAGTGGAACTGCTCGAGCAGGCCACCCAACGCGATCCGACCTTTGCTCTCGCCTGGTGTGCTCTCGCAAAAACGCACTGCGACCTGGCCGACAATCTTGATTCTGTGCATTTGGAATTGGCCAGAAAAGCGGCGGACGCGGCGTTCCGATTACGGCCGGACTTGGGCGAAGTTCACCGCGAGTTGGCCCGCTACTACCACTTTGCGGCTGATTTTGCCCATGCCTATGAAGAGTTGACGATTGCCCTGCGCACTTTGCCTAACGATTCCGAGACGTTCCGGATCGCGGCCGAGACGAATCGCCACCGCAACCGTTGGGACGAAGCGCTCGCTAATTTCCAAAAAGCGCGTGAGCTCGATCCGCGCAATGAGGAGGTCACCTATCATCTCGGCGTTCTATATCGTGAGATGCGTCGCTACGAGGAATGGGAAAACCTGCTCAAGAAGGAGATAGCCAGTCGGTCGGGATCCGACCCTTGGTCTGAAATGGCGCTCGCTGAGATCAGATTGGATGAGGGTAATCCAGTCGCGGCCCGGGCTATTCTGGCAAAAGTACCGCTGGACTTTAGTCCGACTGAGGAAATATGGGATACCCGATTCACTACAGCGCTCTACCTGCGCGATTATGATGAAGCGAGCCGGTTGGTTGCCGCTGTTCCCCCGAAGTTTACCGGGGGAGTTTTCCGCGGCTCGCCTCCCGACAGGTTGGCCGACGGGATAGTTGCGCGTTTCCGCGGCGATCAATCGAAGGCGAATGCGGTGTTCACAAGAGTGCGTGAAAAATTTGATGCTGCTTGGGGCGACAAAGCCAGGAATCACCGCTACTTCGCGCGGGTCGCGAGCCTTGACGCTGGGCTTGGCCGAAAGCAGGACGCGATTGGGGAGGCGCGGAGGGCAGTCGATCTCATGCCTATTGCCACGGATTCTGTGGAGGGGCCTTGGCTAGTTTGCAATCTGGCGATGGTTTACGCTTGGACCGGCGAGGGCGACCTCGCGATTGAGCAACTCGAAATCATCGCGAAAATCCCGGCCGGTCCCACTTACGGCGAGCTGGGCTTTGACCCGATCTGGGATTCTCTGCGCGGCAATCCCCGCTTCGAAAAGCTCGTAACAGCGCTCGCGCCGAAGAAAACAATTCCTTAGCTCGTAGCCGGAATACTCGCCTCGGCGCATTCTTTGCAATGCTGCCTGCTTTTTTCCTTTGGAAGCTGGTGGATACCCCCGATTCTATGAGAAGCACGGCAATTTCACGGCGAATTCCGTTTTGGTTAGGTATTTTGGTCTTCCTTTTTGAGGGATGGTTTTCTGCGCCTAAACTCCTTTCCCAAGGGTGAGTGTGCGCACATTTGGTGACGCCCAGTTTGGGTGTTGATGGCGGATCAGTCTTACCCGCGGGGCATTGGTCGGCCTCGGTTGCGTTTCGTTATTACAACTCGCGTCAGGACGTCCTTGGGGACGAACCACTGGATCACGCGATCGTTTACGCCAACACTCATGTCTATGGGTTCGATCTCAGCGCCGCCTACGCAGTGACGGATCGATTTGATTTAGTCCTGGAAGTTCCATTTCAGTATGGCACTCGGCAAACGTGGATCGAACACGACATTCTTTCACGTGACCTGCATACGATGAGGGCTAGGGGAATAGGCGACCCGAGGGTTCGGGCGGATTTCTGGTTGCTCGATCCCAAAAAATTTCCCACTGGCAACATTTCTCTGGGACTTGGGATCAAGATTCCTCTGGGTGTGGACGACGCCAGCGACATTGCCTATCGCGGACCAGGATATCGCAACACAGGAAAAGTCTTGCGCCCGGTCGATCCGGCGATCCAGCCGGCCGACGGAGGCTGGGGAATCATCCTCGCGAGCCATGCGTTCACCAGCTTATATTTTCCTGCTCTGCCTTCCTCGAATTGGCTCAAGAACACCTACGCGTACGCGGACGCTATCTATTTGTTCAATCCCCAGGAAATGAATCATACCCAGACTCCTTTCGCAGATGACCCGCGACAGACAGCTGGCGATAAAGGATTGCGCTTCGATTCCATTCCCGACCAATGGCTTGCCCGCATGGGGGTGTCGCAAACGGTTTGGCCATCAAAAGGTTTGGCGGTCAGTGCCGGTATTCGTTGGGAAGGCGTTCCCGCATATGATGTGATCGGTGGCAGCAACGGTTGGCGCCTTCCAGGTAATTCGCTTTCATTCGAACCCGGCGTGACATGGTCGCCGCGCGCTCAAGATTCGTTTTCCGTGTTCGTGCCGATAGCGGTTCATCGACACGCCGATAGGAGCGCGCCTTTCGAACGATTGGGTATTGCGCCGGGGCCGGGCCTCGCCACGATCGCAGATTGGGAGTTAATCATCAGCTACACGCACCAGTTTTAAATTTCGGAAGGGCCTCCGGTGCAACCGATGTAGTATATTGCCTTATAACTTTGTAAGGTTTAGTTTGACATTTTCCGGTGTAACGGTCACTCTCTCCGCAATCAAATAGGGAAGAGGGGGTGATCTCCTGCTCTCGTTAAAACCCAAGTTTCAGCTCGTTTTTCTAGTTGCCAGTTTGGTTCTGTTGCTTCCACTTCGCCCGCTTCTGTCCCAGGGGTGAGTCTGCGCGCATCTGGTGACGCCCAGTTTGGGTGTCGAAGGCGGGTCAGTTTTACAACCGGGGCATTGGGCGCTTTCACTTGGCCTGCGCTATTACAACACCCGGCAGGATGTGCTCGGGGATGAACCACAAGATCAGCCGATTGTTTACGCGAACACTCATATTCTCCAATTCGACATCGATGCTGTCTACGCGGTGACAAAGAGGTTGAGTCTGGTCCTGGACGTTCCGTTACAGTACGGCAGCCGGGCGACCTCAATAGAACACGACTTCAGATTCCCCAACCCGCCACCACTCCACGTCATGAGGGCGGGAGGTCTGGGAGATATTAGATTGCGAGCCGACTTTTGGTTGCTCGACCCAGACAAACATCCCCACCAAAACTTCGCTCTGGGAGTGGGAGTGAAATTCCCCACTGGCGATGAGGGATCGACCGATACGGCGTTTCGTCCCACTGGACCCGTGGAGAGACCAGTCGATCCGGCCATTCAGCTTGGAGATGGAGGCTGGGGTCTTGTGCTGCACGGGCACGGTTTTGCGAACCTTTCTTCCCAGGGCTGGCTCAAGAACACGTTCGCCTACTCTGACTGCACCTACTTGGTTAATGCTCAAGAGACAAACGACACAGAACAGGTCCTGGCCGATACCGGAATAATCATTGGCAGCGCTCCGCAATTGAAGTTTGACTCCGTGCCGGATCAATTCCTTGCCCGACTTGGATTCACCCAGGTTGGATTCCCATTAAAAGAACTGTCGTTCAGTTTCGGAGGCCGCCTCGAAGGCGTTCCGTCGCATGATTTGATTGGCGGCAGCGAGGGTTGGCGTATACCCGGTTATTCCGTCTCGGTCGAACCAGGTGTCTCGTATTCACACGGTAACGATTATATCGCGCTGACTGTGCCTATCGCCGTCTTTCGCCACGCCAGCAAGAGCGTGCCCTTCGAGCAATTGGGTATTCCAGGCAAAGGCCTCGCCACAATCGCAGATTGGCAGATCACGCTCACCTACACGCACACGTTTTGAAGTCCTATCTATGGTCGGTCAGGAACAGTTGACGAGCTAACGCGTTCTTGAACTTGTCCGCGTTTGATCTCGACGGGAACGCTGCCAAGTTGGGATGATCGCGTCGGATATTGATCAGGGAAATCAAATGAGCTCTGAGGTTCCGTCAGAGTCAGAATTCGAAATCGCGCACGTCTTGTGCACGGATATTGTCGGTTATTCGAAGCTGATGATCGATCAGCAAACGACGCTGCTTCGCACGCTCAATGACGTCGTGCGCGCGACCGAACAATTTCGCCGCGCGGAAGAGAGCGGAAAGCTTCTTCGCATTCCTACGGGAGACGGGATCGTGCTGGTGTTTTTTACCCATCCCCAGGATCCGGTGGAGTGCGCTGTGCAAATCGCTCATGGCTTGAAAGCGCATCCCGAAATCGAGTTGCGCATGGGTGTGCACAGCGGCCCGGTCAATCGCATCAGTGATGTAAACCAGCGATCAAACGTGGCCGGCGCCGGAATCAATATGAGCCAGCGCGTGATGGATTGCGGGGATGCCGGGCACATTCTCTTATCGAAGCGCGTAGCCGAAGACCTCGCCCATTACAGCAAATGGCGTCCGCATTTGCAGGAGGTGGGCGAATGCGAAGTGAAACACGGCGCCAAGATCGATATCGTCAATCTTTACACCGGCGAGGTTGGCAACCCCGCCCCGCCCGAAAAATTCCTGCGGGCAAAGCAGAACCAGGATGCCGCTTCGTTAGCCGCCGATGCGGCAACCGCGGCAGCGGCCGATCGAGCTGCCGCTGTTCGTCGGCGAAAGATTGCTCTTATCGCCGGCTCAGTCATTGCCATCATCGCTGTCGCTACAGGCCTTTGGATCTTCTCTCAGCGGAAATTGGCGACTGCAACCGCTACCGCTGCGCTCCAGAAAGCTGCGGGAATTGTATCGCTCGCTGTCAAACCGCTCGACAATTTTTCCGGAGACGCGACCAAGAATTATTTCGCCGATGGAATGACCGACGAATTGATTACAAAATTGTCGCAGATCAGCGCGCTGAAGAGAGTCATCTCACGGTCGACGATGATGAAGTACAGGCAATCGCCGAAATCGTCGGCCGAGATCGCACGCGAGTTAAATGTAGAAGCGGTAGTAGAAGGCTCGGTCGTGTTGTCGGGAGATCAGGCGCGAATATCGGTTCAGCTGATCGAGGCCGCGACCGACAAAAATTTGTGGACGGAGAGCTACACCCGCAGTGTGGCGAACATCGTGAACCTGCAAAATGAAGTCGCGTTGGCCATCGCCAACGCCATTGAGCTCAAATTGACGCCAGGAGAAAAGGCACGGCTGGCTAGCGGCCGCATGGTAAACCCGCAAGCCTACGATTGCTACCTGCGCGCAAAGGGGGTTAACCCAGAGAGCAAAGAAGCCGTCGATTCCAGGATCGCACTTTTCGAGAAAGCGGTTTCTCTTGATGATACCTTTGCCGAAGCTTACGCGGACCTTTCGGGCACCTACTACGCAAAAGGCTACTTTTTCGACGCGGCCAACAAGCAGCAATGGGAAATCAAGGCCGAAAAGGCCGTGACTAAGGCCCTTCAGCTCAATCCCGAGCTTCCGGCGGCCCTTTTGGCCCGGGCTGAGTTGCTTTTCAGCCCATCCAGCGGCTTTCAGTATGGAGAAATGATCACGGAGATTCGTCGCGCCCTGTCCGTGGCTCCAAATTTTGGGGACGGACACTCCTTTCTGGGGGCGATCTATTTTCACGTCGGACTCCATGAAGAGGCGCTGCAAGAATTCAAAAGGGCGGACGAGCTCACTCCCGGCAGCGAAGGGATCAAGTTTCATCTCGGTTTGATGGCGCTTCTCCAAGGTCGCTACAACGATGCCGTCCCCATCCTGGAGGCGAATCTTACTGGGATGCCGCGCAATTTTACCGAATATATGCTCGCCAGCGCGCTCTTTTATTCCGGTCGAACAAATGAAGCGAGAGCTCGAATCGATAACGCCAGAGCGCAGTCTTCTGGAGACGAAGGCGGTATCCTAACCGCGGCCCAAGGTTTGTTTTTAGCGGTCGCCGGTGACAAAGCGCATGCCCAGGAGAAGATTGATGAGGCGATCAAACTCGGCGAGGGCTTTGGGCATTTTCACCATACGAGTCTAGTCATCGCCTCGGCCTACGCGCTCATGGATGAACCTGAACCGGCGATGAAGTGGCTCAACTACACCGCGGAAAATGGCTACCCAAACCTAACCTGGTTTGAACGCGATCCGAACCTCAACAAGCTTCGGAAGGATCCGCGGTTCATCGAATTCTTGGACAAACTGAGGCCACAATTTGAGCGATTCAAGGCGCTCGCTGCCACTCCGACTGATTCACACACGTAAACGATTTCTGGTGCGACAGATGACACTCGGCGTGCCGGATGTAGGTCCAAGCCTGACAGAGATTTAAGTGCTTGCTGTACTTTAAAGCGTTGACCGGCACTTGAGCCTAACCGAATCATGAACATCCATGAGGAATGCTCTTGTTCGGCGACGGGTTTCCTCGTGGTTGGGTAGGCTGGCCATTCTGGGCGGTCTAACGCTCTCCGCGCCCAAACTTTTGTCCCAGGGGTGAGTGTGCGCACACTTAGTAACGCCCGGTCTGGGCGTTGAAGGCACATCCTATTTAGAGGCGGGACACTGGCTGTTCTCTTCCAGTTTTCGTTATTACAATTCGCGGCAGGACGTCATGGGCGATGAACCATTGGATCACCCGTTGGTTTATGCCAATACCCATGTCTACGCGCTGGATTTCAGTGCCACTTACGCAGTGACCGATCGCTTCGATATAACGCTGGATGGCCCTCTTCAGTATGGCACGCGACAGACTTGGATTGAGCATAATCCCGCTTCCATGAAGCTGCACACCATGGAAGCGTTCGGACCGGGTAATACCCGAATAATTCCGGAGGTGTATTTCTTCGAACCGCGCAAGACGCCCGATCGTAATATCTCGTTAGGCTTCGGCGTCGAGTTTCCGGTCGGCGTGGATAATGCAAAAGATTATTCATACCGTGCCAACAACAAAGTTTTGCGGCCGGTCGATCCGGCCATTCAGCCGTCTGATGGCGGCTGGGGTATCATCGGATCGATCCACGCCTTCACCAGTTTGTATTTTCCTCTGATCCCGGCCACGAGCTGGCTCAAGAACACCTATGCCTATGCCGATGGCCTTTATCGCGCTACGCCGCAGCAGTACAGCCATACGCAAACGCTCTTTGGCGACCAGAAGAACATGACTGGCGGTTTTTATGGCCTCACCTACGACTCCATTGATGATCAATTCCTGACCCGTGTCGGAATGTCACAGATTCTTTGGCCTTCCATGGGATTGTCCGCCAGCGCCGGTGTCCGCTTCGAAGGCGTGCCCAAACACGATCTGATCGGTAGCAGTGACGGATGGCGGTTGCCTGGCAACAGTCGTTCTTTTGAACCCTCGCTCACTCTCACGCGCGGGAAACAATCGTTCTCCGTCTCCGTTCCGATTGCCTTCCACCGTTACGGCAGCAACTCGGTAGCGGTGGGAAAGGCTGGGGGCGCCGGCCCGGGTTTCGATACTATTGCCGACTGGCAGCTCATCATTTCCTACACGCGCGTTTTTTAGTTCAGCAGGTCTTCAGTCCGCTGCCGGCGGATTCCGGAAGACAACGACACTCGACGAAAAAAAAGAATCGGGCAGAGTAATTGTCGGCATGTCGTCGACGCGCATCACACTAGGTCTATTGCTCTGTTTCGGGGTCGCGTTCCTCCCGATGAACTCGTTGGCGCGGCAAAGACGCCGCACTCTGAATTCGCAAGCACGGTTGATGGCCGGTTTGGGTAAAGTTCACCATCCGGTTTCGACGAAGATTCAGCAGGCTCAAAGATTTTTCGATCAAGGACTGGCGCTGGTCTACGGCTTCAATCACGAGGAAGCGCAGCGTTTTTTTCAGCGCGCTGCCGAGCTCGATCCACAACTGGCGATGGCGTGGTGGGGCGTGGCTTTTTCGCTCGGCCCCAATTATAATTTCCCGGTTGATCCCGCTAAAGAAAAAGCCGCCTTCGAAGCGATCCAGAAAGCGATTGCCTTACAGGAGAACGCTTCTGAAGCGGAACGCGCTTACATTAACGCGCTCGCATTCCGGTATTCGAATGATGCAAAGGCCGATTTTCGACAGCTGGATATTGCCTATCGAGCCGCCATGGCCAAGCTGACGACACGTTATCCCGATGATCTCGACGCGGCGACCTTGTATGCCGGCAGCGTGATGAATTTGAATCCATGGAAGCTTTGGCTCCACGATGGCCGACCTAACGAGGGCACAGAAGAGATTGTGGCCGTACTCGAATCCGTCCTGAAACGCGACCCCAATCACATCGGTGCGAACCATTATTACATTCACGCGATTGAAGCGTCTCCTTACCCTGAGCGCGGTCTGGCCAGCGCGGTGCGGCTGGAAACACTCGCTCCGGGCGCCGGGCATCTTACCCATATGCCTTCACATATCTATTCGCGTGTCGGTGACCATCCCGCGTCCGTTCGCTCAAATATCAAAGCGGTAACTGCGGACCGACTATTCCTGAGCGGCAAGTCAAACCCTGGTATGGAAAACGCCATGCTGGCCGTCCATAACGTCCATTTTCTTGCCTATGCTCATTGCATGAATGGAAATTTTGGCGGCGCGAAGGCTGCAGCGGACGAGTTGGTTGCCCGGGTTCAACCCCAGCTAAAAGAGATGCCGATGTTGGAAGGATTTCTGCCGACGCGCCTGGTCGTGTTCATGGCGTTTGAACGCTGGAATGACTTGGTGCAATTGCCGGCACCGGACGCTTCATTACCGGTTACGACTGCGGAGTGGCATTTCGCCCGCGCTGTCGCGCTGGCAAAACTTGGAAAGACCGATTTTGCCGAAAAGGAGAAACTGAAATGGCGTAAAGCGGCAAGCCAAATTCCGGCCGAAACGATAATCATCGAACTTAATACCGCGGGCGACGTGTTCAAGGTGCATGAGAATTTGCTGTCTGCGGCAATTGCTGGAAGCCGGCGCGACAACAAAGCCGCCGTTGATTTTCTCAAACAGGCGGTGGCGGCACAGGATGCTCTCAATTATTCGGAGCCGCCGGCATTTTATCCGCCGGTGCGGGGGCTCCTTGGACGGGCATTGCTCGAAGCGAAGCAATTCCCCGAAGCTGAAAGAGTTTTTCGCGCTGATCTGGAAAAGAATCCTCGCTACGGCCGCGACCTCGTGGGTTTACGCGACAGTTTAAGGGCGCAAAGCCGCGAAAACGAAGCCGTCCTGGTCGAGCAACAGCTTCAGGTTACCGACTCGGCCGTGGTATCACCCGTCAAGCGGCGGCGATGAATGACGTCGTCCGGCGCTGCCAGCGAGGCCAACGCCGACGCGGTATTCTTAGGTGGATCGGCCTCTCCGAGGACGATGGTAGCCCAAAGCAGCGAAGCTGTTCACCATGACCCCGAACGGTTTCATACTTAACATCTCCTTCGAGGCGCGAAATACCTGGGCCGGGGCGGCGTGGGATATCTAATTTGGCCTAAAATGGGGATGTCGCTCAGTCTCGGCGGCCGCATCGAAGGTCTGCCGGTTAACGACTTAATTGGCGGCGATGCTGGCTGGCGTACCGCCGGTTACGCGATTTATGTCGAACCGGGCCTTTCCATCTCCAAAGGCAGATATTCCGTTACCCTGACGGGCCCGGTTGCGGTGGAACGGCATGCTCAGCCGAACACATCAGATATTAGAGTGAGCAAAAAACTTGGCATGCCCGTGGGCGGTTTCGCTGCTTTCGCGGATTATCTGATCACCGTTAGCGTGTCAGTCGCGTTCTAAGCGTCCACTGCGAGCATATTTCCATTTGGAAATCGGCGGTCTCTCGGCAACTTGATGCCGGAACGTATCTATAATGACCGCGCTTCAAATCCGGCAATCGTTTCTCGATTTCTTTCGCGAGAAAAAGCACACCCTTGTGCCGTCATCATCTCTTCTGCCTGATTCGCCCAATCTGCTTTTCACCAATGCGGGCATGAACCAGTTCGTCCCGATCTTCCTTGGCCAGCAAAAGCCGGCCTGGAACCCGCCGCGCGTAGCGGACACGCAGAAATGCATCCGCGCCGGCGGAAAGCATAACGATCTCGAGGATGTCGGGCTCGATACTTATCATCACACCTTTTTCGAGATGCTCGGGAATTGGAGTTTCGGCGATTACTTCAAGAAGGAAGCGATCGAATGGGCGTGGGAGCTGGTGATCGGGCGGTGGAAGCTGCCGCCACAGCGTCTTTACGCGACGGTCTACAAACCGGGCCCGGATGAGCCGAGCGAATTCGACCAGGAAGCGCACGATCATTGGGCGCGATTATTTCGAGAAGCCGATCTCGATCCGGCACTACACATCGTCAACGGCAATAAGGCGGACAACTTCTGGATGATGGGCGATACCGGCCCGTGTGGTCCGTGCTCGGAGTTGCATGTCGATCTGACGCCGGATGGGGATACGCAAGGCGCACTTGTGAACAAAGACGATCCGCGTTGCATCGAAATTTGGAACCTCGTCTTCATCCAGTTCAACGCGAATGCCGACGGTAACTTTACGCCCTTACCGCAGCGCCACGTCGATACCGGAATGGGTTTCGAGCGGGCCACGGCGATCATTCAGGGTACGAAAAACTTCACCGATTTTTCAGGCATCATCTCCAATTACGAAACCGATGTTTTCCGTCCCATCTTCGACGAGCTCGAAAAACTGTGTGGCAAAAAATACGCGAGCACGCTGCCGAACTCTTCGGATAGGGGAGCGCACGCGCCCTCGCGTGTCGTTTCCGGCGACTCGCCGGAAACCGGGGAGAAATCGTCGGCGGGGTCGCCGACGACAGCACGCGAGTCGCGTGCGCTCCCGGACCAGATCGCAACCGATATCGCATTCCGCGTGATCGCCGATCACATCCGCACGCTTTCATTCGCGATCGCGGATGGGGTTATTCCCTCCAATGAGGGACGCGGCTACGTTTTACGCCGCATTCTGCGCCGGGCGGTGCGTTATGGCCGAACGCTTGATTTCCACGAACCGTTCTTCTTCAAACTGGTCGATGTATTGGCCAAGACGATGGGTGAAGTCTTCCCGGAGGTGGGAACAAATCAGTCGCGAATCAAGGAAACGATCAAGCGCGAAGAAGAGTCTTTTAATCGGACCCTGGACAAAGGAATCGAATTGTTCGAGCGCGAGGTCGCGCGTTTGATGAACGCGCGCAGCGCGTTGGGGAGCGCACGCGACTCGCGTGCCCCGGTCGGCGACTCGCCGACCGATAAGGGTGCCAAATACTCGAAGCGCCGATTGCCACATTTCGAGCGTCCATGGGGCAAGTACATGGTAACCTTCAGTACAGAAGAACGCGCTGGCCTTACCGAAGCCGAACGCGACGTCGTTCTTGAATGCATTCTTTTCCCGGCACGCCGAGGACATTACGAACTATACGCAGCGTGCGTGATGCCTGATCACGTTCATCTACTCTTCGAACCGCAGGTCAAAGATCAGGGCGAAAAAGGACAGCCAGTGTTCTATTCGCTTACTGAGTTGATGCAAAACATCAAATCAGTGTCTGCACACAAAATTAACTCGATTCGCGGCGTGTCAGGCCCGGTGTGGGAAAAGGAGTCTTTTGACTATCTAATTCGTTCGGATCGCGATCTAGAGGAGAAGTTTAACTACATCTGTTCCAATCCATGGGATGCGGGAGTAGCGCGCCCGAACGAAGATTATCCATGGCTGTGGACTGCGGATGAGGAAGCGTCCGGCGAGTCGCCGGACGCGGCACGCGAGTCGCGTGCGCTCCCAGTCATCTCCGGCGAATTCGCGTTTCGACTTTATGACGAACAAGGCTTTCCTCTGGATTTAACGGAGCTGATGGCTCGTGAGCGCGGCTTCACCGTTGATGTCATCGGATTCGAGAAGCTAATGGAAGATCAGCGGGCGCGCGCGCGGTCAGCACAGAAAAAAACCACAATAGAAATTTCACAGGCCGGCACCGCGGCGCCGACACAATTTCTTGGCTACGAACATGATCACACCGGCGCGAATGTTGAAGCCATTGTCGATCTTCGTGGGAAGCGCGGCGTCATCTTGGATAACTCAGTTTGCTACGCCGAAATGGGCGGTCAGGTCGGGGATACAGGTGAGATAGTGGGTGAGACTCGACAATGGAAGATCGCCAACACTCAAAAGGCCGGCGCGACGTTCGTGCATGTAACCGACAACGATGACGCGCCCGAAATTAACGAACACGTCACGGTCAAGGTTAATGCCCCTCGCCGCCGCGCGATCGAGCGGCATCACACGGTCACGCACATCCTGCATTGGGCATTGCATGAACTGGTTTTGCGCGATGCAGTGCAAAAAGGAAGTTATGTCGGGCCGGATAAACTCACTTTCGATTTCTCGAGCACTGCTCTTTCCAAACAGCAGATGCGGGAGGTTGAGAAATTGGTGAACGAGAAAATCGCCGAGAACGCGCCGATTTCCTGGACGGAGATTTCCTACGCGGAAGCGAAGAAGCGCTCGGATATCCAGCAATTTTTCGGCGACAAATATGGCGATGTCGTTCGTGTCGTTCAGATCGGCGGCGAACCGAAGAGTCTGAACGGTTACTCGATGGAATTGTGCGGCGGCACACACGTGCGCGCGAGCGGAGAGATCGGGTCGTTTCGGATTGTCAGAGAAGAAGCGATCGCGGCCGGTATTCGCCGAATAGAAGCAGTCGCCGGAGATGCAGCGCGCGCCTGGGCGCGCGCAGAGGCGGTCAAGCAACAGCACAAGGTTGAAGCCCTCGAAAGAAAGAAATCGGGGATCGCATCGCTACCCGCGTTTTCGGATGACGCCACGACTTCCGAGATGCTCGTGCAAGTTGATTCACGCACGACTCACCTCGAGAAGCTGGAAACCGAGGTTCGCGAGTGGGAAAAACAAAATGCGAAAACGGCGGATGCGGAGATACAGACCCGCGCAACGGGAATCGCGACTGAATTGGGCGCTGAGCACGCGGGAAAGAATTCGATCATTGTCGAGATTCCGAACGCTGACAGCAGGCTGCTCAGTGCAATCGTTGATGCTCTCAAAGGGAAATATCCCGGGCCGATTTTTCTAATTGGCGCGATGGATGGGCGAGTGTCACTTAACGCGACCATCCCAAAGCAAATGGTTTCCAAATTTCAGGCGAACAAATTGATCCAGGAGACGGCAATGCTCGTGGGCGGTAAAGGCGGCGGCCGTCCCGAATCGGCGCAGGGCGGCGGCACGGACTCCACGCGAATCGAACAGGCACTCGCCAAAGCGCGGGAAATCCTGGAGGGTTAGCACCGCATGGATCTTCAACTCGCTGGCAAGGTTGCATTCGTAAGCGGCTCGACGGCCGGAATCGGTCTCGCGATTGCACGCCGTCTTGGACACGAAGGCGCGGACGTTGTCATCAATGGCCGCACCGAAGAGCGGGTTCGCATCGCCTTGGCCGAAATCAAAAAAGATGTCCGGAACGTGGACGTTCGTGGCATCGCAGCCGATCTCGGCACGGCGCAGGGGTGCGCCGAAATTATGGGTCAGGTGCCGCAGATCGATATTTTGGTAAATAATGTCGGCATCTTCGAACCAAAGCCGTTTGAGAAAATTTCCGACGAAGATTGGAACAGATTTTTCACTGTTAACGTCATGTCGGGCGTACGTTTGAGTCGGGCTTATCTGCCGGCAATGAAGGAGCGCAACTGGGGACGTATCGTTTTCATATCGAGCGAGTCGGGCCTCCAGATCCCAGCGGAAATGATCCATTACGGTATGACTAAAACAGCGCAGCTCGCGATTGCACGCGGTCTGGCCGAGACCTGTCAAAGCACGAACGTCACAGTGAATTCGGTCCTACCCGGGCCGACGGCATCGGAAGGAGTCACGGAGTTCGTCGCCAGTCTTGCCGCTGAAAGTAAGATGACCCCAGCCGAATTTGAGAAGGAATTTTTCAGGAGCGCTCGGCCGACATCTATTCTAAAACGATTCATTGAGCCTGACGAAATCGCGAACGTGGTTGCGTTTGTTTGTAGCCCGCTCGCGGCGGCGATTAATGGAGCCGCCGTCCGGGCGGATGGCGGTGTTGTCCGTTCGATCGGATGAAGCAGGTAGGGACGGCTCTCCGAGCCGTCCGCCTAGCGAGTAGGACGAGACAAGCTCTTCCCTCTCAGCATGAAGATCCGGACGGCTCGGAGAGCCGTCCCTACCTGTCAGCCTTGCTGACGCTTGGCCGGCGTGCGTCTTCGATCAAGCGCTTCAGAGTCGTGCCGTTGGTCCGATAAATTGAGACTTGTTTCCCATCTGTTCGCTGGCTCAGGAAGAGAATGTTGGCATCGTCGAGCCAGCACCCGTCCCACGCGAACAGATTTTGAGAAGTAAGACGAACAGCGTGCTGAGTCGTTAGGTCGAACGACCATAAGGCGGGTACCGGACCGTCCCAGCCTTTGCGTGTATGTTCCTCGTCCATCTCGACGGAAAGGAGCAACCGCTGCCCGTCGGGTGAGACGTCAATTCGGCCGTCTACGCTCATCGCTCCATTCGGGACAATTTGCTCGATCTTCCATTGCGCCAGAAGCGATCCGTCAAGCGCCAGGCGATAAAGATTGGTCGTATCGTGACAGAAGAAGGAGGCGCCATCGCGCGACCAGCTCGGGGAATAAAGTGACCTGTCATTTAGAGTTGTGCTCCTGATCAACTTAAACCCGGTTCCGTCTGATTTAATTTTGCCCAGGCGAAACACTCCGTTCGTGGTGAAAACGAAGGCAATCCATTCGCTGTTCGGCGACCAGCTTGGTTGCGATGAATTATCACTGGGAATGTCTTTTAGAATCGTGACCTTACCGGAAGTTGTTTCGACAATGGCAATGCGCCGTGTGTAAGGTGTTTCACTCTTTTCGACCGTAGCAAAAACTACGCGACTCGCGTCGGGCGAGATCGCCGGCGTCACACCGTCCGCCAGTTTTCTTACTACAGTGGCTTCCAGGTTGGCGGTATAGACTGCGTTATCACGCTCAAACGCAATGCGGCGATCTGCGGCTGACGTTAGGCCGGTAGTCACGCAGAGAAGACAAAATAGCAGTGCGAGCCTCTTCACAGCTTTCAAACCTTGTGCCGGATGCCGCCTCCGCCAAACCAAATCCGTAGGGTGGCACCGCCTCTGCGAGGCATCAGATAAAAAAGATGTCCCGTAGAAACATCTCGCCGCCGTCTAAGTTGCCACCGTGATAAAAACTGTAGCCACGAATCCCATGATCAGGATGACGAGATAAACCACCCCGCCCAGCCAGAACTTGATGAAAGTCTTGATCCAGCCCTGGCGATACACGCGGCGAATAGACAAAAAGATTTGCGTGGCAAAGCCGAACCAGAGGAGCCCGATGATCCAGCCGGCGAGCACACCTGGAGCCGTGCGATTTAAGCCGACCGTGATCAGTCCGATCAGCATGGTGGCAGCGTAGGCAAAAGTGTGGATGTGCAGAGCGTAAATGAGGTGATCGATATAGAAAATGTGTTTTCGGATGTAGAGAAGCTTAAGAACGAATGCGAAGAAGGGGATCGAGCAAAGCATCATGTACGGGAGATTGTTGATCATGGAGATGAGAAACAATTGGGCGTTTGAGCCATGCTCTCCGATCTTTTGCTCGAATCGTTCCTGCAGCCATTTCTCGAACTTGTTCCCCGGCTTTTCAGGTCCGAATTGCAGCAAAGGCCCGTAATCGGTTGGTTTTGTTTCCTTTTGTTCTCCCTGGTCCGCTGAATCATTCGGCGGCGTTTGGTTGCTCTCAGTTCCCTTTTCCGCTTCCGGGCTAACCGTTGACGCTGGACTGCCCCGCTTTTGCAGCGCCTTCCTTATCTTCGCTTTCGCCGCCGGAGGGATGTCCTTGTCATTCTGCAACTCGGTTTCCAATTCGGCGCGTTGTTCGGGTGACATTTTACTCGTATCGAGGTGGACGGACTTCGCCCAGTAATTCACGACGAAGAAAAACACGATACTCGCGAGTAAGTAGAGGCGCAGCGGATGGAGATAGCGAATTCGTTTGCCGGCAATAAACTGGTTGGTCAATTGCCACGGCCGCACGATGAGCAGGCCGAGTGTGGCAAAAATTTTTGAGTCCCAGCTTAAAAAGGAATCCAAAACATCCACGATAACGTGGCGGAAGGAGCGACGGTAATCGACCGCGGGCTGCCCGCACTGCCAGCAAAAGTGTCCCTTCAGTTCGGCGCCGCAATTCTCGCAATGTGAGAATGGTGGCCGTGAGAAGCGACGACGCCCAAACCACCGTCTCGGTTCGGCCGGGGACGGTTCGAGGGCCGAGATCGCGGTGTCGCCCAGAATAAACTTCACGGGTTCGTTCGACATTGCCGCTGAGCTTACGAAAACGTAACGCACACGTCCATCGACATCGCGGCTGGCTTGACCTCGCGCCGGGGTGTTGTTAAATCGGCGCCATGAAAACACTACCGAAAATTATTGTCATTCTCGTCGGAGCTGCCGCCATGGGCATGAGCTCGGCGCGCGCCGACCAACCTCATATGCGAAAGGCATTAGATCATCTGCGAGCGGCCCGGGCCGAGCTAAAGGTGGCGGAGCATAACAAAGGTGGGTGGCGAGAACGTGCAATTAGTCACGTGGATCGCGCCATCGCCGACACGGAGACAGGCATGAAAACCGCTCGCTAGAAGAATCGTTACACCAACCGAAAAGCGGAGCTCGCAAATGTGCGCGCTCCGTTTTTCTTTCCGGAAGGGGAGAGGTCACGCTCCGGTGTCGGGACATTGGCCTGTCGGAAAAGTCAGCCGCGCACGAAGAAAAGCGCCGCCGTCCCAAGGATGCCGATAACGAAGACGGCAACAGTGTTTCCAATAAAGTAAGGGTAAACCATCAGGGCCAGGCCGCAGAACATCGGTTTCCAAAGGTCGAGACGTTTGCCGTAGGTAAAAGCAACAAATCCAATCGAGCCAAAGATCATACCGGCGATCAAATTCGGCATGCTAAAGTCGAGCATGGCAATATGCGCAGCTAAATGCGGGCCACCCTGTAGTCACGGCGCTCTGTCACCTTGCCGGGTAAAAGACTGTAGCCAATCAGCGGGCGAAACTTAGGATTGACCGCCAGCCTGGCGCGATGACACGATCCGCGCTGCAGAAGATCGACCAAGCAGCGACCAAGGTAACGCGCTCAATCGAATCAAACCAAGATGGCTTCGCAGCTCTTCAAAACAAAAAGCCCGGAGCTCCTCATGCGGGAATCGGAGGCCCCGGAGCGGCTGATGAAACGGTCGCTTTCAGCGCTTGATCTTACCGCGCTCGGGATTGGCGCAATTATTGGCACTGGAATTTTTGCGCTTACTGGCACCGCGGCAGCGGGCGAGCGCGTCGAGGCGGTGACGTCGAGACTTGCGACGCCGGTCCTTAACTTCATTCAATCATGGATGACACACTCCGATCTTCTCCTTGGCCGGCCCGGTGCCGGGCCAGCTGTCGTTTTTTCTTTTATCGTCGCCGCCATCGCGTGCGGTTTCGCGGCTCTTTGTTATGCGGAACTTGCGTCAATGATCCCGGTGTCGGGATCGGCTTACACCTACTCGTATGCGACGCTCGGGGAGCTCGTAGCGTGGATCATTGGATGGGATCTCATCCTCGAATATGCGGTCGGAAACATGGCGGTGGCCGTCGGTTGGTCCGGTTATTTCGTAAAGCTTTGTGGTAGTCTCTTCGGTCTCAAGTTTCCGCTTTGGCTGGTGACCGATCATAAAACTGCGGCCGATGTCATCGCGAAAGGCGGCGAAGCGCTCCAGGACTTTTCTTCCACCGCTTTGCCGACGATCGCAGGATACAGCATCGCAATAAATTTGCCTGCGTTTCTCATCGTGGCGGCCGTGACGACTCTTCTGGTTTACGGCATTCGGGAAAGCGCGCGGACAAACACGACCATCGTCATCATCAAAGTCGCGGTCGTCATTTTTTTTATCTCGTTCGGCGCCTTTATGGTGCATCCGACGAACTGGCATCCGTTCATGCCGAGCGGATTCGCGGGAGTAATGAGCGGGGCCGCGATCGTCTTTTTTGCCTTCATCGGTTTTGATGCAGTGTCGACCACCGCCGAAGAGACGAAGAACCCGCAGCGCGACATGCCGATTGGAATGATCGCCAGTTTGGTCATCTGCACGTTGCTCTACGTCCTGATGTCGGGCGTGCTCACAGGAATCAAAAAGTACACTATTTATCTAGGAGACTCTGCGGCGGTTGCAACCGCGTTCGCTTCGAAACCATGGGCGCAGGCCTTGGTCAGTGCCGGCGCTTTGGCCGGGATGACCTCAGTCCTTCTCGTCTTTCAACTCGGGCAGCCGCGCATTTTTATGGCGATGGCGCGTGACGGTTTGCTCCCGCCATATTTCGCCCGCCTTCATCCGCGCTACCGAACGCCATGGATCACTACGATCTGGACTGGGGTCGCCGTCGGCGGTGTTGCGATGCTGACCGATATCGGATCGCTCGCGGATCTGACTAACATTGGAACGCTCTTCGCCTTCAGTCTTGTTTGCATTGGCGTGATTCTGCTGCGGCGCACCGATCCGGCACGTCACCGGCCTTTCCGCGTTCCATGGGTACCGCTGCTTCCGATTCTCGGTGTGCTCATGTGCATCGCGTTAATGCTGAGCTTGCCGGTCCTGACCTGGATGCGCTTCTATGGTTGGCTTCGCCTCGGCCTGTCAATCTTCTTCACGTATAGCGTGGTTCACAGTACGCTTGTGGCGACGTCGGTTTCGACCGCGGCTGCGCGGTTTGCTAGCGCTTCCGGAGCAGCGCTTTTTGGTTTGATCGGCCTCGCGTTGGATCTTTTTGTAAACGGTCTTCTATTTGTATCCGACCGCTCCTTCTTTGGGACAAAGGAGTGTCTGCTCTTCAATAGTGTCTTAATCATTTGCAATATTCTGCACGCATACACCGCAATCAGTCGTAATCGATATGACACTCAATCAAGCATATCTAGCGGCCGCAATGTGGCGGTAGGCGTGCTGCTCAGTCTGGCAGCGGTAGCTGGGGTGGTCGTTCTGTGGGTCTTATCGCGTTGATGTAACTCTGCTAGCTGACCTTGCGGATCCTCACGTGGCCGCGTTCTTCTTTGGACCGGTGATTTTACTTTATAGCGTTCGACACAGCAGATTGAGTGGCGGCGTCGACACCGGCGAGACGGAGAATACTCTGCCGCCGATCGGGCAATAAGCTCAGGTAGGGACATTTCTCCGAAACGTCCGTCTAGTAGCGCCGGTCTTAGAAGAAATTCCGGACGGCCCGGAGAGCTGTCCCTACCTGACCGCTCAGTGGCTTGCTTTGTCGTCCGCGTCGAGCCAGTCAAACAGCGTTGTTTTCGCAGGATCGAGCCCCAACGTCTTTGTCTGTTCGACGAACCAGTCCCGACGCTCCGGATCGTTGTACGGATTGTTCGCTTCCATTTCGTCGCTCCAGCGCTTGATTTCCTCCGGCGTTTTTGAATCGCCGTTTCCATCGACCCATTCCGCCATCTGTTGGTCGCTCGCGCCGCTTTCGATCTGCGCCTTGAAGTCGGGCTCTTTTACGTTCTTGAACCCGAAAAGCATGTTGTCGAGCGGACAATCGAAATGATACTCACCGATGTCTCCGGCGACCAGCGCACGGCATTTGTCGATCGTTCGTCCGAGAATGGCATAACCTCCTACGCGCGTGCGCGGACTGCGCGGTGATTCTTTGGTCAAATCCTTGCCAATAACATTTTTGTGCATCGTTCAGGCTAACGGCGAAACCAAATCGCCGCAAGCCGCCCCCGATTTTCGATAGACGCGACACAGTGCCGGCGTGCGAATAGAAAAATATATGGCACAACAAAAGGAAATTATTTCGACAATCAACAGCTTGATTGAAACGCTCAAAGACGGTCAGGAAGGGTTCAAACAAGCGTCAGAAGCAGTAAAAGATTCGCGCCTGAAATCGCTTTTCAGCGAATTTTCGCTGCAGCGAGCAAGGTTCGCGGGGGAACTTCAGAGTGAAGCGAGAAATCTGGGTGAATCCGAGCCCGAAGAAGGCGGTAGCGCAAGCGGTGCAATGCATCGGGCCTGGATCGATTTGAAATCTGCTATCACCAGCGGAGACGACCACGCGATCCTGGCGGAGTGCGAACGCGGTGAAGATTCTGCGATCAAGGAATACAAGGAGGCAATGGAGGAGGAACAACTTTCAGCGCCCATCCGCGACATTATCTCGCGCCAGTACAGCGAAGTGCAAGGCGCGCACGACAGGATCAAAATCCTGCGCGACACGGCGAAGACCAGCTAACGCAGCGTTGAATCGTTGAATCGGTTTAGTGATGGGCGCCGCTCTGCCGGCGCCCTCTTCTTTTGTAGCGGCGGTCTATGACCGCCGAGTTCTCCCGTTATAGTTGTCGCCGTCCCTGGCGGCAGATCTTTCATCCAATATTTTCGGCGATCACAGATCGCCGCTACAATCAATTCATGCGGTCGACATTAGGCGGAGCGCTTCTGATACTGCTCACAATCGCATCGATCCAAGCGCAAACGACCGGCATCGTTTCTCCTCCTCCCGGCAAGCTCTATCACGGCTGTTATTGGGGCGGCACCGGCACAGATGAGCACGACCCCACCGAACATGATGTCACCCCGTCCGATGTTGCCCACTACGAGCAAAGTGTGGGCAAAAAGGCTGCGTGGATCTATTTCTCTGACAACTGGTTTGAGTCGCGCGCGTTCCCTTCGGTCATGTGCGGGTGGATCCGTGAACTGGGCAAGGTTCCGTACATCCGGTTGATGCTGCGCTCGGATGTCGATCAGAAGCATCGTGAAAAACAATTTTCATTGGCCAGGATCGTCGCCGGTGAATTCGACGTTGATTTATCCGCCTGGGCGCGCGCGGCAAAAGCGTTCGGTGGTCCCATATTAATCGAATGGGGAACCGAGCCCAACGGCAACTGGTTTGCCTGGAATGGCAAATGGAACGGCGGAGCGGGAGAAGGTCCGCGGCATTATGTGGAAGCGTACCGTCATATTGTCGATCTGATGCGGAAGGAAGGCGCCGATAATCTTTGCTGGGTCTGGCATGTTAACTGGCTCGATGAGCCCGAGCAAAAGTGGAACGCGTTCGAAAAATATTTTCCCGGCGCGAATTATTGTGACTGGGTCGCGCTGAGTGCTTATGGACCTACCACGCCCACGACGGAGGATGGCAGTGAGAGTTTTCGGTTTAAGATGCGGGAAGCGTATCCCCGCCTGACCACGATTGCCCCGGGCAAACCAATCATCATCGCGGAGTTCGGTTGCGACCTGCATAACCGGCGGGTCAACGCCGCGCGCTGGGCGCAATCAGCGCTCGAAGATCTCTTATCCAATCGCTGGCCGGCCATCATCGGTTTTTGCTGGTGGAACGAAGGATGGCAAAACGACGATCACAAGAAACACGATTCCGATCTGATTATTTTGCATGACCCCGCTTTGACGCGCGTCTTCCACGATCAACTGGCCAACCACGCCGATAAAATTCAGGAAACGCCCATATTTCAGCCACCGATGAACACGGATTAACACAAATTCCGAAAATTGTAGGGCGTCTGTGTCAGACGCCGCTTCCAATCGAGTTTCAAAGTTTGGTTCCTGCTTCCCCATCTGTGTAAATCCGTGTAAATCTGTGGCTAAAATCAGCCGGGATTTATGCTAACGTGCAGCTGATATGGTTGAAGTCTCCATCAAATACAGCGGCGATCTGCACTGCGACGCGACGCATGGCCCATCGCAATCACATATTTCCACCGACGCTCCAACGGATAACAAGGGCAAGGGCGAAAGTTTTTCGCCGACCGATCTGGTGGCAACCGCGCTCGGAACATGCATAAGCACGACCATGGGCATAGCCGCGGCAGATCATGGCATTGACCTGAAGGGTATGACGGTGCGCGTAAGAAAAGAGATGTCGAAAGACGCTCCCCGCCGCATTATCGGATTACCATCGGAAGTACATATTCCCCTCCCGCCCGATTGTCCGCAACGCGCCTTGCTCGAACGGACCGGACTGAACTGTCCCGTGCACAAAAGCCTGCCGCCCGAAATCGAGCGTCCCACGAAGTTTTTTTGGGAAGGCTGATTGGATACAACGACAACTACTCTCGAATCCGAGCGCGCGGTGCACGTTCGCGCAGGGCGCAAAGTACAATATCTCAGCATCGCCTGGACTTCGCTGGAAGCCCTCATTGGTATCGTAGCTGGTTTACGCGCCGGCAGTGTGGCTCTCATTGGCTTTGGCATCGATTCCATTATCGAGGTGGCGTCCAGCGGTGTTTTGCTCTGGCGTCTCAGCGATGATCCGCGCGCGGAAGAACGTGAAGGGCTTGCCCACAGACTGGTCGGCGTCGGTTTTCTCGCCCTGGCTGCTTACATCGCGTTCGATGCGCTTCACGATTTGCTCGCTCACGAGTCGCCGCGTGTCAGTTATTTCGGTATCGTGTACGCCTGCGCCTGCATCGTTGTTATGCCGTTGCTCGCTCGCGCCAAGCGGCGCGCTGCTGCCAAAGTAGATAGTGATGCGTTCCACGCTGACTCTCACCAGAGCGACATCTGCGCTTATCTCTCCGCCATCCTGCTTGTCGGACTCACACTCAATGCGCTCTTTGGCTGGTGGTGGGCCGACCCGGTCGCAGCGCTCTGCATGCTCCCGATCATTATCCTGGAAGGGATTAGTGGATTGCGCGGCCAGTCTTGTAGTCATCACCATGGCGACTTTGGAAAATAGAAATTTGAAGAAGAACTCGTTCGCGCTGGCAGCAAGGGAGCTTGTTTCCCATGCCGACACTACTTAACCGAGGCTTATCTCTTCTAGTGGGCCTCGGTTACCTGGCCACCGCATATACACGCGGCGGTGGCGAGGCGACTCTCAAGGTTGGGATGGCGCTCCTATTGCCGATGGCGTGCATTTGGTTCGCCGAGCCGTTGGGCGAGTATTCCGGGATTATTCGCGGTCAGGCCATCACTTCTACGACGCCCGCTTTTCTCGTGTGCGCTGGAGGATGGCTCGTCCTGGTAGGAGCCCCAATCATTGGATATTTCCTCTTGGAGGCGCCTTAGATGCAATCGCGATAACGATGAGACAGGCCAAGGTCGCAATGGAAACCCAGGCAAACCAGTCTCCGAGAATTCCATAGAGTGTGCGAGTCGCCTGAGTTGGCACCTGTGCGACCATGACGCGGTCGGTTGTCACGTAGTGATCCATCGAGGCCAATTGTCGGCCTTGATAATCGAATGCGGCGGAGAGGCCTTCACTTGTGTGCCGGACAAGATTGAACCCTTGTTCGACAGCGCGAAAGCTGGCCATGCGCGTGTGCCACGGGTCGATCGCCCTCCAGTCGTTGGAAGGATCAAGCACGATGTCGGCGCGAAGACGGGAAGCTTGAGCGAGAAGCTGTGGAAAATCCGCATCGAAACAAATGACCGAACTGAGGCGGCCGTACGGAGTATCCAGCACGCGCACTTTTCCATCGCCTTTGATCGAAATGGCTTCCTCGCCTCCGGGCACCGGATGCGCTTTGAAAAATTCCCAAGCCGCCGTTCCGTCAGGTTTAATGAGAACGATCTTATTTTCCAGCGGTGGGGTCGTGTCGATGTGCCAGCTGGCCAGGACCATTCCGAGATAAAAATTATTCGCCTTGGCGACGGCGCCGCCGTGCTGGATTAATTCGTCCTCGTCTTCCTTCAAGACGGGACCATTTGCTTCTCCCCAAAAGACAATCCGTGCGCCGGCCTGTGCTTCGCGCACGCTGCGTCCCAGAAGATCATTGTCGATCTCGGCCGAACGCTGGCGAACGATCGCGATTTCCTCGGGAGTCAGTGGCTCATGCCGGAAAAATCTTCTGACCACTTTCGGATCGGGATGCAGTTCTGTGGGAAGCCGGGAGAGAGAAGCGATACGGACCGTTTTTCCCGAGGGCGGAAATAAGGCAAGGCGTCCGCCTCCGATAAGCAACGCGGCGATGATGACCATAACGCAAGCCGTGGCAACGCGCGGGACGCGGCGGGAAACAGTCCATTCTTCCCAGAATGCGTTTGCGGCGGCGGCTGTCCATCCGATCAGGAAAGTAATGCCCCAAATACCAGTTACAGAAAGGATCTGGATCAAGGCCAGGTTTCCGTACTGAGAATAACCGGCTGAAAACCAGGTGCCGAAGGGCCCGAGAGCAAGGACGTATTCGATCGTGGTCCATAACAATGGAAAAACGAGTGTGCCAGCGAACACCGGCAGCCGATGTGATAACAGCCGATCCGCGAGATACGGCAACGTGAAGCAGAGGCCGTAGATAAACATCACGATCACGTAAACGACCGTCGGGAATGGGACCATGCCCCGATACTGAATGGTTAATGACGCGATCTGGGCGGCGAGCACCACAAGCAGACCAATCATCGGTCTATGTGTTCGAGTGAATCGAAGAAGGAAAAGCGGTGCCAGCCATGCTGCGAACGAGATCGTGTGTCCGCCATTGGCGAAGGGAAGAAGAAGGATCGCGATGAGCAGCGGGATCCATGACCGGGATCGAGACGGACGAAGCGGCAGTGGTGGGAATAATTTCTGTGGAGGGGTTTCGGTTATGGTTTGCATACATTCATTTCTATTTTCGATGCCCGTTTTTTGAATTGATGGCTCCGTTGACGGCGCTATCGATCACCTGAGCGATCAGGTGTTTCTTGGAGACCCAGGGAAAGTTGGGCCTCTGGATGAGAAGCGAAGTGATGCCGTGCGTGGCGGCCCAGAGGGCCTGGGTTTTCAGCTCCATTTCTCGCGGTGCATTTCCCGACCCAGCCAAACAGCGTTTGACGAGCGTTCGCGCTATATCGAACGCGGGATGGGTTCGATACGGTTTTTTGTCCGGATTTCGGAGGACAAATGCGACCTGATATTCGCTCGGATATTTCAGGCCCCAATGGACGTAGAACTCCAGTCCGGCTTTCAACTGGGAGCGTGGATTTTTATTTGGTTTCTCAATCAGTGCCTGAAGCTCGTTGTTCAGGTGTGCGAAACTCTCCTCTACGAGAAGGTCGAAGATCTGTTGTTTGTTTTCGAAATGCAGATAAATCGCGGCGGGAGAGTAGCCGACGGACTGGGCCAGAGCGCGGATGGAAAAGCTTTCATAGCCGGTGCGAACAAAAATCTCGCGGGCGGCGTGCAGGATTTCTTCGCGGATCTGCTGGCGACGGCGTTCGCGCCGCGCCGGTGCATCGATGAACATGCATCAGTTTACTGAACACTGTTCAGTTGTCACCATTGTGTGAAGGGTAGAAGGGTGGGGGATCCCGGGGTCGGACTTACGGCGCCTCGAAGGCGCTTGCTGCCAGGGCTCTCGGGATAACGACGAAAGCGGTTACTTTTGCAAATGAAGCCCGTTTCAACCATGCTTTCCTGTCTGGGGTACGGCCATGCGTCGTCATACAGGTTTCACTGTTCTGCTCGGCTGCCTGATTCTCGGTGGCTGCGCGTGGCAAAACGACACGCCGCACCTTGAGGCTGGACCGCGAATCCTGGATAACCACGGCGGATTGTCCCATCTCGGGCGTCGGATCGTCCTTCGGATGGACGGCACTTATGTAGAGACAAAATATAGCGACATCGTCGGCGATGCGTCGCGAAGATGGGGAACTTACAGTTTTGATCGCTCGCAAACCCGACTCTCAATCAGGTGTGACTGTGGCGAATACGAGGTTCTTAACCGGGTGGATTACAGAGGCGTTCACTATTGGGTCCCGGATCAGGAGATGACCCGCATTACCGATCCGTCGGAGACTTTGCTCCGGCAGTTTCATTGCGCTCGGATTCTCAGTAAGCGGCGCTGTCCGAGCCTCCGTTCGGCGGCCGGATCGAAGCACCCAACTCAGTCTGATATGTTACTAGTGCACTGCATCACTTGAGGCGTGAGGGCGTCTGGGGAGCGCACGCGCCCTCGCGTGCTGGTTTCGGCGCCTCGCCGAAACCGACTTTGATGGAAAGGGCCCGGTGTCAATTTACTTAAGGGGAACAAGTTCGCGATGGCGAAGGCGCCATCGCCAGCACGCGAGGGCGCGTGCGCTCCCCAGAGCTGAAGCATCCTCGCTGTTCCGCTCACCTTTCATCTGATACACGGACGGTACCAGAAGCGCCTCGAAAGTGGAGTTGTGGGGCGTTTTTGTGAAACGTCAACCGATGTGCCAGCGAGAGTCGCTGCGAGCGATGCCAATTGATTCGAAAAGAACGATCTTTGTGCTAATGATTTTTTATGTGCCGAAACATTAAGACTCTGCATAACTTTGCGCCGCCGGCGACGACTGATGAAATCCGCGCATCGGCCCTTCAGTTCGTGCGAAAACTAAGTGGTTTCACCAGGCCGTCGAAAGCGAATGAGGCGGCGTTTGAGCACGCGATCCGCGAGGTGACACGTGTCGCTCAAGAGCTGCTCGGATCGCTCGTGACAAATGCTCCGCCACGGGATCGCGCATCGGAAGCGGCGAGAGCTCGTGCTCGAACCGAGAAACGGTTTCAGGTCTTATCCAGCAACGCGGCGTAATTGCGGGCGGCGCGATTTTTCCAGCCGCCCTTGTGGTAGGCGTAGCCGGCGATCAGAGGCAGGGCCAGAGTCGCCTCCGCGTAAACCATCTGCTCCGCCCCCAGGCCGACCTTGCCCCAGGAATTGGCTTCTTTCAGGGTCGACCCGCTGAGCGCGCCGTCTCGATCGTCGGCCACGGTGATCTGGACCGCGTATTTGTGCATGCCGACATCGAACCCGAGATAATCGCCCGCGACCACGGTGTCCTGCGCGAAATTTTTGGGCACGCCGCCGCCGATCATAAGAAGACCACTCTGTTTTGAATCAATTTTAACCTTGGTCAGCTCGAGAAAATCCTTCGCGGAATCGATGCTGAGATGTTTGTCCGGGTGATGCCATTGATGATGAATCAATCCGAACCCGGCGCTGCAATCGCTGAAGGCCGGCACGAAAATAGGCACGCCGGTTTCAAAGGCCGAGAGCACGACCGAATCGCGATTCTTCGCAGCATCCTTCAGGTGCCGGCCCATCTCGCGAATAAATTCGCGGGAGGAATAAGGGCGCGGTTCAAGCTTATCCGCGATTTCGCCGCAGGTGGCATCGCAAATCCGCAACTGATCTTCATCGATGTAAGTATCGTAGATCCGATCGATCCCGAGCCGGCGCAGGACGTCATCGTTCATATTGATCTCGCCCTTGTAATGTTTGAAGCCGAGCGCTTCGAAGAAATCCTGGTCGACGATGATGGCACCGGTGGAAACGATCGCATCGACCATGTTGTGCCGGATAAGATCGACGACCACGTTCTTCAAACCGGCCGAGAAGAGGGAGCCGGCCAGGCAGAGAATGATGGCGCAGTTTTCTTCCCGCAGCATGGTGTCGTAAATCTGCGCGGCGCGTCCGAGATCGCGCGCGGAAAACGCCATTTTACTCATCGCTTCGACCAGTGGGACGACGTTGTGCTCTTTGATGTCGATATGTTCGACGACTTCAACGAGGAGATCGGATTTTTTCGGTTTCATGAGTCTTCGTTCAGCGGGGTTGGAGCCGATTTGACGGCAATGCTTCAAGCCTGCCGAAATGAGGCGAAGATGCAAACAAGAAGGCGAGTCGAAGAGCGTTCGAGTCGCCGATGTTTTTATGCGGCTCGGTTACGGGCCCCCCGTTTGTTTGGTGGGTCGGGCGTTCCTCGGAGACCGAGCGTCGGTCGGGTTAAGAGGGGAGCCGACTTAAGCGTTCGGATACAACCATTGCATGTAGTCTTTCACGCCTGTCTCAAGCGTGAATCCTGGTTTGTATCCCAACCCGCCCCGCACGTGGCGCAGATCTGCCTGGGTGAAGTTCTGATAGTGCGCGTGCGGGTTATCGATGTATTCAGGCTCGAGGTTCGTGCCCAGACATTCGTTAAGGATCCGGACCAGCTCGTTGAAAGAGCGTGCCTCTCCCGAGCCAAGGTTGTAAACACCGCTGCGGTAGGCATCCAGCGCCCGGATATTGCCATCGATGACATCCTTCACATAAACGAAGTCGCGCTTCTGTTCTCCGTGTTTGAAAATGCGCGGTCGTTCGCCCGCCTTCATCTGTTTGGAAAGGTGATAAACCATGCTCGCAGGTATTCCCTTGTGCGCTTCGCGCGGGCCATAAACATTGAAATAGCGCAGACCAATAATGACCCACTCCGGTTTCTCCTGCGCTTTGCGCACGGCCATGTTGTCCATGATCACCTTGGAGAAGGCGTAGACATTTGCCGGTGCGGCGCCATTCAATTCCGTGCTCGCTTCCGTTGCCGCCCCATAGGTCGAGGCGGACGACGCGTAAATGACCCGGGTATTGGAGAGCTGCGCGAAGTTGAGCAGACGTCGGAAGCTTTCGACGTTGTCGTGCACTTGAGCGAACTGATCGTGCAACGTTGTGTCCGTGATCGAGGCCAGGTGAAAAATGGCGTCGAACTTGTCATCGCCGAACTGATCGCGCCAGTCCAGTGTGACCAGGTCATGCGCAACCAGGTCGCCGCGGTAGCCGGCCAGGTTTTTGAAATCGCCTGATCGAAAATCATCGATCACAGTCAGGCGCGCGTCCGGGACGAGGTCCTGCAGAGCAAGCACAAGATTAGAGCCGATGAACCCGGCTCCGCCTGTGATGAGAAAGTTGAAAGAGGAATTTGCCAAGGGCACGAGGAAATTCTTTGCCGCTTGATAAATAAGTCTTGAGACGCGGAGTGCAAGCCGCTACTTCTGCATTTGGTTCTTTGTGAGCTTGATCTGTGGATCGGCGCAAGAAATCCCGTGTGAATCGGGAGCAGTTGCGCTGCTGTAACTGGATACGACTTCCCATGGCCAATCGGGCCCCGAATAACATTCGGGACCGGTGAAGGCGGGAAGAAGGTGTATGTCGCCAACGCGACGTCATAAGCCAGGAGCCAGAATATTTGTCCGGTCCACCTCATTCGTGCGTTTTCTGTAGCGGCGGTCTATGACCGCCGAGTTTCTGCAGGGCGCGCGCGAAAAAACTTCTTCGCGAAAAGAGGAATGAGAGCTGGGCGATGCGGCCACTGCCATGCAAGTCCGACTCTCGGAGTTGGAGGAAACTTGTATGAAAAATCACCCAGTTTGTTTTGTTCGGGGTAGCGCGCCCGTCTCGGGCGCAAACGCCAGTCCGGCTCGGACTTTTGGCGTCTTGCGAAAACAATCGTTGCAGAAGTTCGCGATCGCGAGACGCGATCGCCCACGCCCGAGACGGGCATGCTCCCCCGAATGCGGGAAAACGCTCTGGGTTTTCACTGCATTCCTCGCGCTTGGTCTGTCGTTGTGTTGCGCGCAAGAGCCTACCCCCTCGCCCACTCCATCAGAAACTGAAGCGGCGCCTGTCGTGGTTACCGCGACGCGCCTGGATGTTCCGCTCGACCAATCGCCGGCGAGCGTGAGCGTAATCAACTCGCAGGAGATCGATCAAAAACAGATCGAACGTGTCAGTGATGCCCTGCGCGAAGTGCCGGGGTTGAATGTTGTCCAAACGGGAACGCCAGGCCAGCTCACCTCGGTTTTCATGCGCGGTTTGCCGAGCCAAGACATGCAGGTGTTGCTCGACGGGATTCCGATCAATCAGGGTCTGGCAGGCCAGTTTGATTTTGCCAATCTGACGACAGACGACATCGATCGAATCGAAGTGGCGCGTGGACCGCAGAGCACCTTGTACGGTCCGCGTGCGCTGGCCGGCGTGGTTCAGATTTTCACCAAACAAGGCAATGGCCCACCGGGAATCACACTCAGCGCCGAAGGCGGAAGCTACGATACGTTCCGTGAATCGATCGAGAGCGACGGGAAGATCGGCCTTTTTGACTATTCCGTCGGCGCGAGCCGTATCGACACCGATAACGCGCGCCCCAACAATCAGTATCGGAATACGGACGTTATCGCGAATGTCGGATTTTCGCCTAACGAACAATGGCGCATTGGTGTTCTGGGGGTGTATGCCCTGAGCGACGCGGGAGATCCAAATACAATCTTCCACCCGAGACCGCTGGACAACCTGCTAACGGAAAAGTGGTTCATCGCGCCGCACATCAATTATCAGCCATTCGATTGGTGGGATCACAAATTGATTTTCGATTACGATCGCGAGCGGCAGGTGAATGATCCAAATCAGGATGGATTCGTGGGGGCGACGCGCGCGTTGTTCATGCGAACAACAGTTGATTATCAGAACGACTTGCGGCCGGCTTCTTGGCTCACTCTGACTTCCGGATTCTTTTACAGCTACGTCAGCGTTGGCCAGGAGCGGCCGTTCGTCACTTTTGGACCGACATTCATCGCCGATAAAACCAGAGAGACAGCGGGATTTTTGCAGGCGACGTTGACGCCGATCAGAAATTTGATTTTTGTCGCGGGCGGACGCCTGGACGAGTTCAACCAGTTCGGAGCGGTCTGGACCTATCGGATTGCGAGCAGCTACAAGATCGACCAGACAAACACAACTCTGCATTCGAGTGTCGCGACCGGATTTAGTCCGCCGAGCAGCCAGGACAAAATTTTCGGAAACAACTTTAATCTCAGGCCGGAGAACGATTTTGGCTGGGACGCCGGGATCGAGCAGCGGCTTTGCCAAAATCGAGTAGTCGTCGGCGCGACCTATTTTCACAACGATTTGTCGAACGTGGTCGGTTTCGACGGGCAATTCCACACCCTAAATCTTGGCGCGGCCGAGACGCAGGGCGTCGAAACAGAATTGCGCGCCTCACCGATTACCGATCTCACTTTCACGGCGAGCTACACTTATCTGGAAGCGGAAAAAACCTCCGCGGCCGATATTTCACAACTGCAAGGCGCACGCCTGCCCCGCCGCCCGCGTAACGAAGTCTACTTGTCAGCTTCCTATCGCTGGTGGAAAAAGCTGCGCACAACTATAGAGGCCAAATGGGTCAACGCCCGTGAGGAGATTAATTTCGGCCAGCCGAATTTCGACATCGAGGATTATAATTTCGTCAATTTTGCCGCCGAATATGAGATTAATTCGCACCTTTCGATCTTTGGCCGCATTGATAACCTGACGAACGAACATTATTCGGAGGTCTTCGATGCGCAGCACCAAGCCCTCGGCGCTTTTCCCGCAGTAGGCCGCGCGGCTTATGGCGGAGTGAAGTTGCGGTTCTGATTTTCGTTGTAGCTCCGTGGTCGCGAAGAAACGATGCGGCGGTCATAGATCGCCGCTACAGGCCGCTTGTCATTCCGAGCGAAGTCGAGGAATCTCTTATTGTTTTCAGGACCAGAGTAAGAGCTGCCTCGACTTCGCTGACATGACAATACCGGTAACCCAGGGATGATGAGCGCATTCGATTATATTGTGATCGGCATAATCGGAGGTGGGTTGCTTGCTGCTCTTGTCATCGTCCTGGTTCAGCTTCGCAATCGGAGAGGGCTCGCCATAAACGCGCGCGTGGTTGAAGAGGAAGTGATTAAACGGCTGGAAATGATCGATCGCGCATTGCGCGATGAATTTTCCCGCAATCGCGAAGAAGCAGGTACGGCGGCCAAGACACAGCGCGAGGAACTCGGTAAATCGCTCGAAGGTGTGCGATCAATTGTCGATCTTCGTTTGCAGCAACTGCAAGAAGACAATTCCAAGCAGATCGATAAAATGCGCGCCACGGTGGATGAAAAATTACAAGGCACGCTCGAGAGGCGGCTGGGCGAATCGTTCAAGCTGGTGAGCGACCGGCTCGAGCAGGTTCACCAGGGACTGGGGGCGATGCGGCAACTGGCCAGCGATGTTGGCGGTTTGCAGAAAGTGCTGGCCAATGTAAAAACGCGCGGCGGCTGGGGTGAAGTCCAGTTAGGTTCATTGCTGGAGCAGGTCCTGACCGCGGACCAGTTTGCGCGCAATGTCCGGGTGCGGGCCGAGAGCGGTGAAAATGTCGATTTCGCAATCAAACTGCCCGGGGACGAAAATGGCGCGCCGGTCTGGCTGCCTATTGATGCGAAGTTTCCAACCGAAGATTATCAGCGATTGATTGCCGCGCAGGAACAGGGCGACGTCCCCGGCATCGAAGAGGCGATGAAGAGTTTGGAAACGCAGTTGAAAAAGTCAGCCAGGGAAATCTGCCAGAAATACATTAATCCGCCGAAAACGACTGACTTTGCCTTGATGTTTCTTCCTACCGAAGGGCTTTACGCGGAAGCGATTCGACGCGTGGGGCTGGTGGAACAGGTGCAGCGCGATTGCCGCGTCGTTCTGACCGGGCCGACCACGCTGGCGGCGTTGCTTAATAGTTTGCAAATGGGCTTTCGCACTCTCGCAATCCAAAAGCGATCCAGTGAAGTTTGGAATCTTCTCGCCGGAGTGAAGACCGAGTTCGGCAAATTCGGCGAGGCCTTGTCGAATGTGAAGGAAAAGCTCGATCAAGCGGCGAGGAAAATGGAAGACGTCGATGTGCGTTCGCGCGCCATCGCGAAAAAGCTGCAGAAAGTCGAAGAATTGCCGAGTAACCCGGAGCCGCTGTTGAAGAATTTGCTGGGCTCTTCGGAAGATGAATAGCTCCGAGTCTTATTCGTATTCTTACTCCTATTCTATTCGAAAAGGGGAAACGAATAGGAATAGGAATAAGAGGAAGAGGAGGAAGGGAAGCGAACGGCCTACTCTCAACTAAAGGCGCGCCTGCGGCGCCGTTCTATCAACTATCAGCTAGTGCTAGAGCACCTCGTCCCATTTGTTCTTATCCTTGAGCATGATTTCGCGCAGGAGACGGATGGGTGGCATGCCGTGATTGAGCAACTCGTTATGAAACTTTTGCAGAGAAAATTCGCTGCCTTGCTGGGTCTTGTAATCCTCGAGCAACTTCAGGATTTGTAATTTGCCCAGCGTGTAATTGAGATATCCGGGATCAAACGTGCCGCGCATCGCCTCCGAGCGCGCCGGTTTTTCTTCGTAATAACAGTTGTCCTGGAAAAATTTTGTCGCTTCATCAATTGACATATTTTGCGTGTGCATTTTTATCGCCACGCACAGGCGGCAGAGTCGGAGCAGCGCTATATCCGCCTGAGCCATGCGATATTTCACGGACCGTTTTGCAACATCCTCGGCGGACATCGGCGTGGCACTGGGACTCGAGCTTGGAGTTCCCTTTTTCGTCGATTTTGGTGCCGGCGTTGGCGTCGGAAGTGGGCCGCTGCCGTATCCGTTGTCGATCATCATCTTTTCACAATAGTGCGCCCAGCCCTCGATGAACCCGTAGTCACCAAAGATCTTTTCCACCTTGGTGGCCGTTGAAGCGTTCAAATGTAAAAATTGAACGTAATGACCGGGATAAACTTCGTGGATCGAAACGATGTCGGAGCTGTAATTGTTGAACGCCGTCAGCCATTCTTGTTTTTGATTTTCAGGCCAGTCGTTTTCCGTGGGCGTGACGTAGTAATAAGCTTCCGCCGCCCTCTTTTCGAACGCCCCCGGAGTATCCATCGACGCGAAAGAAATCGCGCGCCGATATTGCGGTGTTTCTTTTACCTGGGCGCGGACTTCAGAGGGAATGGCGACCAGGTGATGTGCCACGACGTATTTCCGAATCTGCTCAAGATTTTTTGCCACGTCGCCGATCAGATTCTCCGGAGTGGGATGCTCTTTCTGGATTTCTTTGAACACTTCAATCGCCGTCTTGTTCGGATCAACCTTGTGCGCGGCTTCTGCGAAAGCGTCCTGTTCCTCCTTTAGTTTGGCCAGGCCGATTTCGAGAACTTTAGCGGGCGGAACATCGACCAATTCAGAATCGGCCAGCATGCGGTGAAATTTCTCTTCACCGATGGCGAACGTGTCGGACGCAGTCGGAAGCCGTTCCCGCTCGAGCCAGGCGGCGTATTCGTTGAGCGCGGAAGCGGCTTTGCGGTTGGCGTCTTCGAATTCCGCCTTGATCCGTTCGTCTTTCAAATCGGCCAGCGCGGTGACAAGATTTTGTCGCAGAAAATCGGCGGATCCCTGCGCGATTTTGATGGCCAGTTCGACCTGGGGCTTGGGCAGAACCGGTGCGAGATTGGTTTTCGCCGCAATCATGATGTTTGGAATCTGCGACTCGATCAGGACAATGCTGTGGGCGCGGTCTTCCAGCGGGGCGAAGTTTCGCTTGATATAGACGTTGAGATCGGCGGCACGCGCGTAAACCATTGGGTCGCGTTCAAAAATCGATAAATCCTGGCGCTGAAAGAGCTCCTTGCGGATGGCGGTTTGCAGAATGCGAAGGTCGATCGACTGGCGCGCACTTAACTTGGCCAGGTCGAATTTTTTCAGGCGATCGTCAAAACGTCTCAGCCGGGAAAGCTCGGCGTCGAGCGAAAGCCGGCTGTAGTCGGTGATCTTGCCATCGTATTCGTGCAAACCGAGCGCAGTGCCGGTGAGCGGACGGGCCGCCAGATATCCCCGGATATACTCTTCGGCGACGGATTGGTATTCCTCATCCTGCGTGAGCACGGCCCAGCCGGCGGGAAGAGGAAAGACCAGGGTGAGCGTCAGTGCGATTCCGTGTAAGAGCTTCATGGTCAAAGATTGGTCACCGGGGGACGCCCACCTTAGCCGAGGCTTTGGTCGTTGCCAAAAATTTCACGTGAGCGATGGTCTCGCCTGTTTCCAAGGCTTGATCAAAGATGAAAAGAAGTCTGTTTTTCAACACGTTTCTATGTCTTCTCGCCCTGCGGTTCGCGGCGGCGGCACCGGCGAATGACGAAGAGGATAACGGCTATTCGCAGATCTCCATTTTCGCCAAGGCGGTTCAGCTGCTTCGGCAGGACTACGTGGATGCGAACAAGACCAGTTATCACGAGCTGATTACCGCGGCAATGAAGGGAATGCTGTCGTCCCTCGACCCGCACAGCCAATACATGGATCCCAATGATTTTCGGGACATGCAGGACGACACGCGGAGCCGGTTTAACGGTCTGGGCATCGAAGTGTCGATCAAAAACGGATTGCCGACGGTTGTTTCGCCAATGGAAGACACGCCGGCAGCCAAGGCCGGCATCCTTTCCGGCGACCAGATTCTGAAAATCAACGGGACTGCCACCGACAAGATGGAATTGCAGGATGCGGTGAATCTGTTGCGCGGACCGCCCGGTCAGAAAGTGACGCTGACGTTATTGCGCCCTTCGACCAAGGAAGTGAAGGAGTACCCGCTCGAACGGGTCGAGATCAAGGTGCAGAGTGTGAAAGGTGCGCGTTTGCTCGACACGGAGCTCACCGGGCCATTCAAGATCGCGTATGTGCGCCTGATCCAGTTTAACGAGCCGACAGCGGAAGAATTATCGAAGGCGTTGGACGAACTGCAAAAGCAAGGGATGCAGGCGCTCATTCTCGATCTCCGAAACAATCCTGGCGGGCTCCTTAATAGTGCGGTGGACGTTTGCTCGCAATTTCTTCCCCCGAAGACAAAGGTTGTTTCCATCCAGGGACGGGTCGCTTCGCAGCAAAAGGATTACACCACTTCCTCGGTAAAAAAAGAGAGGCCGCAATTTCCGATGGCGGTCCTGGTCAACGAAGGGAGCGCGAGCGGCGCTGAGATTGTTTCAGGGGCGTTGAAGGACTTGCACCGTGCCATCCTCGTTGGCGAAACGACTTTCGGGAAAGGTTCAGTGCAAAACGTGCTGCAATTGCCGGATGGTTCGGCGCTTCGTTTTACGACCGCGAAATATTACACTCCGAGCAAACAGGTGATTCACGGGAACGGCGTGACCCCGAACATCCGCGTGGCCGTTACGCCGGACCAGGAACGGTCGCTCTTTGCCTCGCGCAGCGGCGACTTGAAACCGGAAGAGGAGAAAAACATCATCAAGACGAAGGATCCGCAGATGCTGCGTGCGATTGATGCGCTCAAGGGAGTGATGATTTACGCTCAGCAAAACGGCGGCAAGCCCGAGGCGGTTAAGAAGTAAATGGAGGGACGACCTCGTGTCGTCCCAAATAGTGGGACGTGACGAGCACGTCCCTCCGATGAGTACGATTCTCGCACTTGAAACCTCCTGCGATGAGACCGCCGTCGCCATTTTGCGTGATGACAAACTCCTCGCCAGTGAGGTCGCATCCCAAATTGCCGCGCATGAAAAGTATGGCGGGGTTGTGCCGGAGATTGCCTCGCGGAATCATCTGATTGAAGCTCCGCGTCTGCTCGAACGCGCCGCTCGCATGGCCGGAATCGACCTGGCGGACGTCGATGCCTTTGCTGCGACGAGTGGTCCCGGGTTGGCCAGTTCCTTGATGATCGGAGCATCGATCGCAAAAGGTCTCGCTCTCGGTTTTGGCAAACCGTATCTCGCCGTGAACCATCTCGAGGGACATTTACTCTCCCCCTTTTTTCCTGATGACGAATTGAAACCTAATATCTCGCTTATCGTCAGCGGCGGACACACCATGTCGGTCCACTTTCGCGGACTGGGCGATTATCGAATAGTGGGGGAAACGGTTGACGATGCTGCGGGCGAGGCGTTCGATAAAGTGGCGAAAATGCTCGGGCTCGGGTATCCCGGCGGTCCTGAGATTGAAAAGCACGCGCGACAGGGCGATTCGCGTCGATTCAATTTTCCCCGAAGCATGCCGGATTCGGAGAATTTCAGTTTCAGCGGATTGAAAACCGCCGTCCGATATTTGTTGGCGCAGGTGGCCGCGCCGGCCTCGATGGACGCGGGCGCCAATCAAAAGAGCAGCGTAACTTTCGAGCGTCAGTTGCTGGCGGATCTTTGCGCGTCATTTCAACAGGCAGTGGTTGATGTTCTGGTAGGCAAAGCGGTCGCAGCGGCGAAGAAATGTGCAGTCCCGCTCGTGACGGTGAGCGGCGGCGTGAGCTGTAACCAGGAGTTGATTCGGCAGTTAGGCGAAAGATGTCTGCAGAAAGGTTTGCAGTTCATGAGCGCAGAGAAATGGCTATCGACCGATAACGCGGCCATGATCGCTTTCGCTGCGTCGCTGCGCCTTGCCCGCGGTGATGCTTCTTCTGTAACAGAAGAAATAGATCCCAACCTTGCCCTTGCCTAAAATGCGATATCTACAGCACCAACCCCCTAGATCGCGCTTCGCTCAGTTCAACTGGCGAATTGTTTTATTTTCTCTAACTTCTGACGTTGTGAAGAGAGTGGTTCAGATTGTGGTTGTGGCGTTCGGGCTATTGGCAGGTTCATGTGCCATTCCTCCAGCGGATCCGAACGACGCTCCAGTTATGGAGCGGATGGAACGCCAGCCGGAAAGCTCTCCGACGCCGCCATCGAACCGCCCGATAGAGCGCCCTCTCGATCCCGCGGGCTTGCCGCGTTAGCGAGATATTTTAGGGCCTGATCAGCGGTGTCATCGGGCGATTGCCGGACCCCGAAAGGCCCGGAATGGCCACAGCTTCCAATGCCTGTGGCTGGTCAACCTTCGTGTTGACGGTGCCAGCGGGATGTCCGCTCGCTGAAACCGACTGGATGCTTTGCTTGAACAGCCAGACCAACGCTTTAACCGCCAGTTCAACCAATAGGAACGGTTTCGCGATGAAATCGTTTCCCCCGCTTAGAGTCGATTGCGCCCGACTCCCAAAATCAGAATGGGACGTGACAAACACAACCGGGGTCGCGTGGTTCGTCGCCATTTCGCGGATGTTCAGGCAGAGCTCGAGGCCGCTTTGTCCCGGCATTTCGACATCGAGAAAGATGAGATCGAAATGATCTTGCTCGAGCAAGCGCTGCGCGGCGATCGAATCATCCAGGCTTACTGCGGTAAGGCCGGCTTTTCCGAGCGCGGACCAGATCGTTTCGCGCGAAATCATTTCGTCGTCCACGATCAGAATTTTCGGCGGCACCAATGTGTCGTTTTGAGGGTTTGCGGCGTGGTTGAATAAGGAGGCCAACGTGTCTATGGCCTGGGCGACCGTCCGAATGACCGATGGCGTGATCTTCTCCGGCTTGGCGTGCAGCTGAATGAGCAGTGCCTCTAAAGCATAAGCTATCTGCGCGATTTTACGGAAACCAAGGAGGCCGGCTGGACCAGCCAGCGAACGAACATGCCGGTGCATTTCGCAGAGTTCAGCCTTGCGCAAGTCTTCCTGTTCCGTCCTGGCGAAGACTTGATGAACGAAACGCAACTTTCCAAGCGTTCCCGGCGCGTCAATCAGAAGGGTCGCAGCCAGCTGCTTTTGAAGTTCCGTCTCAGACTGGGTCATGAGCTTTCCGCTGGTGTTACTGGCGACGACATCGGAAGTCACATCGGCCACATTGGAATCAGCAGGAGCGAGAAGCTCGCGCACAAGGTGCACCATCTGGTCCGGCGTGTTCTCAGCTTTCGTGACACACTTGGTCGCGCCTGCTTCCAAAGCGGCCCGCCCCAGGTTACTGAGATAAGCGTTCGAGAAAACGATGATCGGCAGCGCCTCGACATCGAACGCCGAACGAATGTTCTTGAGAACTTCGACTCCGTTCATTCCAGGCAGGCACAAGTCGAGAATGAGGAGGTCAACCGGGTCTTTCTTAAGCCTTTGCATCGCGCTCTCTCCATTGTCGGCAACGTCCACTTTGAATCCCGCGCTCTGGAATTTTTCGCGGTATATGCGAACGACAACCTGGTCGTCATCCACGATCAGAATCGTTTTCTTTTTGGCTGGAGTATAAATCTTCTTCATTGAATCAGGACTTGGAGTTTTGGAGGGTTTGGACGAAGTCGGTGAACACGCTCCGCACGCGCGGAAACTTTTGGCGAACATCGTCGAACAACGCGTGTGCCCCGGCCAGGTCGCCTTCATGGCCGAGTTTTTCCAATTTGCGCAAGGGCAACGTGAATGCCTCCACGCCGCAGGAGACACTGGAGCCGACTAATTTGTGAGCGATGCGCGCGACGTCGCCGCTTGATTTGGCTTCGATCGCGTCATTAAGACCGTCCAACATGGGAGCGGTTTGAGCCAAATAGAGATCGATCAACTGCTCCATTCGTTCCGGCTCGTCGTTCGTTACATCTCGCAACTGATCGAAGTCCACCAGCACCTCGCCAGATGAAGAGGCGCCGGATTGAGCGAAGACGTTTTCAGAATGAGCAGGGGCAAGATCCGATTTTGGGGATGAATCGGCAGCCCCGCTCGGCCGGAGTTCCCTGCGTCGTTCCAATGCCGCTTTGAGTTCGCTCTTTCGCACCGGCTTACTCAGATAATCGTTCATTCCGGCGCTGAGACATTTTTCGCGATCGCCTTCCATCGCATTCGCAGTCATCGCGATGATGTGGATCGGCGCTTTCCAATCGAAGGGCGGTGTGCGCTGTTGCTCGAGTTGCCGGATACGTCCCGTCGTCTCATACCCATCAAGGTGGGGCATCTGGCAGTCCATAAACACGACGTCGTACCGACTAAGTTTTAGTGCCTCTAACACTTCCGTTCCGTCAGCGACGGCGTCCGCCCGATAACCGAGTTTTTTCAGCAGACCTAGTGCTACTTGTTGGTTTACGGTGTTGTCTTCGGCCAAAAGAACGCGCAACTGCTGAGATGCCGGAATGGGAAAACTTGAAGGCCGCGGGATTTTTTCCCCTTTTCTCATTGAAGCGGCCACACCGTCCGCCACGACTGTCGCCAGGGCGTCAAAGAGGAGTGATTGCCTGACCGGCTTGACCAGGCATTCGTCTATGCCCGCAGCTTTCAATTCCTCGGCATTGATTCGGCCTCCAAACGAAGAAAGTAAAACGAGCCGAACACCTGCCAGCTCGCTTTCGGCTCTAATGCTTCGCGCAAGAGTCAATCCATCCGTCCCCGGCATTTGCATATCGACGAGCACCACCTGATACGGATCACCAGCGGCCAGGGCTCTTCGTAATTCAGCGAGAGCTCCGGCAGCATCCATCACCGCGCCGCTACTCATTTTCCAGGCATGCGTCTGGTGTTGGAGAATTTGGCGATTGCTTTCGTTGTCGTCCACAATCAGCACGCGCAAATTCAGCAATTCATCCCCAATCCCAGGCAAAGTATGGGCGCCCTTCAGCTGCTTGGTCAGGCGTGCCGTGAACCAGAAAACCGAGCCTTGGCCCGGAACACTCTCCACTCCAACGGTGCCATGCATGCGTTCGATCAACTGCTTGGAAATGACGAGGCCCAATCCCGTGCCGCCGTACTTTCGGGTCGTTGATCCATCCCCTTGACTGAATGGTTGGAAAAGGCGCACTTGCGCTTCTGCCGGAATCCCTATCCCGGTGTCCTTGACTTCAAAGCGCAGGAGGGCATTCGCGTCAGTTTCGCTTTCGAGCGAAACTTTCACCACCACTTCGCCGCGTTCGGTAAATTTGATGGCATTGCCGGCAAAGTTCATGAGGACCTGGCGTAACCGGCCGGGATCGCCGCGGAGATGCACTGGGACGTTTGATTCCAGGAGGCAGGCGAGTTCGAGGCCTTTGCTCTCCGCCCGTTGCGCCAGCATTTCCAAACTGCCATGGACGGCCTCGTGCAGATCGAAATCGAGTTCTTCAAAAGCGAGCTTGCCGGCCTCGAGCTTTGAAAAGTCGAGGATGTCATTGATCACGGTGAGCAGTGATTCAGCGCTGCTCTGGATTGTCGCAGCGAAGCCGCGTTGCTCCGTATTTAGCTCGGTGTCGAGCAGTAAGGCAGTCATGCCAATCACGCCATTCATCGGAGTGCGAATTTCGTGGCTCATGTTCGCGAGAAATTCGCTCTTCGTGCGCGTGGCCGCTTCGGCGGCCTCTTTCGCCCGAATAACCACAGCTTCTGTCTCCCGCTGCTCGGTAATGTCCTGCGACGTGCCGACGACCCGAACTACGTCGCCCCTGTCGTTCAGGACGACGTCCCCCCAATTCTGCAACGTGCACTCTTCGCCATTGGCTCTAACAATTTGAATGTCGAGCCGGGAGGGTTTCTTGTTCGTGCGCAATGCCTCAATCCATTTGACCGTGTTCTCACGAAAGTCCGGATGAACGCGGGATATAAAAAGATTGTAATTCGCCAAAAATTCGCCTGGGGCAAAGCCGAAGAGCCGATACTCCTCGTCCGACCAGACCAGTTCGTTGGCTAACAGATCCCAGTCCCAACTGCCAACGTGGGCCACCTGCTGCGCTTCGGCCATCCGTGATTCACTGCGTCTGAGTTTTTCTTCGGCTCGTTTCCGCTCGATGGCCATGGCAATCTGGTCTCCTACAGACGACAGGAATTGCAGGTCGTGCTGGTCGTACGCGCCTTCCTTCTCGTAGTGTTGCACGGCCAGGACGCCGATGGTGCGGGCGGGAGTTCGCAAAGGCACGCCCAGCCAGGAAGGAGAATCGGATCCGCTCAGCTGGAGTTCGCCTTGTTCGTGCAGCCGTGCCTTAAGTTCTTTGGTCAACAGGAGGGGTTGGCCCGTGCGTAGCACATAGCTGCTTCTGCTCAAGCCTTTGCCAACGCGTTGTGGCGGCGGCACGGAATCAAACTTGTCGACCCAAAACTCGAAATGCATCAGGTCGGTTTTCGAATCGTGGAGAGCCACGAAGCAGTTGTCCGCGTAAAGAATTTTTCGGATTGAACGCCAGGCAACGTCGAGCAACTCATCGAGGTTTGTCGTCGTGGTAATGCCCTGGACTAGTTCAGAGATTACCTGACGTTCCGCTTCCGCCCGTTTGCGCTCAGTGATGTCCTGAACGCTGCCTTCGTAATAAAGAACACGCCCCTCGGCATCGCGAACGATTCGCGAATTCTCAGACACCCAAATCTTGGTGTCGTCTTTACGATAGACTTCATATTCGAACCCGATGACGAAGCCGTTTTTCTCGAGGGTTTCCCTAAACTTATCCCGCAGGACCGGATCGACATACCCTTGGCGCTCAATATCCTTGCGACCGCAGATTAGCTCCTCCGGCGAATCGAACCCGAGCATCCGGGCCATCGCTGGATTTGCAGAAACAAAAGCGCCTTCCGCTGTGTTTTGGAAAATGCCCTCGTTCGAACGCTCGAAAATCGCTCGGTATTTCTCCTCCGCGGCCTTGCGCTCCGTATTCTCCGCGAGCAGGTCGGCTTTATTTTTTTGGAATTGTTCCGCCATGCTGTTCAAAGCGCTGGCAATGGCGCCAAATTCATCATGGCGGGAGTTTTTCATTCGCGCGTCCAAATCGCCTTGCGCCAGTCGCCCGGCGAAGACCATGCAGGCGTTTACCCCGCCCGCGATACTGCGCGATATGAGAAAGGCCAGAAGCGATCCCAATAAAATGGCGATGGCGACGGTGACGAGAACAATCCGCTGATTCGTCTGGATCGACTCCAACACCCGGTCTCGGCTTGCGTCGGCTCGCTGGAGCGCCCAAGTCCGAAGCTGACCGAGCAGTGGTTCGGCGCTATGGACGACGGTGCGATATGTTTCTGTCTCGGTCGCGATTTGCTCGTCAAGTTGGACGTATTGTTCAAAGAGCGCCTGATAGTCAGAAACCAGCTGGCGCAGCGCGTCCTTTAAGTCGGGCCGCAGGTTGCTGCTGGCGATGCGCCGCTGAAATTGCATAGCGCCTTCTTTAAGCGCCAGAGCGTCTTGTTCCCGGTAACCCAGCAGGAAATCCTTCTCCTTGCGTCGCAGTGTGAGCATGTCAACGAGAAGACTTTCCGCGCGTTGTTGTGTCAGAATCGTCTCAACCTCGCGGATTTTGTTTCGGAACTGGCCTTCCACGCCGACTTCAAAAAAGCCGCGCTGCTTGATCAATTCGGTCGTCACGAGGAATTTCTTCTCAAATTGATCCATGGCTCCGTCGATGGCTTGCGTCTGGCGGATGATGCTGTCGTCGGCTGCCACCAAATGTCGAATGGCGTCCATATTTTGGTGAATCTCAGCCACTTCAACCTTCAGCAACGTCGCGTAACGCGCCTTCGCTTCGTCGAAACCGATCCTTCGATATTGCAACAGAAAATCTTTTTCGTTTTGTCGCGTCAGGCGCATGGCTCCAACGCTGTTGCGGCCGAGATCTGCGATGCGCGTCTCCGTGTCCAAAAGCCGTTCGATCGCGGCGCCGTCACGTTTTTCGGTGAAGAGAGAGGTCGTTCCGACAATGACGGTCGAGGAGAGAATGAGCAGGAAGCCGAAAGCTAATTTCGCCCGCAAGCTGAGTTGATTGAACCTGTCATTTAACTGGCGCGGCGCTATTTTCATCGTTGATTCCGTTACGCCGCAGTCACGTCGTTTTAGTCCAAGTAAGGGACAAAGCTGCATTCGCGGATGATCTCCGTAGCATTGGGAGAAAGCGCAAAATCGACGAACGCCTTCATTAGCCCGGAAGGTAAAGTCCGCGCGACCAACATGAGAGGTCGTTGGATGGGAAAGTGGCCGTTGCGAACGTTGCGGCTGGTGGCAGGAATGCCGTCCATCAGAAGCGATTTGATCGGCGCGCCTTGCCCAACTTTGATGTCAACTTCGCCAACTGACATATAGACAATCGCGTTGGGATTTTCCACGACGGCTTTGACGCCTTCCTCATTATCGCCTGCGACTCCCGCGACTTTGAAGTCTCCGCTCTTTATCTTGAAATATTGCGTGAACAATTCGCTCTGAGCGCGGCCTTCGGGGCGATTAATTGCGGTGATATCCGCGTCGTTGCCGCCGACTTCTCTCCAGTTCGTGATCTGGCCCGTATAGATGCGAGCGACCTGTTCGGAGGAAAGGGATTTTACGGGATTGTCCTTGTGCACGATAAGACACACGCCGTCACGCGCGATGGGAAAACCGATGAGATCGCGCTCCTCGTCTTTTAGCGGACGGCCGACCATCCCGATATTGCACGACCCTTCGCGCACATCGTGAATACCGCGCGCACTGCCTCCCGTCTCCACCTCGATGACGACTTTGCGATGCAATCTTTGAAATCGTTTGCCGAGTGCCTCAATAAGTGGCGCCATGGTGCTGGAGCCGGTAAGGCGAATTTTCCCCTGAAATTTTTCCGGAGCGATTCGTTCTCCGTTCTGCTTCGCGTTCTGATTGAAACACCCGCTGCCGATAAGCGTCGCGCTCAAGACCGCGATGAGCGTGGAGGCCTTGCTTGTTCTGGAGGTGAGGGTGTTTCTAAAGAGAGGCATAATTGTTATTTAGGGCCGGCTCTGCATCCAGCACCCAGGGTACTGCACAGGTACGGTTAACCGGCTGCTAAAAGCCGCCAGGTTGCGGATGTATAAGTACGGATGCCGTCGGTGGATTCATGACAATGTGTAAGGCTCCGCTAGTGCTCGGCTGCAGCCGTAGAGCTGACGTGCCCTACGCCGAGACCTTTGAAGTCGCTTTCTCGAGTCTTACGGCGACTTATCGCAGCACATAGCAGTCCGCCCAGTCCGATAAAACCGCACAAGCGGAAGCTCCAAATCCCAAGCACCAAATTCCAAACGACAAGCCGGCTGAAGCCGGAACGTTCGAATTTTAAGCATTGAACATTGTTTGGAGCTTGGAACTTGGTTGTTGGAGTTTCTGCTTTTTGCGCCGCAGCGCAAAACAGAGCCACCCTAACAGGGCGGAAGTTTCAAAACCCAAGTACCAAATCCCAAACAACAAGCCGGCTGAAGCCGGAACATTCGAATTTTAAGCATTGAACATTATTTGGAGCTTGGAATTTGGTTGTTGGAGTTTCTGCTTTTTGCGGCCTAACAAATAGCAAACTTACGCGATCGCAGTGTGTAGGACATGATCCGGCACGGAAATCGCCTCTTTTGCCTGTCATTTGTTAGGCGGCGGTGACACCATCGTCGCGCCGATGGTTTGCGGGCTATTAGGTTTTACAAGGGATAGCCGGGGTCTTGCCCGGCAGCTTCGTATCTCTCTCACCGGCACGAAGTCTAGCGGATGGTAATCAACCCATGAAACCTGATGTATTTATTCAGCACCGGACACGCCACCCCCGATGGGTGCGAGTCTCGCGCTTACTTTCCCTGGTGGCTTTGTTGACCTTGAGTAGCCCGCCTGCGGCACCTGCGAGTAGTTTTGCACCGGGCGATTTTCACACCTACGGGCAGGCTGAGTGGGCTTCGGACCCGACCGCCACCAATCTCCTGCAGGGCGATTTCGGGTTGGTGTATGGCTCAACGGGCGGGACGCTGCGGGTAGGCACCGCGATGTTATCGATCACCTTCGACGGCGGTAATTTTGTGATTGCCTATTTGCCTGCCTCCGGCCCGCCCGGACCGTTGAACGAGGAACTGGACGACCCAACCAACACTTCTTCGGGCGTATATGGTGGCGACGTGACCGCGCTGGCCCTCAACGTGGACTACTCCGCTTTCGGGCTGCTCCTGGGCACGTCCACTCTTCACTTTGGCGAACTCACCCTGAAAGGTTTTACCGGCGCTCTCGCAGGCCTAAACGGCATGTTGGTAAAGGATTTTCTAGCACTCAACGAAACGGCGCTCGGCGGTGGCTCCACTCCCATTTCCATCGCTAATCTTGACCCAGTCCTCCAACAGGTGAATGGATCTTTCACCACAGGGGTATTGACCCAGTTTGCGCAGGCCCATCTCGAAGCCCCGTGTGTTCCGCCGCCGGCAAATCTCGTGAGCTGGTGGCCGGCTAATGGTAATCCAGCCGACCTGATCGGTGGGAATGGCGGCGTGCTAAAAAACGGCGCCACCTTTGCCACCGGCGAAGTACGAAAGGCGTTTAGTCTGGACGGAGCGAATGATTTCGTTCAGGTGGCAGCGCCGAGCGGCTTGCCAGTGGGAAACTCGGCGCGCACGATCGACTTCTGGTTTCAGACGCCGGTCGATCTGACCACATCAACCGAGTCTTCTCTGGTGCAGTATGGCACGGCGGTTTCCGGCGAAATGTTCGGGCTCATCACATCCCAGAACGCGCGCGGTAAACTTTATTTCTTCGGATACGCCGCCGACCTGGCGGGAACGACGACCATCCAACCCAACACCTGGTATCACGCGGCCGTGACCTATGACGGCACAAGGGTAACGCTTTACTTAAATGGCCAGATTGAAGCATCAGCGCCACTGGCGCTCAACACAATCATCGACGGTAATGGACTGACGTTTGGTTTGCGACCCGACACCAATGCGCATTGGACTGGTTTGATCGACGAAGTAGAAATCTTCCGTCGCGCTTTAAGTGCTTCCGAAATCCTGGGTATCTATAATGCCGGTAACGCTGGCCAGTGCCTGCCGATAATGTACGCGGCTACGGGCTTGAACGGCGTCGCGGGTAACCTTTACACGATCAATCCAAGCACAGCCGCTTCTTCTTTAGTAGGTCCAATCATAAATACTTCCGGCTCCGGTGCTATCGGACTCACCGGCCTCGATTTCAACCCGTTGGACGGTACCCTTTACGGAATCACTGCGAACTCGACAAGCGCAGGTGGTAACACCGTGGCTAAGAGCCTCGTCACTATCGATCCGGCCACGGCGTTTGCCACCGTCATCGGAAGTTTGGGAATCGCTAACACAGATATCTCTTTTCGTCCCGATGGCACTCTCTTCGGATTTCAATCAAACGAAACGGCGGGCAGCATCCATTCGATGACCAAGATCAATTTGGGCACGGGTGTGTCGACCGTCCTTGGCAGTAGCGGCCTCGCGAGCACGAACGGCGGTGGTCTCGCGTTCGACGAAGGCGGCACGCTTTATCTCTCCGCCACCGGCAGTAGTGGGACACTCGACACGCTAAATCCATCGAAGGGAACGCGCACCGTTGGTGGATCGATGACCGGTGCTCCTGTTGCTGGATCAATCAATGCCATGGCGGCTAACGGCGAGACGTTGTTCGGCGTAGATAGTGATGGGTCAATTTCGCGGAACAGCGTGCATCTGGTCACAATTAGTAGAGGCGCTGCGGCTGCGACGGTGACCGATATAGGGCTGCTACCAGGCGACACGGACGCAATCTCGAGAGCGTATTCCCCGATCGAGCCCTGGCTGGTCTCGTACGGATTTGCCTTCAATACAGATCCGCTATCTGATCCGAACAGTGACGGAGTGAGCCTGTTGATGGCCTATGCTCTTGATCTTAATCCCACTCAGAACCTGACCATCAGTCTGCCCCGGTGGGCGTTCACGCCTGGACAGATGAGCCTCACTTTTTGGGGCGGGAGCACGGGAGTCTTTTACTCCGTGGAAACCAGCACCGACCTGCACAATTGGACTACGACCGGCGTGACCATTTCCGGTCCGGATGCCGACCACTTCTACACCGCCACGGTGGCAAGGAGCGGCACCCGGCGCTTCATGCATCTTAAGGTCGTTTACCAGCCTTGAGGGAATCGGCGGCTTAACGCCGCCACGCCTGACCCGACCGCACAAGGCGGAAGCTCCAAATTCCAATTACCAAGTTCCAAATAGTTAGCCGGCTCAGGCCGGGAAGCTTTGAAATTCGGAATATTGAGAATTGAACATTCCTTGGAGTTTGGGTTTTGGTGCTTCTCCTTTTGCGCCTCGCCGCCCTAACAAGGCGGAAGTTCCAAAGCCCAAGCGCCAAATCTCAAACAACAAGCCGGCTAACGCCGCAACATTTTGAAATCTAAACATTGAACATTGTTTGAAGCTTGGAACTTGGTTGTTGGAGTTTCTGCTTTGCGCTGCAGAGCAAAGCAGCCGTCCCCGGCGGGAACGGAGCCGACGGGAGTCGAGCGACGTAGACGGTCAAGCCCGCGAGGGTAACGTGTGAGAGAGCAGGAGCGAACGAGTCAATGGTTAGGATTCAAACTGCGAGTGTTGAACGCGTCACAACGAGTATGAAGCGAAGCTCCAACGCTTCTGGAGGCCTTGCCGACAGGCGCCAGCGACATAGACGGTCAAGCCCGCGAGGGCAGCGGGTGAGAGAGCGGGAGCGAACGAATCAATCGAAGTGCACGTAACCAAACGTTCCTCAGAGTCTCATGCGCACTGCGTTACCGAGATCGTCCCCGGCGGGAATGGAGCTGGCTGGGCGCCAGCGACATAGACGGTCAAGCCCGCGATGGGCAGCGGGTGAGAGAGCGGGAGCGAACGAATCAATCGAAGTGCACGTAACCAAACGTTCCTCAGAGTCTCATGCGCACTGCGTCACGGAAATCGTCCCCGGCGGGAATCGAACCCACATTTAAGGTTTAGGAAACCCTTGTTCTATCCGTTGAACTACGGAGACAAAATTAGATGTCACATGTCAGATATCAGAGATCTGCGTATGCCTTCAGCGAAGCGAACATCCGACCACAGGTCAAGAGTGTCCATCAATGGACGAAGGTCAATCCATTGGGAATGTATTGCGGAAAAACATATGCATACATCATCACGATAATCCCGACGATGGCCGCGAGAGCCACGGAGTGCCAGAACACGAAGCGGAAGATGGAGCCTTCGTTGCCTACTTGATTGGTCGCGGCCGTGGCAATGCAGATCGATTGCGCGTCAACCATCTTGCCCATCACGCCTCCGGCGCTATTCGTAGCGCACATCAGAATAGGGCTGAGATTGAGCTGCTGCGCCGTGATTTTTTGCAAACTGCCAAAAAGCGCGTTCGAAGAAGTGTCGCTGCCGGTCAACGCGACGCCAAGCCATCCGATGTAGGTACCGAAGAAGGGAAAGAGCCAGCCGGTCCGCGTGAAGGCCAGCCCAAGCACCGCGTCCATGCCCGAGTATCTCGTCACGTAACCTATGCCGAGCATGCATGTCATCGCGACGATGGCGAATCGCAATCGCACGAACGTTTTGCCGAAGATGCCGAACATCCGGCCGAACCCGAGGCCGAGAAGAAGTCCGGCAAGGATCGCGGCAAGGAAACAACCAGTGCCCGTAGCGGTCAGCCAGTTGAAATCGAAGCGGGCGGCTTCAGGCGTTGGCTTGGCGACGACAGGGGTGGTTCGTGAAACTTTTCCGTGGAGATACGGCCAATCCCAGCCGGCCGGACCCGGGCGCGGCTTGCCGTCGGCCATTACCACTTTGAACGCAGGAGTCGTGGCCTGATTAAGGGTTTTCTTAATCGAGGGAAGCCCCCAGCACAGAACGAAGATCGACAGGATCGCGAACGGCATCCATGCCTTCGCGATTTGTCCGGCGGAGTACTGTTTGATGGAGCCTCTGGCGGAGGATGTATCGACGGCGGCTTCGTCAGGGAACCGCCAGATTTTCTTCGGCTGCCAAACGCGCAGAAAGAGCAGCGTCACGACGAGCGAAACGGCGCCCGCGGCAATGTCTACGAGGTTGCTGTCCATATGATTGGCCCAGAACCATTGTGTGACCGCGAAAGAACCGCCGACGACCAGGATCGCGGGGAAGACTTGGAGTGTTTCTTTCCAACTCACCATCGCCCGCACCAGCCAGAAGGGAACGATCACCGCTGTAATTGGAAGAATGCGCCCAAGCATCGCGTTCAGATCGCTCTCATTCAGAGCGGTGACAGCCGCCAAGGTGTGAACGGGCGTGCCGATGGCACCCCATGCAACCGGCGAAGTGTTGGCAATCAGGTTGAGGGCCGCGGCCTGGAAGGGCTTGAAACCAAGTCCGATCATGAATGCGCCGGCTATGGCCACGGGCGCACCAAACCCAGCGCAGCCTTCAATGAACGCGCCGAAACAGAACGCCACGAGCAAGAGTTGCAAACGCCGATCGGGCGTGATGGCCGCGACGGACTGCTTCATAATTTCGAATTGGCCAGTCTCGACAGAAATATCGTAGAGAAAAACCGCAGCAATCACGATCCAGACGATTTTCAGCAGACCGAACGCCGAGCCATAAAAGAAGCTGCTGATTGCGAGCAAGGCGGGCATCTTAAAAGCGATTATCGCCACGAACACGGCGGTCGCTGCGCCAGCGATAGCGCACAGATGTGCCCGCACCTTCAATCCCGCCAACAGCCCTAACAGAACAATGATTGGAAAGGCGGCCACCAGCGTCGAAAGCCACCAATGCCCCAGAGGATCATAAACTTGTGTCCAAGTCACAGGATTGCGGATTGTAGATTTCGGATTGCGAAATAGCAATCTGCGCATTTGTTCGGTCGCGCTTCAAGGTGGATCGGCCTCTCCGAGGGCGATGGTAAACACCACAGCTTTAGCTCATGATTGAGCCGGCGTTTTTCCGTTCTGTCGCAGAAAGGGTCAAGCATTGCAGCTCGCGATGCAGATCATGGCGCAACCCGCCACCAGCAATTCGTCATATCCAACAGTGTCGGCTTCGCTCAACGGGGCGCTGTCGCTCAATCCCTCAATTGAAAGCGAGTGGGTCTATGCATCGCGAAAGTAAGAATCTGCCAAAGCGGGTTTGTTGACGGCAGATAACGCCTAACGACTCCTGCTGAAACGGCCGTTTCGCCTTAGGAAACCTCCGTTCTATCCGTTGAACTACGGGGCCCGGAACAAAGTGAGACGACACGAGGTCGTCCCTCCCATTAGGGATATCCGCGTAAGCCGCGGTTGAAAAGGTTGGGTCAGGTTATCAGAAATCTTACGTCAAAAATCAGACGTCAGAATGTCAGTCTGGCAGAATTTCGTGTGCCGAAGCAGTTACGTCCCACCTTGCTTTGATGTCGTTAGGGCGGTTCGTGTCCCGGCCGGGACGCGCCATTCCAAAATCTTAATTTTTTCCTCCGGAAATCTCTTGAGCAGATGAAGATCGGTCACACCGGCAAAGTTGTTTGCCGGCTGCAGGTCTCCCCGGCCATTCATCCAGTAGAGAGCTTCCACCGGCCCCTCGAACGGTTCCGTTACGATGAACAAAATGCGAGTCGGGCCGGTAACGCTGGGAGAGTTGAGATCTTCCAGGCGGTGAACGCGCGATCGATCGATTTCGGGATCCGCGTAAAACCAATATTCGACGTTGGTCACTAAGACGGTATTGGGTTCTTCTCGGAAGAGCTTGATGAGATAGTTGCGAGAGGAGTTGAGCGCATAGAGCGGTTGGAACGGAAGCGTATGCTCAAAGTGACGGGTCTCGGTCAACTGGGTCCGTCGCCAGGAACCACGTTCGCCGGGCAACAGCAGACACCCTACTTCAAGCAGGCCAATGCAAACGTATCCAATGAGGTATCCGGTGCTTGTGATGCGCGCTGCCCAATTCACCCATCGCTTCCCACTGCTGTTTGGAAGGGAGAGCGCGTAAGCAATGAAAACAGCAACCGGAAGCACCGGCACGTAATATCTCGTTACCCCGAAATAATCCGGACGGCTGACGGCGCAGCCGAGAAGAAATAAAACCATCGCCAGCAACAAACCGACCGAAGCGGTTCTAATGTCGCGTGAGGCGGGAGAGAGTCCGCGGCATCCGGTGCGAACCGCAAGCAACAGAGGCCAGAAGACGAAGCCGGTAAGAGTTACAATCAAAAGCCACGGCGCGTCTGCCATTGGCCGGATAAAAAAGGGCAAAACCTTTTGCGGCATCCACCATAACAGAGCGAAATTAGCCGACGTGATGTGCTGGAGAGCAAGGATGACATGTTTGCCGCCTGTCCAGGCATCACCTTTGAAAGCGACGCCACCGGGCTGGGCATCGACCTTGGAAACGAAATAGTTGAGATAGAATTGGACGGCAAGCAAAGGAAGGAGTCCGGCCGCGAAAGCGGATGAACGTCGCAGCAAAATCAGCGGTCGCGTTAACGACTGACTGAGAATGAGAAAGCCGGCGTATCCGACCAGGAACAAACCTTGATAACGGAAGAGGATGGCAAGTCCGCAGGTGGCGCCCACAGCGAAATCGTACCAACCATTTCGTTCCGTGTCCGAACCGCCCGGACGTGTCAACCAAAGCAGGACCCACGGAACAGATGCCCAGAGGAGAATGTCCGTGCCGCGCCATGAAGGCGTAAACAACAAAGGAGTGATGAGCGCTATGGCAAGCGCAGTCCATGGCCAAATCCCGGTGCGCTTGAGTCCAGGCTCAAAAAACGGCAAGCCCACTTTAGCCCAGCCCCACCAACCGAGCATGGTGCCGGCGCCTGCTATCAATTTAAAGATGACAGGTATGCTCAGTCCCGCGGCCATCAGCGCGGCGACAACGAATGAATACCCGGCCGGAAAGTAGGTCAGCGTGACCAATTGACTGGGCCGGGCCAGATCGCTCGCAAATTCAGGCGGATAAACCGAAAGTCCCTGCCCATGAAGGAGGTTTTGCGCCGCCTGGATTTGCAGCGTCAGATCGTAGCCCAGATCAGCGACGTGCAGCGCGCGGACGACGGTGACGAAGGCAGCCGAACAGACCCAAACAAGAAAGAGCTTCGGTGGTCGGAGATCCATTTCTGAGGCCGGGAACTATCTAGATTGCAGCACAATCGGACCGTTAGGGCCACGAGACTGTTGCGGCAGAACTCGCCAATATTCTTAAATCGCTGTGAATGAGCAGGTTGCTTGCCGCTAAAATGGTCCATTTACAGGCTGAATGGATCTCTTCCGAAGCAGTTCTTAGTTGAATAAATGTTCCATTTGTTCCTACCATAAGTGCTTCAATGTCAAGTACCGAGGGATACATGAACGGGGCCGTTGAAGGAGCGCCATCCTCGGCGCCAGTTTCCACCTCGTCAGCGCCGATTTCTTTGGTGGGCAATTCTCGCCTGACCTGCTCTGTCATCGTACCTGTTTGCCATGGTGGCTCAAAATTTGAAGCCTGTTTGCGTTCCATTGTCTCAGCCTTAGGCGAACACGACGAACTGATCGTGGTTGCTGACGGAGAAGGGGATGGATCCTGGTCGCGGGCGAATCGCTATGGGGCGAAAATTATTCGTCTGCCCAGGTCGCGCGGGCCAGGACGCGCCCGAAACGCCGGAGCTCGTGCCTCCGACTGCGACATTCTCTTTTTCGTGGATGCAGACGTGATCATTCCGCCTGACGCCATCACCCGCGTTCGAACGGTCCTGGAGGCCGACAAAGATCTGGCGGCTTTGATTGGCTCGTACGATGACGAACCGGCCGAGAGAAACTTTCATTCGCAGTTCAAAAATCTATTTCACCATTTCGTGCACCAAAAAGCTTCCGAGGAAGCATCAACTTTTTGGGGCGCATGCGGAGCTATTCGACGTGAGATTTTCCTTGATGCCGGCGGCTACGACGAGACTTACGAACGTCCGTGCATCGAAGACATCGAGCTGGGGTATCGCCTCAAGGCGGCGGCTCACAGAATCCGCTTGCTTCCCGATCTTCAGGTCAAACATCTGAAGAGGTGGAGCGCCCAATCGCTGATCAAGACCGACATGTTGGATCGCGCCGCGCCCTGGACCGAGCTCATCTGGCATCATTTCACGCACCAAAAGCCACGCGTGCTGAACGATCTCAATCTCAGTTTTTCTTATCGCGTGAGTTTGGTCACGTCATTTCTTCTGATGGGGGCACTAATCGGCGTTTTTTTTACCGCGTGGAGCATACCGCCGGTGTTGATCCTGGGAACCGTTTTCATTGCGTTACAGATTCCTTTCGTTCGATTTTTCAGGACGAAACGGGGCCGACGCTTTGCCGCGCGGGCGTTGGCCTGGCGTTTTGGTTACGACATCTACAGCGGTTTGGGATTCTGTTACGGCTCTCTTCGCTTCGCCAACGCATCGACTCGCAAAATTCTATCGGAAGCTTTCACGAAGCTGGACGCTGTAGCCCTGGGTATGGGGGTGGGGAGTGTATGGGGCAGCGCAGTCTGCGCGGCAACCCTGATTCTTTTACTTAAAGGGAGCAATCCGATGGGACCGAATTTAACCCTGCTGGGGCAGTTTTTTCCTGCTTACGGAGTGACCTGGCGAGGTAGCGTCATTGGCCTGATTGACGGCTTTGTTTTCGGTTATATTTTTGGCTTCTCCGTCGCGTGTGTCCGTAACACGGCGATGCGAGTGCATCTCGGCTCGCGCAAAGTGCAAAGATTCCTCCTTCGGGTGCGCCAACATTAAGGGCGCGCGAAAGATTGCCCTTAAATCTTTGTGGACGAGAACCAACGTGTCGTCATCATGGGAGCCGGTCCAGCCGGCCTAACGGCAGCGTATCAACTGCTCAAAGCTGGAGTTTCCTCTATCGTTTTGGAAAAGGACGCGGTGGTCGGCGGAATCTCGCGCACGACCAGTTACAAGGGCTTCAGTTTCGATATTGGTGGGCACCGATTCTTCACCAAAGTCCCGGCGGTCGAACAAATGTGGCACGAGGTTCTCAGCGAGACAGACTTTCTGCGGCGGAAGCGGCTTTCCCGCATCTACTACAAACGGAAGTTTTTTTATTACCCCCTTCGCGCCGGCAACGCACTGCTGGGCCTTGGCCTCTGGAACAGCATCAGCATTCTCGGAAGTTATGTTTGGGCGAAATTTTTTCCTCTGCGACCCGAGCGGACTTTCGAGGCCTGGGTCACGAATCGATTCGGGGCGCGTTTGTATCGGACATTTTTCAAAACCTACACCGAGAAGGTGTGGGGCATGCCCTGCTCCGAAATCACGGCCGAGTGGGCGGCGCAGAGAATAAAAGACCTTTCTCTTTGGACCGCCGTTATGAGCGCGTTCATGGGGCGTGAAAGGCCGAACAACCCCAAAGCTATTCGCTCTTTGATCAATTCGTTTCACTATCCTCGCAAAGGCCCGGGAATGATGTGGGAAGCAGTGCTCTCGCTCGTGCGCGCCGGCGGTGTGGTCGTGGCGAACGAATCGCCCGTGCAAACGGTGCGGTGGAACGCGGGTGGTGTTACCAGCGTCCGGGCAGGCTCGGAAGATGGGATACGCGACGTGAACGGAACTCATTTCATCAGTACACTGCCCATCCGCGATTTAATTCAAAAGATGGAGCCTGCGCCACCGGCCGCGGTTCGTGAAGCGGCGGAACGATTGAAGTATCGGGATTTCATTACGGTCGCTTTGATCTTAAACCGCAAAAATCTTTTTCCCGATAATTGGATCTACATTCATGAGCCGAGCGTGAGGGTGGGGCGTATTCAGAACTTTAAGAACTGGAGTCCGGATATGGTTCCCAACGTGGGAAAGACTTGTCTTGGAATGGAATACTTTTGTTTCGAAGGTGATGGCCTGTGGAACATGCCGGACCAGGAGTTGATCAGGTTGGCCGGGCGTGAGCTGATGACGTTAGGCCTGGCCCGCGCTGAAGATATTGAGGACGGAACAGTGGCTCGTATGCCAAAGGCTTATCCGGTTTATGACTCCACCTACGAAGAGGCGCTGGGAGTGGTGCGTGAGTTTCTCAAGCCACTGGGCAATCTGCAACTCATTGGTCGCAACGGGATGCACAAGTATAACAACCAGGATCACTCGATGTTGACCGCGATGCTGGCGGTGAAAAATATCCTCGGCGAACAGCACGATCTGTGGGGTGTGAATGTCGCGCCCATTTACGGCGAAGAAACGTCCCGTGAAGAGGAAACGACGTCCGGATCTCTTTGCGGTTCGAGTCAGCCGACCGTGCCGGGTCGAGTGAAAGAGCCTGCCCTTTTGTGAGCGATTCAAACGAGCGACCGCCGCCAGGGGCCGGATCCGGCTCGCCCGGCCCTATCGACGAGGAAGCTCTCCTGCGCGAAGTGATCCGCCTAAGCCGCAACGTTCTTGGACTCACGTTAGGAGTTCTTTTTGCGATCGTGCTGTTTATCGCGACCAACATCCTGGTCTTGAAGGATGGACCAAACGTGGGTGCGCATCTCCAGCTTCTGAACCAATTTTTTCCAGGTTATGCCGTCACGTTCGCCGGAAGCTTCCTTGGTTTGCTCTACGGGTTCCTGGTCGGATACATAAGTGGTTGGGTTATTGCCACGGTATATAACTGGGTCGTGCTGCTACGACGTCCATAACCTTTGCATCTTCGGAACCAAGACACCAAAAGGCATCAATCGGGCAGACGTGGCCTGTCATGAATGCACTGGGCGACAAACGCTGGAAGTTTTCTGCATGGACGCTCGTGGTTATCCTGGTTTTGGCCGCGTTCCTTCGTGTGTATAAGCTGGACGGCCAGCTTTGGCTCGATGAAGTCGTGGCGCTGGTGCACTCGTACCGGGCGCCCTTCTGGACAATCCTGACCAAGTTTCCAGGACATTTTCCACATCCGCTCTACGAACAACTGGCGCACGGTAGCCTTGTCTTGTTCGGGGAAAGCGCTTTCGCGATCCGGCTACCCGCCGCGATTTTCGGTGTGGCTGGGATTGTGATGTTCTACAAGTTGTCGCGCCGCATTTCCGGCAACGGCGAGGGCGAAGCCTTGTTAGGCGCAGGGCTTCTCGCCGTTTCGTATCACCACATTTATTACTCACAGGACGCGCGGGGCTATACGCTTTATTTGGCCTTGGCCCTTGCTGCCACCGACCGATTGCTGGTGTTACTGGATCGAATGCAGTGGAGAACCGCAGTGGCATACGCAATTCTCGCGGCGCTGGCGGGTTTTGCGCAGACGGCGGGACTGACGCTCGCACTCGGGCAAATCCTGGTCGCTTTACTTTGGACATGGCGCACTCCGGCATCTCGGGCCGGTAACGCACCGACATCCCGACAGTTGCTCGGCATACTGGGACTCTGCCTGTGTCTGATTCTCTTACTTTATTCGCCGATCATTGCAGACAGTGTTGGCTATACCACCCGAACCGCCGGGCACGAAGTCCCCGCGGCGACAAGTGGACGGTTACTGGAGTTACTCATGGAAATAGTGGGCAGCGTCGCGCCGACATTTTCTGCCGCGGCGTTTTTTATTATCGGAGCGACTATTTGCGTGATTGGCGGTTGGGATCTTTTCCGCCGCACGCCCGTTGCGTTCGCGCTGATGATGGTCCCGGTGATCATCTCATTAGGTGTCGTGGCGGCCGTTCGCGCAGCGATGCACCCGCGCTATTTGTTGTTGTTGTTAATGGCTGCGTATCTGATGGCTGCGCGCGGCCTGGTCATCCTCGGGCAAAGGTTTCTGCCGAGACGGGCCGGCTTGATCAGGCCATCGATCGCAGTGCTGATAGTTGCTCTGACGGCCCTGCCGCTGGTTTCGTATTACTCGATGCCGAAGCAGGATTTTTTGGGAGCGATACGTGAGGTGCGAGCTGCCGCTGTTCCGTCGGAGCGAACCGGCGTTCTCGATCTGGCAGGAGTGTTCCAGTCTATTTATCCTTTGCCGGAATTTCCGGTGATAAACAAACTCCCGGAACTATTGCGCGAGGAGGCGCAGGGGAAGGGGGTCTGGATGATCACCACGCTGGAGCGGGTGGAAGCCAAGCGCCGGCCCGATCTTCTTGCTCGTTTGCACGATCAATATCATCTGGCGCGGACCTTGCCCGCATCAACCGGAGACTGCGAAATGCGCATTTACCACCGTCCCGCAGCAGTCCCGAATCGATCGGGAGAGCCTATTCCCTAGGTTGGCGGAACGGACATTATGCGCGCACTACGGGTCGGCTTAATTGGTTGTGGGCACATCGGACGGGTTGTTCACCTGGGAAATTTAAGGCAATTGCCCGACGTCGAAGTAGTTGCGGTGGCGGAGACTGATCCAGAACTTCGAGAGGCCACACACCGGGCGCATCCCGATACGCAGGCTTTCAGTGATTATCGGGAGTTGTTGGAGCAGCCGGAAATTGATGCGGTCGTCATTTGTTTACCTAATGAGCTGCATGCTCCTGCCGCCCTCTCCGCCTTGCAAACCGGCAAGCATGTTTATCTGGAAAAACCAATGGCGATCAACCTGGATGATGGTCGTCGGTTAGTCGAAGCGTGGCGCAGCTCCGGCCGGGTGGCGATGATCGGATTTAATTTTCGTTTTAGCCCGCTTAATCAGCAAATGCGGTGTAAAATTCAAAGCCGCCGGGTTGGAGAATTGGTCGGTGGTCGCTCTGTCCTGACCACTGCCCCCCATCGGATGCCCCCATGGAAAACGAAGCGGCGGACCGGTGGCGGCGTTCTGCTGGATTTGGCTTCACACCATATCGATCTGATTCGCTTCTGGTTTGATGACAACGTCGTCGAAGTTAATGCCAGTGTGCGATCGCACCGGGTGGAAGCTGATACGGCGACAGTCGAATTGCGGCTGGCCAATGGCTTGCTCGTGCAATCGTTTTTCTCAATGAGTTCAATCGATGACGATCGTTTCGAAATTTACGGACATTCCGGGAAGTTGTCCGTCGATCGTTACAATGCCTGGGACGTACAGTTTACCGGAGTCGGGCAGGGTTCGATAGCCCGCCGATATCTTGGGCGAGTGCTTTTGTCTCTGCCGCGGAGCCGATTCGCGATTAGGAAGCTGCTGGCCCCGGCGCGCGAACCTTCTTACCTGGCAGCGTTGGCCGATTTTGTGGCGGCGGCGAAAGCGAACCGACAAACACGACCGGACTTTGCAGATGGATTTCACAGCCTGGCTACGGTAATTGCGGCCGAGGAATCCGCTTCCACTGGAAGGCACGTCATCGTCCCACGCCTTTGCGAATGAAAGTTCTGCTCATTAACGACTACTCAATTCGGCAGGGTGGCGCGGAAATTCTGATTTTGAATTTGCGGGACGGGTTGCGACGGCTTGGACATGACGCCCGGCTGTTTACCAGCAGTGCCGGCGAGAACAACGAAACAAGCACGGCCGATTACACCTGTCTCGGAACGACATCTTCCTTGCGCACATTGCTGCAGTCGGCAAATCCGTGGGCTCATCTTCGGCTTCGCCGTGTCCTGACTGAGTTTCAACCGGACGTCGTGCACGTAAAAATGTTTCTGACCCAGTTATCCCCGTTGATCTTGCCGCTGCTCCGAAAAATTCCGGCACTCTATCATGTCGTCTGGTATCGCCCGATCTGTCCTCTGGGGACAAAGATGCTGCCTGATGGAAGTTCGTGTTATTCCCCGCCGGGCCTGGTTTGCTATCGCAGTGGTTGTTTACCTTTGCGCGACTGGGTGCCGTTGATGTTTCAGATGAAACTATGGCGGCGGTGGCGCGGCGTATTCGACCTGATTGTGGCCAATAGCGCGCCAGTGAAACGCAGATTACTGGCCGAAGGAATCGCACCGGTGGAAGTTGTCGGGAACGGCGTCAGCCCGCATCACGCGCGAACCTCTTTTTCGCAGATACCTACGGTTGCATTCGCCGGACGATTGGTTCCTGAAAAAGGCGTGGACGTTCTGGTGCGTGCCTTCGCCGCAGTGCGACGGCAACTATCCGCGGCGAAGCTTATCATTTGCGGTGAGGGACCGGAACGGCCTGCGATCGAACAACTTGTGTCGGATCTCGGGCTGACGGATGCTGTTTCGATGCCCGGTCATCGACCGAACGATGAAGTCGCGCGCATCTTCGAGATAGCGTGGGTCGTCGCCGTTCCCTCGATCTGGGAAGAACCCTTCGGGCAAGTCGCGATCGAGGCAATGATGATTGGCGTGGCCGTCGTGGCAAGTGCTGGCGGGGGGCTCACGGAAATCGTGCGCGATGGCCAAACCGGCTTTTTGGTGCCGCCACACAATCCTGACGCACTAGCTGCGGCGTTGTTGCGCATCCTGGGCGACGCGGCATTGGCAGAGAAATTGGGACGGGCCGGAAATGAGGTGGCGTTAGCCGAATTCAATCAAGACAGGTTCGTTGATCACTTTGTTGAATTGTATCGATCGATTCAGTCTCGAACAGAAGTGGTGCGATGAGTGGCCTTGCCTCGATTGAGTGGATGCGTCGGCGGCGAGTCCTCATGGCTTTCGTTGTGCTGATGGCGGCGGCGGCGGCGTTCAAACTCGGAGATGAGTTTCGCCGCTTGCTTTTTGAGCGTGGTCCGGACGGCGCTGTCGACATGCACAATCTACACCGCTGGATCGTTTTATGGTTTAGAGGCGAGCCAATCTTTCAGAAAAGCAATGCGGCGCTTTATCCGCCCGCTACTTACATCATGCTGTGGCCGTTCCTCGGTTGGACTTCTTTCGCTACGGCACGCTGGATTTGGGCCAGTGCGCTGGTTGCCGGCCTAACGGCAACGGTTTTATTAATCTTGCGTGCCAGCGGAGCTGAAACGACGATCGAAAAGATTTTTGTCACGCTTCTGGTGTTATCGATCAATGGCACAGGGGTCGCAATCGGGAACGGCCAACTGGTCCCGCTCATTCTCCCGGCGATTCTGGCCGTCACGGTTTTGACTGAACGTGCAGCAGACAGCTGGCTTTCCGATCTGGCCGCGGCCTCCTTGTTAACATGGGCCATGGTCAAGCCGAGCGTGACGCTACCTTTCCTATGGATCTTCGCGATCGGACCAAAGCGTTGGCGCGTAGGACTACTTCTTATCCTGATCTACCTGGCTCTCACTTTCGTAGCGGCTTCTTTTCAAAAGGAAGATTTGCCAACTCTTGTAAGATCCACTCTGGCCAGAGCCTCCACCGCCACGACGCAATTTCCCGGAACACGGAACCTTCATGCGCTGCTGGTGGTGGCAGGGTTGCAGCGATACCTAACGCTCAGTTCCGCGATTATTTTCGTCGCCCAGGGAGCTCTCATCTGCTTTCTTCGACGCGCTAATATCTGGGTCCTGCTTGGGATCGCAGCGCTGGTGGCGCGAATGTGGACTTATCATCGCGTTTACGACGATGTTCTAATCGCATTGGCGGAGTTGGCCTTATTCCAAATTGCCAAACGAGAGTCTTCTCCCGTCCGACGTAAAATCGCCGGCGCATTGCTCTTGCTGATGGCGCTGGCAATGCTCTGTCCGGCGCGATTTCTTGACTACTCAAAGCTTTCCTGGAGCAGTGAGTCGATTTGGATCTGCGCCGGTATTCACACTCTCTTGTGGTTGTCGACTTTAGCCTTTCTGATTAACTATGCGCGCTTCGATTCGAAGCGGACGCAGGAGACAGGTGCCCGCGTCATGCAATACGCCACTTCATGACCGATCTGTTCGATGAGTAAGGCAATCCCTTCCACACCGCTCGTGATTCTCGGCTTCGATGCGGGTGATCCCTTCTTGCTCCGGGAATGGGCGCAGCGCGGTTATCTTCCGACCGTTGCGTCGATCATGCAGCGCGGCTGCTGGGGGAAAACGACCGGACCGGAGCTCGCGCTTGAGCATGGCGTCTGGCACTCGATTTTCAGCGGGCTCTCTCGAGGGCAGCACGGCTGTTATTATCTGCGCCGCCTCAAACCCGGCTCCTACGATTTGGAGATTGTCCATGGATCGGATGTGAACGCCCCGCCGTTCTGGGCTTCGTGGCGCGATGGCCGCAAACGGGTGGTCGCAGTCGATATCCATGACGTCCTGCCGACACCGGGAGTGGCTGGCCTTCAGCTCGGAAATTGGGGAATTCATCGTGGATGGTTTTCGCGATCCAAGGCCGAGCAGCCTTGTTCCGAACCGTCCGATCTGTTGGCGGAGGTGACGCGAAAATTCGGTCCGCCGATACAGATTATCGAAGCACCGCAGGCCGACCAAAACAAAAACCGGCGCATTTTGCGCGATCTGCTACGCCGGATTGAAAGGAAAGGCGCAATTTGCCGTTACCTGGTGCAGCGCGGAGCTCCCGATGTGGTCGCGATCTGCTTCGGAGAATCCCACACTGCAGGGCATCAATTCTGGCGCTATCGCGCGGAGGCGTTACCTCCGGGTAGGGCGGATGACGCTCCATTCGCAGAAGCGATACGGCACGTCTATCAGGCGATCGACCGTGAAATGGGATTTATCCTGGCGCAACTGCCACCTTCAGCGAACGTTTTTGTTCTCTCCTCAGTTGGCTTGGCCGACCATTATCCCACCGGTGGTTTGCTGGCGGATTTTTGCCAACAACTTGGCTATCAGGTGCCGGCCAAATCCGATCGTATTTCTCTCCGCCCGATGGCAGTGGCGCGCAGCATTGTGCCCGAATCGTGGCGCGTGGCTCTCAGCCGTCATTTGTCGCGCGAAACGCGCGAACGGCTGTTGGCCCGGCAGTTTCGTAACAGCACCGATTGGGGAAAGACAACCGCCTTCGCGGCGCCTTCACCCTACACCGGTTTTCTTCGCGTCAATTTAAGAGGCCGCGAACCTCAAGGCATTGTCGAGCCGGGTGCGCAATATGAAGCGCTGCTCAAACGACTGGAAACGGATTTGTATCAACTGATCGATCCGCAAACGGGCGAAGCGGCAATCGCACAGGTGGTCCGAACCGCGGAAATCTATGGGGCCAGTGCACCGGCGGTATTGCCGGACCTGATTGTTCATTGGAAATCCTGCCGGCATTTTGTCGAACGGGTGGTTCATCCGAAAGCAAATTTAACGCAACGGAAACCTGAGTTTTTCCGGGACACCGATCATGCCGCGCATGGTTTCATTGCTGCGGCCGGACCGGCAATTCATAATCAGGGCCAGATTGCGGATGTCGAATTGCTTGACCTAGCGCCAACATTCCTGGCTTTGCTGAATCAGACGAAGCCGCAGGAGATGACCGGAAAGATAGCCGAGAACTTTTTTGGTGGAGCTGTAGCGGTTATGGCAAACGACGGGTGAGAAAATTTGAAAGATGTCGCCTAACCTCGGAATACCCACGCTTAGACCTCTGCTGACAATTCCTTTCCAGCGCAGCCCGGATTTGCCCAGCCGTCCAATGAATCCCTAGTCGGGGACATCTCGTTTGTTGTACGATGGGGGAGCGCCAATTGTTCAGCAAAGCCCGACATGAGCCCAGATAATCCTTCCGCAGCCACCACGCCTGATCTGTCCGTTATTCTACTGACGGCAGATTCTTTCGGACCTATCCGCAAAACAGTGCGCGCGCTTGGGACCCAGACGGCCTGTGATCGAATTGAGCTGATTATTGTTTGCCCAGCGGAAGAGTCGTTAGGCTTGATAAAAGAGGAAGTAACAAACTTCCACTCTGTTCGCGTTCTCGGCACGGGTGAGATGACAACGACCTCAAACGCCCGGGCCGCGGGGATTCGTCTGGCTCGCGCGCCAGTCGTGGCCCTGGCGGAAGATCACGCTTATCCGGAGCCGGGATGGGCCGAAGCATTGATCGAGGCGCACAAACAACCGTGGGCTGGAGTGGGTGCGACTCTGATTAATGCAAACCCGGGTATCGTAAGCTGGGTTGCCATGGTGGTGGATTATGGCCGATGGATGGATCCGGTGCCGAGTGGTGTGATCGACGATATTGCAGGTCACAACAGTTCATGGAAACGCTCTCTGCTCCTCGAGTACGGCCCGCGACTCGAATTCATGCTTCCTGCGCTCACCATTTTAAACTGGGACCTGCAAGCCAAGGGCTACCAGCTTTACCTGGAATCGGCCGCCAAAGTGCGGCACATTCAGGTCTCCAGCCTTTGGCCGTGCCTGGTCGAACAATTTCATGTGGCGCGCTTGTTTCCGTCACAACGCTCTGAGAATTGGCCGTGGTATCGCCGTTTGTTCTACATTTGTGGCATGCCGGTGTTGTTAACGCGGAACGTTCGCGGCTGGGTCGCAAATTTCCGCCGGATTGATCCCGACGGAAGGATTCTGGCACGAGCATGGCCAATGTTACTGCTCCTAACAGTGGTCTGGGGCGTGGGCGAAATCGTCGGTTACGCCATCGGAATGGGCCGGGCGCAGGAAAAGACGATGGGATTCGACACGAATAGGATGCGTTACGTAAATCGGCGCGATCGCGCCCTGGCCAATCGTTAGGCCAACAGATCGCTCATCCTGTCAAGAGATCCGCCGTATGTCGCACGAAGCACCCGAAAATGTCAGTATATGATACTGACCCCGTATGCAGCCGGCGAAATGTCTGGTTATCTGTTCGGCTGCGGTGACGCAATGCCTACACTGAGCAACATCGAATTCTACCGTCATCGTTTCATGGACCGATACGATCTTTACTCGCCAGGAGCAGAACAACCAGCGGGGGAAAGCGCACCGATCGCTTAATGAAAGTCGATTCCGGTCCGGGCGAGCCTTTGCCTGGCACATTCGGTTTCAGTGGAACTCCGCGCCGCCACATGGCGAAGGGCGCAATCGGCGTCTTTTTGGCCGAGGGACTCCTTGTCCCAACTGGCTTGATCACCGCTGCATTCCTAACCCGGAAACTGGCTCCCGAGGGGTACGGTTTGTTCGCGGTGGCGGCATCACTGATCGCCTGGATTGAATGGAGCATTACCGCGACCTTTTCCCGCGCGGCGTTTAAATTAATCGGCGAATCGGATGACTGGAGGCCGATTGGTACGGCTTTGGTGCGTCTGCATTTATGGCTCGGGATCGCGGGAGGGGTTCTGGTCTGGATTTTCGCAGGCACCATTGCGGCGATGCTGAAAGCACCGCCCCTCGCTGGATACCTGCGCCTGTTCGCGATCGATATTCCGATTTTTAGTCTTGCTCAGGCGCATCGTGGCATTCTCGTCGGTGTAGGCGCTTTTCGCCCGCGCGCCATGGTAACCGCAGTACGCTGGATCACGCGGCTTATTCTGATTATCATCCTCGTTCAAATTGGTTTCTCAATCACCGGCGCCATCTTGGGCAGCATCGGGGCCTCGTTAGTCGAGCTCGCTGCCTGCCGGTTTTATATTCGGCCGGCCATTTTTACTCGAGTTAGGGTCCCGATGCGGCAGCTCTGGGATTATGCCCTCCCGTTGTTTCTTTATGCCGCGAGTGTGCGGCTCCTCGATAAGCTTGATTTGTTTATGCTGCAGGGATTGCGCGGTAACGTCGTTGAGGCAGGAATGTACGGCGCAGCCCAGAATCTGACACTGGTCGCCGGCCTCTTCGCATTGTCGTTTTCTCCGTTATTGCTCGCAACCTTAAGTCGCATGGTGCGAAACGGTGAAATCGAGCTGGCGCGGCGGACCGCTCGCGATGCTTTACGAGTGGTCCTCGCGATGCTGCCTTTTGCCGCCATGACCAGCGGCGCGGCCACGGAAATTGCCCTGGAAACGTTCGGCCAGGCTTTTCGGCCAACCGCCACTCCTCTTGCCATCCTTATCTTCGGATCGGTCGCAACCGTTACCATATCGGTGAGCACCGCAATTCTTACCGCCGCAGGGCGGCCGCGCCTGACTGTCGTTCTTACCGCTCCGCTCGTCATTGCCGCCGCTGCCGGCTATTACTTGTTCATTCCGAAATTCGGAGCGTTCGGCGCGGCCACCGTCACTACAGCGATTGGCACGGCGGGCGCAATCGCTTCGGTCTTGGTTTTGCGACAAGTCTGGGCCGTGAAATTTCCAGCGCTCTGTTTGGCGCGCAGCGCTTTCATTGGTGCGGGGGCTTATGCGCTCGCGATATTGTGCCCAGTTTCCGGGATTCTGTTCTTAGCGTTAAAATTATCGACCATCGGCCTGCTCATCCTGTTCGCCTTTGCGTTGCTTGGTGAATTCAATCAGACGGAGTGGGCCACAATTCGTGCGTTCTTGCGACGAAACTCCTCGGAGAAAGTGTCTCTGTCGAAAGAGTGATGTCCCAAGTGTTCCCGACTTTTTCGGTTGTCGTTCCAACGCGCGATCGGCCGGCCGAGTTGGCCATTTGCCTGGAAGCGCTGGCCGAGCAGGACTATCCGAGCGATCGCTTCGAAGTCATCGTGGTCGACGACGCCAGCACCACCCCTTTTACCGCGCCTGAAACCCTGACCGAACGGCTGGACCTCACCGTCGTGCGACACCAGCAGAGCTTGGGTCCCGGCGTGGCACGCAATCGCGGCGCAAATTGTGCGCGAAACGAATATATCGCTTTCACCGATGATGATTGCAGCCCGGCGCCCAGTTGGCTGCAAAAACTCGCGCAACGATTCGCGGAGAGCCCCGACTATCTCGTCGGCGGTCTTGTCATCAATGCCTTAACCGACAACTTCTATTCGAGCGCGACGCACGTTATTTTGGATGTGAGCTTCCAGTACTACGATCCAAGAAGAGGTCGCGCGCATTTCTTCCCGACAAGCAATTTTGCACTCGCGGCGCGACGATTCCGCGAGCTGGACGGGTTCAACGAAGGTTGGCCCCTGGCTGCTGCTGAAGACCGCGAGTTTTGTTATCGCTGGCTGCAACGCGGCTTCGTCATGATGCATGAGCCTGAAGCAAAGGTCTATCACCGACACCCGTTGACTTTGGGCGGTTTTTGCCGGCTACATTTTCGGTATGGTCGCGGGGCCTATCATTATCATCGTCTGCGCGTCGGCGGCGGTGGCGAACGAGGGCTCAAACCCGATTGGGGGTTTTATTGGAGCTGTATCCGTTATCCTTTTCAGCGCATGTCGATGGCCCGCGCGGCCCTGGTAACTATGCTGCTGATTTTATGGCAAGCAGCGAACGCTGCCGGCTACTTCTGGCAGCAGCACGAGAGCATGTCCGGAGGCACGTCCGCGAACGGGTAGAGAAGGCGAAGCCCGCCGGTCGAGATTCGATCCGCTCCGAAATGATCCGCGCTTCTAAAACTTGTCGGCTCGCCCGCGCCGAAGACTGCGCCGTAGTGACAAGGGTCCCGCCGCCGCCAAGGCTATAGCGTGGCAAGCGAGTTGTAGCCCCGGTCGGTAACCCAGGGCAGGGTTTTGTAGCGGTGGTTGTGTCAACCACCGAATCTAAAGACAGGTGCTTGGCACAAGCACCTCTACAAATGCCCCGGCAAAAAAATTAACGAAGTAGTGCGCTCCGCTTAGAAAGGCTGGTTTGGACCTCTGAGAATTCTGAGGATCGCGGCGGAGGATAGATACAACCCAACTGGACCCTGCGCTTATAACTTAACCAGCGATTATCTCGCCAGTTTGTAGCGCAGCGCGGCAATGGCCATGAATGAGCTGGCCAGGAGGAAAAGTGTTCCTCCCGTTTCCGGCACAAGTAATGGCCCGGCTTGTTGGATCGGAGGGCCGAGATTGACCGGGGTTCCCGCGCGCACATCAGCAACGGCGAAGGATGCGATCACTGCCAACAATACTAGAGCAAGCTTGTTCATCTATTTCGGGTTGTAGAAGTGGATTAAACAAAAGGAAGATGGAGGGCAAGAAGAAAATTTTGAAAAAAAGACGGTTTTGTATCGAATTTACGTAGAATTTCGGACCACAGGGCTATCTGCCTGGGCGGCCCGTTGGTTTTGCGCGCCACCGCGGGTATCCGACTGGAGCGGAGTTACGAGATGCTGTGCTGCAGCCGTACGCAGGTAGGGACGGCTCTCCGAGCCGTCCGGTGCGCTGGGAGGGACGAGCTCGTCTCGTCCCATTATTTCTTATTCGACGGACGTTTCGGAGAAACGTCCCTACCTGAGTTGGTGAAAATCGAGGTTTGTCAGTGCCAATCTGTGGCTAATTTCATGGTCGCCAGCGCCAACTGTAGAAATCACCAGGGCATAAGCGTGGTCGTGCCAACCCCATGCGACCCAAAGAACGTTGCTGAAAAGAAAGAGCCAGAAACCCCATTTGCGCCGTTCTTTTTTCTGCGAACCGACGAACCATGCAGCCAGGGTGGTGACAACCATGGCCGTAGAAAATCGAGCAATTGCATGAGAAGGAATCGCGCGAGAAGGCTCCGGAGCGCGGTTCATGTGGCCATCCTTCGATCGGCTCCGGCGCGAATTAGATGCAAGCATGACAAAGTCGCGCACAAAATTCTGGCCGACGGTTTTCGGCCTCTTCAAACAGACCGCCTCGGAATGGATGGCCGATAAGGCTCCCCAGCTTGGAGCGGCGCTGGCTTATTATACCGTTTTCTCTCTCGCGCCTCTCGTTCTCATTCTGTTGGCACTGGTTGGCCTGATCTTTCGTCATGATCCAACCGGTGCCTGGAACGGATTGGTTAAGCAAATGAGCTATTTTCTCGATCAGAACGCGGTCCGAGTGATCCAGGAAATCGCGCAGAACACGTCGCATGGTCCTAAAAGCATTGCTGCAACCGTCGCTGGTGTGGCGTTGGCACTCTTCGGCGCGAGCGGAGTTTTTGGTCAACTGCAAGACGCGTTGAACACGATTTGGGGAGTGAAAGCAAAACCGGGAGCCAATTTTCGCGAGTTTTTGCGGGCCCGATTTCTCTCTTTTGCAATGGTCGCGGGCATGTGTTTCCTGCTTCTCGTTTCGCTGGTCGTCGAAGCTATTTTGCAAGCGATTGTCGGGACGTTGCCTGAAATCATCCCGGGCGGCGGCACATTGGCCTTAACGACATACTTCCTCTTCGATCTATCGGTGGTCGGTTTCTTTTTCGCGATGATTTTTAAGTTCCTGCCCGATGCCATAATCAAATGGCGCGACGTTTGGATCGGCGCTGCTCTTACCTCCTTGTTTTTTCTGGTCGGCAAATGGGCGCTTGGCCTTTACCTGGGTAGTGGCGCGGCCGCGTCCGTTTATGGCGCGGCCAGTTCTCTCATCACGCTGCTCCTCTGGATTTACTACTCGGCACAAATTCTCCTCTTCGGAGCTGAGTTTACGCAGGTCTATTCCGATCGGTTTGGATCGAAAGTGAAGCCGACCGAATACGCGGTCCGAGTGAAACGGCGCGAGATTCCAACGTGATCGCGGCGCTATACAGGATTATTTGCGGCTGCGCCGGATTGCTTAATATCGCTTAAGGGGATTTCCCTCACCTTAGTTCTCTCCCTGAGGGAGACGAAGGAGGAGCGCTTTCTCGCTCGAGCGCGGCGGTTTTTGTTTCGTCCATTGTGAATCGTTAAATCGTTGAATTGGAATAGTGGGAACGAGACGAGCTCGTCCCTCCGGTTTTTAGACAGGCCAGGAACAAAACATGATTAAATACTGATTTCCTCAGCTTCAGCAGGGCGATCCCAAGGGGTCGCGCTTTTTTTCCGCGCGACCCCTGTGGTGATCAAACAGCTCGATGGACTATCACTCGGCGGATAGCCGTGCAGATGGCTCGACGGAGTACGCTCCCGCTAGCTCGCCGAGCCGGAGCCTTGGCGAAGGCTGGTGCATCTAAAATGACCCCGGCTCGTAGTTTGCCGCAGGGCGGCATGATTCTGGCCCCACCGATATCCGGGAAAAGTTACTTGCCCTTCACGATCAGGCCGAAGAGACCGTGCGCTTCACCGACAATTCCGGCACTGAAATAAAGGCCGCCGTTACCAGGAGCCAGATCCCATAGGCCTTCGAAGATTAACGGAGATCCGTCGGATTTTCTGAGCGTGCCCAGGAAAGTGCCGGCCGCTGGATCGTAAGCGTTAATCTGCCCGTCTCCGAAATTTCCCACGTACATTGCTCCTTTGAATCGGCCGAATTGGCCGGCGATAAAGGCAAGGCCCCAGGGAGAATCCAAGTTCCCGTTTGAGACCAGGCGTTTCACGAAAGTGCCGGCCGTATCAAACACGTTAATAAAGCCGTTACCGGCGCCCGGTACGTCATCGTGCTTGTTTGCGTCCTGTTTCGCGTAGGTGACGTAGATCTGGCCGCCTTTGTTGGCAATACCAAACGGCGCAAAACCCGCTGGCAAATTGGGATCGGTGAAAGTGGTGGAGGTGTCCGCCCGTTGAAACGTCTCGTTATACATCTCGACCTTCCCGGAATGGAAATTGGTCACATAGAGGAAGCTATGTGCGGTGGTAGTCGTAGCCACGCTGAGAGCGGCGCCTTTATAAACCGCGCCCGATGCGCCGTTATCCACCGCGACTATCGCGTTGGCCGGGTCGAGGGTCGCGTTCCATCCCGAGATGCTGCCATCCTCGCTCACAAAAATAAACCCGGCAGGCTGCATATTGGCAGCCTTCGTCACTTTAAAAAGCGCTGTGGGATTGGCGACGATCCCGGTTGGGTTGGCGGTTCCGCTGTTCGACGCGCTCTTCGGAATGTTGATGACCGGATTGCTGGCCGCGGGCGTTCCGTCCAGGTTATAAACGGTCGATACGCCGGTGCCGTTATCGTTCACCCAAATCGTGCCGGTCTTCTGAATGGTTATTCCCCAGGGGTTGATCAGGTGCGAATCGGTATGGAAGGCAACGCCGTTGATGTCCGACTGCAAATTCGTCCAGGTAAAGCTGTTGCTTCCGCTACTACCGGCGGCGTTCGTCTGCTGGGCCAGCGCCGCGGTAAGCGGGGCAGCCAGGAGGAGAAGGCTGATGAATAGGCGGCGCATAATGCTCATAACTTTCGATCGTTCATGTTTTATCATAAGTAAGTATAAAGACTGCGTTCGAACTAACAAGCCGCGGTGCCGCGGGATTTTCTTTTTGCTGGTCCGTTGCCGATTGAAACCTTCGAATCCGAAAAGGTTGCGTTGAAAATCTGCGACAATAAACGGCCATCCCGCGCAATGTCCGGAATCGTCTGTTAGTTGTCCGCGCTAACGGCGGTGGCGCTCTGCGGATTCGTAACTCTGACCAGCGCATGCCGCAGATCGATGAGCGATACAGGCTTGCTTAGGACGTGATCGATGGCCTCAATCCCATCGCCGCTGGCCTCGCCAAAACCGGTAAGCAAAATCACCGGAGTCAAAGGCGAGCGCATCTTAATTTCAAGAGCGAGTTGATTTCCACTCATCTCGGGCATGGCCTGATCAGTAATCACCACGTCCACTGGCTCGAGAATGAATTTTTTCAGCGCTTCCTTCCCGTCATTGGCGCTGATCACGCTGTGGCAATCGTTCTTAAGATATTCAGCCAGAATTTCGCAGAGCAACGGTTGATCGTCGACAATGAGAACGCGCAACGGACCGGTCAATTCAATCGCCCCGTTTCCGGTTTGCGGTTGCGGACTCGTGTGTCGTGGCAACGAGATCAGAAAAGTCGTGCCACTTCCTTCAGCGCTCTCAATCTGCATGGTACCGCGGTGGCGCTCGATAATGCCGTAAACCATGGCCAGACCCATCCCTGTGCCGTGCTCACCCTTCGTCGTAAAAAATGGATCGAGACATTTTCGCTGAACTTCTTTGCTCATGCCGAGGCCGGAGTCGCAAACTTCCATCAAAATCCGGTCCTCCTGAGAGCTTGTCCGCAAAGTGATCGTTCCCCCTCCTGGCATCGCGTCAACGGCGTTGAAGATCAGGTTCGCCAGGGCTTCGCGCAGTTCGGCGGCATCGCCCGCCGCAGCGGGCACGGGCTGGAGATCAGTCTTGATCTGGATTTTTACTCCGCCGCCGAGCGATTGCGATTTCCATCGGGGCTGCGTAATCGTCACTGCCTGCTCGATCAGGGAATTGATATTCACCGCCGTGCGCGGTTCGTCTTGTCCACCCGGCCGATAGAACTCGCGGAGACGGGTAACGACTTTTGCACCGTCGAGCGCGGCGATAACCATCGGTCTCAGGTATCGCTCGAGTTTTGCCGCTTCCGGCTTCGTTTCACATTCAAGCAACGCCATTTCACCGAAGCCGACGATGATGGAGAGAGCGTTATTAAAGTCATGCGTGACGCCGCTCGCCATCGTGCCGAGGGCATGAAGACGCTCCTGCTGCAGGACCTGCTGTTGCGTATCTTTGAGTTGCTTGTGCGCGTGCTGCAATCGGCGGGTTCGCTCCTGCACGGTCCGTTCCAGCTTCTCGTTTTGCCAGCGTTCCACATATTTTTTTTCGGTATCGATGTGGAAAAGAATCCGTGCCATCCACCAAATGACGATCATGAGAAAAAGAACAAGTGCCGTGGAATATAACGCCGTGCCGAACTCGACGTCGTAAAGTCCGGCGGATTGGGCGTAGAGACGCAGAGAACCGAGAGCAATCGGCATGATGACGGCCAAAGGCAGCAACCTGCGCGCGACCATTCCACCGGCGGTGTCACTGGCCACGATGGCCATGATCTCGGTCTGCGGTCGCGCGGCCAGAGTCCCGATGGCCAAAATGATGAATCCGATCGCAGTGTGCAGCGCCATCGGCACAGCGTGACCGACGCCATAAAACATCGGAGCCCGATAAATATATCCGACCAACGCAAGAAGACCGCTGATTCCGGAAATAACGCTGAACAACTCAGATGGGCGGCGGCCCCGGATTTCGATATCGATGAAAACCAGGGCGAGACCGCTGAGCAGGAAATTAAACGCCGTGTTGGGCGCCATTTGGTTAGAGAGGTTCGTGCCGGCGATGGCTAATTCGCGGCTGAACAACCATCGGTCCGGGGCGAGATGATTACTGACGACGAGCGAGAGCAATTTGAGCAGCCCGACGGCTGCTAGATTAAGTCCGGCGAATTGTCCGGCGCGTTTGCTCCACCATCCGGCAGCGTGTTCCGAACGTAGAAGGAACAAACCGCCGCCGGCTGCGATAAACAACAGCGCCGTTAGCGGATTCATGGCGATGAAATCCGGCCCCACCCGTTTCAAATGCTCGATCATGAAAACCCATCCCGCCAAAACGAGCACACCGATTCCGACGCAGACCGCAGCGCTGACCCAGCATATGCGGGCCAGCAGGAGATGGATGGGACGAGAAACCTGTTCGCCAGCGCGATTTTTGGCGGTAACGGTTTCGGTTTTCAAACAAGATTGAGTTGTTTGGGCGCGGGCCGCGATTTTCGTCCCTTATCAACGGCCCGCTGTCACGCAGCTAGGACCGTGCCCTACTCAGTTTCTTCACCAGACCCTGCGCGTCACTCCCGCAATGGAAGCTGGCGTTTCCGACCACGTTCGGAGCCTAGACGAAGTTATCGCGCTGCTCGATTAATCCTCGCGGCCAGCGGCCAAGAACAGGCCGAACATTACCAACAGCGCGCCGACAACTTTTGGCCCGCCTGGAAACGTCGAATAATCGTACATGGTAAAAGGAATTTGCCGTCCAGTGAAAATGAGGGCTCCGCCTCCGATGGCCAAAAGAAACAAAACTCCCCTCATTCAGTAGGAAACAGCAAATCTGATGCTATGGGACCGTCACCGCGATGTAAACCTTGACGAACCGGCTGAGCCGCTAAACTGGGGCCAGCCATGTCATTCTGGATCGGACTCGCCATAGCAGGCGGCCTATTGATGCTCATCGGACTGATCTTTATATTGGCGGCCACGGCTTTCCCTTTGGTGGCCGTCATTGTTAGCGGCTGCGGATTGACTGCCCTACTGGTTGGAATCCTTCACCACTGATTTGCGAGTGCGGAGGCGAACTAACACAAATAGCCCAACAAGCATCAACCAGCCCCCGATACCTAAAAGATAGTCCCTCACGAGGTTACTTTTTCCAGCAGCATCGGTGCCCATGCTCGCTGGTTTCAAACTGTACCACTGCCGAAAACTTGGCCGGTGGCTTTGAGGCAACAATCAGAAAGGATTGCTCCGGTTATTTGCGAAAGTAGTTGTGCAAATAAGGGGATTGGCTTTATTAACGTTCATATGAACATAAATCGCCTTAAAGAATTGCGCCTCTCCCTCGCGCGAGACATGAGGCCCAGGAAAAATCAAAGGCCCGCGATTAAGCCCCAACAGCTTGAATTTTCGATGCTCGCCTCAAGCCATCGGCGCGGATTGCGGAGGGTGATCGCCGGGAACGCCCGATGATCAATAAGCGCGGCGTATCGGCGATACAGCCGCCTCTGCCTGGATGTCTCGGCCTCAGGCCAATAATCGGTCGCCGGGACGGCGAATGATCCTACTCAGTCTTCAGTAATGATCCCGAATAACCCATGATCCTCGTCTGAAATACCGGCTGTAAAGTAAACGCCGCTGCCCAGAGGAAGCAGATCCCATAAGCCATCGAAAGTGAGTGGAGTTCCGTCAGCCGAACTGATCGTTTCGAGGAACGCCCCGGACGCCGGATCGTAATTGTTGATCCGACCATCACCGAAATTTCCCACCCAAAGCTCACCATTGACCAACGCGAGGCCCCATGGCGCATTGAGATTGCCATTGGAAATCAGGCGTTTGACGAACGTGCCGCCCGTGTCGAATACGTTGACGAAACCGTTTCCGGCGCCAGCCACGTCATCCGTTTTCTTGGAATCCTGCAGCGCGTAGGTCACGTAAATTTGTCCGTTCAGATTGCGGATCCCAAACGGCGCGTAGCCGGCTGGCAGATTCGGATCCGCAAATCCGTTTGGATTAACCCGCTGAAAGTTTTCATCGTAGGTCTCGACCCGGCCGGTATGGAAATTTGTCGCGTAAAGAAAGTTGTGACCGTTGGAGGATCCCAGCGCAACGCCTTTGTAAATGGCGCTTTTGCTGCCTTTGTTCGTGCCGTTATCGACCGCGATAATGGCGTGCGTGCCGTCGAGTTGGGGGTTCCAGCCGGAGATGGTACCGTCTTCGCTAGCGAAGATAAATCTGCTTGGCAGTGAATTGCCGTTCAGCGTGACTTTGAAAGAAGTTGTGGTGTTAACGATGACCCCGGTGGGATTGCCACCGTCTTTATTCCGGACACTCGCCGGGATTGTGACGATCAGGGGAACAGTCGTGCCGTCCTGGCGGTAGAGGGTGGAGACTCCTGCGCCGTTGTCGCTCACCCAGATGGTTCCACCGGACGATGCGGTGAGGCCCCACGGATTGATCAAGTTTGGATCGGTGTGGGCGGCGACGCCGGGGATATCCGACTGAAGGTTCTGCCAGGAATAGCTGTCGGCGCGGCTAAAGCTGGCGGTTAACGCCAAAGCGGTTGCGACAGCGAGAATTGCTTTCGAGACTGGAATAGTTTTCATGGAAAATTCCTTTCGTTATAAATAGAATCGAGGTCCGAGCGGACTTCGGGGGTAAAACTCTCGGATTGAAACGCAAATTTGGCGCCGGCGATGACGCCAGGTGGATCGTGCTCTCCGAGCGATGCTAAAATTCTGCGGCGAAGCCGCTCGTAAAAGGACGTGCGCCTACCGGCATATGGTTAGCATCGCCCTCGCCTCCTCCGCTAAAGCTACGGCGCGCCAAGGGAGAGGCCGATGCACCTTTGTTGGCGCGCTCGATGCGAAGACCTATTCGCGCTTCCAGCCGTTGCCGTTTCCGTCCGGCGTCAGAGCAGGCGCATATTCGGGAACAAGATCGATCTCTTCGCCGCCGGACTCGTCCTCTGCTTCGCCGAGCGACTTCTCGTGGTGTTCCTTGGCGATGAGCATGTAAAGCGACGGAACGATGAACAATGTGAAGATTGTTCCGATGGTCATGCCACCGACCAGGACAAGACCGATCGAATTTCGCGCAGCCGCGCCAGCGCCGGTCACGAGTGTGAGCGGGAAGTGACCCGCGACGGTTGCGACACTGGTCATCATGATCGGCCGCAACCGGATGCGGGCGGCCTCGGAGACGGCGGCCAGTTTGCTGAGGCCCTGGCGTTGCCGCTCGTTGGCGAACTGCACGATCAGGATTCCGTTCTTGGAAACGAGGCCAACAAGAGTGACGAGCCCGACTTGCGAGTAAATGTTGAACGATGTCGTGAAATGATCGGTGAAGAAGGTCCCGAACGGCATCTTCAAAAACATAAAGATGCCGGCGCCGAAGAGGGCCAGCGGCACCGAGCCGAGCAGAATGATGAAGGGATCGCGGAAGCTGTTAAATTGCGCCGCGAGAACAAGAAAGATCAGCACAATGGCAAGCATAAAGACGCCGCCGAACTTGCTCCCTTCGATCCTGAGCTGACGCGACCCGCCGGTGTAATCGATCGCGTAACCTGCGGGCAAAACCTTGTGCGCTTCATCTTCAAGAAACTTGAGGGTGGCGTCGACCGAGCCCGCGGGAACGCCGCTGATGGTGACGGCATTGAGCTGCTGCATACGATTGAGCGAGCGCGCCACGGTTGTAGGCTTGATCGTCGCGATGGTGCTCAGCGGCAGCAGCCGGTTGTTCGGCCCGGTGACGTAAATGCCCTGCAACTGCTCGGGATTGAGCCGGTCAACGCGTTTGATTTGCGGGATGACCTTGTAGCTGAGGCCTTCCATGTTGAACCAGTTAACGAAATTGCCACCGATGGCGGCGGACAGGTCCGCGCCGACTTTCTGCATGTCGAGACCCATGGCGGAAACCTTGTCGTGGTCGAAAACGATCTGTGCCTGCGGCTGGTCAATCTTGGTATCGATGTCACCGAACTGAAAAACATGCGCCTGCATCGCCTTCTGAAATATCTCCTTGGCGAGTTCGAGGATTCGTTCTTGGCTCGCGGTTGAAGCGATAACAAAGCTCACCGGGAAATTATCCGAGCCGGGTAGCGCTTCCGGCATGGTCGCGAACATCTGAATGCCAGGAATGGCGGCGAGCTTTTGCTGGACGACCGGCAGATAGTTTTTGGTCTGCACTTTCCGCTCGCCCCATGGCTTCAGGACCATTCCGCCAAAACCAAATGACGGATTGGTCAGCTGAAAGGTGAATCGCGTATCGGGAATCTCCTGGAATATTTTGCCGGCAGCATCGGCATAACGAATCGTATCGTCGATTGTCGCATTGGCCGGGGCGGTAATAATCCCGATGATGAACCCCTGATCTTCTTTTGGCGCCAGCTCCTTGGTCATCATTTTAGGCATGGCAAACATCAGCATCGCGAGAAGCGAAACTCCCGCCCAGACGATGTAGACCGCGGGACGCGCGTTCAGCGTGCGGTCGAGATGGCTGCCATACCAGTCACGAAAGCGATCGAAGGTGCGGTTAACGAATCCGCTGAAGCCCTGATCGACGTGCTCGGCCTTCAAAAGGTTGGCGCACATCATGGGCGAAAGAACCAGGGCGACGACGCCGGAAATAAAGACCGCGCCGGCCAGAGTCAGGGCAAACTCGCGAAAGAGAGCGCCCGTCAATCCTCCCTGTAGCGCAATCGGTGTGTAGACCGCCGCCAGAGTAATCGTCATCGCGATAATCGGACCGATCAATTCGCGCGCGCCGACGAGTGCGGCGCTCACACGAGTCATGCCTTCGCGCATGTGGCGCTCGACGTTCTCGACCACGACGATGGCATCGTCCACGACCAACCCGACGGAGAGCACGATGGCCAGAAGCGTCAGGAGGTTCAGACTGAAGCCGAAAAGTTGCATAAGAAACAGCGCGCCGATCAGGGAAATCGGGATCGCCACCACCGGCACGAGGACCGACCGGACTGAGCCGAGGAAAAGGAAAATCACGACCATGACGATGAGGAGTGTGTCGATCAGCGTCTTCACAACCTCATGGATGGCATCATTGATGTAGGCGGTGGCGTCGTAGGCCACCTCGACCTCCATGCCTCTGGGCAGCTCCTTCCTGATCTCATCCACCTCGGCTCGACAACGCTTGATCACGTCCACCGAATTGGCATTGGGCAGAACAAAGATGCCCATGAAGACGGCTTTCTTCCCGGTGAACCGCACCTCGGAGTTATAGTCTTCCGCGCCGAGCACAACGTCGGCGATATCACCCAGCCTAACGAGCGTGCCATTGGTCTGGCTGACCACCAGCTGTTTAAATTGCTCAGCGGTATGCAAATCGGTGTTCGCCGTCAGGTTGACCTGGAGGAGTGAGCCCTTGGTGCTCCCGACGGCCGCGAGATAGTTATTCTTGGTCAGCGCGCTGCGAACATCCGAGGGGCTGATGTTGAGCGCCGCCATTCGCTCCGGCTTCATCCAGATGCGCATGGCGAAGGTGCGGCCCCCGAGGATGTCCGCCTTTTGCACGCCAGCGATTGCGGTCAGACGCGGCTGCACCAACCGGACGAGATAATCCGTTACTTCGTTAGGCTGAAGAATATTTGAAGTGAAACTGAGGTAGGCCGAAGCAATCTGGGAGTCTGCCGGTTGAATAGCGATGACCGGGATCTGTGATTCCGGAGGAAGATTGTTGCGGATCGCGTCAACACGCGAGCTGATGTCGGAGAGAGCCTTGTTGGCGTCGTAGTTTAATTTTAGTCTCGCCGTAACCGTCGAGACGGTCTGCTGACTCGTGGATTGGATGTAATCGATGCCGTCAGCCGCGGCCATCGCGCGTTCGATCGGAGTGGTGATAAAGCCGCGCACCAATTCCGCATCTGCGCCGACGTAGACAGTCGTCACGGTAATGGCGGCGATATCGCTGCGCGGATACTGACGCACATTGAGAGTCTTCATCGCCTGCAAACCGGCGATGAGAATGACGAAGCTCACGACCAGCGCGAGCACCGGGCGTTTAATGAAAAGGTCGGTGAAGCCTTTCACTGGAAATCAGGAATCTGCCGGAGTCGGGTTCAGTTGAGGTTTCGGAGCGAGATCGTTGCTGATCGTCACCAGCATGCCGTTGCGCAACTTAAAGACACCCGTGCTGACGACGGTTTCGCCTGCTTTAAGCCCCTCGATGATGGCGATGAAATCCCCCCGGGCATCGCCGACGCGAACAACCTGCTGACGAAGAGTCTGAGACTCCTTGCCAGTTTTCGGATCCTTTTTGTTTTCGATCACGTAAACAGAGTCACCATACGGCGCGTAAGACACGGCCGATCCCGGAATCACGAGTGTTTTTTGCTTTTCGGGCAGGAGGACTTCCACCTTGCCAAACATTCCCGGGTGCAATGCGTGATCGGGATTCTGCAGCGTTGCCTGAAGAGAAACGTTTCGGGTAACCGCATCCACCATTGAATTAATCGCAGTGAGTTTGCCTTTGAATTCCCGGCCGGGCACCGCGTCGGTGCGCACATCGATTTCGAGACCGCTCGAAAGTTTTGACATTTCCTGCTGCGGCAGGGCGAAGTCGACAAAGACCGGGTCAAGCGCGGTCAAGGCCACAACCTGTTGGCCGGCGTTAATCATCTGTCCCACGTTCACCTGGCGAATGCCGAGCTGGCCGTCGAACGGGGCGTGCACTCCTTTTTTCCCGATCATCGAGCGCATGTTATCGACTGTGCCCTTCTTTTGGCCGAAGGCTCCCTCGGCGGCGTCGAGCTCGGATTTTGAAATCACCTTGCGCCGGGAGAGATCACGGGCGCGCTCAAAGTTGGCGCGCGCCAATTCCAGGTCGGCTTCAGCGGTATGCAGCTGCGCTTCTTCCGATGAAGTATCCAGCTCGATCAGGACGTCCCCCTTTTTCGCGACGCCGCCATTTTGAAATTCGACCTTGCTGACGACTCCGCCCAGTTCGGCGGCGACTATCGCGCCCTGCGTGGCCGAAACCGAGCCAACAGCGGAAAGAACCGGCGCCCAATCTTTCGCTTTCACGACTGCGCTCGATACGGTTGTCGGCGGCATGGCAAATGGCGTCGACATCATTTTCCTGACCTGGCTGGCCTTCACATCGGCCAGGATGAATAGAAGAGACGCGACCGCCCAAATGGCGCCGGCAGTGGTTCCACCGCGGCGGAAGGCGCGAAAGGAAAAAATGGCGCAAGCCAGACAAACGACTGTCAAGACGCTCACCAAGATGGTTGCGCCAGCGACACCGAACACCTTAAGGACGGCGATCAGGCCAATCAAAAGTAGAATGGCGCCGACGACCAAAAGAATTTCTTTTGCGACCGATTTCATTTGGCGAGTGGTGGCAGCGGGTTTGGCGACGTCATGCATACGCTGGTTCACCTTCTGTTTTGAACAACAGCCGCCATAATCTGCGTGTCACTTCCAACTGGCGCGCCCGCCTTTCCGCGGCGGTCATCTCGGCCGGCTGCAAAATGTCGCGCATCAACATTCCGCGGGCGACAGCAAAGATTAGTTCGGCCAGCTCGTTAGGTTGAAGTCCATGCGCGGTGCTCCCAGCCTCCGGCGCGCGCGCGATCAAATCCGTCACGCCGCCCATGAGCGTATCCAACATATCGCGGACCAGATCGGCTACGTGCGGATTCCGGGAAGCCTCGGCGTAAAGATCAACCACGAAGGCCGACAGAACCTTCGGCGAATTCTCGCAACAATGCGCCGTGAACAAAATTTCCAGGGACTCGAGCAGGGTCGGCGCCTGTCGCGCGCGTTCGAGCACGTCGCAGATCTCTTTCTTATGGTGATCGGCCATGGCCGAAATCACCGCCTCTTTGTTGGCAAAATAGCGATAGATCAGACCGACACTGATGCCTGCTTCGGCGCTGATATCGTGCATGCTGGTCTGGTGAAAACCGCGTTTGGCGAAGCAGACAATCGCCGCTTCAATGATCTGCAATCGTCGATCGGTAGCTGGTTCCAGGGTGGTGGCTGACATAGGTTTGGGGATGGCCGTCTATTTAGGGGAGGGTAAGGTGAATGAACGTTCATTCATTGTCAAATCCTCCAGCCTTCTTTCGCCCGGTCGATTGCCTTCCACCCTCGCGCAGGACTAACTTCCACGGTATGCCAATTGATCCCTTGAGCGCGGCTAAAATCCGCCTCCACCAATTCCCCCGCGCGGGCCGGTATCTCATCGGGGTATCCGGCGGACGCGATTCAGTCGCGTTGCTGCATTGGCTGGTCGAGCAGGGCTACAAGGAACTTACTGTTTGTCATTTGAATCACCGCCTGCGCGGACGTTCCAGTGCCGCGGATGAGCGCTTCGTCCGAAATGTTGCGCAGCGATCTCAACTTCCGGTTGAGAGCGGCTCCGCCGATATCCGAGTCCTTGCCCGCAGCAAAAAACTTTCGATCGAAACGGCGGCTCGCGAAGCGCGATATGCATTTTTCGCGGCGACAGCCCGGCGCCGGCAATGCGACACGATCTTTCTCGGGCACCACGCCGACGATCTGGTTGAGACTTTTATCTTCAATCTATTTCGGGGCGCCGGGCGGGCCGGCCTGACGGGCATGCGCGAGGTATCCACTCGCCGGATCGAATCGACCGATCTGGTCGTTGTCCGGCCTTTACTCGGGATCTGGCGAGCCGAGATCGACAAATACATTCGGAGCCATCGGCTGAAGTTTCGCGAAGATTCTTCGAACAAAAGCCTGCTACCGATGCGTAATCGTGTGCGGCGCCGCGTCATCCCGTACCTGGAAAAGAATCTCGGACCGCACGTTCGCCAAAATATCTGGAAAACGGCGATGATTTTTGCTGAAGAAGAGAATTTCTTCGAGACTTTGCTTCCGGATTCGATTGCGGATGTCGCGGCGTTGGCGGTCGTACCTTTGCGCAAAATGTCGGTCGCGGTGCAGAGGCGGATGCTGCAGCAATGGCTGCATGCCTCGGACGTGCGCGACATTGGATTTGATTTGATCGAGCGGGTGCGGGCGTTGCTTGATACGACCGGCCAAGTGGCCAAGACCAACCTGCCGCGGGATCGTCACGTCCGTCGACGGGCGGGCAAACTCTTTATCGAGTAACCTTGTTTCTTCTCCTGTAGGGGACGCTGTTAGCGTCCCGGGGAAGCAGACTGCTTCCCCCCGCCGTAATCAGTGTTTATCTGTGTTGATCTGTGGCTAAGTTGTCTTGATCATGGCTTCACAAGTTCGCGTCCGTTTCGCTCCGTCGCCGACGGGTTATTTGCACATTGGCGGCGCGCGGACTGCGCTTTTTAACTGGCTATTCTGCCGTCATCACGAGGGCAAATTTATTTTGCGCGTGGAAGATACGGACAAGTCGCGGAATACGGATGAAGCCGCAACGGCCATTTATGAAGGCCTGGAATGGCTCGAACTCAATTGGGACGAAGGGCCGAACGTCGGCGGCAACTACGGCCCATATTTTCAAAGTCAACGCACCGATATCTATGAGCACCATCTGAAAAAACTGCAGGATGGCGGTCATATTTTCGAGGATGAAGGCGCCTTGCGCTTCCGTTCGCCTCGCGAACACGTGATCGTTGATGATCTGGTTTGCGGTAAAATAGATTTCGATCTGACCAATCCGGGAACACACCCGGACATGACGCTCAGGCGTCCGGACGGCTCCTGGATCTTTCATTTCGTCAACGTGGTCGACGATATCGAAATGAAGATCTCGCATGTGATTCGTGGCGAAGACCACCTCTCGAACACGCCGAAACACATCGAGCTCTATCGCGCGCTTGGTGCGACGCCTCCGCGGTTCGCGCACATACCTCTCATCCTGAATCATGACGGCTCGAAAATGAGCAAGCGAGACGAGGGCGCGCGCGTCGCCGCCTACATCGAGCAGGGTTACGCTCCGGAAGCAGTGCGCAATTACCTCTGTTTGCTGGGCTGGTCTCCCAAGGATAACCGCGAAAAGATCGACATTGACGAGGTGGTCCGTCTTTTCGAATTGGAAAAAATCAATCGTCGGAATGCCGCTTTCGACTTGAACAAATGTTTCTGGCTTAACGGCCAATATATTCTGCACATGCCGCTCAGCCGTTTTGTTGAGCTGGCTCGTCCGTTCCTGGCGAAGGCAAACGTCGATGCCGCCGATGGAGAGTACCTGCACAAGGTTCTCGCGATCGTGAAGGAGAAGATCAAACTGTTCCGCGATGTGCCCGAGTGGACCGCGTATTTCTTCACCGAAGACTTCAAGTTCGATCCGGCCGCGATGGAAAACGTGTTTGGAAAACCCGAAGCCGTGACCCGGCTGGGCGCGCTGCGGGACGAATTTGCCGGAATCGAGTCGTGGAATGTCGAGACGCTGGAAGGGAGCTTGAAAAATCTGGCTCAGAAACTTGGCTGCAAAACCGGGGACCTTGTCCATCCTGCTCGAGTGGCGGCGAGCGGCCGCTCGGTGGGGCCGAGTTTGTATCACATGCTGGAAGTGATGGGAAAAGAGCGCGTGCTTAAGCGGTTCGAACGGATGCTCGCCCAGCTGGGTGTTGGTCAACGCCAATCGGTGTCATCCTGAGTGCAGCGAAGGATTCCGCCGGCCGAGACTGGATCACGCTTCAGATTGGGAACGTTCGCAGATTTTGTGTGAGACTCCTCGCCGTGGCCGGAATGATATGAAAAGCAAACCCGCCAGGAAGGCTTACGCCTTGGCCGATTTGCAAAACTGGCAGGATAGCGATCCGCCGATTCGGCTCGGGGTTTTGGGCGATCCGGTCGAACACTCTCTCTCGCCCGAATTGCAGAACGCGGCGCTGCAGCAATCGAAGATAAAGATGCAATACGCGCGCTTCCATATCCTCGCCAGGGAGCTGCCGGAGGGATTTCGCCTCATTCGCGAGCTGAAGTTTGTCGGCGTGAATCTGACGTTGCCGCACAAGGTGCGTGCTCTCGATTTGTTGGACGAAGTCGATCGCGATGCGAAACGAAGCGGCGCGGTGAACACTGTTGCCATTCGTGACGGCAAATTGATCGGCTTTGACACGGATGGACCGGGATTTTCGCGGGCCATCAGGGAGGAGTTTGCCGTGGATCTGCGCGATCTGCGCATTCTCGTTCTCGGAGCCGGTGGCGCGGCGCGCGCAATTGCGTTTCAATGCGCGCGGGAAAATTGTGAGCGCCTTGTTATTGCCAACCGCACTTTTGCAAACGCGGAGACATTGACGAAAAATTTAAGCGAATTTTTCGTGGGCCCGCGAGTGCTCGGCCCCGTTGCGCGTTTGCAGGCAATCCCTTGGGAGGACGCCGCGCTGCGCTTTCAGATTGCGAACACGGACCTGGTCGTGAACGCAACGCCGCTCGGTTTGAGCGCAAACGACGGCCCACCCATCCCCGCGCGGCTGCTCCAGCCTCATTTAATGGTTTACGATGCCGTTTATGCACGCGGACAATCGCGAACACCCTTTGTCACAGCCGCCATGGAAGCCGGCGCGCGCGCCGCAAGCGGATTATCGATGTTGGTGCATCAAGGCGCGCGTGCTTTTGAAATTTGGTTTGGCAGTGCCGCGCCGATTGAGGCAATGCGGAAGGCCTGTAGCGGCGGTCTATGACCGCCGTTTATTACATATTCGGCGCTCGTAGAGCGCCGCTACAGATTTTCCGCCGCCATTTCACGGCCACGCCTGGTCGCAGCTTTCACAGCGGCGATCAAACCGTCGGTGGTGCATAGTCTCTCCATCTCGGCAAGTCCCGCCGCCGTTGTGCCCCCTGGCGTGACCACCATCTTTCTCAATTGCTCCGGCGACATCTTGCTTTGAATGGCGAGTTCAGCGGCGCCCAAAACCGTTTGCGCCGCCAGCGTCATCGCCACTTCGTCGCCGAGCCCGCACTTTTTTCCGCCTTCAGCCAGAGCTTCGATCACAGAATAAACGAAAGCCGGTCCGCTTCCGGCCAGTGCCGTCACGGCATCGATGTGTTCTTCGTCCACGTCAACGGCGAGGCCGATGGCATCGAATATTTTTTTGGCGAGCTCGGCATCTTCGTTGGTTGAACGCGTGCCTCGGGCGAGCGCAGTTGCCGCTTTGCAGATGGCGGAAGGCGTGTTCGTGAGTGCGCGCATGAACCGCGCCTTCGCCACTTTTTCCATGCTGGCAATGCGAATGCCGGCCGCGAGCGAGATGACCAGTTTTCCGGATATCTCAGCCGCCAGCTCGCGAAGGACCGGCAGGACCACAGCCGGCTTCACACCGACAAAAAGGATGTCGGCCTTCGCTACTTCGGCGTTGTGGACGGTTGCGGTTATCCCTGTCTCGTTCACCAGAAGATTCCGCACGTCCTGGTTCGGTTCGCTGGCAATAATTCTGCTCGGTGGACAGAAGCCGGCGAGGATCAAGCCGCGGATGACGGAGCCGGCCAGTTTTCCGGCGCCAATAAAACCGAGGCGGAAGGTCGCGGGCGAAGTTTGAGTATTCATAGCGTTGCCGGATATTAATCAATGGTAACCGCTGGTGTAAATTTCGGTGTTGATCTTGCTGCGGAGCTGCGCGAGCTCAAGTTGCAGCGGAATGCCGTCATTCTCGCACACAATTATCAGAGACCGGAGTTGCAGGACGTGGCGGATTTTGTTGGCGACTCACTCGGTTTAAGCTTTCAGGCCGCCAAAACAGAGGCGGACGTAATTTTGTTTTGCGGCGTCCATTTCATGGCCGAAACCGCGAAGATTATTAATCCAGGCAAACGCGTGATTCTGCCCGACCTGGACGCCGGCTGTTCGCTCTCGGAATCATGCTCGCCTGAGCAGCTCGCACAGTTTCTGCAAAAGCACGCCGACAAAAATTATTACGTCATCGCTTACATCAATTGCAGCGCAGGGGTGAAAGCGCTTTCCGACGTTATTTGCACGAGTGGCAATGCGGAGAAAATTGTGCTGGCGGCGCCGGCCGATCGAAACATTCTCTTCGTGCCGGACCAGAATCTTGGCGCGTGGGTCACGGAACGAACGGGCCGCAAGATGGAGTTATGGCAGGGCAATTGTTACATCCACGTGGAATTCACTGCGCGCAGCATCGGTCGCATCCGGCAACAATATCCTGACGCGCCGGTGGTGGCTCACCCTGAGTGCACCTATGCCGTGCGCATGCTGGCCGATGAGGTTTGTTCCACGGAAAAGATGATCCACTTCTGCAGAAATTCGCCTGCGCACGCGATCATTGTCGTGACCGAGGCAGGAATGTTGCATCGGCTGCACAAAGAGATTCCGGGAAAGTTATTCATTCCGGGTCCAACGGAGAATTGTTTCTGCGGCGAGTGTCGTTTTATGAAGATGAACACGCTGGAAAAGGCCTATCAGGCGCTGCGAAACATGGCGCCGGAAATCATTTTGCCCGAGGCAATCCGAAAGCGAGCGGAAGCACCCATCTTGCGCATGCTGGAGCTGAGCCGCTAAAGCGGTAGTGACGAGTAATAAGTAACGAGCAGAGGCTCGCCTGCTTTTCACTTGTCACTTGTCACCCGTCGTTCTTCACTTCTGCCCAATGCAACGCCCGTCACTCTGGCTGATGCTCGTCATTCTGATGGCCTGCCTGTTTTTCTTGCGCGAGCCCCGGCTGCAACGTTTCGACGAGACATTTCTGCAGTGGGCGATGAAGAACGCGCCTGCAACCGGCGCGACCGTTCCCCTGACAATTGTTGAAATCGGCGGAGATTCCATGCTGCCGAAAAAGGGCTCGGTCGAACGAAGCAACACGACCGGCAACGCGATTTCAGCGGTCGAATTCGCTCTCTTCCTGCAGGCCGCTCTTGAATTTAATCCCACGGTCATCGCCTTCGAACCTATTTTGCAATGGAACGACCGCGATAAAGATCAGGAGCAGATATTTCTCGATCAAGCCATGCGTGTACCCAGGCTACTGGTCGCGGCCGAACTGACGGCAACTCCCGACATTGAAGCTCCGGTCCTGGAGATCCCGGGTTTCGCACAGGTCACGGGGCGACGTGGCGGTCTCGCTGAATTTTCTGGCGTCGGCCGTCAACCGAATGAAGATCTTCGGCTCATTTCGACGCTCGGCTTTATCAACCTGCCCAAAGAGGTTACGGACGAAGATCATGTGCCGTTGCTTTTTCAGTACCGTGGTGAGGTCATTCCATCGTTTGCCTTGCAGGCGTTGCTTCTTTGGATGCGCGTCACACCGGCTGAAGTGAAGATCGACATCGGATCTTACATTTACCTTCCACAAGGCAAAAAGATTCCGATCCGTTCTGACGGGACGCTGCTGGTCAACACGAATACAGTTAAAGGCGCTCGCCATTTGAAGCTGAACGAATTGCTCCTCGCCGCGCAGCAACATGAAAACAAATCCGGCGCTACTTCACCTTTCAGCGATATCCGGGATCACATCGTGCTGGCACGATATCCCCGCGATGAGCGCACGACGACGGACGCTTTCGCTGCGGCGATTGCAACCATCCAGGCGAATGCGTTTGTTCATCGCGTTCACTGGATCTTTGATTGTCTTTTCATCGTTGCGCTGGCTGGGGTGAGCGGGATTGCCCGCCGATTTTCCCGGGTTGATTTGATCCTTGCTGCGATCGCGGTTTCCGCCGCTTACAGCATGGCAGCGATCGCGCTCGTCTCGCGTTTTTTCATCTGGCTTCCCGGGGTGCTGCCACTCGGTGCGGTTTGGTTGCTCGCCTTGTTGTGCCTGTTCGCACCACGGGCAAAGGACGATCCCGACCTCCCATCCATCGCGCCCCCCCCTCCCTCGCCTTAGCTTGTGGGGACAAATGTTCCGCTCCCATAGTGCTGTTTGAATCGAACGGTGACAGATTCAATGAACTCCATCGAAGAACGCGTTGAACGGCTGCATGCCGAAGGAATCATCGATCTTCATTTCGATCTGCCGATGGACCTTTATGAAAAGCGGCATCGCTCCAATGTTCTGCAGACGGATTTTCTGCCAGAACTCGAAAGAGGCGGAGTGGGGGTGATCGGCGCGGCGATTTTTATCGAGGACGGCTACCTGCCGGAAATGGGGCTACGCGTAGCGCTCGACCAAATCGCGCGGCTCTACGAGGAGGTAGAACAATCGAAACGGTTCGTCATTTGCAAGAGCCATGACGACATTGCGCGCACCAGAGGCTCGGGAAACATCTCGCTTCTCATCACGATGGAGGGTGTGGAACCGTTAGGGAGGGATCTGGATCTGCTTCGCGTGTTCTACGAACTGGGGGTGCGGGCTGTTGGTCTGACGCATGCCCGCCGCAATTCCGCCGGCGATGGCGGCATTTTCGCACCGAGCGGTTCGCCGCCGGGCGGCCTGACCCCGTTCGGTCGTGATGTAATCGCCCAATGTGAAGCACTCGGGATCATGGTCGACCTGGCCCACATCAATCCGGCGGGGTTCAGCGACATCCTGGAAATCACCACCAAACCGGTGATTGTTTCCCACACCAACGCTCGAAAATACTACGATATCGAACGCAACATCAGTGATGCGCAAATCAAAATGGTGGGCGAACGGCGCGGGGTGATTGGAATTAACTCCGTCCTCGTCAGCGCGGAAAAAGAAAATGCCACGCTCGAGCGCTACGTCGATCACATCGAGCACGTCGTGAATCTGATTGGAGTGGATGGCGTCGGGATCGGGTTCGATTTTTTCGAATTCATTTTTCGGCAGTGGCCGGAGGAAAAGAAAAAAGAGCTCGCCGCCAAACTTACGATTCCGCATTTCATCCCTGATTTAACGGATCACTCTCACGCGAAAAATTTAACGCGGAAGTTGCTGGAGCGCGGGTTCAGCGATGAGGATGCTGGCAAAATGCTTTTCGGCAACTGGATGCGGATGTTTCAGGAGTTGCTCTAAACAGAAGCGACCTCTGGCATGACGGGGCCGCGCCCCGCAATCGAACTGCGCTAAAATCTCCGCCGTGCCTGCAGAGTGATTTTGTTGGAAAAGGTCATTTTGCGAGGGGTGGAATGCTGATGGCATACGTGATGAACGCACAGACAACGACCATAAGGCTCATGGCTGCGATGAACATCCAATCAGCCGATCGTTCGAGTTTTTTCATTTTTTCTAGGCCATTTGCGCGCAAGGCGGCGTACGAACATAAGCAGGCGATGAGAAACAGGAACGCGTCTCCCGCCAGCAAATCGTCAGCCAGGGTGTCCGCTCTGCCGACACTTATGACCACGCGAATCAGGCCGATAACCGTGAGGCAAACACCCACCATCGCGGCTGAGACGGAAAAGATGTGGATGCAAATGTTCTCCTCGCGGTTTGAATTATTGTAATTCGAGTTCATCGGGAGTGAGCGCCGCGGAAACGCAGCCCATTCAATATGTCCGTTCGACATTCTGGCGGCGCGATTGTTCATCCTGACAGGCGCGGCCTTGCGCTTCTAAATCCTTCGTCCCGCTTGCTTCCCGAAGGAACCGTCTCCAATAGGCGTCCACTTCTGCCGGGACAAGCACACTCATTAAACCGGTGAGCTACGAATTTATTGCCACGGGCCTGCCGTTAGTTCAATGCTCTTTCCTTCGCAGGACGCACCGTTTGAAAGTAGCAATCTACCGCTAGGCCAGCAAGACCGTGAAATTCGTTAACCTGACGCGTCACACAGAAATCGGCGCTAACTCGTACTATTTAGAGATCGAAGGGCATCGGTTAGTCCTCGATTGCGGAATGCATCCAAAGAACGAAGGCGAAGCCGCGCTCCCCAATTTTATACCGATCAGCGAAAAGCCGCTCGATGCAATCCTGATTTCACACGCGCACCAGGATCATATCGGCACTCTGCCGGTCTTGATGCGGCGCCAGCCGAGTTCACGTGTATTTATGACCGAAGCGACGGGCGATATCGGGAACGCTCTGCTTCACAACTCGGTGAATGTCATGACGCGCCAGCGCGAAGAACTCGGCACCACGCTTTACCCACTGTTTACTCATCGCGAAACGAACCGTGCGGCGGACAACTGGCAGTATTGCCCGATGCGGCAACGGATTGCCATTTCCGGAGAGCGGATCCGCGCCGACGAAGAGGCAGAGGGGCTCTCGTTCGAATTCTTCGATTCCGGTCATGTGCTGGGCTCCGCCGGAATCCTGCTGCGCGCGGCCGGACGCACAATTTTCTATACCGGGGACGTCAATTTCGACGACCAGACCGTGATGCAGTCGGCGGTCTTTCCGGAAGAAAAGATCGACGTGTTAATTATTGAATGCACGAGGGGCGACCATCCCGCGGCATCGGATTGGACACGAGAAGGAGAAGAGAAGCGCCTCGCGGCAGCGATCGATCAAGCTTTTGCGCGCGGTGGGTGTGTTCTTATCCCGGTGTTCGCGCTCGGCAAAACGCAGGAATTTCTGGCCATGCTCTACAAATTTCGCCGCCAAAAAATCCTTTCCGATTTTCCGGTCTATATCGGAGGGCTTAGTTCGAAAATGACGGACATCTACGATCGGCGCGCAAACATGACGCGGCGGCAATTGCCACGTTTGCAGCTGATGGAAGACATTGCCCCATTTATTCTGAACGGCCAGACGATACGTGATGCGCCCGCCCGAGCGGGCCGCATCTACGCGCTTTCCAGTGGAATGATGACAGCGAAAACTCTTTCCAATGTTTTTGCCCGCCGCGTCATCGATAATCCGCGGCATTCGATATTTTTTGTTGGATATGCAGATCCTGAATCGCCCGCGGGAGTGCTGCGCGAGGCGCAACCGGAAAGCGAGGTCAGGCTCGATCCGGACGAACCGGCGCAGCGAGTGCGCTGTCACATGGAACAATTCCAATTCAGCGCACACGCTTCCCGCGAATCGCTGGTCGATTACGCGAAGAAGCTTGCTCCGCCGAAGATTGTTCTCGTTCACGGGGATCCATCGGCCGTCGAATGGATGCGCAAGACATTGGTCGCGGGCGTCCCGGGAACAGAAGTTATCGTCCCAACTCCCGGACTGGAAGTTGATTTGTGAATGTTTCGGCATGCGGATCGCCTCCTGGAACATCAATTCCCTGCGAAAACGGCAGGACCGTCTTTTTGCCTGGTTGGAAGCGACAAAACCCGATGCCGTTTGTCTCCAGGAAACAAAATGCCGTGATGAACAGTTTCCCGTGCTTGCCTTGCAGGGATACGGTTATCACTCCGTTTACCACGGCGAGAAATCGTACAATGGTGTCGCCATTTTGTCGTTGATCGCACCGACCGATGTGCGGGTATCGTTGTGCGATGAAGTGGATGATCCACAGGCGCGCGTGATTGCCGCTACCGTGGGCGATGTGCGCGTGTTTTCCGTTTACGCGCCAAACGGGCAGGCGGTTGGATCGCCAGCCTACGATTACAAGATGACGTGGTATGCCAGGCTGACAAAGTGCCTCTCTGGAGAAACCGGTACGGACTTGGTTGTCTGCGGCGATTTCAATGTCGCTCCAGAAGATATCGACGTGCATGATCCCGAACTGTGGCGTGGCGCTATTATGTGTTCCGCAAGTGAACGCGCCGCCTTTCAGCAATTATGCGATACCGGCCTGATCGATACTCTGCGTTTGCATCATAAGGAGGGCGGGCTTTTCACCTGGTGGGATTACCGCATGTTGTCATTTCCAAAAAATCGCGGCCTTCGCATTGATGCGGTTCTGGCCAGCAAATCGCTGGCGCAGCGCTGCACGAATGCCGGAATCGATCGCGACATGCGGAAGGGCCCTGAACCTTCGGATCACGCACCGATCTGGGCTGAGTTTAGTGACTAGGAAAACCTTCAACCCCGAATGGTTTCGGGGCCGTCCCAGGGCAGGCGCTCAACGCCAAATATCGAAATCAGATTCGGATTCTGAATTGGACGTTGGACGTTGAGCGTTGGACGTTGGACGTTGGACGTTGATGGCCAACCCGTCGGCACTGCGCGTTGCTGTTCCCCCGGCCAGGCCGCTCATAATTTGGGATGGCGATTGTCATTTTTGTCGCCACTGGATCGAGCGTTGGCGGGTGATGACGGCGGGAGATGTGGACTACGAGACGTCTCAGAATGCTGCGCAACGTTTTCCGGAAATCCCATCCGATCAATTTCAGAGAGGCGTTGTTTTCGTCGACAGCAGCGGCGACGTCTTCTTTGCGGCGGAGGCCGTTTATCGATCCTTACGGTCTCAATCGTCGAAAAGATGGTTGTCCTGGAGTTATGACCACATTCCTGGCTTTGCCCAGATGTCCGAACTTCTCTACGGGATTATTGCCCGGCACCGGCGGCTCAGTTCCAAGCTGACGCGATGGCTTTGGGGCGACGATGTCCGGGCGCCGGCCTACGATTGGTCACGGAAATGGTTTTTGCGCCTGCTCGGCGCGGCTTATCTGAGCGCTTTTCTCTCTCTTTGGATCCAGATCGACGGATTGATCGGCGCAAACGGCATATTACCCGCCGTCAATTTTCTTTCTGCGGCTCGCGAACAACTTGGCTTTCGCGGTCCGACGTTGCTTCCGACGGTTTGCTGGTTCAACGCCAGCGATCAGTTCCTTCATTTTCTTTGCGGGAGCGGCGTTCTGCTTTCACTCCTGCTCATTTGCGGTGTCGTCCCCATTTTCTGCCTGATCGTTCTTTTTGTTTCTTATTTGTCGCTCACGATTGCGGGACAAACTTTTCTAAGTTTTCAGTGGGACATTCTTCTCCTGGAGGCGGGATTCCTGTCGATCTTTCTGGCTCCATGGCAAATGTGGCCTCGATCAACCAGCGGGACGGCAGAAAGGCCAGTTTCCCGGACCGCGCTGTTTCTGCTCAAGTTTCTCCTCTTCAAACTTATGCTGATGTCGGGAGTGGTGAAACTGACCAGCCATGATCCTTCCTGGTGGAACCTGACCGCACTGGACTATCATTATTGGTCGCAGCCACTACCTACCGTTTTCGCATGGTGGGCCGACAAACAACCCGAATGGTTCAAAGAGTTCTCGGTCGCATTTTCCCTGGCTGTCGAGATCATCGTGCCGTTCTTCATCTGGGCTCCGCGCCGGCCACGCTTGATCGCGGCCGGGTTGCTGATTTTCCTGCAATTAGCGATCGCGATTACGGGCAACTATTGCTTTTTCAATCTGCTCACGATTGCGTTGTGTTTGCTTCTTATCGATGACGCCGCCGTGGGCAAACGGCGCGACGTCCGCGATCGGCGCAGCGCGCTGAGGTGGCCGCACCGGTTGGCGAATTTCGCAGCGCTCGTTGTCCTGTTCATCACTTTGCCGATCAATGGATGGCTGATTTATTCAGCATTCAACCCGGAGGCGGAATGTCCGCGGCCGATTGCCTTTGTTTACCGACATTTGGAGCCGTTCCGGATGATTAATGGCTACGGTCTTTTTCGCGTGATGACGAAAGATCGGCGCGAAATTGTGATTGAAGGCAGCATGGATGGGATCGACTGGCAGCCGTACGAGTTCCGATGGAAACCCGGCGACGTCAATCGCTCACCGCGCTGGTGCGCCCCGCATCAGCCGAGGTTGGACTGGCAGATGTGGTTCGCCGCGTTGAGCAGTGCGCCGCAGAATCGGTGGTTTGTTTCCTTGATGGGCTGCTTGCTGCAAAATAAACCCGCCGTTACGGGGTTGTTGAACAACAATCCGTTTCCCGAGACTGGACCGCGGTATGTTCGCGCGCGGTTCTATCGCTATCGGTTTACGAGCGTGGCGGAACATCGACAGACTGGCGCGTGGTGGAAGCGGCAGGAACTGGGCGAATATTTTCCGACTGTCTCGTTTCGCGGCGGGGTGCGTTGAGTGCCTCCGTGGCGCCGCCGCCCTGAGGAAAAACAAGTGAAACTACACCGGATTTGTGGATTCCCGGATGGTTGAGCGAGGCAAAAAGTTTAAGTATGTTCTCGCACGGCGAAGGAAGAACAGATCGTCACCGAAGGGACGGTGATCCAGGTATTGCCTGGCACCATGTTCCGCGTCGATCTGCCGGGGCAGCGAAACGTTTTGGCCATATCTCGGGGAAAATGCGCAAATATTTTATCCGGATTGTGCCCGCTGATAAGGTGTCGGTGGAGCTCTCGCGCTATGATCTGACCAAGGCCCGAATCATATTTCGTGAGTAAGGACCGGAATTTATGGAAAAAGTCAGGCGCGCGCGGAGCTCGGTTTGCGTTTAGCTAAGGAATCATTTGTTCCACGCCCCCGATTGATGGATAGTCAAAAACACACAATATTAAGCAAGAATTAACCGGAGGAATCCATGGCCGAAGACAACAAAATACATCAAAGAGCGTCCGGAGTAGGTGACGCGCAGGATAAATTCGAAAGCAGCAAAACGCATGCACGCAAAGCGGCCGAGGATTTAAAGTCGGCAGCCGGAGCGGTGGCAGGCGAATATCGGGGCAAAGCCGAGCAGGCCTGGGATGACGCTCGGGATAAAGCGGAGCAGGCGTGGGGAGATGCGCGCGATAAGGCTCGCACTTTCCAGGAAGATGCTGAGCAGTACGTGCGCGAGAATCCGACCAAAGCCGTCGTGACGGCGCTCGGAATCGGTTTCGTCCTCGGAATGATCTTCCGCCGGTAACCGGCTCCTCAATGACTCCGCAAACGGTGCGCTCCCGCAATCCCGCGGGACACGCCGGATTAATAGCCAGTCTTCTGGCGTTGTGTACAGATCTTGCCGCTCTGGCCGCGGAGCGTTCGGCACTGTTTGTCAGGGAATCCAAGTCGGCGCTGGTCCAGATGCTGGTTCTGGCGGCTTGTTTCGCCGCGGCCCTCCTCTTTGTTGTTTTTGGATACATCTTTCTGGTCGCAAGCCTGATCGTCACTGTCATGCGGCTGACTCAGCTCTCATGGATATGGATCGCTTTGTTCGCCGCAGGCGTGCATTTTCTGCTCGCCCTCATTTGCTTGCTCATCGCCCGTAGCAAGATGCGAACGCGACCGTTTCCGCAACTTTCAACCGAACTGAAAAAAGACCGGCAATGGCTCAGCGATCTCGACCGGACAAGTCGCTCGACGAATTGAGCGCCGAAGCGGCCCGCTCTCGCGATCGTGTCAGCCGCGATCTGCGTGCGCTGCGTTACGAACTCGATTTCCCGAGGAAATTGAGGCGGTCGTTTCAGCGGCAAACAGTCCTCTGGATTACCGCGGCAGTTGTCGTCGGCACGCTGCTGGTCGTTCTTCCCGCGAGAAAGAAGAAGGTCTACCTCGAGGCAAAAGGCCGCCCCAGCAAACGATCGTCGAAGAATGTTCTGGAGGCGGGGTTCGCCTTGGGAGTGCTACGGTTCGCGGCTACGCTGTTAAAACCTGTAATAGTGAGTTTCGTGACCAGGAAGCTCCGCGGATATGGCAATCGGCCCTCCGGCCGGGCCAAATGGTAATTTGATTTCGGTTTACGCCGCGGATTGGTCGCATAATGATTGTGCGCGCCATGACCGGACGATCCACTGAGCAACGCCCGCCTTCGCATCCCCTGGCCCATGTGGACGAGTATCTGGCGATCGGCCAGCAGGCTGGGGCTTCTGATATTCATCTCGGAGTAAACGCGCCGCCACTCTGGCGTCTCAATGGCACGTTGCAGCCGATTTGGCCTGATGCGCCGCGGCTGAGCATGGAAGACACAACCGCGCTCGCGGAAGGATTTCTGTCCGACTTGCACAAAACCCAGCTTAATGAGAGGGGCGACTCGGATTTTGCCTATGCGAATGATTTCGGCCGGTTTCGCACGAGCGTTGTGCGGCAACGGCTCGGGGTTGATCTTGTTTTCCGCATTATCAACACCCGGGTGCAGACGATGGACGAACTCGGGTTGCCCGAGCATCTCAAGCTGCTCACGCGCTACCAGAATGGTTTGATCCTGGTCACCGGCTCGGTGGGCAGCGGCAAATCGACCACGCTGGCGGCCTTGGTCGAGCAGGTGAATATGGAGCGGCTGGAGCACATCATTACGCTGGAGGACCCGATCGAGTACGTCTTCGAACCGAAAGGATGCCACATCACACAGCGCGAGGTGCACACGCATACCATCTCCTTTGCGGCCGCGTTGCGTGGCGCGTTGCGGGAAGATCCCGACGTGATCATGGTCGGTGAGATGCGCGATCTGGAAACCATTTCACTCGCCATCACCGCATCGGAAACGGGCCATCTCGTTCTGGGAACACTGCACACGGGAAATGCTTCGCGCACACTCGACCGATTGCTCGACGTCTTTCCGGTAGACCAACAGGATCAGATTCGCGTGATGGTAAGCGAGTCGTTACGGGGAGTAATCAGTCAGCAACTCATACCGCGCAGCGACCAATCCGGCCGCGTGCTCGCGCTCGAAACGCTCTCCAACACCCCCGCCGTCGCCAATGTCATCCGGGAAGCCAGGACTTACATGCTGCCCGGAATCATCCAGACCGGAAAAAAACAGGGGATGCAACTAATGGACGACGCGCTTCTCGACCTCTACGGCCGCGGTTTAATCAGCGCGGAGGAAGCGTATGCGCGATCCGAACAGAAACAGGAAATGAGAACGCACCTGGGAAAATGACGAAGCACGAATGATGAAATCCGAAATAATGTCCAAGCTCGAAGTCCAAAACGGGTCCGCCTCGCAGATTTCGTCATTTGCATTTGGTCATTCCTTCGTCCTTCGTCCTTCGGATTTCGGATTTCGTCATTAAGCAATGCCTTACCTGGATCAATTTCTCAGTGTGATCGTGGAGCAGGGCGGCTCCGACCTCCACATCGGTGAAGGACAGCCTCCGAAAATGCGAAGACATGGTGATGTCGCGCCGATCCGTCCCGAGCCTGTGCTGCGTGATGAGGCGCTCTCGATGTTGAGCGAGATTTGCGGGCCGCAGCAGTGGGACATATTCGAAGAACGCGGCGATCTTGATTTTGCTTACGAAATGGATGCATCGTCCCGTTTCCGCTGCAATTATCTCAAGCAGGCAAACGGCTACGGCGCGGTCTTTCGTTTAATCCCCACGAAGATCGCGACTTTGGAACAGCTTGGCATTCCGGCAGTGGTCAAAGAGTTTGGGCACCTCCGCGGTGGCCTCGTGCTCGTGACGGGCCCGACGGGCTCGGGCAAATCGACCACGCTGGCCGCGTTGATCGATTACATTAACGAAAATTTCTCGCGGCATATCGTCACGATTGAGGAACCGATTGAGTTCGTGCACGACAACAAGCTCAGCATTATCACACAACGTGAGGTGCCGGGAGATTCGGTTTCGTTTCCCGTGGCCCTAAAAGCAGCTTTGCGCGAGGACGCCGACATCGTTCTGGTAGGTGAGATGCGCGATCTGGAGACAATTTCACTGGCCCTGACGGCGGCGGAGACCGGGTTGCTCGTTTTTGGAACTCTGCACACGAACAACGCTCGCAAAACCGTCGACCGCATGGTGGATGTGTTTCCGGCTTCTCGTCAGGCTCAGGCGCGTGCCATGCTGGCGAACTCATTGCGTGGTGTCCTCGCCCAGCTGCTTTTGAAAAAGGCTGATGGCAGCGGACGCGTGGCCGTCAACGAAATCCTGATCGCCAACGCCGCTGTCTCGGCCATTATTCGCGAAGGCGCTTCGCAAAAACTTCAGGATGTCATCGTCTCGGGCAAAGCCCAGGGAATGCAATTCATGGACGACGCGATTTGGGCGTTGCTTCAGCAGGGAATTGCGAGTCCGCATGAAGCGTTCATGAAAGCGATCGACAAGAATAGGTTCAAAAAATACCTCCCGCCGGAAGAGGAACACCTCGGTGATGCAGCCGGCGCGGTTCCGGACGATGAACAGCGTGTGCCGGGTAATTTTGTTAAACCCAAGCCGGGAAAGATTCGACGTTAACCATTTCGTCGCGATAACCCGGAGCCCCTGAGGCCGTCCCTCAGTAGCCTGAGACACAGGAACGCCTGGCCAGGTGGCGCGTTTTCTGCAATAATCCCCCGCGTTGACAATAAAAAGGACGGATGATAACGTCGCGCGAATTTTGGATCACCGCCCGTAACGAGTTGGTCACGTAGGAATTCGACAGGCTTGCATTCATTACTTAATACTCAGGTCCTGGTTTTGAACCGCCTCTGGCAGGCAGTGAACATCTGCTCTGCTCGTCGCGCTTTCTCCCTCGTCTACGCTGGCCACGCGCACGTGGTATCATCCGATGAGGCCAACAATTTTTTGACACACGATTTCGAGGCCTGGCGCGATTTTTCCGCCACCGCCCCGGATCACGAACTGGTCACGACGATTTCATGGAAAATTCGCGTGCCGCGCGTCATCGTTCTGTTGCTGTTTGACCGGTTGCCGAAGAAGGAAGTGAAGTTCACTCGGCACAATATTTTCGAGCGCGACAAGAACACATGCCAGTATTGCGGCCATGTTTTCGATCGGAATGAACTGAATCTTGATCACGTGTTACCGCGAGATCGTGGAGGACAAACAACGTGGGAAAATGTGGTTTGCTCCTGTATCCCGTGCAATACCCGGAAGGGTAACCGGCTGCCGCGAGAAGCGCATATGAGCCTGATTCGAAAGCCGAAGCGGCCAAAGTGGCGGCCGTTCGTGCACGTTACTTTTTCGTCACCGCAACACGAAAGCTGGCGGCATTTTGTCGATCTCGCCTACTGGAACGTTGAGCTGAGCGACTAGCGTCGGTGATTTTAGGTGGAGGGACGACCTTGTGTCGTCCCACATATTAGGGACGAGACGAGCCTCGTCCCTCCCAGTAGAGAAAGACTTCTGTGACATGTTCCCAATCAGTTTCTGTCCATCCGTTTAAATCCGCGTAATCCGCGGTTTTCTGCCGGGTGGGCTCAGGGAGTGGCTGTCGATGTGACCATCACCGGTCCGCTCTTCGGCTCCAGCGCCTTTAGAATCGGCTTCGGGTATACTCCAAGGTAAATCGTTCCGAGAATTAGGATGATCATGGCGAACCGAGATAGCCCGCTTATCGGAATTCGCTCTGTATTCGTCGCTGGTTGCCAGTACATCGCGCGCACCACTTTCAGGTAATAGTAGAAACCGCAGCCTACCGTGATGGTGCCGACGACGATCAGGGCCGTCTGTTGTTGCGCCACCGCTGACATGAAGATCAGGAACTTGCCAAAAAATCCTGCGGTCAACGGGACACCGGCTAACGACGCCATCGCAATCAACATGGCAAACGCGAGAAATGGTGAGCGTTGCGACAAGCCGTCGAAATCTTCGATTCGTTCTCCGGTATGCTGCGCGACGATAACAAGAACAGCGAAGCTCAGAAGTGTCATCAGCAAATAGGCCACGAGGTAGAAAGCAACCGCGCGTCCATCCACACAGGCGACTCCGACGAGGAGATATCCAGCGTGGGCAATGCTGGAGTAGGCGAGAAGCCGTTTCAAATTGGTTTGCGGAAGCGCCGCCAGATTTCCGTAAACCAACGTGAGCAGCGCAAGAACAACCAACAGTTTCCCCACGCCCGGCAAGTTCACAAATGGCTGCAACACGCGAAGGAGCACGACGAAGCCGGCGGCTTTCGAGCCCACGGACAAATAGGCAGTAACCGGTGTTGGCGCGCCCTGGTAGACATCCGGCACCCAGAGCTGAAATGGAACCGCCGCGATCTTAAAGCCAAGACCGACCAGCACCAGCAGCATGCCGAAGAGCGCCGCGTTGCGATCGATTCCGGCACTGTTCAACGCGGCTCCGATGCGTTCCAGGTTGGTTTGGCCCGTCACGCCGAAAATCCAGGTGATGCCGTAAACAATAAAGCCGGTGGACATCGCACTCAGGATTAGATATTTCACGCCGGCTTCCAGGCTCACCGGATTGCGCCGGGTCAGGCTGATCAACACGTAGAACGAGATCGTGACCAACTCCAGAGAAACGAACACCATGACCAGGTCTATGGCCGAGACCAGATACATCAGCCCGGCACAGGTGAAGATCGGGAGCGTAAAAAGTTCTCCCAAACCGGCCTGCGGCGTCATTCCGGGAACGGCCGCGCGCACGACCGGTGCGTAATCGATCGTCATGATCAGCACGAAAATTGTGGCGATCAGAACGAAACGTTTGAAAAAGATCGCGAGCGGATCGGCTGCATAAAAACTCCACAATCCACTGGTTGAAGGAGGGTGAGGCGGCTGGAGATGGAAGGAAGCGGCCAGAATGAGCGCCAGGCCAACGATGGCAAGCAAGGCGACAACCCGTTTATCGGTGGTCGGCGCGAAGGATTCCCACATGAGAACGACGATCCCGAGAACAAGCACCGCAATCTCGTGCATGGGCGCTGTGATCATCGGGATGTGCTCGCGCTAAGGTTTGTTCGAAACGCGGGGGAAAGAATTCGGACCAAAGTCTGCGGAAAGAATCCAAAGTAAAGCAACGCTGCGACGAGAAGCGTTACCGGCACACGCAAACTGTGCTTCAGGTCGGTCACGTCTTTCCAGCGGTCCGGCATTGTGCCCATGAAGGCGCTCCGATAAGCGCGCAGCATGTAGACCGCCGAGAGCACAACGCCCCAGAGCGCGAGCACGGTTGCAATTTGAAAAGGATGAAAGCGGCTCATTTCCCAGCCCCGCTGAAATGAACCAAAGAAAACCATGACCTCGGCCGAGAAATTAGCGAAACCGGGCAAGCCGATGGCGGCAAACGTTCCGAACCCGAAAGCGAGACCGGCCAGCGGCATCACTTTGCCCAGCCCTCCCAGATCCTGTAAAAGGAGCGTTCCCGTGCGCTTTCGGATTTCGCCGGTAATCGCAAAAAGAAGAGCGATGGCCAATCCATGCGCCAGCATCAGCACGGCGGCCCCGGTCGTTCCGAGAGTATTCGCGGCCGCGATCCCGAGGAATATGTAGCCCATATGCATCACGCTCGAATATCCGAGAATCCAATCGAGCCGGTTCTGCGCGATCGTGACCAGTCCGATGTAAATGATATTGCCAAGCAACATGATCATGAGCAGCCCGGTCCAGTAGTGCGCGCCTTCCGGCAGAAGCGGAATGGCCAGACGGAGCAGGCCATAAAGGCCAAATTTCTTCAATACCCCGGCGTGCAGCATTGCCGCCGGCGCCGGCGCCGAGGCGTAGGCTTCGGGAGCCCAGGTGTGGAAAGGAAACAGGGAAGCGAGAACACCGAACCCGATAAGCAGAAGCAAATAAATGTGATGTTGCGCACTCGGTGGAATCTGGCTGCCACCAAGCGTCGTTAGGGCACGGATGTCGAACGTGCGGGAAGCCGCCGGAATGCTCTGGTAAAGCAGAATGAGGCCGAGGAGGAGGACGAAACTTCCGAGCGCGAGATAAATCGTAATCTTCCAGGCGGCTGCGCTCCGGTTTCCGCTGCCCCAGATCCCGATGAGCAGAAAAGTAGGGATAAGCGCGAGCTCATGGAACGCGTAAAAGAAAAACAAATCGAGCGAGGCAAACGCCCCGATCGCCCCAGCGGAAACGAGAAGAAGGCAAATGTAAAAGGCGCGTTCGTGCCGATCGATCTCACCCGAAAACCAAACAGCCGCCAGGGTGACGGCGGCGGCGAGCAGCACCATGATGAGACTCAAGCCGTCGAGACCAACGGTGAAACTCAAATGGTATTCGGGCGCGATCGGCCACGAGCTGACGAATTGAAAGCCGCGCTGCCCTTCAAACTGAGCGAAAGCGACCAGCGTAAGACCCAGCGTAATACCGGAAACATAGAGTGCGGTTTTCCGGCTGGGAGCGCCGGCCATGATCAGCACCGTGCCGATGACGGGAGCTAGAATAAGGAGAAGCAGCATTAACGAAAGAGGGTGAAATAAATCAGCGCGACGACGGCGAGGCCGAAAAGAAAAGCGTAGGCCTGCAAATTCCCGACTTGAAAGAGCCGCAGGAGCGCGCCGGCTCCCCACGTGCCGCCACTTGCACCGCGCACAGCCGCAACGTCAATGATCCAGCGGTCAAAGAAACTCGAGAGCCGCGCGAGCGACTCCTGCGTCGAGTTAATCAACCACATATAAAACTGGTCGATGTAAAAACCGTTTCGCAGCAACCCCACGTTGTAGCGCTCGCTCGCCTGGTTCCGATAAACGACGATCGCCCAACCGGCGCCGACTAATGTGGCCAGAGTGGCCAGCACCGGCACAAGGGCGACAAATTCGCGTTCATGGGGAACGACGACAAAACTTTGAGCAAAGAAATTGAACCCGGCAACGACGGACAATACCGCCAGCACAATGAGAGGCGCCGTCATGAGGAAGGGGGATTCGTCGCTCGCTTTCGCCGCCGGGCTGCGAGGTTTGCCCCAAAACACGACAACGAAAAGCCGGGTCACATAAAACGCGGTCAGAAATGCGGTCACGAGTGCACAGATAAAGATGCTGTGATTATGCTCGTAGGCCCGGGCCAGGATCGCGTCCTTACTGAAAAATCCGCTGAAAGGTGGAAATCCCATCAGCGCAAGAGCGCCGGCCGCAAAGGTTAGAAAGGTAATGGGAAGATTTCGGGCGAGCCCTCCCATCTTCCAAATATTTTGCTCATGATGAAGAGTGATGATCACGCAGCCGGCGCCGAGAAAGAGCAGCGCTTTGAAAAAGGCATGGGTAAAAAGATGAAACATGCCAGCCTCGTTGGAGCCGAGACCAACCGCCATCACCATATAACCGAGCTGCGACAGTGTTGAGTAAGCGAGAATGCGTTTGATGTCGTCTTGTTGCGTCGCGATTAAAGCCGCCATGACGGCGGTGATCGTTCCGATCCACGCGATGACCCCGAGCGCGTCCGGCGACGCTTGGATGACGAACTCGACGCGCACGAGCATATAAACGCCCGCTGCCACCATCGTCGCAGCGTGGATTAAAGCCGACACCGGCGTCGGACCTTCCATGGCGTCCGGTAACCAAACATGCAGCGGAAACTGCGCCGATTTGGCGGCAGCTCCGCAGAAGATCAGCAGCGCGACGATCGTTAGGTAGGAGGGATTAATCGTGATTTTGGACATTTGCGGAACCAAATCCGCAAAGACGATCGAGCCCGTCGGCGCCCAGATCATCAGAATACCGACCATAAAACCGAAATCGCCCACACGATTGGTGAGAAATGCCTTTTTCGCCGCCGCCGCGGCGGAGTCGCGATCGAACCAGTGACCGATCAGGACATACGAACTAAAGCCGACCAACTCCCAAAAAATGAACAACATCACGAAATTGTTGGCCAGCACGATTCCGAACATGGCGAACATGAAAAGGGAAAGCGCGGCAAAGTATCGTGATTTGCCCTCGTCATCGTGCATGTAACCCAGCGAATAGATGTGGATGAGCGATCCGACCCCGGAAACGACGAGCAACATCGTTTTGCTCAGGCTATCCAGGGTCAGACCGAGTGGCACTCGAAATACGCCGGGAACATCGATCCAGGTTCTTTCCGCCGCCGAGATATTCGGTTGCAGAAAGATCAGCCAGCTCAGGACAAAGCTTGCCAGAACGGCCGCGACGGAAACGAGACTGCTGAGCGTTTTCGACCGGCGCAGAAACAGCGTGATGGAAATGGCCGAGACCAGCGGCCAGAGCAACGCGTGCCATGGAAGAGTGCTGTGCATGACCTAGAACTTTAAAGAGGCGATATCCTCGACGTGCGTGGTTTGACGCGCTCGAAACAGTGCGACGACGACGGCGAGGCCCACCGCAACCTCGGCCGCGGCGACAGTGATGATGAAAAATACGAAGACCTGGGCGTCGTAATTGGCAACTCCCCCGGCGTGGACGTGAAATCGGGAGAAGGCAACGAGCGACAGGTTGGCCGCGTTCAACATCAGCTCGAGCGACATCAAGATGATGATGATGTTGCGCCGGAGCATGACGCCGGCGAATCCAATGGTAAAAAGGATGGCGCTGACGGTGAGATAGTCGCCAAGTGTCACCATATTACCGAAGCTCGCGCTTGCTCAGCACCACGACTCCAATGGTGGCGACAAGGACCAGAACGCCGACGATTTGAAAAGGTACATTGTAGTTTTCGAACAACCGCAGGCCGACCCCGCGAACATCGTCCATGGCCGAAGCAGAAAGAGGCGGAAACGGTCGCCGCGCCGGCTCGAACCGGCCGATGATTGTCAGAACCTGCGTGAGAAATACGAGCGCCACGGCAATTCCGCCAGCCGTCGCCGTCCAGTTGATTCGCCGCAACTTCTCCGCGCGCAAATCCAGCAGCATGATGATGAAAAGGAACAGCACCATGACCGCGCCGGCGTAAACGAGGATCTGAATAATTCCGACAAAGAAAGCATCGAGCGACATGAAAAGAGCGGACAGGCCAAGAAACGACACGACGAGGCTGAGGGCGCTGGCCACCGGATTACGGTTGATCACGACCGCTGCGCCGAAAATCAGCATGAGCAGGGAGAAGATCCAAAAGAGATATGCAGGAATCATCGATTGCGGATTGCGGATTGCGGATTGCGGATTGTAACTCCCAAACCAGCTTCGCCATTCAAACGTGTTGTTATGATGAACGAAGTGAAGGAACTCACATTCGGAGCTTGGATAAACGGGTCGGAGGCGGGTGATTTCATCATCCGATGCGCGGTCAGCATTCCGCTCGGTCGCGATCCCGTGCGATCGGGACGACTCAAATCATTTCTTCTCATTCCATTTCAGGACAACTCCGTGCATTACGCCGCCGATCTCGAGCAGTTTCTCCTTCCGGTGCACCATCTCTTCACGGGTAAAACCCGTGATGGCGTAATCCTGGCGAAGGAAAATGGCCTGTTCCGGGCAGACCTCTTCACACATGCCGCAAAAAATGCAGCGCACCATATCGATATCGAATTCCTCCGGATATTTCTCGACCTTGGCAAAGCGGTCGGCCGGCGGAATTTCTCCCGCGACGATCTTGATGGCCCGGGGCGGGCAAATGAATTCGCACAATTGGCAGGCAACACAGCGAATTCGTCCATCGGTGTCGCGGACCAGCGCAGGCGCTCCGCGATAATGCTCCGGCATGCTCCTGTCCCATTTTTCTTCGGGATACTGCATGGTCACTTTGGTTTGCCCGAAAAGCATGCGCTTGAAGTGATTGATCGTGACCAGAAGCCCGGATAAAATCGCGGGCAGATAGATGCGCTCGCGCCAGTTCAGTTTGAGACGTGAAACAGTAACAGCCATGGGTTTAGAGAGGGAAGTAGGCGGCGATGAGAGCGACCAGGAGAATATTGACCAGCGCGATCTCAAAAAAGAAAAGCCAGCCGAGTCGCATCAATTGATCGTAACGAAAGCGGGGCAGGGTAAAGCGGACCCAGATAAAGAAAAAAAGGAGGGCGGATACCTTGGCGAAAAACGTCACGATGTTGAACAATCCGCCGGCAACGCCACGCCAGCCCGGGGCTGAACCATTGAGCAAAGCCCAGTGGAAGCCGCCGTGCCATGATGGCAACGGCAAGTGCCAGCCGCCCAGAAAAAGTGTAACCACTACGGCCGATCCGGTAATCATGGCCGCGTACTCCCCGAGAAAAAACAAGGCAAACTTCATGGAGCTGTATTCGGTATGGTAACCGCCGGCCAGCTCCTGTTCCGCTTCCGGAAGATCGAAAGGAAGACGATTCGTTTCGGCAAACATCGCGATCATAAAAACGATGAACGAAATCAACATCGGAATGGCGAGCAACCATTTGCCCGGATTGAACCAGTCGCCGACGAACGGGGCCACCATCCAGCCATGTTCGATTTGATAACGCACGACATCGGTTAGCCGCAGATGGCCGACGAGCAGAAAGATGGGAATAACCGCGAGGCCGAGTGACAATTCATAGGAAATCATCTGCGAGCTGGCCCGCACACCGCCCAGAAAAGGATATTTCGAGTTCGATGCCCATCCGGCCAGAACAATCCCGTAGACGCCTAACGACGAAATCGCGAAGACATATAAAATCCCGACGTTGATATCTGCGATCACCATCGGCACACCCCAAAGGGTGCTTCCGAATGGAACAACCGCGATCGTGATAATGGCCGGCATCATGGCCAGGGAAGGAGCCAGCCAGTAATAGAATTTGTTGACGTGACGGGGAGTGAAATCCTCCTTCAACAGTAATTTGGCGACGTCGGCCAGCGGTTGCAGAAGGCCGGCTGGCCCGACACGGTTAGGCCCGACCCGGTCCTGGATAAATGCGCTGACCCGGCGCTCCGCGTAGACGCTGTACGATACCATCGGCAGAATCACGACGAAGAGCATCGCGACGATCTTGAGCAGCGAGATCCCGATGAAAGAGTAGTCCATCTCTATGGGGTAGTACGACGCGTTGCCAAATCGGTTATCGCTGCCTCAGCCTGCTCGATTTTGCGCGCGCCCGGATCAACCAGGGCTGCGGGGAAATCATCCACCTGCATTACTTGCACACCCAGATCGCCGATGCTGCTCAGGGTCAGTCCGCTGAACTGCGGAACCGCCTCGCTCATCTGGCGGAAAACATCATCGATGGAATGAATTCCATTTCCACCGGTGAGCGCCTGGATCAGGTCGCGTAGAATCTCCCAATCGTCGCGCGCCTGCCCGGGAGGGCGCACGGCGCGGTTTAATCGCTGCAGCCGGCCTTTCCCGTTGATCATCGAGCCGCGCTTCTCCGCAAACGCCGAGGAAGGCAGAACGGCCGTGGCATGTTCGATGGCCTCGTTGGCCAGAATGTCGACGACGATAAATGCCGGCAGATTGCCAACGATCTCCGCCGTTAGACCGATTCGAAGCGGATTTTCACCGAAACTAAGCAACGCTTTAATCTGCCCGTTCGCCACCCCTTCCACCATCTGGCCAAGACGCGCGCCGGGGGAGTCCGTGATTCCGAGTAACCGGGCGCCGTTCGTGTTTGGATTGCGATCCTCACTCAGGAGAATGTCATCGGCGGGACCGCTTCGAGGAACAATGTCGATCCACTGCACACCCAGCACGCGGGCCAACTGCGCGACCAGCCAGAGCTCCTCGTTCGTCATCCGGCCGGAAGCGAGAATGCCGATTTCCCACGCCGAAAAATGCCTCAGCTGCAGCGCGACATGCGCGATGGCTGTCCTCCAATCCGCCGGAACCAGTTTGTTGTTCTGAAAAACCCGCGGCTCAAGGAGTCGGCGCTCCGATTCGACGTAACTGAAATTCAGCCGGCCGTAATCGCACATCCACATGGAATTCACCGCGTTGTTTTCGCGCGGGGTCTGGCGATAAATGACATCTTCGCGAGCGCCGATCACGGTGTTGCACCCGGTAGCACAACTGGTGCAGATGCTTTTCGTCTCCTTCAAAAACCAGACTCGCATCTTGAACCGGAAATCCGTGCTGGTTAGAGCGCCAACCGGACAGATATCGACCGTGTTCAGCGAATAATTGTTCTCCAGCCGTTTACCGGGATGCGCGGTGAGAATGGTGTGGCTTCCCCGGTCGACGAAGCCGAGAACGTCGTCTTTGACGATTTCCTGGCAAAAGCGAATGCAACGGGAACAAAGAATGCACCGTTCGTCATCGAGTGTAACCCGCGGACCGAGTTCAACCGCTTTCGGTTTCTTAACCTTGTTTTCAAGAAAGCGGGATTGAGCTGTGCCGTATTCAACGCTGAATTCCTGCAGTCTGCACTCACCGGCTTGATCGCAGATCGGACAATCGAGTGGGTGATTAATAAGAAGAAATTCCATCACCCCGCGCTGGCATTCGCGCACCAGAGGTGAATTTGTGCGAACTCCCATTCCATCGGCGACATCCTGGGCGCAGGATATTTGCGGCCGCGGCATCCAATTGATAACCGGTTTGCCATCTGGTCCGAGCTCGGGCTTGCGATCGGGCCCTATCCTCGGCATGCCCATTTCGATCAGACACATTCGGCAGTTGCCGGGGGAACTGAGTTTTTTGTGATAGCAATAGCGCGGAACATAACTGCCGGCCTGCTCGCATGCCTCGATCAGTCGAGTCCCTTTCGGAAATTGATGCCAGACGCCATCAATTTGCACGTTCACCAGCTGCTGCCCTGATGTCGCTTCTGCCATCACTTGTTCCGGTCGCTGCTGTTGTTCATGGCAAGGTCAAATTGTTCCCGCCGTACCGGCTTTCTCCCAACCCGGGTCGCGCGTGAGCGGAGTGGTCGGTATTTGTTGCTCCGCCACCAGTTCCTGTGGCGTTATTTCCGGCGGAAGAGGCGGCGGTGCCGGTTTCATCGCGCGACTGGCGAATTCCTCTGGAAATTTTTCGACAAAACTCTGCGTGGGCCAGGCGCACGCTTCACCAAAAGCACAGATGGTTCGTCCCGCGATGTTGTCGGCCACGGTGGTCAGTGTATTAGGGTCATCGATCGTGCCTCCGCCGCGTAACATGCGATCGGTGATCTTTTGCATCCAGAGCGAGCCTTCGCGGCATGGGGTGCATTGGCCGCAGGATTCGTGGGCATAAAACTCGTTGATGTTGTTCAAGGTCCAAACCATGTCCCGCGAATTATCCAGAACGATCACACCGCCGGATCCCGCCATGGAACCGGCCGCGGCCAGTGAATCGAAATCCATCGGAATCTCATAGATGGAAACATCTCGCTCGATGATCGAGCCGTCCGGTTGCTTTTCCTTAAGCTTGAAGCGCTCATCCGCCCGCAGGACCTTGGCCGAACTTCCTCCTGGAATAACCGCTTTGAGCCACTGGCCATCGCGCAGTCCTCCCGCCATTCCGTAGATCAGTTGGCCCATCGTCACGGCGCCTACTTCGATCTCGAAATATCCAGGCCGGAGCACGTCACCGCTGACACAAACAATGCGTGTGCCAGTATTGTTAGGCCGCCCGAGCCGCGCGTATTCTGCGCCGCCCATGGCCAGAATATGTTTCACGTGGCAGAGCGTCTCAACATTGTTCACAATCGTCGGGCACATATAAAGACCGAGGACTGCCGGAAAATAGGGCGGCTTGATTCGCGGATAAGCGCGCTTGCCTTCGAGTGATTCAATCAAACCCGTTTCTTCACCACAGATATAAGCACCGGCTCCGCGATGGATGAAAACTTCAACGTCAAACCCGGACCCGAGAATATTTTCGCCGAGAAAGTTGTGCGCACGTGCTTCTTCGATCGCCCGCTCCAGGATGGTCGCGCCTTCGGGAAACTCGCCTCGAATGTAGATGTAAGCAGTTTTGACGTTGAGGGCGAAACAGGAGATGAGAATGCCCTCGAGCAGCTGATGAGGATCTTCGTGAATGATATATCGATCCTTGAACGTGCCCGGTTCGGACTCATCCGCGTTGCAGATCAAATAGACGGGCCTTTTTTCGTCCGGCTTGATGAAGCTCCATTTTACGCCGCACGGAAATCCGGCTCCGCCGCGTCCGCGCAGCCCCGACGTTTTCACCTCATTGACGATGTCAGCGCGACTCATCGTGATCGCTTTGCGCAGCTCTTCATAGCCGCCGGCGTCCAAATAACATTCGATATCGGGAGTCCAGTCTTCGCGCCCGATGTTCTGAAAGACCAGCCTGTGTTCCAACGGATGCGGCGGCTGCAAATACCGGACTTTTGCACCGCCCATCACGATGTTTGCGCTTTCTTCGGGCCGGACATGTTCGTGCAGCTCATCGTTCACCATGCAGACGGGCGCGGTGCCGCAGCTGGCGAGGCACTCGACGAATTCGATGCTGTAATTTCCGTCGGGACTGATCGACACCGGATTGTGCATTCCCTCGGCGTGCTGGCGTAAAATGCCCGTGGCGGCACACAGATTTTCCATCACCTGATAACTTCCGGCCATGGCACAGCTGAGAGTGCGACAAACGCGAATGTGCGTCCGCCCGGCCTGTTCGTGGCGGAACATCGGATAAAATGTAACCAGCTCGAGAATGTTTATCGGCTGAAGCCGCAGTTTTGCCGCGATCCAATTAACTCCGTCGTCGCTGATGGATCCGAAGTGTGTCTGCCACAAATGAAGCAGCGGCATGGCGGCGCTGCGTTGCCGATCGGGCGGATACCGCCGGATCGCTTCATCCATTCTCCGCTCCAACTCGGCGGGGACGCGTGTGCTCGTCGAGTCCAAGGAAAGGAAAAGCTATTCGGACAGCGTGCTGTCCTTTGATTGAAGTTTATCGTCTTTGAAGACGATCGTGATTGTGTCCTTGCCCTGGCGATAAACGTATGTCGTCTTCTTCATGACGACGAAATCCTTGCTATCGATCGAGGTGGGCGGACCGAGAATCGATTCCACCTGCTTCTTTGACATGCCCTCGGTCACCTCGTCGACGTTTGCTTTGGTGATTCGTTTACCGCTGCAGGCGCAAACAAGTGACAGCAAAACAATCGCCAGACATGTCCTCGATATTCTGCCCAGCATTGGGAATCGCGCCATGGTCTTTTGATCAGCCGCCCGCGGCCAGATTCGTCTCCTTGCCGTCGACTTCGTCGTTTTTGAAAGTGATCATGGCAAAGTTCTTCCCGTCTTCGTAACGGTAGGTCGTTTTCTTGAAGATGATCATATCTTTGGTCTCGACCTTCGTCGGCGCTCCGAGAATTGCTTCCACCTGTGTCTTCGACATGCCCGTGGTGATTTTATCGTAGTTCGCCCGGGTCAATTTGGAGCCGGAAAACGGATTCCGGTCGCAACCGAAAATAGCCAAAGCCAGAATCGCAACTGCGATAAAGGCCACAAAATTATGAGAAAAGGGTTTCATCAGATCATCTGTCGCATTCGCCCATGACGAAGTCCAGACTTCCTAAGACAGCGGGAATGTCGCCGACCAGGCAGCCGGGCAAAAGCTCCGGTAGAATACTCAAATTCACAAACGATGGCGCCCGAATTTTTAAGCGGTGAGGAACGCCGCCGCCCTTGCTGTAAATGTAAAACCCGAGTTCGCCCTTGGGGTTTTCCGCGCCGAAGTAAATCTCGCCCGGAGGTGCATCGAGGCCCTCGGTCACGACGATGAAGTGGTGAATTAACTCTTCCATTTTCGTCATCACGTGCGACTTGGGCGGGCTCATATTTTTCCAGTCGTCCACGTTGATTGGACCACCGGGCAATTTGTCAATCACCTGTCGCAAAATTTCGACGCTTTGCCGCATCTCCTCGATTCGGACCAGGTAGCGATCATAGCAATCGCCCACCGTACCGACGACGACCTCGAAGTCGTACTGTTCGTAATCGAGGTAGGGATGTTTTCGCCGCAAATCGTGCTCAACCCCGCTGCCACGCAAATTCGGCCCGGACAGTGCGTAGGCGATCGCGCGATCTTTCGGAATCACACCGATATCCCTGGTCCGGTCGACAAAGATGCGATTGCGGGTCAGAAGTTTGTCGATTTCGTCGAGTTTCGAGCCGAACTGGTCGAGAAATTTGGTCAGCTGGGGAATAAACGTGTCAGGTAAGTCACGAATTTGACCGCCGACTCGTGTGTAGGAAGTCGTAAAGCGTGCACCGGTCAGAAGTTCGAATAGATCGTAAAGTTTTTCGCGCTCGGTAAACGTATAGAGAAAGACGGTCAGGGCCCCAAGATCGAGGGCCATCGCGCCTAACCCGAGCAGATGCGACGAAATGCGGGCTGTTTCACAGCAGATCACCCGAATCGCTTTGCCCCGGGGAGGAATTTCCCACCCGAGCAGTTTTTCCACCGCCAGCGCGTACGCGACGTTGTTTGCGAGGGGTGCGATATAATCAAGGCGGTCCGTGTAGGGGATGAATTGATTGTATTGCATGTTCTCGGCTATTTTTTCGTCGCCGCGATGCAGAAAGCCGATGTCGGGGGTGGCTTTGATGACGACTTCGCCATCGAGCTCCAGGACAAGCCGCAGAACCCCATGAGTGGCGGGGTGCGACGGTCCCATGTTGAGGACCATTTTCTCTCCGATGTCGTCCGCGGCCTGTTGCAAATCGCGGTCGGCCGCGGCCAGGCGCGTTACCGGATCGGGCGATTCAATTTCACGAACAGTAAAAGCCATAACCTGATTGTTTATGCTGGCCGCTGAAACCGTCCGCGCAAGCGCAAAGTAGTGCGTAGCGGTCTGATTCAATCCCGGAAGAAATCACCACTCGCGTTGCGGCAAAAATCGAACTAACTGAATAGTTGATGAAGAAGATTGGTCTGTTGTTTACCGGGCAGGGAGCACAAACCGTCGGGATGGGGCGCGCTTTGGCGGAGCAATTTCCGATTGCGGGGGACTTGTGTACGGAGACGAACAAGATCCTCGGCCGCTCATTGACCAATATGATGTGGAATGGTTCGGCGGAAGACCTGACGACAACATCGAACTGTCAGCCGGCCTTGTATTTGCATGGTCTGGCGGCACTGGCCGTGGTGCGCGAGTTGTTTGGAGATTTCCCAATTGATTCTGCGGCTGGATTGTCGCTTGGAGAAATGACGGCCCATGCCGCGGCCGGCACCTTCGATTTCGCCAGCGGTCTTAGGTTGGTGCAACGGCGCGGTCAATTGATGGACGAGGCGTGCGCGGCTACCCTCGGTGGAATGGCAGCCATGATCGGTGGCGGGGAAAATGAGGTGCGCCAGCTCGCGGCCGATGAAGATGTTGATATCGCCAACATCAACGCTCCTGGACAAATCGTTATTTCAGGCGAACTCGCGAAAGTGGAGGCGGCGATTGGTGTGGCCAGGGAGCACGGCATCCGCCGCGCGACCATGCTCAAAGTCGCGGGCGCGTATCACTCTCGCCTGATGCAGAGCGCCTACGAAAAATTCGGCGAAGCACTGCTTGAGGTTGACATGCAACCGCCCGCGTTTCCGGTGATCAGCAACGTCACGGGCGAGGAAGTGCAAACCCTCCCGGATATTCGCCGGACCTTGCAGGAACAAATTACTGCCACTGTTCGCTGGCACGATTGCATTGAACGGATGCTCGCGCGCGGGTGTGAGTTTTTTATCGAACTGGGATCGGGGACCGTTCTCGCCGGTTTATTGAAACGCATTCGCGAAGATGCGGATGTCGTGTCCGTCAGTGATCCGGACTCTGCTTATAAGTGCGCCGCGCATTTGCGCTCGATCAATCTTTAGTCGTCATCTTCCTGCGTTGTCTCCACGCACGAGAGTTGCAGGTTTGAGGCCTTCACCGATAATCGGCAGGCGTTGAAACTGGCACACAAAATCGGCAAGTTCGCGCGCGGCGAAGCGTACCGCCGCAGTTGGCGCCGGCTTCGGCGCAAGCTCCATCCGATTCCTTTGCGTCCGCTTCTGGCCAAGTTCGATCACAATCGCCTTCGCGAAATCCAGGCGCGTTATCCTTACTCGCCGGTGAAGGCGTCAAAGTACACCGATGTCGAGCGCTGGTTGAGAGTGAATATCGAACGCGTGCAGGATTTGCAGCTGAACGAACTTCCGCCGCAGGAAATTCTCGATCTGGGCTGCGGCGGTGGCTTTTTTTTGTTTATCGCGCGCGAACTGGGACATCGCTGCCTTGGCCTGGATTTCGGAGGTACTCCGGTTTACGACGACCTGATCGGCCTTCTCGGCGTTGAACGGCAAATCTGGGAGATCAAGCCCTATGAGCCTCTTCCCGATTTGGGCCGGAAGTTCGACTGGATCACCGGATTCTCGACCGCCTTTAATCGCCACGCTGATCGGTCCATTTGGGGGCCGCAGGAATGGCGGTTTTTTCTTCAAGATCTCAACAAACATCTGCGTCCGGGGGGCAGGATATTCTTTGCGCTGAATCCAGCCCACCGCGGATGGTATTACACCGACGAGCTGCGCGATTTTTTCCTGAGCTGTGGCGCAATGGTCGAGCGCGAGCGTGTCTACTTTCCAAAAGGCGCCGTCGTGCCCTGAACAGGTAGGGACATCTCTCCGAGATGTCCGTTAGCGCTCACATGTGGTCGGATGTTCGCGCAAAGACGGACCTTGAACAGGTAGGGACGCTTCTCCGAAGCGTCCGTCTTTGTGCGAGAATCCGACAGCGGACATCTCGGAGAGATGTCCCTACCTGCAGGATGTGACAATTGAAACGCAACCGCCTAGCTTGTTTTCATGACATTGCACGAGCGAGTGGACGCCGATCTGAAGGAAGCGATGCGCGCGAAAGACGCGAGCAGGCTTAGTGTGTTGCGAATGCTGAAATCGGCGCTGAAATATGGCGCGATCGAGAAATCCGGCGCGGACGCCGATTTGAACGACACGGATGCGACGCAGGTGATCCGTAAGCAGGTTAAGCAGCGCCATGACTCTATCGAAAGCTTCGAGAAAGGCGGCCGACCGGAGCTAGCCGAAAAAGAGAAAATCGAACTATCAATTCTGAATTCGTACTTGCCGCAAGCGATGAGCCCGGAGGAGCTCGCGAAAATCGTTCGTGAAACCATTGCCGAAGTGGGGGCGACGTCGAAGGCCCAAATGGGCGTGGTCATGAAATCATTGCAGACGAAAATCGCCGGTCGCGCCGACGGAAAGACGCTAAGCCAGGAAGTTCAGAAACAGCTTTCATGAAGCAAACCTCCAACGCCCAACGCTCAACGCCCAATGTCCAACAGGGCGCTGCCGAATTGAGCGTTGAGCGTTGGACTGCCTGCCCCGATAGGTTTTCGGGGTTGAGCGTTGGACGTTGCTGGTTGGTTCCATGCTAACCGCCATCATTGTCGCGGCCGGTAGCAGCCGACGCATGGGGTTCGACAAATTATCGGCGTCGATCGCGGGCAAGACCGTTATCGCTCACACCGTGGACGCCTTTGCCGCGTCCGCTTCCGTTCGTGAAATAATCGTCGTAGTCCACAAGGATCGTCGGAAGGAGTTTGAAACAATCCTTGGCCGCGCCGAAAAAGTCCGGGAGATCGTCGTGGGCGGGGAGCATCGTCAGGACTCGGTTCAGGCGGGGTTGCAGCGCCTGGATGACCTCGCTGATTACGTGGCGGTACATGATGGTGCTCGCCCCCTGGTTAGAGCGGAGGAAATCGACCGCGTTTACGAACACGCTCGCGTTCATGGCGCCGCGGCCCTGGCCGAGCCGGTGAGCGACACTCTGAAAAGGGCTGATGACAACCTTTCCGTGATCGAGTCGCTCGATCGAAATCATGTTTACGCAATGCAGACTCCCCAAATATTCGAGCGCCGGATGCTGGAACAGGCGTATCGCGAGATACTCCAGACCGGCCGCCGGATAACCGATGAAGTTTCGGCGATCGAATATCTCGGTCGCCCGGTTGTGCTTGTGCCGGGGAACGATTTCAACTTCAAGATCACCTACGAGCGCGATCTGCGATTAGCCGAGTCCATCCTGCAGGCACGAGCGGCGCACCGGTAATGTCGACAACCTCCTCGCGCTCGCCTTAGAGTTTGAGAATGAGCGACGCGTCGAGCGACCATGGCCAACAGGAGAGTCTGGTTGGTTCGATCGCGACTGGTGATCTGACTCAGTTGATGTCCATCTGGCGGGGTCGTGAAGGCCAGCCTTGGGCGCGCTCAAAAGCGGATATCTATTACACGCTTGCCCGTAGAATTTTAGGGCAGGGTGAACCGCTCATTGCCTACGACATCATTGCCGAAGCATTGGCTATCTGGCCTTCGGATGTGCGATTGCGCCAATTGCAGGGTTTAGCGCTGGCGCGCAGTGGCGCAACGAGGCGGGCAAATGCTTTGCTGGAACAGCTGCGCAAAGACGGGGCGACGGACGAGGAAACGCTCGGCACGCTCGGCCGCACCTACAAGGATCTGGCGCTCAACGCCGGATCTCCAACGCGCGAACTCTTGTTGCGACATGCCGCAGGCATTTACGAGGAAGCGTATGGATTAAGCGGCGGCTACTGGACCGGGATTAACGCCGCCACCATGCATCTCCTTATCGGAGAGAAGGAGCGTGCCTGTCAGATCGCAAACAAAGTTCGGGAGGAGTGTCTGAAAGAAGTCCAGGATCCGGGTGGCGATCAATATTGGGAACTCGCCGCCCTGGGTGAGGCCGCGCTGATCTGTCGTCGCTGGCCGGAAGCCGAAGAATGGTACAGCCGGGCCGCCAAAGAAAGACAAACACGTTTCGGCGATTTGCACTCCAGCCGGCGCAACGCCCGCCTGATTCTTCACTATTGGCAAAAGGAGGCGCCCGCCATTGAACGAGCTCTGCATGTTCCTGCGGTCGTCGTGTTTGTCGGTCACATGATCGATCGACCCAATCGACCCGAGCCACGATTTCCCCCCGAGTTGGAGTTTGGCGTCGCAAACGAACTCGCGAAAAGATTGAACGATCTGAAGCCCGGATTTGGGTTCAGTTCCGCCGCATGCGGCTCCGATATTCTGTTTCTCGAAGCAATGCTGGAACGGGGCGCCGAAATATCGATCGTGCTGCCCTACGACCGCGATGAATTTGTTCGCGACAGTGTCGACTTCATTCCCAATTCGAGCTGGAGAGCGCGATTTGATGCAGTCATGCAGCGTGCGACGCGCGTTCTGACGGCTTCGACTCAGCGCCTCGAAATCGGCGGAGTCTCCTACGAATTTTGCAACGATATGCTGCTCGGACTCTCTGCCATTCGCGCCCGGCAGCTGGAGACCGAACTTTTTCCACTCGCGGTTTGGAACGGGCAGAGCGGGGACGGTCCCGGCGGAGCGGCGACGGTTGTGCGGAATTGGCGGGCGCTCCGCTATCAACCGGAGATCATCGATCTCGAACAAATTTCTAAGGGAAGCGGTTCGCTTCCCTCGGGACGGCAGCCTCGTCCCCTACAGAAGAGCCAAAGATCCGACGATCACAAAGTCGCCGCCGATCGATTCACCTCACGTATTGTTGCTTTGCTTTTTGCCGACGCGGTTGGTTTTAGCAAACTAACAGAGTCGGAAGTGCCTCGATTTGTGGAACATTTTCTCGGTGCCATCGCGAAACTGTCCGAAAACTTTGCTGACACGCTGCTCGCCAAGAACACGTGGGGTGATGGTCTTTATTTTGTTTTTTCGGACGTTGTGGCAGCCGGCAAATTCGGGCTGGAGCTTGCCGATCTCGTTGCCGGCACGAATTGGCAGGAGAAAGAGCTGCGGCCGGGACTCAGCTTGCGCATTGGATTGCACGCCGGTCCGGCCTACGAATTTGATGATCCGATCACGGGCGATCGCAGCTACAGCGGAACTCATGTCAGTCGCGCGGCCCGCATCGAACCGATCACACCGCCCGGTCAGGTCTATGCCAGCGAAGCCTTCGCCGCGCTCGCCGCTGCCCAACGAGTCGCCGATTTCACCTGCGATTACGTTGGCCAGACACCAATGGCGAAAGATTACGGAGCGTTTCCGACGTATCACGTGCGCCGAAATCTCAGCCGGCAATGATCATCGCGGGAGGGCCGATCGCGCCCTCAGCTTGATTTTTTAATCCCGACAAGGCTGACGCTGCTGATAAAGCGCGAGATGTCCTTCCATCTTTTGGCGGACCTCGGTCTCGGCTCCGGGCAACTCCATGGCCAGCTGTTCGTAATCGATCGCCCGCTGGAAATCGCCTGTTTCCGCGCACGCCGCCGCGAGAGTGTCGATGTATTTCCATTCCTGCCAGTAGGCGAGTTCGCACGCTTTGGTCGCGTGGTGGACAGCTTCCGACCCGTTACGAACGGCATTGTCGGGACAGGTCGCCAGGAACCAGGCCAGCACATTCAAAGCACGCGGTGTGTTTTGCAGAGCTGCTCTTTCATAGAAAACCGCTGCCTGATGATAATCTTTCTGAACTCCTTTTCCGTGGGCATAAAACCAGGCAAGGTTTTCCAGGGCAAAGAGGTTTCCCTGATCGGCCGAATGTTGATAGAGCTGGGCGGCAGAGGCAAAATCGCCGCGCGCGGCAGCGTTTTGAGCGTCTTCGAACGGGGACGTGAACGTGCGGATCGGAAAGAGGTTCAATAGTTTGATCGGGGCCGCGCGAACCGATTGCAGCCTGCCATCATAATAAACGGCTGCGACGTAGCCAAAAAACTTTCGCGAACGAGCGGACTTGTCCTGATCGTCGAGTTTGCCCTTGTAAGCGACGGTGAGTGTTTCCGGGTTCATTTCCTTCCAGTCGCGATGTGAACGCCACTCATAATCCACCTCCGCGTTGGTCTGAACGATCTCCCGGTTCGCCATGCTGTCGTAAAAATTCACCTGAACCACGGTCTTCGTCGGGTCGACGGACACGTTCGGTCGCATGGAGACCGCAACTTCCAGGGCGAAGGCAGCCCGCCCGGATTGCGAAGTGTTTCGTAGCTTTGCCTCCTCGATCCCGAACAGAGAGTCCGCGGGGATTTCGTTCGGCTTGCGCTGCAGTTTTTGCGCGAGAACGGGAGAACCAACATCATCGCTCCAATGGCGCTCGACCCCGCTGACTATTTCGCGCTCAAAATTTTGACCATGCCCGCCATAATGAATGACGAGTTCGGTGACTGACGTTACTCGAGTAAACGGCGCGGTGAATGAACGACAGAACACGGTGACGTTGGTGTCTTGAAAACGCCATCCATATCCGGTGCGATTTTCGGCCTCGTTGCCCCGGATGCTTGTCACGATCGGTTGTGAGCGTTGTCCACCACGATATTTGGCATCGAAATATGCACGGAGCTCTTCCAGTCGGGACTGATAATGTGCAAATGGCCAGTCGTCGTACTGGCAGCGCAATTCTACTTCGCGCAGCGCATTTTTTTGAAAGAGAAAGCGGGTGCTTTTCAACCCGGGCTGGATCAATCCTTCGACACTCCACGTTTCCCGATCGCCACTGGCCGCACGCCAGACGATTTGCGCGGCGGAGTAGGTGAGGAGCGCTTCCACATGCGCCATCGAATCCCCCCAATGAAATCCAAAGGGCGGGTCAATCTCGATTGCGGTCTTAACCGGCTGCGGGCTGCTCGAGCGCGGTTTTGAGGCAACGGTCTGCGCCTTTTCAACATGTTCGAGGGGCCAGGTCGCGAAAAACCCGAGCAGGAGAATGATCGCGACAACTGCCAGCGGCGTGAGCGCCTTTTTCATCGCGTATCGGCGTGACGGCGTGTTTCGTGGCTCAAACAAGCATTGGATCGATAGGCACGAGTGGCCGAACCAATTCCGTCACAGCCTGAACGTCTTTCACTTTAAACTTCCGTCCGCGGCGCCGCAGCTTGGCATCTTCAAGATCCGACACACGCAAAAGCTGGCCGTGCTTCCAAATCCAGGCATCGGGATTATAGGGACCGACGCGACTTGGATCTGTCCAGGTATGAATGGACACGAGCCGATCGGTCACTGCTGCGGCGATGTGCATTGGGCCGCTGTCGACGCTGATGATAAAGCGAGCCACGCGAATCAGCCGGATCAATTGCAGGAGCGTCGTCTGGTTTGTCAGCTCCACGCAATTTTCTGGCGGATTAATCTTGTGATGCGACCGCCCAACCACCACGACCCGCGTGGGCGCAAAGGCGCGGCAAAATTCCTCAATGACTGCACTGGAGAGCGATTTGCCATGGCCGCGCGCAAACGGGTGCAGCAAAATAAATGGAGGATATTCGTCGAACCGCGGGAGTGGATCACCACTCGGGATTGGCGAGCGCAGTGCTTCACCGATTTTGGCGCCGGCACATTCCGCCAGTTTCAAGTAGCGCTCGATCGCGTGTTCCCGTCGGTTCACTTTTGCAGTGCGATGATAGAACCAACGTGATCCTTCGCGGGCATCGCTCATTCCGATGAACTGTTTTGCACCGCTGACCCGCCCAATCAGCGCGCTGCGCAGCAAACCCTGAAAATCGAGAGCCAGATCGGGACGCAGTTTTCTCGTCTGTTTCAACCAGGGGATCAGACTGCGCGAGGCTCCAAGGCCCTGAAATTCACCCCGGGGAAAAATGTGGACGTGATTGACATCCTGATTTCCGCGCAGGACCGGGGCCCACTCCGGATTGATGATCCAGGTAATGGACGCATTGGGGTGAGCGTCACGAATTGCAGCCACTGCGGGCAGAGCATGGACGACATCGCCAAGCGAACTCGGCTTGATAATGAGAATGGATTCCAAGGGCTCCATGAATGCGGCTTACCGCCCAATGGCCAGGCGTTCGGCTAACAGCCGCGGCAATCCGGCCTTGACGATTTTACTCTGCGCGGTCGGTAAATCGTATTTCACACGATGCTGTTCGACCACGTTTTTCTCCGTGTCGTAAATGCAATAGGCCGCGCGCCAATCACCATCGCGCGGTTGACCTACGCTACCCGTGTTAATGAAATATTTTTTTCCGTTGTCGATTCGCAATTGATCCACATTTACCCGGTGCACACCATCGTCGCGAATGAAGGCCATGGGCACGTGAGTATGTCCGAAAAAACAGACCGTCGTATGTTGATAGGTGAAGCTGGCCGCGGCATCGAGGTTGTTGAAGACGTACCCCCATTGCGCGGGAGTATCGAGCGTCGCGTGCACGATGCTAAAATCGCGGACTTGTCTTTCCAACCGAAGATCGCGCAGCCATTCCGTGTCCTCCTCGGTCAGATTCTCGCGGGTCCACTCGATCGCATGTTCGGCGAGCTCATTGAAGTCGCGTGATGACTCAACGAGCGATGCCTGCTCGTCGTGATTACCTTTCACGATCGGACAATCCATGTTGCGAATGTGCTCGGCGCACTCGTGCGGATTGGCGTTATAACCGACCACATCACCAAGGCAGACATATTGCGTTGAGTGATTGGCTTCGGCGTCCTGCAAAACGGCTTCGAGTGCCTCGAGGTTCGCATGGACATCGCTGAAAATGGCGAGACGCATTTTTCGTTAGAAAAGTTACAAGGTTACAACGGGGGAAATGGGCGACACCATGAACAATTTAACCATGTAACGATGTGACTATTGTAACCATTTAACTATCCCCTGTCGGGTATGCGTTGATCCTGGGGGATATTCAATTTCGTTTCGAGGAACTTTAATCGGGTAATCAGCGTCGGTAGACGTTCTTTTTCGCCCATGTCATAGAGGCGACGCAACTCCTGATACGCTTCCTGTTCGCGCCCTTCGCAATATGAGAGTTCGTAGGCGGCAAACCGTTTGTCATAACTCGGAGCCCGAGGCAACGACGCAGCTTTGGCAAAAAATTCGGCGGCGCGGGCGTGATCTTTATATTTCTCCTTGTAAAGCCGGGCCAGAGATTCGCAGAGCTGAGGACTTTCGGGATTATTCTCGATGCCTCGCTCCAAAAAGTCTTTGCCGAGCGCGAAATATTCCCGTTGCGCTTTTGTTCGGAGGGTGAGGCGCGGTTGGGTGCGATCGTTGAACGCGGCTGCGCTGGCATTCCAGGCCATGTGCCAGGCTGCCATGTCCCAAAAGAGGATGGCGCGGGGCTGCAGCGTCGTAACCTGTCGAAACAACAGAAGCACGCGGCCCCATTCCGTCTGTTCCCATGCGACGTGGGCCTGAATAAAGAGCATGTCCGCCACCAGCGAACGAAACCCGCTCAAGGCCGCGACAAATCCGAGCTGCCCAATTTGCTCTCGCAAGCTCAGATTGAAGTTGACCCCGTGAAAATGACTCCGCCGGTAGGCAGCGGAAAGATCACGTTCGACCGGTAGTTTGAGCGCGCCGAATATCAACAGCAGGGCCAGGAGCAGCGATACCGCGCGTCCGTTGTGGTGTCGTAGTACCTGCCCGCCGAATAGAGTCACAGTTCCTTCCCGTAAAAGACGATTGCCGCAAAAGCGGTATAAACAGTCACGTAAAGAAGGGCGAGCGCGGCTGTTTTTGCGAACAAAATCATGGGGATCGCGGTTCCAACGACCACTTCATCCACTAGGTTGAACGCCTGGAGGTCAGGAAAGATCAGCGCTACCACGGCAAGAAAGATTCGCGTGGTCCACCCTGCGGCATGCTCGTGCAGCCAGTACTCGCGTGCGGTGGCCTGGAGATGGCCGATGAAATAAACAAAGACCATCACCACGACGGTGAAGAGATTTGTGGTCGCGAAAGTGGAAATAAAAAGCGTGAGTGCCGCGAGCAAAGCCGCTTTGAGGTAAATGATGCCAATGCCGGGCACGATGTTTAGGTTGAACGCAGCGGCACGCACTGCCCGAAGAGCGGTCTCCAACTGGTCGGCCGGTGCGGCGCTCATCTGTCGCGCGGTTTCGTGGAGAAGGGTCTGCTCACGTGCATAAACCACGATAACGAACAGGGCCGCCATCACGATCGTGCTGATGGCAAGCAGCAGGAGGACACCGCCGAGTCTTCCGAGCAGATACTCAATCCGGGGGACGGGCTTCGCCAGAATCGTGTAAATTGTCCGGTCCTCGATGTCCTGCGGGATGAGGCGAGCTGTCGCAATGACGGCGAGAAGCGAAGTAAAAATGGACATCGCTCCGAGCGACACATCTTTCAGGATTTGGAACTCCGCCTGGAAAGTCAGCCGCGCCATGAAAACAGAGCTTCCAATCAGGAGCAACGCGAACATGAGCAGGAAATAGAAGGCTTTCAGCCGCGTTAACTCGGTCAGAGTGTTCGCCGTGATTGCTCCGACGCGCGCCAATGAAAAAGCGCGATGGCGCGCTTTCGCTCCGGGCAAAGTTTTGTCCTCTAAATGCACTAAATAGTCCTGTTCTTTTCCAGGTGTAATCGCGACCTCCGAGCGCCCTGCGAAGATTGAGCGCCTCCGCTCCCTGGAACAGCGCGCTGGGAAATCGCGCTCCACCTATTTTTCCGTCTCATGCTTCTTTGTCGCTTCCAGGAAAAGTTGCTCGAGCGTAGTGGTTGATTTGCGCTGTGCGATCAGTTTCGCTCCTGACCTGGCCGCGAGGGCATCGATCGCGGTGACAAGAGCATCGGAGGCATGTTCCAAAACCACCTCCGTTCGATCGTTGAGAGTAATGAGTTCGTCGAGACGTCCTTCGCGGACGAGCACACCGTTCGCCAGGATTCCCACGCGATCGCAGATCTCCTGTGCCTGCGCGAGCAGATGTGAGGAAAGGAGAACAGTAATTCCGCGGCGCTTCAGATCGATAATGAGATCGCGGATTTCGCGGGAACCGACGGGGTCAACTCCGGCGGTTGGTTCGTCGAGAACGACCAGGCGCGGCTCGTCGATCAGGGCCTGCGCCAATCCGATGCGTTGCAGCATTCCCTTGGAATAAGTAGCGAGACGACGATGCCCGGCATGAGCAAGGCCGACCAGCTCGAGCAGTTCTTCGATACGTCTTTTCAAGACCGTTCCATGCAGGCCTGATAACCGTCCGAAGAATCGCAAAGTCTCTTCGCCGGTCAGATATTTGTAGAAATAAGGATTCTCGGGCAGAAACCCGACCGCTTCCCGGCTTTCGACCAGGCGGCTATCCCGTCCGAAGATCTCGGTGTGGCCGTGCGTTGGCGAAACAAGTCCCAGGATGATCTTGAGCGTCGTGCTTTTGCCGGACCCGTTAGGCCCGAGCAATCCGTAGACTTCACCCGGCTCGATGCTGAGCTCGAGGTCGCGCACCGCCACCACGGTTTCGCGGCGAAACGGAATGGGAAAGATTTTCGTTAGTCCTCGGACGGAGACAGCCGGATTACTCATTACGTATTTCAAAACCGCGCGCGGCGACGGGTGACTGCAGCGCAATCTCGCTGGCTCCGCGTATAAGGGACGCGAGTTCGCTTTGCTTGATCGTATGCAGAAACGCGCGGACTTCGCTTTCTTCGCCGGTTACCTGAAGCTCGACGCGGCCATCAGGAAGATTGCGCACCCAGCCGATAACATCAAAACCCTTCGCAATGTGACGGACCGTCCAGCGGAAACCCACTCCCTGGACGTTGCCTTCGTAGAAAACCTGAAGTGAAATCATCGCGATAACCTGGCGCAGGCTGCTTTGCGCGCCCGGCACGATAAACGCAAGGTGCCTCCTTGCGCTACTGTTCGCGATCGAAAAGGCTACAGAACCAATCTCATAAATAGAACCGCTGGCCGCGTTGCTTCTCAGTCACAGAAGCACTGCGGCTATGTTCCTTCGTCGCGCCTTGCCAACGGTCCGCCATTACTCAGCCCGTAGGGTGGCGGATCTTCAAGGCCGCGGCGGCGTTGCTCGTCGGTCAAAGATCCATGCGGATATTCTTCCTCCTCGCGTGGATTCGGCTTCTCTCACCGCAGGCTCTTCCCGCAGCCTTCAATCTCTTGCCACGCACTCCCCTCCTATTTATGAGATGGGTTCTAATGCTCGGGCAACGGCGGCTCGGGGATTGGCGTCGGCTCGAACTCGGGAAGTGAATCGGGAGGAACAAGCCGAGGATCAGGAGGATTGGGTTGAGTCAGTCTGCCGACGTCGGGTTCTCCACGTGGCGCAGAGGCCGCAATCACTGCTGATGAGGCGGGCTTGATATCTTCGTTCCAAACGTATCCTTGTTCGCCCGTGCCCAATTTCACTTTGGAAAAGCCAAAAGATGTTCTGATCAATGTGACAAGAGAGTCCTTCGGCAGTGTTTTGTCGGGCCCCGCTCCCTGCCCGGGTCCGTGCAGGTAGAATGCGGTATTGTCCTTTTGCACAGCGAAGAACTTATTGCCGCTGACACCCCTCGCTTTCGACAGATGCCATTTGCTGCATCCCGAAAGAAGCGCGAATGCAACAACGATTGAGACCAAAGGTGTCAAAACCTTCAAGATGGCGGCGGCCGGACGGTTACGCCGCGACGCTCGAAGCGAGACGGCAGATAATTGGTTCAGGGGGCGCACACAGGGTCATAAGCTTAACCCGTTCCGCGGCCTCTTATTTGTAGGAGTAAACCAGGCAGAAACTGCTCTCGGCGCCTTCGAGAAGGCTGATAGAAACGTAATATTGGCCGCTGCTCGTAGGAGTGAAGCCAGCCGCTGCTTTTTCCCCCTCATTATAGCTCTCTGTTGTCACCCTCCGGCCGTTTTCATCGTAGATAGCAATATCGATTTTCTTGGCCGGACTAGTTGCGCCCACGGAAAACCAATACTGATTTCCGGCATACAGATTCACGGCGACGAGCGCATTCCCGTTTGGCTTCAATGAGCCGGTCCAATGGCCATCGCGCATTTTGAATCCGTCATTCGAAAAAGCGCCGGCGAGATCGAGGACGACTTTATGCGCCTGCACTTCCTTGTCGCTTTCCGCAGCAGCAAGCGGATTCACGATCAAAAACAAACAGCAAAGAGAGACGAATTGCCGTCTCATTTTGTCTCCATTTTGTGCTGGATCTGCTCCATCACTTTTCCGACAGCTTCATTTACTTTGCGCACATCCTCGACTGTTGGCGCTTTTCCGGCTGGAAACGAAACCAATTTTTCCAGGTTACCGAGCTGATCGCTCACTTCTTTGACCAAAGGATCGGCATGCGTCTCGGCCGAGACGTCGTTGATTTTTGAATGGATGAAATTAACCAGTGCGGGTTGCCGCAAAACTTTGGCGCTTTGTTCATTGTACTTCTCGAGGACGGCCGCGCTGACCACCTGCGTGCCGCGAACCCAGCCGCCGAGGCTGACCAGGATGACCAGGTCCTGATCCTGATGCGATTGCATCGATGACTTGACCTCATTCTGGGTCGCTTCGAGTTCTTCCTGGAGCGCGTCCCACTCACTGTTCTCGGCAAATTCATTGATGCTGTTGCCGCGGCTAAGGATGTTTTCGCTCACGCCGAGGGCCTTGGCCATTTTGATAATGTCGGTTCCGATATTCTTGACCTGCTGGCTGTCCTGCGCCTCAACCGCAATGAATCCGTCAGCGATCAATCCTCCGAGGTTCAGGGCAATCTGCGGACGGTTTCGATAAGTGGTCGGAAGCGGTGCGCGAAATTGCCCGGACCAATTCGGCTTGCCGGGCTTGCCGAGCGCGGCAAAAAGTTCGCCCGGGGTCGGGATACTGATGGCATCATTCCTTACCGCTTTTGCCAGCTGATCCGGAGTCAGGCGGGGCGCCTCCGCTGCGGTTAGGGTGAACGCGCAGAGAAGGAGGACGATGCTGAATCGGATGTGAACGGACACGATAGTACGTTAATCAGCTCGTATCACATTGCCAGCGGCGATTGCGGGAGGCCGTTTGGGAGCTTCATTTTGCGCGCCGCATCGAAACGAAAAGCAGCTCGAGGTCGCTTCAAATTCTCTTTGGGCGCGTCGCGAATTTGAGTCTGCGATTACTCTTTCGGCGTAACCTGAATTTCAACCACGTCGTCCGCGTCCGAGTTGACCAGCGTCGTCGTCGGCGGGTCCCAGCCCATTGCGCGAAATCCATTGCGAATCGTTTCCGCCTGTGGCGGCTCGTTACTTTCATTCTTAAAGCCGATTCGGACCCCGCTCGCGGGCCGGCTCGTTGTAAAAAAGTTCAGCGGCGCCGGTTCCATGACATGAAAGCCGGCCTGCTTCAGAAGTTTGACGATTTCCGTGCCGACATCGTGCGTCTCCTTGTTAAAAAATATGGACGAGACGATGACCTTGCCTTTGGGGTGATCTCGCACCGCGCCGAGAAACTTTTGCTTCTGATCGGCTGCGATGTTTCGAGCGTGGTGCTTTTCTTCAAGTTGTTTGGCCACGGTCTTCGCGTCGTCCGCGGTGCGCCGCGCGTCGGCAAGCGCCGCTTCCGCCTGGGCCAGGTGGGACGCAGATTCTTCCCCTGCCCGTCGCGCGAGCAGAAGTTCCGCCTCTAACTGCGCTACTCGTAATGTTTTTGCTTCTTCGGATTGGCGAACATTCGCAAGGTCCGCCTCCACCTGCGCGAGTCGGGACGCTTTTTCCTTATCGGATTTTTGCGCCGCGGCCAGGTCGGCTTCGGCCTGGGTCAGTTGCAAAGTTTTTACTTCCTCCGAATCGCGAATCTTCGTGAAGTCGCTCTCCGCTTGCGTAAGCCGCGTTATCTTTTCGTCGTGAGATTCTTTTGTCGCGGCGAGTTCAGTTTCGACCCGGGCCAGGCGTGATGTCTTGGCCTCCTCGGAGGCCCGAACGCTCGCGAGCTCGGCCTCGATCTTGGAAAGCCGCTCGGTTTTCGTTTTGTCAGATTTCTGTGATGCGGCCAGGTCGGCCTCGAGTTGGGTCAGATGTAACGTTTTCGCTTCTTCCGAGCCCCGAACCTTGGCCAGATCGGCCTCCGTTTTTGAAAGGCGCGAGGTTTTCTCTTTTTCCGATTTTTGCGCCGCGGCCAGCTCGGCCTTCATTTCCGTAAGCCGCGTCGCCTTTTCCTTTTCCGACTTGCGGGCGGCGGCGAGTTCATTCTCAAGCTTCGCCATGCGGGAGGTGCGCGCCTGCCGCTGAGCCGGGGAGAGATTCTTGTCGCCGGCTCTGTTGTTGAGCTCGGACCCGCTAAAGTAAATGAATCCTATCGATATAAGGATAAGGGCTGCGCCGAGGAAGCTCGTCACCAGCGCGCCTGAGTGGACCAGGTTCAGTACATGTTCGGGCCACGACTGCATATTGAGAGCTGATTGTACTCGGGCGAGTCGCATCTGACATTATAATAGTACCGAACAGATATGAGTTTTGAAACGGTTATAATAACGTTGTCGACATAATTCTGTTTGTCTCGTGCTGTTGCGGGGAGCCGGTCCGGCCGCTTCCTCCGGGATGTTCGTCCCGGACGATTTGCCGGCGCCTTCGCGTGCAGCTTAAGGAGCGAATGAGTTTGAAGTGAGCCGGGACGCTGGCATCATACGCCAGCCGAATCCTTCGGACGAAAAACCATGGCAAGTACATCAATCCTAAGCATTCGGGCGCGCGAGATACTCGACTCGCGCGGCAATCCTACAATCGAAGTGGACGTGCATCTGGAAGGCGGCGCGCTGGGGCGAGCAGCGGTCCCGAGTGGAGCGAGTACGGGCGAACATGAGGCGTGGGAGCTGCGCGATGGCGACAAAGCGAGGTATGGTGGGAAAGGCGTACTCACGGCGGCCGGCAATGTGAACGGCGCGATTGCCTCAGCGATCAAAGGCCTGAACGCGCGGGACCAGGCTGGGATCGACAAAAAGTTGATCGAGCTCGATGGCACCCGGAACAAGAGCAACCTCGGAGCAAATGCCTTACTGGGCGTTTCCCTGGCCGTGGCGCATGCGGCTGCGGCCGCGGCGAATATGTCGCTTTATCGTTATCTCGGAGGCGCTGAGGCCAGAAGGCTGCCGGTTCCGATGATGAACATCCTGAACGCCGGCGCGCATTCGGATGCTCCGATCGATTTTCAAGAGTTCATGATCATGCCAAGCGGTGCGCCCACGTTTGCGGAAGCGGTGCGTTACGGCGCGGAAGTGTTTCACGCCTTGAAATCGGTCCTTAAAGATCGAGGCCTTTCCACGAATGTCGGTGATGAAGGTGGCTTCGCGCCGCAGTTGAAGTCGGCCGACGACGCACTCGAATCGATTGCGATGGCGGTGGAAAAGGCCGGATACTCGTTAGGCAAACAAATCTTCATCGCCCTGGATGTCGCTTCCTCTGAGTTCTTTGATCGCAAGGAGAACCTCTACGTTTTCAAAAAATCGGATGGCTCGAAGCGAACAGCGGCGGAATTAATCGACTATTACGTCGATCTTTGTGCGCGATTTCCCATTATCTCGATCGAGGATGGTTGCGCCGAGAACGATTGGGACGGCTGGAAAAAGCTGACCGCCCGCATGGGTGACAAGATTCAGCTGGTCGGTGACGACATTTTTGTGACCAATGTCGAATTTTTGCGCAAGGGCATCGCGGAACACGTGGCGAATTCGATTCTGGTAAAGGTGAATCAGATCGGGACCCTGACCGAAACCCTGGCCGCGATCGACCTCGCAAAGAAAAATAATTACACGGCCATCATTAGTCATCGATCCGGTGAAACCGAGGATACGACCATCGCGGATATCGCGGTCGCGACCAACGCCGGCCAGATCAAGACCGGTTCTCTCTGTCGGAGCGATCGGGTGGCCAAGTACAATCAGCTTCTTCGAATCGCGGAAGAACTTGGTGACAATGCAGAGTACGGCGGTAAGCTGCGCTAAGTGGAGCAGACGTTCGCCGACTTTCGCGCACGCCGCGAAGCCACACTCTGGCAGCGGTTAAATCAGATCCTTCGTGTTCTGCTCGTCATTGCCATCTGGCTGGTCATCATCAGCTTGTTTGTCCCGCCGTACAAAAAACTGAAGCGAAGCGGCGCCGAGATCGACAATCTGCTGGCGCAGGCGGGCGATCAAAAGGAACTGCTGGCTCGCCAGACGCGCGAGGTGAATCTGCTCAAGACCGATGTCACCTACCTTGAGACAATTGCGCGCGATCGCCTCGACGTTATGAAGGACGGCGAAACGGTCTTTCGTTTGGAACCGGCCCGCAGCGGAAAGCAAAAGGTCCCTGATGCGAGCAAACGCTAAAGTCCCTAGTATCCAGATGTAGAGGCGGTTGTGCCAACCGCCTATTTGCAGATCGGTGCCTGGCCCAAACACAGCTATAATGCGCTTCACGATTAGGGAATCACGATTCACGCACTGTTCCGGCAGTTTTTTGCGTCGCGACGCGATTTCGTTATCTTTTTCCGCATGGCTAACGAGCTTGCCACCGTCGATGCTGAAGATCTGAAGTCCCGCCTGAGCGCGCTGCGGAGGTTTCTTTGACGTTGCCAGGCTGCAGGAACAGTTAGCCGCGCTCGAAGTGCGGATGAGCGCCGCCGATTTCTGGAATAATCGGGAACGCGCCCAGGCTGACGTAGAGGAAGTTTCGCGTCTGCGATCTCTGGTCACTCCATTCCGGGAATTGGAGCGCGAGATCGAAGATTTCGACGCCTTGCAGGAATTAGCCGCGGAAGAGACGGATGAGTCGGCGCGTAATCAGGCAGGGCAGGAAGTGGCCTCCGAGCGCCAGCGCCTTGTCCACAAACTCGAAGAATTCGAGCTGCGGCAGTTTCTTTCCGGAGAAAACGATCGATCGAATGCGTTTATCACGATCCATTCCGGCGCCGGCGGCACCGAATCATGTGATTGGGCCGACATGTTGTTGCGCATGTATCAGCGCTGGATCGAGCGTGAAGGTTACAAGTCGCAGACGGTCGATATTCAGCAGGGCGAAGAAGTTGGTGTTAAATCGGTCACGTTGCTGGTTAGCGGTGAATATGCCTACGGCCATCTTCAGGCGGAACGAGGGGTGCACCGGTTGGTGCGCATTTCGCCGTTCGACGCAAACAAGCGGCGGCATACCTCATTCGCCAGTGTCGATGTTGTTCCGGAAATCGCCGATTCGGCCCCGATCGAAATCAATCCCGCTGATTTGGAGATCGACACATTTCGCAGTGGCGGCAAGGGCGGGCAAAACGTGAACAAGGTGGAAACGGCCGTTCGCATCGTGCACAAGCCCAGCGGAATCGTCGTTGCCTGTCAGGCCGAACGGAGCCAGGGCCGAAACCGTGAACTGGGGATGAAAATGTTAAAGGCCAAACTTTACGAGATTGAGCAGGACAAAAAGCGTGCTGAAATCGACCGGCAATACGGGGAAAAAGGCGATATCGCCTGGGGCAGCCAGATTCGATCCTATGTTTTTCAGCCTTACCAAATGGTGAAAGATCACCGCACCGGGGTTGAAACCAGTAATGTTCAGGCCGTCATGGATGGTGACATCGGTGCCTTTATCCAGGCGAAATTGCGTGGTCAGGAGAATACGAAGGGCGATCAGGAGTTGTAGCGGCGGTCTATGACCGCCGAAATTATCAAGGAGCGGCGGTCTTCAGACCGCCGTTTATTTAGGTCGGCGGCTGGGAAGCCGCCGCTCCTTGCAGAGTCGGCGGTCATAGACCGCCGCTACAGTTCACGAGCCGCAATCTAAATTGGGAATCAAACCTTCCCCGATTATGGGCGCGGCAGCAGGCCAGACAGGCGATCGCGCGCCGGATTCGCCGCACGCGTGGAAAATCGCGTCTGCAATTTGGGCATTTGTAAAGGAAACGCCGAATTCGCGCGGCCATCGGGAAGGGCAGGTTGTGACAGCGTTCTTCATCGCCGATACCGAGTTCGTGGCATGCCTTCCGCCATTCTTTTCCGTGTGGCGAGATGCGGCGCCGCCCCGCGCGGAATTGAGCGAGCAGATGTGCGAGTTCGTGGCGAAACGTGCGATCGATCTCGTCGGCGCCGTGTTCGCGAAGCCGCAAATTTAAGGAGATCAGTTTCTTGCCATAATCAGCCCGGCCCGCACAGCTGCGCATTCGCGAGCTCCATTCCACCCAAACTTCGGCCGCGATGCGTCCGGCGCCGGCGGCTCGCAGAAGGTCGCGCGCGGATCGCTCCAAGGCGGCATCCCGCCCGGGAGGTTGTAGCCACGGCGCTCTGCCGCCGTGTGCTCTGTAGGGGAAGCTGTTAGCTTCCTCCGGGAAGGCAACGCCTTCCCCTACAATTTCCGCCGTGAGACGGCCCAACCCAGCGGTGCGGCTACAATGTTCGAAATCGATCTCGAGCTGCTTAAGCAACTGCATACGCGCCGCTTTTCCGCTTTATCAGCCGGTCGACGATCTGCTCCATGACTTCACCCGTTTTCTCAATCTCCTCAACGGTTGTCTGTTTGCCCAGGGAAAATCGGACGGCGGCGCGGGCACGTTCAACTGGAAGTCCCATGGCGAGTAGAACATGCGATGCCATGACGGAGCCGACCATGCATGCCGATCCGCTTGAAGCGCAGATTCCCTGCAGGTCGAGCGCGATGAGAAGCATCTCGGAATCCAGACCGAGAAAGCTCATATTCAGAGTATTAGCGAGTCGGGGCGCGCCTTCGCCGTTTTGTTTCGCGGTCGGAACCCTGGCCACAAGCAGCTCAGCCAGCGTGTCCCGCAAACGCGATTGCCGATTGTGTTCTTCTTCCCGGGTTCGCGTTACGAGCGCCGCCGCTGCTGCCATCCCCGCGATCGCCGCTACGTTTTCTGTCCCGGGGCGACGCCCATTTTCATGGGCTCCGCCAAACGTGATCGGCTGAATCGACAAGCCGCTGCGCACATAAAGGAAACCAGCGCCCTTAGGTCCGTAGAATTTATGGGCGGCGAAGCTGGCCGCATCGACTAACGAGACATCGAGATCAATCTTGCCGAATGATTGCACCATGTCGCTGTGCAGCAAAACGCCGCGTTCGCGACAGAGTTTGGAAATCTCGGCGATCGGCTGAATCACTCCCGTTTCATTATTTCCGGCCATGATCGAGACGACCCGTGTTTCCGGGCGAAAAGATTCGGCCAGCTGATTCAAATCAAGAAGTCCCTCTTGCGAAGGGTTCAGCCACGTCACTTCGAAACCTTCGTGTTTCTGCAAATGCTCCACCGCGTGCAGCACAGCGTGATGTTCGATCTTGCTCGAAATCACATGTCCTCCGCGGGCCGACCGCTGCCGGGCCAGTCCAAGCACCGCGATATTGCAGGACTCCGTTCCGCCGCTGGTAAAGATCAGTTCGTGCGGCCTGGTCCCGGTCAGCGCAGCGAGCTTGTCTCGAGCCTCATCAATGGCCGCGCGCGCTTCACGTCCGGCGGCATGAATGCTTGAAGGATTGCCAAAATGACGGTCGAAATAGGGCAGCATCGCCGTGCGCGCTTCATCACACAGCGGAGTGGTGGCGTTATAATCGAGATAAATCATCCGCCCGATTCCTGTTTCCATACCGCTCGGGAGAGGTTCATTGCGAGCAATAATTAATCGCAGAATTCATCCGTGACCGTCGATATTTTTCGATCCCGCTTCGGCACGATGCGCAGTTGTTTCTCCTCGTAATAAACTAACGAGTCCGGAGGAACGCTCTGCACGAGAAAGACGTTGCCGCCGATGGTGGATCTGGCGCCGATCACGGTCGAGCCGCCGAGTACGGTCGAATTGGGGTAAATGGTGACGTCGTCCTCCACCGTCGGATGGCGTTTGCCGCCTTTTTTGATTTTCCCGTGTTCGTCCTTTTGGAAGCTGCGCGCCCCGAGCGTAACGGCGTGATACAACTTGACCCGCGAACCAATTTCGCAGGTTTCGCCGACCACCGCGCCCGTCCCGTGGTCGATAAAGAAATGTGATCCGATCTTTGCACCGGGATGAATATCGATGCCGGTGCGGCTGTGCGCCCATTCGGTCATGATGCGCGGAATCAGCGGCAGGTTTTTCAGATATAATACGTGTGCCATGCGCTGGATTCCGATGGCCTCGAGTGCCGGGTAGGCGAGGATGATTTCCTCGTAACTTTTCGCCGCCGGGTCGCCCTCGTAGGCGGCGTCGATATCCGTCCAGATCATCTTGCGCAGCTTTGGCAGCTCGGATATGAAAAAATCGAGCAGTTCCTCTGCTTTTGCTTCGGCTTCCTCGCTTGGCGGAAAATCTCCGAAGCTTTTGCATATCTCCGGTTTCAACCGGTTATGGAGCTGACGCATGCGACTGCGGGTCACGTCCGGCAAATCTCCCGAATCGACCAGCGGTTCCCCGCGAAATCCGGGAAACATCAGGCTCATCAAATCTTCGCAGGCGGCCTCGATCGCCTCCCGGGAAGGCAAAATCGCCGCAGCATCGAGATAATTGATGCCGCCGGTTTCGCTATAGGTCTGCAGCAGTTCGGCGACCGCGTCGCGCACACTCGTATCCATCACGTCCAAGAGTAGGCGAGCGTGGGAATGCACGCAAAAAGGAAGTGCATTTGTCGACATGGCCAGATTGCCGTAGAAAGGTGAAGAGTGGCAACCAAACCTTTTGAGATTACCGGACTACCGCCGGACGAATTGAACAGTTTTTTGTCCGCGACGCATGCCGATCCTTTTCGCGTCCTGGGACCACATCGGCTCGGTGATGGTATCGCCGTTCGCGTGTTTCGGCCGGACGCTCAGAAAGTCGAGATCGTCCTGCCGCAGCAATCGGAGAACGGCACTATCGAAGCGGAGAAGATTCATCGTGACGGCTTTTTCTGCGCCATAATTCCGGGAGCGACGCGGGACCTGAAATACCGCCTGCGCCTGACAGATTGGGACGGCAACGAACGCGAAATCGGCGATCCCTACGCCTACGGACCGATCATGGGGGAAGTGGACCTGCATCTCTTCGCCGAAGGGCAGCATTGGCAAATTTACGAAAAATTTGGCGCGCATTTCCGCGACGTCGGCGGTGAACGCGGCGTTTATTTCTCGGTTTGGGCGCCGAACGCGCAACGTGTCAGCGTGGTCGGGGACTTCAACAAGTGGGACGGCCGGGTGAATCCCATGCGCAAACTCATCGGCAGCGGAGTGTGGGAGTTGTTCCTGCCAGGTGTCGTCGAAAACACACACTACAAGTTCGAGATCCGGACACCGGCCGGCGCGCTTCTCTTGAAGAGCGATCCTTTCGCGTTTTTTAATCAGCACGGCACATCGACTTCTTCTCTCGTTTACAATCTCGAGCGTTACCGCTGGAGCGACGATGAGTGGATGCAGTCGCGGTCCAAGCGCAACTGGCCACAGAGCGCAATCAGCGTATACGAAGTCCATCTTGGTTCCTGGCGCCGGCGGGCCGATGAGGGAAACCGGTCTTTGAGTTATCTCGAATTGGCCGAGACGCTTTTGCCCTACGTGCTGGAGATGGGCTACACCCACATCGAATTGATGCCGATCGCGGAGCATCCTTTCGAAGGTTCCTGGGGTTATCAGGTGACGAATTACTATGCGCCGACGAGCCGCTTCGGCACACCCGACGAATTCCGCCATTTCGTCGACAAATGTCACCAGGCCGGAATCGGGGTCATCATGGATTGGGTTCCGGCCCATTTCCCCAAGGATGCCTATGCTCTTGCCGAATTCGACGGCACCGATCTTTACGAGCACATGGATCCGCGCCAGGGCGAACACCAGGATTGGGGAACGCTCATTTTTAATTTCGGCCGTAACGAGGTCCGCAATTTTCTGATCGGCAATGCGCTTTTCTGGCTCGACAAGTACCATATCGACGGGCTGCGCGTGGACGCAGTCGCCTCGATGCTTTACCTCGATTATTCGCGCAAGGAAGGGCAGTGGATTCCAAACGTTTATGGCGGGCGCGAGAACCTTGACGCGATCTATTTTCTCAAGCGCTTCAACGAAGTTTGCTACGAGAAGTTCCCGGGGATCATGACGATCGCGGAGGAGTCAACCGCGTGGCCCGGTGTGTCGCGCCCGACATATCTCGGGGGCCTCGGCTTCGGCTTCAAATGGAACATGGGATGGATGCACGATTTTCTGCAATACATGAGCCTCGATCCGATTTATCGGCGGTTTCATCACGGAAACATCACCTTCTCGTTGCTCTACGCGTTTCAGGAACACTTCGTCCTCGTGCTCAGCCACGATGAAGTGGTTCATGGGAAGCGTTCGTTGATTTGCAAAATGCCGGGCGACGAATGGCAGAAATTCGCCAATCTGCGGATGTTTTACGCGTGGATGTACGGCCATCCCGGCAAGAAACTGCTCTTCATGGGAGGCGAGTTCGGTCAGTGGCATGAATGGAATCACGATCAAAGTCTCGACTGGCATTTGTTGGAGGAACCCCGGCATGACGGATTGCGCCGGTTAGTTCAGCATCTCAATTACACTTACAAAAATGAGCCCGCGCTCTGGCAGCAGGACGACAGCCACGAAGGATTTGAGTGGATCGATTTCCATGACGCCGATAACAGTGTGGTCTCCTTTCTACGCCGATCTCGTGAGGGCGACCTTGTCGTATTCGTGGTCAACGCCACACCGCTGGTGCGGCACGACTATCGGCTCGGGGTGCCGCAGACCGGCTTTTACCGCGAGATCATCAATACCGACGCGGAGACGTATGGAGGAAGCAATGTCGGTAATTATGGCGGCAGCCGGAGTGAAGATGTGTCATGGATGGGCCGCCAACATTCCATCCTGATTCAATTGCCGCCGCTTTCGACCGTTGCCTTCAGGCTGGAGAAATAAATAAGCCGTGCGGCCTGTCACGCCGAGACTTGCTGCGGGAGCTTTCACTCCCCGGGTCGCTCACGCCGCGCCCGAATCGATCCGGAACTTCTTACTGCTTGACCATTGCTGCGTTTCCCGCGACTTTTTCTACCCTTCATCTGCGCTCCATGACCACTAAAAACACTCACGCCTTTACCCTGATCGAACTGCTGATTGTCATTACCATTATCGCTGTTTTGGCGAGCATCGCCCTGCCTGCCTACAACGGGGTGAAAGAACGCGGCGATCAAACCAAGGATTTATCGAATGCGAAACAGGTCGCACTGGCGCTGCGGCAATTCGCCATCGACAACAATGGCTCATATCCATCCAAAGCGCCTGCGGCCGATTATGATGCTGCGCCGGCGACTCCGCTGGCTGCGAACTCCAATGACGCTTTCTGGTGGCTTTTCCCGAACTATTTGCAGAGCGAGCAGATCTTTGTCATTTCAGGCTCGGTCTATACTCCCGGAAATCCGGATAACAAGCTCGACGCCGCTGGGGCGGGTGGGAGAACCGACACGCTCAAAGCTGGCGAAAATAGTTTCGCCTACGTGGCCGGCCTTACCGATACGTCCCCGCCAACCTATCCTCTGGTCGCGGACGGCTTCAGCTCGACTGTCGGCACATACGCGGCAAACAAATCGCAACGCGGTGGTGTATGGTCCGGAAAAAAAGCAGTGGTGGTGTTTTGCGATTCGAGCGGTCAGATCATGAAAACGGACGCGAAGACGATGACGGTGCAGCGCACTTCAACTGCCGGAGCAAAGGTGAACCTGTTTACGGATTCCGGCGATCCAAACTTTACGGTGGGTTCTGCGCAGAATCCCGTCCTGAATCCTGATCCTCCAGCCAGCGCGCCATAAGATCACGAACGCGCCTGTTCCGAGTTTTGTTGTAGAGGCGTTTGTGCCAAACGCCTGTTTGCAGTTCGGTGGTTGTCACAACCACCGCTACAGAACGTTCGACTCAAACTCGCCATCGGCGAGCCGAGTTCGAACTTTCATGTTTGATCGAACTGCCGTAATCGTACGAATCAACTTCCCTTTATCATCCGTCGTGATGCTATAACCGCGGCGGAGTGTCGCGTCCGGACCGAGCACACGCAGAATGGCTTCGGTTTCATGAAAACGGTGGCGCGCATTTTGCAGAACACGCGCCGGCAAATCGGAGAAACGGCGGCGAATATCGACGAAGCGGTTCCGGCGCAGAAGTAGCTCGCGCGCCGGACTGCGCGATTGAAGTGTTGCCGCGATGTGAATCAGCGCTCGTTTGGATAGATCGATTCGGTGTGCAATATGACGGCGCAATGTTTCGCGGGATAAGTCGAGCTGCTGTTGCGCGTCGCGCATCCGTTTCAAAAGTTCCCGCGCCAGTGCCCGCTCCGACAAAAATCGCAGACGCGTCTTTTCGTGTTCGATGAAATTGCGCAGACATTTATGCAGGCAATTGCGCAATTCATCGATTCGCCGCTGCAGATCGATGATGTCGGGGACAATCAATTCTGCGGCTGCGCTCGGTGTGGGCGCACGCAGGTCGGCGACGAAATCAGCGATCGTGAAATCGATTTCGTGTCCGATCGCGGAAACGACCGGAACCTCTACGTCGGCTATGGTTCGGGCGACGATTTCCTCGTTAAATTCCCAAAGATCTTCGATACTGCCACCGCCACGGGCGACAACGATGAGATCAAGCCGCGACCAAAGCGGGTTCGGGGTGGCCAGTTCGCGAATGGCCACGGCAATTTCTGCGGCTGCGCCGGTCCCCTGAACGCGGACCGGATTGATCAGGATTTGCAGCCAGGGGGCGCGCCGCTGCAACACATTCAGGATGTCACGAATGGCCGCGCCGCTTGGTGAAGTAACAATCCCGATGCGCTTTGGGAATTTTGGAAGCGCGCGTTTCCGTTCCTGCGCAAACAAGCCTTCCGCTTCGAGCTTCCGCTTTAGGGCCTCGAATTTTGCCTGTAATAACCCCAGGCCGCGCGGCTGCAGGATCTGCACGCTCAGCTGGTATTGGCCACGCGCTTCGAAGACCGAAACATTGCCATAGACCTGGACCTGCGTGCCATCCACGATGGGCTGACGAGGGACCGCCATTGTGTTGCGGAAAATCACGCACGCGATTTGAGCGCGCTGATCTTTCAGCGTGAAATATTGATGGCCGCTTGGATGCAGCTTGTAGTTCGAGATTTCGCCCTGCACCCAAACAGCGCCGAATTTTGTTTCCAGCGTGCCGCGGATGCTTCGGGTGAGCTCTGCGACGGTCAGGACCTTGGACGATTGAGGGAAGAGATCCGGATCCCGAGTCAGCGGCATGAAGAAACGTCGAACGTCCAACGCTCAACGTCCAACGTAGAATTGTTGGAAGCCAGGGCGTTTCGCAGAAATATTCGAAACATTCGAACATCGAACATCGAACATCGAACGCCCAACGCTAATCGCAGAATTGTAGGGCGTCTGTCTCAGCCCCGAACGCTTTCGGGGTTCGGAGAAACACCCTACAAAAGCTCGGCCTGCGGCCCGGCCGGCGGTTTCAAGCCGAGTTTTCGATACGCGTTCGCGGTCGCGACACGGCCTTGTGGCGTCCGTTTGATATACCCCTCCATAATCAGGAACGGCTCATTCACTTCTTCCAACGTGCCTGCTTCCTCGCCGACGGCGACAGCGAGAGAACTCAGACCGACGGGTCCGCCGTTGAATTTGTGAATCAATGTTTCAATGATGCGTTTATCCCACTGATCGAATCCATCGCGGTCGATCTCGAGCATGGTCAACGCAAGATCAGCCAGTTCGCTCGTAATTTTCCCATCCGCTTTTACCTCAACGTAATCACGGACCCAACGCAGGAGATTATTCGCCGTTCGAGGAGTTCCGCGTGCCCGGGTTGCAATTTCCGCCGCGCCGCCTTGATCTATCTCGACCCCGAGCAGGTGCGCGCTCCGAACAATAATTTTCTGCATTTCCTCCGAGTGATAGTAATCGAGTCGGGCGCTCATGCCGAAACGGGACCGAAGCGGCGCGCTCAACATGCCGGCGCGGGTCGTGGCGCCAACCAAAGTGAATTTTGGCAGGTTCAGGCGCAGACTTCTCGCCTGGGGGCCCTGGTCGATGATGATGTCGAGACGATAATCTTCCATGGCCGGGTAAAGATATTCTTCAATCGTCGGCTGCAGCCGATGGATCTCGTCAATAAAAAGAACATCGGCTTTCTCCAGGCTCGTGAGCAGACCGGCGAGTTCCCCGGCTTTCTCGATCACTGGTCCGCTCGTGTTCTTGATATTCACTCCCATGGCGTTGGCGATGATGTAAGCGAGCGTTGTTTTCCCCAGACCAGGCGGACCGCTGAGCAGGATGTGTTCGAGTACGTCCCCGCGTTTTTTTGCGGCGGCGACCATCAATTCCAGACGCTCGCGGACCTTCAATTGGCCGGTGAACTCGCTGAACATCGGCGGACGGAGCGAGACCTCGAAAGCAGGATCCGCTTGAGGCGGTTTCATCTTTGCATCGATGTTCGGTTTGCTCATTTTGCCGGGGAGCTGTCAGCTTCCCATCTAAATATCCGGAACGCTAACCGTGTTCTCTGTATTCGCGCTTTGATTCGTATTCCAGATTCTTCGTCAGGACTAATTCCGTGCCTCGGCGCTTCAACACGTAATCCACCCGATCAAAGGCGTCGCGCATAAGGTGCAACCCCAGTCCCCCGGGTTTGACGCTGTCATGTGCGCGGCCCTTCATCTCATTCTTGGCCGCTTGTCGTCCATAATCGCGCAGTCGCATGCGGACCCGATCGCGCAAACCTTCCATCGACAAAACAATGATCTGATCGTCGCGCAATTCGTAAGCATAACGAATGATGTTCGTGCAGGCTTCGTCCACCCCCAGCACCATCAGGATGCGTTCCTTTTGCGAGAACGGATAGCCATCAAGGAATTTGCGCACCTGATCTCGCATCAAAACCAGGTTGCCGGTGTGGCTGCTAAACTCGATTCTTTGTTTTTTCATCCGGCCGCCCTGAAACGCTGAACACAGCTCCGGGCTTCATTCAAGTCCCGATGCCATAAATTCGCCCCGCTCCTGGTTTGCCCAGTACACTGTGCAAAACTGATGGACAGTCGGCGCAAGCAGTTGTTCAGTTTTGCGCATGTGGAAATCGCTTGTCGCGCTTTTGTTGGGCATGACCCCGGCCATTGCGCAGGAAAATCCGTCCGCCTACGAGGCGCTGCGTGTGATCGGCAACCATCTCGGTCGCGCATCGGTCAATCATGTCATTTCCGTTGTCGGCACGGACGGGAATCCGCAGCCGGAGACGTGGAAAATTCTATTGGAAGACCCGCATGCGGCCGCTGGTGTCCGGGAGGTGGAAGTCGCCAACGGCCAGGTCGTCTCGGAGCGCACGCCTGTTCGCTCGGTCGCCGGGTCAACCGAAGGCGCCAAGATCAAGATGTCGCATTTGAACCTGGATTCGAGTGGAGCTTATACGGTGGCGAGCCATACGGCGGACAAATCAAACGCGCGATTCGCCACTGTCAGTTATACCTTGCGCAATGATGAACGGGGCGATCCGGTGTGGATCGTGACCTTGCTCGGTCGATCAGCGCGTCCGGTCGGAACCATTCACATTGGAGCCAATCGCGGCAACGTCACGCGCACCGAAGGCATGTTCGCCGGTGCCAGTATGGAAGACGTCCAAACCGACGAGACCGTACCGGAACGCGAGAACGAGGGAGGCATTATTGGTAACGCCAGGTCGCGTGTCCGGGATGCTTTTCGCCGCGCCCAGGACGAAGCGCGCGGGATGTTCGATCGCGTCCGGCGCTCGTTCGTTGACTTTATCAATCGCGCGTAACGAATTCTCCGACAATCGCAATACTTCAATCCATGGCGAATCAAGCCGATCACTGGCCACCGCTCGTATTTAACGAATGGAAGGATACCTGCATTACCCTGCACATGTGGACACAGGTCGTCGGCAAGATCCGCCTTGCTCTTGCTCCGTGGACGAACCATTCCTGGCACGTCACTCTTTATTTGACTGCGCGCGGCCTGACCACTTCTCCCATTCCGCACGGCGTCCGCACGTTTGAAATTCGCTTTGATTTTATCGATCACGAACTGCGCATTCTGAAATGCGATGGCGCATTACGGACTTTGAAGTTGCAACCTCAATCGGTCGCCACGTTCTACGACTCGGTGATGAAGGCGTTGTCTGCGCTGGACCTTCCGGTGTCGATCAACACCACACCAAACGAATTGCCGGATCCGATTCCTTTCGAGAAGGATGAAACCCATCGCAGCTATGATCCGGAATATGCCAATCGGTTTTGGCGTGCGCTGGCTCAAACCGATCGCGTCTTTAAAGAATTCCGGTCTCGTTTTTGCGGGAAATGCAGTCCCGTCCACTTTTTCTGGGGCAGTTTTGATCTGGCGGTTACGCGCTTTTCCGGACGGTCCGCTCCCACACATCCGGGAGGCATTCCGCATCTGCCTGATGCGATCACGCGTGAAGCCTATTCGCAGGAGGTGAGTAGCCTGGGTTTTTGGCCGGGTAACGAAGCCATGCCCGAACCAATTTTTTATTCCTACGCCTATCCACAACCGGAGGGCTTCGCCGAGGCAACGGTTTTGCCAAAGGACGCTTTTTATAACCCTCAACTTAAGGAATTCATTCTGCCTTATGCTGCGGTCCGCGATGCAACAGCTTCCGATGACCTGTTGCTCGAATTCGCCCAGAGCACCTACGACGCTGCTTCGACCCTGGCGGGCTGGGATCGGGCGGCCCTTGAGGAGAAGAAGCCCGACTTGCTTTCGGGTGCCCGGCACTCGTAAAGTTTGGTTTCCATGTCTGTTACCATTGAAGCGAAGGCCTGGCGGGAGGTGGCGCAAGGTTGGAGGCAGCTCTACGGAGATTTTGACCGGTTGGGCGTGAGCGTGCAGTGGCATGACTTTCGCAGCAAACAATCGGTCGACTGGGGCCGCAGCTTCCATCCGCGCAGTTTGGAGTTTTGTTTAAACCTCGAAGGTCGCGGAGAAGTTGGAGGGCGTGGTCTCCACCGAAGCGATTATCTGCCGGGAAGCTCCGGTTACTATGCCATGGCGGATGTTCCATTGAGCGCATCCCGGCGCGCGCACGATCATCATCAGTTCGTTACTCTGGAGTTCTCGCGTGCGCACCTGCAAAGACAGTTCGTGCAAAACGAAGCCGATTTGGAGCCGGAAATTCGTCGGGTGATTTTTGGCGATAAACAACAGAGCGTTGTCGCGCCGGCGCGCGCCATGTCCATGCAACAGCGCACGGTCGTGGCAAGCTTGTCCGAACCGCCTGTGGCCAAGGCGGCACAGGTTCTCTGGTATCAAAGCAAAGCGCTCGAATTGATGGCGCACTTTCTTTTCGCGCCCAAGGATCCGGAGTTCTTTTGCATGCGTCAAAAGCGTGTTGCGCATGAGCGCGTTGAGCGAACGAAGGAATTGCTCAGACGCGATCTCGCTAATCCGCCAAGCCTGGAAATGCTCGGTCAGGAAGTCGGCTGCAGCCCGTTCCACCTTAGCCGTATTTTTTCACGCGAAGTCGGGCTGACCATTCCGCAATACTTGCGCAACATCCGGATGGAACGCGCCGCTGAGTTGTTGCGCAGCGGGCGCTATAATGTCACCGAAGCCGCGACCGAAGTGGGATATTCCAGTCTGAGCCATTTCAGCAAGGCGTTCTGCGAGACGATTGGCTGTTGCCCGGTGCTCTATCCCGCGGCGAAGAATGTGATCCTGGATCGCTGAGGCGATCGATCACTCGTGATTCGTAACTCGTGAAACGTGATTCGTAGCCCGATGTAACGTTTCACGAATCTCGAATTACGGCCCCTTGATGAAAATCACCCGCGCCCTCATTTCCGTTTCTGACAAGAAGGGGATTGCCGCGTTTGCCCGCGCACTCGAGCGCCAGGGCGTGGATATCATTTCAACCGGCGGTACGGCCGAGCTTCTGCGCAAACAGAAAATCCCGGTGCGCGATATCTCGAGTTTTACCTCTTTTCCGGAGGTCCTGGACGGCCGGGTCAAGACTCTGCATCCCCGTGTTCATGGCGGTCTCCTCTACAAGCGTGATAATCCCAAGCATGTGGCGCAGGCAAAAGAATGCGGCTTCGAACCGATTGATCTGGTCGTAGTCAATCTTTACCCATTCGAAGAGACCATCGCAAAGCCCAACGTGACGCTGGCCGAAGCGATTGAGAATATCGATATCGGGGGGCCATCGATGATCCGCAGTGCGGCAAAAAATTATCAGTCCGTCACGGTGATTGTTGACCCGGCCGATTACGAAGTTGTCTTGGAGAATCTGCGCGACAACGAGGGGGAAACGACGTTGAAATTGCGCGAGCACCTCGCGATCAAGGCGTTCATCAAAACCTCCACCTACGACCGCGCGATCGGTAATTTTTTGAACAAGGAACAAACAACCGATGCATCATTCTCGGTTTCGTTGCCTCTTGTGATGCGTTTGCGTTATGGCGAAAATCCCCATCAAACCGCCGCGTTGTTCGGTGATTTCGATAAACATTTCGAAAAACTTCACGGACGAGAGCTTTCTTTTAACAACATCCTCGATATCAGCGCCGCGACCGGCTTGATCGGCGAATTTGCCGAGCCAACCGTAGCCATCCTGAAACACAGCAATCCATGTGGCGTCGGCTCGGACGCGGATCTCACCGCTGCTTGGGACAAGGCGTTCGCGACGGACAAGCAGGCACCGTTCGGCGGCGTCATCATTTGCAACCGGTCGGTCAACGAATCTCTCGCTCGTGCGATCAGCGAAATTTTTTCCGAAGTCATTATCGCTCCTGATTTCGATTCGGAAGCGCGCGCCGTTTTGCAAAAGAAAAAAAACCTTCGCTTGATCCGCGCGCTGACCGCGCCGGGCGACGCGTTCCCTGCAAATGATATTCGCTCTGTGGCCGGTGGACTACTGGTCCAGGACCGCGATGCAGCCAGCGAGGTGGTGGAAAATGTCGTTACGAAAAGGAAACCGACCGAGGCCGAGTTGAAGGCGATGCTCTTTGGCTGGCGGGTGGTTAAGCATGTGAAGTCGAATGCGATCGTTTATGCCGCGGCTGACCGCACCCTTGGAATCGGAGCGGGACAAATGTCCCGGGTCGACGCTTCGCGCATCGCAATTTGGAAGGCAGCTGAAGCAGGTCTTTCGCTTCGAGGAAGTGCTGTGGCAAGTGACGCGTTCTTCCCGTTTGCCGACGGATTAATCGCTGCCGCTGACGCGGGAGCTACGTGCGCAATTCAGCCCGGCGGCTCGGTTCGTGATGGCGAAGTGATCGCGGCGGCAGATGAGCACGACATGGCCATGGTTTTCACCGGCGTTCGTCACTTTCGACACTGAGATCGAAAATGCTCAGCGGCTAAGGCCGAAACGTAATCGGGACGCTCAGCGTCCATTCCTGCCCGGGCACCGCCTTCCACCGACGCAGAGCCTCAACCGCCGCCTGATCCAGAACTCCATTACGCGTGGACTGCGCGATGCTGACACTTCTCACTTCGCCGTTTGTGCCAAAAGTGACCCGAAAACGACCGTTTCCTTTAACCATGTTGCCACTGCTTCGTGCCGCACTCGGGTAATCCGGAGTCGGGCTGTAAAGTAGGCGCGATTTTATCGGGCCGGGCTTTCCGGCAAGCGGAACCTTTGGCGGCCCTTCCGCGGGAGAAGCCAGGGATTCTGCCGTAGCTCCGCTGACGAACCATTTGCCTTTTCCCTCGGGGTTCACCTGCGCGACGATTGTTTGGATTGCAGCGGACATATGCACCGCCATCGGTAAATTGCCCGGCCCCCGTGTGACTACTCCGATCACTTCGCCCCGTTCATTCACCACCGGCGAACCAATAGCATGGGGTGGCAGCGCCATCGAGAGCTCGAGCAGATCTCCACTTGGATCGGCTCGGCGTTTGGAAATGGCTCGCTCGTAATATGCCGGCTTCACTTTCGAGAATGGACTGCCAATGACGCCGATTTTTCTCCCTTCATCCGCATCTGTTGCTTTCTGTGGGGAAACGTATGGAATGCGCTCTTTTGCTTCCGATTTCAAAACGACGAGATCGAGTGTGTCGCTGTCGGCCACGATCCCGTTAATGTTGGCAATGTGTCCGTTATTCAACGTGGCCACCGCATGAGCGCCTCCCTCCATCACTGATCGACTGGTGACGATTTTGCCGTCATCGGAAACAAAAAAGCCCGTCCCGGTTTTTAGAAGTTTACCGGAAGGCTCGAAGACGGAGATCAAGACTACGGCGGGGTGAACCTGGTCGGCTATTTTCGCGAAATCGACCTCTTTGGCTGGCTGAGCCGGAGTGCTCACCGCAACAGTCGGGGAAGCAGCACCAGGGGAGGATACTGGAGCGGGGATGAGCGGCGAGACTGGCCGATTCTCCGCCACCGGTCGCGGGGTTTCAGATTTCGAGCGCGTGTTGTGTCGCGCAATGAGCACAACGATCAACAGAAGTGTTAGAAAAAAAGCGACGGTTGATTTGCTCATGATCCGCCGCTGCGCGTGGCCGTACTCCACATCCAAAAAGCCAGTCCCGCGGTAGCGATGGCCGACACGAAACTAAACCACATCGGAACAGTATGGCCGGCAAAATGGACCTCGGCCCACGTCAGGATACGAAAAATGTGAGCCAAACAAACCAAAGTGAAAAGGACTGCCGCGACACGCAGAGCTGTGGATTGCGATTTCACACACTCATTATCCCGCTAACGACTGCAGATTGCATTAAAAAAGCTGTAGGGCGTCTGTGTCAGACGCCTGTGGAGATGGCGTTTCACAGACATATCTGTTTAGCGCCAAGGGCGCTGGTTCATGCAAGCCTGGGGCAACGCCCCAGGGAGAAATTGCCCAACCCCCAGCGAGCGCTGAAGGCGCGAATCAAAGAGGCGTCCGCTTCAGTCCCACACATAGCGTTCATCAAACTCAACGCCGTATTTGTGCAAAAACTCGCGATACTCTTCTTGAAAACTATGGGCGCGATGGTGCTTTTCCTGACTCTCCACGTATTCGAGAACGGCATTAAGCTGACTTGGGCTTACTGAGAACGCGCCATAACCACGTTGCCAGTAAAACTGCCGATATTTCGAGTCCAACCCCTTGATCCATTTCGATGAAGTCTTCTTGACCGTTTCGACCATTGCAGCTTGGGACAGAGTTCGAGGAAGAGTCGTGACAATGTGGACGTGATCAACAACACCGCCGACGCGCAACGCTTCTGCATTCAAGTCGCGGCAGACCGTCGCAACGTAGGCGTGCATGCGCGGCCGAATGTGGCGATCCAGCGATGCTTCGCGATCTTTGGTGCTAAAGATAATGTGAATGATGACCTTACTAAGCGATTGCGGCATTGCGGAATAATCGCCGAAAAAGACGCGGAGGTGAATCGCGCTTTCAGCGCTAGTGAATTTTTGCTGAAAATCCTGGGGCGATGCCCCAGGCTAGTATTAATATCGCGCCGTCGGCGCTAAACAGATACACAGAATGCCCTGCAAGCGGAGAGCCATTTATGAGATCGCTTCTGGACCGTTTGGTCAATCCGCCACGAGCGCTCGACTCCGTCGGAGCGACCCCGCCTGAACCAGCACTCCGATTACCACGAGGACTACGAACAGGATAGACGTCCCGGTAGGAGGGAGGGAGAAAGCACTTTCAATCAGATACGCTCCCGTAACCGAGGAGAGAAAGATCAATGCCCAATCAAATAACGCCAATAACAGGATCGCTCCCAAAATTCCGCCGATCAGGAAGATTAACCAGGAATATTGCATATATGAGGCAAAGAACGCGGCCGCGATGGTCATGCCCAATTTTCCGCCGATAAGAAAGCCGGCGACGGCGATGGCCATCTTTTGCAGGAACAACGCCAGGAGCGCGCCCAGAAATCCCAGGACGAGCGCAAACGTTAACAAGAGTATCGGTGACGGCTCATGAACCAAATGAGGGGCGATTTCGACACCCGCCGCGAAGCCGACCGCCGCGACGCAAAGCCAGAATAATTTGCGTCCGAAAAATAGAATGACCACGCCCAGGAGCGCGCTAATGATTGGAATTTGAAACTTCATCAAATGATCTTCAGACTCCTGAGGTCATTGTTCGCAACGTATCCGATTCCGCTTTGAACGACAATCCGTTTAGATCAAATCCTGCCGCTCCGGTTGTCACCGGCGGAGTGGGGGGCAGCGGCACGCGCCTGGTGGCGAAGATCTTCGCTCAGGCCGGCATCTTCCTCGGCTCAGATTTGAACGTGGAGCACGACAATCTCTGGTTCACATTGTTATTCAGGCGACCGCAATGGTTCCGGAAAGTGACTAACGGGAGTGAGGAGCGCATTTTCACCGGTCTGCGACTTTTGACCAAAACAATGCTCGGTGGCGGCGCCTTGAAGGCGGAGGAATTTTCGCTTTTGGCATCGGCGATTGCCGACGCGAGTTTGAATTTTCGCGCCGCTAACAAATCGACTCGGGGCCTTTGGCCATTTATCCGGGCACGCAACATGATGCGCGCGGCGAAGACGCCGTTGCCGGAAAGTTATCGCGGGTGGGGGTGGAAAGAACCCAATTCGCACATTTATTTGCCCTATCTGTTCAAACAATTTCCCGCGGTGAAATACATCCATGTCATCCGTCACGGGCTGGATCTGGCGTTCAGCCGCAATCAGGTCCAACTTTATAACTGGTCCTATCTTTTCGGCATGGACCTGCCGCGATCGAGGATGGAAGTGCCGGCGAAGTCGCTGAAATACTGGGTCCACGCCAATCAACGCGCGCTCGACCTGGCCAGGCAGGTTGGGCCGGACCGGTTTTTGATGGTGAATTTTGATCAACTCTGCCATTCGCCCTCCAGTGAGATCGAACGATTGCTCACATTTGTCGGGGCGAAAATTTCGGCCGAGGAATTTTCCAGTCTGTGCGCGCTCCCGGAAAAACAAACTTCGTCCGGGCGCTATCTGCAGAATGACTGCAGTTCGTTCGATGCGGCGGATGTCGCAGCAGTTCGGCAGTTTGGTTTCGAAGTACAGCTTTAGCGCCGATTCAGTCGATATAGCCAAGTTCAGCAAGCAGCGGCTGGGCTATCCTTTCGAACTCTTTCCGATCGGCGGCCGACATCTCCTCTTTCCAGCGTCCGATCCGGGTCGCGTCCGGCTGTTTCGATGTCAACGCGTGAATGCTCGTACGCTGTTTGGCTGTGGCGACCAGCTTGCCCCCTTTTTGTACGTCGCGCGCAATCTCAGCCAGACGTTCCTCTGCGCCGCGATGATAATCCAGTATCCGAGGCTCCCAGGGTAGATCGAGGAACGCGCAGATCGCCCGCAGCATCTTTTCCGAATCGAGCACAAGATCTTCGTACCTGATCTCCATGTAATTTGGGAGGTCAACGGCTTCCGCGCGCGCCGACTGGATCCGGTTCACCCACGTCCCGGCGCTCTCAGAGACAGAAGCAGGACCGAACCAGAGGCCTTTCACGGAGAGCAGGACATCACGGCCGTCACGGATCACATGAATGAAACAGGCTTCCGGGAGCAGCTCCGCGATGAGACGCATTTGAGTAAGATAAGTTGGCGTCTTATCACCCCAACGGCGTTTGCCGAAGCGCTCGGCATATAACTGATAGAAGACGCGCAATGCCGCTCCGACATGGAAAGGATCGAGCAGCTGTACTTGCCGCCGCAGCGTCTCAGCGTCGAGCTGGAAGTCGTCCCAGAAGCGGCTCCCCAGAACGCAATCGATAAATTCTTTCCGGGAATTCTCTGCCGAACCGCGAGCAGCCGCCGCGGCCTCTGGAATAAAATGCGTCTCTGGAGGAATCGCGAGTTGGGGATGCGCATCGAGCATTATACGCAGCAAAGTGGTCCCTGAACGCGCGACTCCGACGATAAAGGGAGCGGCTACGACAGCGGACGAAAGCTCGGTTCTATTGCGAACTAACATCGGAGGCTTACCTGGCCATGTAATTACCCGCCGGATCGATCTCCGTCCAAAGATCGCTTGTGGCGGCACGGATCTTTTTGGATTCGCGTTTGTCGAGAATGGACGATGCACGGCCGACGCTTTCGGCATGAACTCGGGTGGTGCTGGCGATTTTGCGATCTTCCAAACCGCGATTCAACTCCGGCTTCTTATTGAAATCCAGCTGGCTGGTCTCGAATTTCTCACCCAACCACTTCATCAGTTCCTGCAGAACCGATTCCGGCGAGGCCACCAATTTCTCATAGATTATCCGGTAATATTGTTCCGGATGGGCCGCGCCGAACTCGAGCCCCGCTCGCGTGTAACTTTGGTAAAGCTCAATCCGTCCCTCGAGATCCTGTGGTAGAGAAAGAGGAAACCCGGCTTCCTTGATCGAAGCCACAGTATCCAGGGGATTGCGCACGACGTGGACAAAAAGCCATTCGTTTTGGAGCAACTGTTGCCATTGTTCTAAATAAAGCACGTTCTCCGGATTCTTGTCCGCCCAGCGCTCTTTGTTTGCCTGGGTCGCAGCGCGTTTTTGGACGTCAATGAACGCTTTGCCAAAAATCTCCAGCAGAGCCTCCTCCGCCAGGATCGAGCGGGCCGTGGTGAAAAAACGCAGATGCCGTATCGGGTCGACGTTGTAAGCCCCGTAGAAATCACGGAAGAATTTCACCTCTGGTCCGCAGAAAATCCGGGAATGCGCGTTGAGAATCCGCCGAACCAGTGAGGTTCCGGAGCGGTGACAGCCTCCGACGATGATGGGCCAGGTCTTACGTGATGGACTGCTCATTGGCCTTTTGTTGCGCTGCCGCCCAAATGTCGGCGAGATAATGTCGCTTGCGCGGATTGGATGGATCGAGCTGATCATCCGACACGTAAGCGCGCATTTCCCTTTCCGACGGCAACTTTAGCATCTCTTTGGTTAGGCCCGATCGCCAGCGGTGCCAGCCTTTCTTTACTTCGTCGGGATCGTAGTTACGCCCAAGAAATTTCTCCATCGCGTGTGGAATCGACAGCATCAGGTAATGCCGCATGGGAAAAGAGTTCGGATACATCTTCAACTTGCGAAATTGCACGACGTGCCCTCCTGACCCGGCAAGGTCCACTCGTCGCACTTGCCGCTTCCAGGCCGTCAATCGATGAGGAAAGGAAGGAAGCATCGGATAGTACCAATGCATCGTTTCCTTAAAGTCCGGATGATCGTGGTCGGGAGATTCCCGGGTGGGCATAAAAGCGAACTCCATGAAATTCACGGCATTATATCCCTGGCCTGCGACGTCGGCTAAAGCCTGCTGCAAGGTCGTGCCGGAATGAGGTGGCAATCGCACTTCGTCCGGATCGGCGTGGATGAACCAGTCCGCTTCGAGAGACTCGGCCAGCTCCTCTTTTCGCTGCAGGATTTTGGTCCAGGGATAAACACCATGCCGATCGATGGTTTCAATATCGATCAGGCCGCGGCCGCGATGACTCTCTGCTATCTCCACCGTGCGGTCCGTTGATGAATTATCCAGCAAATAGGTTTCTACGCCCTGCTTTGCGAAATGCTCGATCGCACCGCCGATGAAGCGTTCCTCGTTGTGAGCTGCAAGTAAAGCGATCACGCGCATTCGGAGTGGAATTGTAAGCTGCGTCGCAAACTACATCAGATGCGAGCCCCGGTCACCGCCATAGGTAAGGCGCGACCTCCGGTCGCGTTGTTACTGCTGATGTTTTGTCCCGAAAATCAGTGTGCCAAGCGGATCCCAAAATGTCAGAAGGAGACCGCATACAACCAAGAGCACACCAAACGCTTGATAGGTCGAACGGCGAATAATTGGCAAGTGTTTGTCGGGGTAGAGCAGAACGTAAGCGCCGAAGATGACGGTCAATATATGGCCGCATTGGTTGATGCTGATGTGATCGAACATAAGGAGGGGTTAACTAACGGTCGCATAAACATAGCGCCAATTGTTTAGGTAGGGGAGCGACCGCCGGTCGCGCCGAATACGCATCGGCGGAGCCCGACGATCGCGTCCCTACCTTTACATATCGCGCCTTATGCCGAAGACTTAACGGATGCTGACGACCCTCGAAGCAGTGCGTCCGATCGACCTTGCGGAAATCAAGGAAGCGCGCACACGAATTGAGAAGACGATTGTGCGGACACCGCTGATTCGCCTGGAATTGGGGCCTGATTTTCCCGAGATCCGTCTCAAGCTGGAGAACCTCCAGCCGATCAACGCTTATAAGCTGCGCGGCGCGGCCAACGCCGTGGCGATGCTATCGAAATCGGATCGGGAACGCGGGGTCTGGACGATCAGCGCCGGGAACGCCGGGCAGGGTGTGGCTTATGCCGCCAGACAAGCGGGCGTGCCATGCACCGTTGTCGTTATCGAAAACGCTCCCGCATCCAAAATCGAGCGGATGCGCGCTCTTGGAGCCAATCTTATTCCTGTTCCCTACGCGGTCGCCTGGAAAGCATTGGATGAGCGTTCATTTCCGGGCGTGACCGGAACGTTTGTCCATCCATTTGACGACCACAACTTCATCGCCGGCCACGCCACCATGGGTCTTGAAATTCTCGAAGACGCGCCGGATACGAAAGCCGTTATTGCCAGCATCGGCGGTGGTGGCCTGATCACGGGCGTGGGGAGCGCAATCAAAGCGCTCAAGCCCGAAGTGAAAGTGTGGGGCGTCGAACCCGAGACCGCGGCGCCGGCGGCCTTGTCGTTTGCCAAAGGCTCCCCGCAGGAATTCAAAGAATGGAAATCCTCCTTCGTCGATGGGGCGGGCGGCCAGAGCATGTTTCCGCGCATGTGGGAGCGGATGAAACCAGTGGTTGATGATTATATAGTGGTGAGCCTGGACGAAACGAAGAAGGCGATGCGCCTGATGGCAGAGAAAGCGCGAATTATTGCCGAAGGCGCGGGCGCTCTGCCGCTGGCCGCCGCGTTAACCGGAAAGGCAGGCAACGGTCCGATCGTTGCCATCGTCTCCGGCGGGAACATCGATTTGAAGAAGTTCTGTGAACTAATCGACGCGCCCACTGGTTAGTCTGGTCACAGATGGTGATCAACTAGTGTGGTGAAAGAAAGGGGATCGGCCGTTGACGGGTAAATGAACGGTTGGCGCGCTCGGCATCGTTTGGGGAGCGCACGCGCCTCGCGTGCCGGTTTCGGCACCCTCGCCGAAACCAACTTTGTGGCAGAACGGGAAGGCCAAAGTCAGGAACGAGAAAAAGTTCGTGATGGCGAAGGCGCCATCACCAGCACGCGAGGCGCGCGCGCTCCCCAAAGCCGTGCCCAACACTTCTAAGTTGCGATCGGCTCGGCTGAATACTCGACCGGGTCCTGTTGAAAATACTTTTGCAGCTCGCTGTATAACTTGGGATGGCACGCCCGGAGGGCGCAGGGTCTTTCAAAGAACGCTTCGGTCGACACGGCGAAAAATTCAGCCGGATTAGTGGCGCCGTAGTTATCGAGCAGAGTCGGAATTCCGGTTTCATCCGCTGCGCGTAACGAGGCGAATTCCGTCCGCATTACTTCGCGCCAGGAGAGTTGTTGTGCCCTTGAAGACAATGCCGGAGCTCCGTCCGCCACGCCGTTATCGTAATCGAGTTGGTGCGCGAATTCGTGCAGCACAACATTCTTGCCATCGGAAGGATCGGACGCGCCATACTTGGCTGCGTCCCACGCCAGGACGAGTGTTCCGAGGCGGCGTTCGGTTTCGCCCAGGCGCTGAAAGGTGCCTTCTTCCCATACCGGGCCTTCCAACGGACGATTTTCCTGGGCCGAATAGGTGGACGGATAAACCAGAATCGTGAGCAGGCGCGGGAAATAATCTGTCTGGCGATGCAGCAGAAGGAGGCAGGCCTGCGCCGCAATGGTGACCCGGATATCATCGCTGACTTCGAGGCCCGTACAGCCTTCAAAACGCTTTTCGGCAAGAAACACCTGGATGTGGCCAAGAAGCTCGGCCTGATCAGCGGCCGATAACCTGCGGAAAAACGGAAGGTCCCGCCGGATGGTCTTCATCCAAGCCGCGGGGGAAACCTGCGTCCGCAAGCGTCGTCGTTGCCGCTGCCTGAGCCATCCGAAGAGCATAGGCCGAATGTAAGTGCGGTGATGCGGAGCGCACTATGAGAAATAGTCCAATGCAGGATCTCGGTTGGCCCATTCATTCGCGAAGGCGAAGAAGGCGTGCAATTGGGTCTGGCATTGGTTTCGATATGGACTTATCAATTCAGGCTCAGGAGGTTCTGCCCAAAATGCCTATGAATACGATCTCCATCTCTCGACGTCGGTTTGCCCAATTGTTAAGTGCCAGTGCGGCATGCGCCATTGGGAAGCCGGTTTTATCGCTCGGTAAGTCGGCTGCTGAATCAGCACCGGCGCAAACGAGCTCGGTCGGCGTCGTTCGTTTGAGTTCAAACGAGAACCCTTATGGACCCGCGGCTAACGCGCTCAAAGCAATGAACGATGCATTCAATTTATCGTGCCGTTATCCCGACGAGCATGTCGAGACGCTAATCGATTCTCTCGCGAAATTAAACGGGATCAATCGCGATCAAATCCTGCTCGGAGACGGTTCGGGCGAAATTCTCAAGGTTTGCGCGGAAGCGTTTACCGGACCTCGCGCAAAAGACGCCAAGCAGCGAACGCGCGGCGGGGCTCTCGTGGCGGCCGATCCGACGTTCGAAGCCATTTTGCGTCACGCGAGTACGAATGGAGCAGAGGTTGTGAAGGTTCCGCTCACCAGCAATTTCAGCCACGATCTTCCGCGGATGATGGCGGCGGCGAAGGATGGATTGATTTACATCTGCAATCCGAATAATCCGACGGCCAGCATTACGCCGAAGAACGATCTTCGCGAGTTTATCGCCAGGACCCCGCCGAGCACGATGATCCTGGTGGATGAAGCTTATTATCATTATGCCGACAGCCCCGATTACGAGAGCGTCATTCCGCTGGTGAAGGATCATCCGAACCTGCTCGTAGCCCGTACTTTTTCCAAAGTGTATGGCATGGCGGGACTGCGATGTGGTTACTGCGTGGGTCAACGAGAAATGATTGAACAACTGCGCTCACACGAGCCGTGGGACAGCGTCAATATCATGGCCCTGGCTGCTGCGACCGCGAGTTTGAACGATCCGGATCAGGTAGCGAACGGCCGCCGGTTGAATTCTGAGACACGAGCGTTTGTCACGCACGAACTCGAGTCGATGGGTTACAAACAAATCCCTTCGCAGGCCAACTTCATCATGGTGGACCTGAAACGGCCAGTCGTCCCGCTCATTCAAAGCTGCAAGCAGCGCAAAGTGGAAGTCGGTCGCCTTTTCCCGTCCATGCCAAATCACATGCGCGTCACCATCGGCAAAAAAGAGGAAATGGACGCTTTCCTGTCGACCCTCAAGCAGGTGGTCACGTAATGCTGCGATTGCTGTAGCGGCGGTCTGTGACCGCCGACGCCCCCTGCTTATCTAGCTTCAGCCGCGCGGGCCGCCGCACGCCGTGATCGGTGGATCGTGCTCTCCGAGCGCGATGTTAAAGATGTTTGCGGCGCAGCCGCTCATCTTGAGTACCGAAGCATTTCTGGACTTTGGCTTAGCATCGTCCTCGGAGAGGCCGATCCACCTGTGCGCTACAATATTACTGCTACCTCTTCGTTTCGTTGTGCAGCGCCTGAATCAGTTTTTCCGCTTCTCTTGACGTTCTTTCAAGATCCCGGGTCCAGGAGCCTTTCCTAAACCAGATCTCGCCGGGAAAACTATCGAACGCACGCCCGTTTGGGTAAGTGAACCGGCCACCGATGGCGCCTTGCTGAACGAGGCCGGCACCGGATCCTTCAAAAATGACTTCAACTTCCTTTCCCTCATACTGACCGTGGAATCGGAGTTTCACCTTGCCGTCTGCCACCTCCGAAGCAGTCATATGAAACATAAATCTCTCCCACGGCGGCTCGTTAGGCAATGCGATGACCCCAACGAGGCACGAGGCCCCGTCTTTGCGAATCTCCATGCGGTAAAGGCCCGCGACCATGGTCGATTCAATGGGCATGACCGCTTCCCAGGTCCCGACCAGCGTATCTTTCGTGAGCGGTTCCCAGACGGTTGCCGCTAGTGCACACACCGGGAACAGAACCATAAATGCGAATCGCGCTCTCAAGAGGTATATTGTAGTCGAGACTCTTCGATTTAATCCACTTACTTCTTCAGCATCGCGTCGCGTGCGGGCTTGAATTCGATACCAGCTTTCCATTCCGGGAATTTATCCCCGTTTGCGACCTGGGAACCCACTTCGAAAAGAAGTTGAACGTCCTGCACCGCACCGGACAAATCCCAGTCCGGTTTTATCTCGTCCGTAACTTGATGATAGTCGCGCAGGTCAAATTCGTCGGAGCGTAACGGCGCATTGGCCGGGCGCGACAATAAATGCTCCCCTTTGCCAATGTACAATGAGGGGACGCCCACTTTTGAAAACTCAAAATTGTCCGCGCGATAAATGCTTCCTTTTTCCGGCCGGCTGTTTGGGATGGCGGTGCGTCCCTGCCGTTTTGCCGCGTCCGCCAGCATATCGTCCATGGTGGAGAAACCAAAGCTGGTGTCTTCGACATCACGCGTTTTGCCCCAAACGTTCATGCTATCGATATTGATGTCGGCCAGGGTTTTTTCGAGCGGATAAAGTGGATGCTGGGCATAGAACTTCGCGCCGAGCAGACCCGCTTCCTCCGCGGTGGTGGACATGAACAGGATGGATCGCTTCGGCGGTGGATTTTGTTTCGAGAAGGCAGTGCCCAGTTGCAGCACCGCCGCGACACCGGAAGCATTGTCGACCGCGCCGTTAAAAATCTGGTCGCCCTGCAACTCCTGATGCCGGCCGAGGTGATCCCAGTGCGCGGAATAGATGACGTATTCGTCTTTCAACTTCGGATCGCTCCCCTCCAGTTTTCCAATCACGTTGCGCGATTTTAACGAGCGCAACCGTTGGTCGAGTTGGAAGGTCGCCTTCGCCTTCAGCGGCACCGGTCGAAATGTTTTCGAAACCGCCGCTCTCTTCAGTGCGTCGAAATCCTGCCCGGAATCGACGCATAATTTCTTTGCAACATCGAGTGTAACCCAGGAACGAACCTGAACCGCGCCCATATTCTTGTCCGGTTCGTCCAGTTCGAAGTTCTCCTTGGCCCAGCTCGTTTTCACCACCGTGTACGGGTAAGCCGCCGGCACCGTTTCGTGAATGATTACGGCCGCCGCCGCCCCTTTTTGTGCCGCGATTTCGTATTTGTAAGTCCAGCGGCCATAATAGGTCATCGCGTTTCCTTTAAAGATCTTCTCGTCGAGTTTCGACGGATCTTTCGGATCCGGGATCGGCGGATCGTTGATCAACATGAGAATGGTTTTGCCGCGGACATCGACGTCCTTGTAATCGTTCCAATCGTACTCCGCCGCGACAATGCCGTAGCCGACAAAAACAATATCGGAGTTTTCCACTTTAATCTGAGGCTGCAGGCGGGCGGAAGAAGCGACGAAATCGTCGGGAAACTTGAGCTCCCTCGTGTGCGCACCGGCGGCCAGCGACATTCTGGGTTGTGTCGTGATTCCGGCGAGCGGCACCTCCTGGATGTAGCTGCCGTCCGGATTGCCCGGCTTAAGGCCGATCCGTTTCATCTGGTCAGTCAGATAATTGACGGAAAGCTCTTCACCTTTTGAGCCTGGCGCGCGGCCTTCGAATTCGTCGGACGCAAGCACCTTGATATGGGCCAGCATTCCGTCGGGCGTGATCGCGTCCAAGGCGGGCTTGTCTTTTTCCTCCGGCTTATCGGCGGCAAGAAGGGGTAGAGCACCAATGATCGCGATTGCGCAGAAACGAGTGATCGTCTTCATAAACGTGGTGGGCAAATGACAACTGACCTGTAGCGGCGCTCCGCCAACGCTGCAAATCTGGGGAGCACGCGAGGGCGCGTGCGCTCCCCGGAGCGAAACTATTTCGCTTCGCCAGAGGGACCAGCGGGCTTTGCTTCTTTTTTATCCTGCGCGCTCACGCCGATTTTCTTCAGAAACGGCTGAACGGATTGCTTGCGGCCGAGGAATTTTTCGATCGAGATCGACACATCGCGGCCATCGCCTTGTTCGTAAATTTCGTGGCGCAATCGCAGGCCCGCGTCGCGGTCGAGATATTTACCTTTGGCTTTCTCAAACACCGTGGCCATGTCGGCCGCGATCGCATCGGCCCACGCGTATCCATAGTATCCGGCATCGTACCCGTTCAGATGTCCGAAGTAGGAAACGAACGTCGTGCTTGGATCGATTGGTAGAAAAACCTTCTCCAGGATCGGGTTGGATATCCCGACGCAATCATACGGTGCATCTTCCGGGTGAACGTCATGCAGTGCGAGGTCGAGCGTGGCAAAAGCGAATTGCCGGCGGTAGAACACTCCGGCGGTCGCGAGCTTGGCATCGTTCATTTTTTGAATGGTTGCCGTGGGAATTTTCTTCGACGGATCGCGATAATCGGCGGCGAAAGTGTCGAGTACGGTCTTGTCCCAGACCCAGTTCTGCAACATCTGCGACGGCGCTTCGACGAAATCGCCTGGCACATGCGTGCCGGCAAACCGTCCATACTTGGCCTTGGTGGTAATGGTATGGAGAGCGTGACCAAATTCATGGAAAAGCGTTTCGACGTCCGTGTGGGTCATTAAAGAAGGCTTGTCCGCGCCCGGCGGCGGAAAGTTGCAAAGAAGCGCCACGGTCGGTCGCTGATATTTTCCGTCGGCCAAAAGTTTGCCACCCACAATCTCAAACTCGGCGAAGTGATTGAACTTTCCTTCGCGCGGAAACATGTCGAGGTAGAACAGGCCGAGCGGCTCGCCCGTGGCCGAGTCGGTCACGAGATAGAGCTGAAGATCGTCAATCCACTTATAAGGCGCGGAGACCTGCTCAAATTTTAGTCCGAAGATGTTCTGGTAAATGGCGAACATGCCATCGAGCACTTTTTGAAACGGGAAAAAATCTCGGAGCGCTTCCTTGTCGACGGTGAACTTTTGTTTCACCAGTTGATTATCGTAGTAGCGCCAATCCCACACGCCGATTTTGGCGGCGGGATCATGCGTATCGGCCGCTTTCATCTTTTGCAGCTCAGCGACTTCGGCGGAGAATTTCGGTTGGATGCCGTTGACCAGGTCGTCGATGTACTTTTTCGCGCCCGCGCCGGATTTGGCCAGCTTAATTTCGGTTTGGAAATCGTCCCACGACTTATAGCCAAGCCGCAGGGCAATTTTATTGCGCAAAACGAGCATCTGATTGAGGACCGAAACGTTGGTCTCTTTGGCCAGCGAATCGTGGATGACGTAGAGCTTCTTGCGTGTGGCCTCGCTCCTGGCGTTTTCTTCCACCGTCGTGAAGTGCCAGGTCACGTTGGCCATCACGGTATAGGAATCGTCGCCGGTCTTAACTCCCGGCGCAGCGAAGAAACTGTCCGGCACTCCTTCCAGCTCAGCCTTGGTGAAAACCACCGGCGCTTTGCTATTGACGATGTTGGAATCGAAATCCGTTCCGAGTTTCGCCAGATCTTTGCGCAGCTGTTCGACTTCTTTGCGTTTATCGGGTGACAGGTCCAGACCGGCGCGACGATAATCCCGCACCGTCTCGTCGAGCAGTTTCTTGTCTTCCCCTGCCAGTTTCGGGTGCGTATCGGCGAACGCCTTGATCGCCTTGTAGACGTCTTCGCGGTAGTCAATGCTGACGCTCCAATCCTGGAAAACTTTGAACGCATTTTCACCGGCCGTGCGCATCGCTTCGTTCGTGCTCGTTTCCTTGATGAGCACTGCCTTGTTCGCGGCGTTGCTGGCGTCGTAAGCCAGATCGTCGAGCGCGACAATCGTGCTCTTGAATGTCACTTTGCTCAGGTCTTGCGCGCCAATTTCGTCGAGTTTCTTGTTCGCTTTGGCGATGGCGTCCTTGGCCGCGCTCTCGACCGCTTCCGGGGTTTGTTCCCAATCAGGAATTGTCACCACAACTTTTGCTTTCGCCGCCGCTGCCTGATAATCCGCGACGCTCTTCAAATCGGCAGCAGCGGAAACGCTATTTCGACCCATAAGAATAAAAGGGAAAAGGAGCGCCATCACTGCTCCACGGCGCAAAATCAGAAATGGCTTCCGGCCGCTCGTGGGAAAAAAAACGCGACCAGCTTCCGGCTCGGAGAGTCCTACAGCTCGGAGAGAGGTCGCGTCTGCGGCAAGGCCTGAGGTTAAACAATGCAATGTTTTCATAGGCAAAGGTTTGATTGATAAGGAAAGCGAAGATTGTGTAGAAGACAGTTGCGGTAAAGGGAAAAGAGCCGGCAAGAAGTTACAACTGTTACAATGTTACAACGGAGCAAAATAACGAAATTCGCCTTCACCCCGCTTTACGCTCCAACTCTCCAACGGTTCAACACTTTGACGCTCTAACGCCCCAACGATGTAACGATGTAACGATGTAACGATTCACGCTGTAACGATTTATCGATGTAACGCTCCAACGATGTAACCATGTAACTTTTTAACCTCCTTAACGACCCCGTGCTAAAAAACTTCCTCCTCGCCTTCATCCCCATCTTCGTCGCCATCGATCCCATTGGCCTGGTCGCGCTGTTCATGGGCTTGGGCACCCAGGCGCCGCGCGAGCAACGATCAAAGCAGGCGATACTGGGAATACTGACCGGCCTTTGCGTTTCCGTCGGTTTCATTTTTCTGGGCAAAATCGTTTTCGCTGCACTGGGAATTACGGTTGCGGATTTTCAGGTTGCCGGCGGGCTGATCCTGCTCGTGCTGGCCATTAGAGAGTTGGTCGGATTTGGGGAGCACGACCGCGGCGGCGGCGAGGAATTCGGCATCGTGCCGTTGGGCATGCCGTTGATTGCCGGCCCGGCGTTGCTCACGGCGCTGCTTATCTTGATCGACAGCGTCGGGATCGTTTACACGCTCATCTCTCTTGTGCTCAACCTCCTCATCGTCGCCGTGGCACTTTGTCAGGCCGACCGATTCGCACGCCTGATGGGCAGACAGGGATTGCGCGGAGTATCCAAACTGATCGCACTACTCCTCGCCGCCATCGCTATCAGCCTGATCCGCCGTGGCTGGAAGGCAGGCTAGTTCTTTCGAGGCTGCCGTACTGTAGCGCCCAATTGTAGCCGCCCCGCTCAGCCTGCCGAGCCGTAGTCCCGCGACTGCGGGACGAAGGTTGGTCGGGGCGATTTTCTCAAACAACAACAGTCACCCGGAGGAAGGTTGCCGGAATGGAGGTGGCGTCCTTGTTCGGGCTCTTGTTTTGGCTATCGAACAGAGCGTTCAGCTCTTTCTCCAGATCGGCTGCTCGACCGTTCTTTTCCGCGGCTTCGAAAGCATTTATCGTCGGTCCGTAGTATTTTCTGAATGCCGCGACAAACTCTGACAGTGCGACGGGAGAACTGAACGTATAGGTGTCTCTGGCGAAGGATATTTTCTCTTTCGGAACTCCCGCGCCGGCAAATCGCTCGATCACGTTGCTCTCGATTCCCCACATCATGGGACTGACGAACCCTTCCGGCGGGGGCGGCGAATAGGAGGAGCTTATTTTCAAGATTTGCGCGACCAAGGTCGGATCATTCGGAATCCAGTTCCCCATGACGATTCGGCCGCTGGGCTTGGTCACGCGCACCATCTCTTTGGCCACATCGAACGGCGTTGGCGCGAACATCGCGCCAAAGATGCTCACGACGAGGTCAAATGTCTGATCTTGTAGTTCGTGCAAATTGGACGCATCGCCTTCCTGAAACCGGCAATTCGTGAGGCCCTGCTCCTGGGCGCGCTTGTTCCCGGCCTCAACCAGGTTCGTCGCGATATCCACGCCCAATACGTCCGCCCCGAGTCTCGCTGCCGGCAATGCCGTCGTCCCATCGCCGCATCCGAGATCCAGTACCTTGAGCCCTTTTGTGATGCCAAGTCCGTTGACGAGCGCTTCTCCGCTCTCTCTCATACTTTCCGCGATGCGAGTAAAATCGCCTTTTTCCCAAAGTGCTTTGTTTGGATTCATTGATGTATTCATTGTTTTAGCCTAACGAGATATAAAATCAGAGGTCAGAAGTCACACGTCAGTAAAGACGTTTGCCGGGTTCCTGCATCTGCTGGTTGGATGCTTGAATGTGGTTCGAAACATGTTTCCACATGCGCGCGTTATATCGACGGGCGTACGCAGCGCGAACATCAAAATCATTGTCCTGCATACAGTCCTGCGGACCAACTTCCAAGTGCGGATATCTCCCCACGACGCGGTATGATCCGTCCGGCAAGCCTGGAGCAGAAGAGACGATGCCACCGATATAGGCAAAGCGAATGTTTCCAGCGGCGATGTCGCGCTCCGCATCGCTATCAGCGCGAGTAGGATTCCACGTCTGTACCGCGCCGACGTACGCACAACCGCAAATGAACAACGTTGCCAATGCTACGAGGAGACGAGACGTCATCTAATGAAAACAAGATCAGTCGCCTTTGGCAGGAGCGAGTATGGCTGATGGTCTGTAGTCAGTGGTCATGTGGTCAGTTTGAACATTGGCGCCGCCAGCTGTTCGCTGCGTCGCCTGGTTAGATCTTTGGCGGAGCATCATCCTCGATCTTGGGGAACAGGTACTTGCCAACCACGCCGCGAAACGTGATGTGCGAAATGGGAATGGCGATGACAAACCCAACAATTTGAAGAATCCGCGTCATTTGCGGCAGTGACATTCCGCCCGCGCCTAAGAATGCGGCGATAAATGCGCCGACGATCATGCCGACAATTCCACCGCCGACAGTGGCGATGAAGAAAAACAGGAGCCAGGCCTTAAAGTAATCGAATTCTTTGGGTTCTCTCATGTGATGAATTTATTGTTGATCTAACGAACAAGAAGATCAGTTACGGTTACCGAGAGCGAGGTTGAAATCAGAGGTCAGAGGACGGAAGTCAGAGGTCAGCGTGGACACGGAACATCCAGCGGGTCGCTCGCAAACGCTTTCGGAGTTGGCTCCATCGCTGGTTATGCGTGCCGAATGCCGTATGCGAAAACTGATATCGCGGGCATCAAATTCAACAACGCGTGGATGCAGGCTACGATGGCAAAACCGACTTTCCGAGACTCCGAGCGCCAAATCAGATATGCCAACGCCTGAATCGCAAACGCGGGGGCGACAATGAAACCCCACGGTTGCCAGGAGACGGAGTGCAAAAAGCCCATGACAAGCGCCGCGTAGGCAACCTGCGTCCAGGCAGGCGCTCGAAGCCGACGAAATAGTTCAATGGTTCCGATTAAGATCAATGACTCGACAATCGGTGCGAAGAGGAGCAGTTCCCAAGCACGGGCTGTCGGTCGACCATGCAGAGTGAAGAGTCCTGCTGGAGGTGCCGGAGCGTTGAACGCAGCGGCGAGTGTGCGTATGAATCCAGACGTTGCGAACCCGTAACACGCCATAACCAATATGAAGACAGTCTTGGAGTTACTTCGTGGAAGGAATCCGGCAATGCCGGGCGGTGGTGTCCATTTGAGTGACGCTTCCGCCTTTTCACCGACCGCGTCCTCGTCAGCGGACGCAGATACCGGGTCCGGATCTGCCGGGACCGGGCGCTCGAGGCGTTGGCGAGATTGGAATTGTTGAGGCTTCGCCGCGGACTCGTTTTCCAGTTCCGACTCAAAACACTCGCGGCATACTCCTCTCGCGCTAACGGGCGTAGTCCACTTGCTGTATTTCCTTCCACAACCCTTGCAAATAGCCATGACGTCTCCTAACGATACCAAAGCCAGCCATCGTTGACGAGGGCGAGGGCAAAATCAGAGGTCAGAGGACAGAGATCAGTGTGGTTACGGAACAGCCAGCGAGTCCGCTCGCGAAAGCTTTCGGAGTTGGCTGCATCGCTGGTTCGATCTCATCGTGGCTGAAAAAACGTGATCTCATAGTCAGTCGCAGCCGGCGAACGTCGTTCCTCAAACTGAACTTCAAAGTGCCGCTCGGGAAAGTCCAGCTGCAGCTTGGCTGCCCAACATTGTTTGAGTTTCCGACCCAGATTTATCAACCAATCGTGCGAGGCTAATTCCGTGTTCTCAAAAAGGTCTGCGATGTGACGATGGTTTAGCACTGCTTCAACTCGAGCTTGGTTGCCCTCAAGAGCTGTCATCCATGATTGATATTTCTCCAGATCGAGGCTCAGAAATACGCAATCATCATGCTCAACGAAGTTGGGCCAGAACAGTTCGCCATGGGCGAGAGCCTGCTCGAGCGAGCCCGTGTTGTACAACCACTCCCGCGCGGGCTCGTCCGTGCCAGACCAGGGCTTCGGAACAAACGAATGATCCTCGGGCATTAGATCTAACGAGATGTTTGGCGTGATTTCATCTAGGGCTATTCTCCACCGGCGAAAGAAGCGAGAAATACTAACCCACCCGCCACAATAAGAATGATTGCGATCCAGATTAGCGAACCCGTATCCGAAAGTATCGCGAATCCGCTGCCGTAGCTGCGCGGACTTCTTCCAATGCTCGGCAAACAAAGGAAGCCAAATCCTGCGAGCGCTGCTCCGATGATTCTGATCCAGTGCCGCAATGTCATGACCATGGGACGCGGGTAACTACGTCTAACGATAACAAGATCAGCCACCGCTGGCGATCCCGGACTCCGCTACGAACTTCAATCTTCTATCTACCATCTGCAAAAGATCTCCCGGCCGCGGCGCGACCCAGTTTGACCGCATCGTCTGCGGCCGGCCCCTGCATCAGCAGGGCGAGAAATCCTTCCTTCACGCGCTGGTCGACATCCTTCGGATCCGCGGTCAACATGTCTGCCAGTTTGGTCCGCTTTGTCTCCGCGAGCACCTTCTGAGTTCCGGCCTCCGCACCCGCGCGATCGCCGCCGAGCGCCTGCGCGAGGCTCCCGATGCCACAAGCCAGGATGCTGTAACCCTCCAGGTCGGCCACGGCAGCCGCTTGTGCGACGGCGCCCGGATCCTCCAGCATTAGCATCGCGATCTTGTCTCCGGTGGGATTAGACGGCGACCATACGTTCGCGCCCGCTTCCTTGAAGAAACTAATCGCGAGCCTGGCTTGGTCGACGCTCGTGATGTGCGGGATCGTCACGCCGTCCGCGCCGGCTTCGATGATTTCCTTGACTCGTTGCTTGGCGGCGGCGGCGCCATCTTCGTCAATCGGCGGGATTCGCACGATCAGTGTCTTGCGGCTGGAGACTTTCGGACCGCAGAGGCCGGCAACCATCGTCTTCACAGCAGTGGCATCGTATTGAGCCTCAAGATTCAGAAACACGAAGTCGTAGAGCGGATTGTTCGCCAGTTTCTGGGCACCTTTCGCGGTATACACGCCCAACCGCGCCATCTCGCCTCGTGGCTCCGCCTTCTCGTTCGGCGCATAGACGCCAAACGCGGGTTTACCCTGCATCCACAGCTCAACGACGCCGTTCTGATGGGCTTGCTGGTGCGGTGCCGGTGTACTCCAACCAACGCATCCGGTAGCGAAAAGAATCAGGATGCTGAGCAACCGTTGCATGCGCGTGGAAAAAAACCTAACGATGCGGGTCCGGATAAAGTGCTGCAAATGTTTCAAGGGAGAGCCAGACAAAGTGGAACGTAATAGCCACCCGGACAATTCCAAGCGCTCCCATTGACGCGAGCAAAAAAAGCCGGAATTGGTGATGTGGTCGCGGTGCGTGCATCGGTTGGTTAGACCTTTTTTCATTCGAAGGGTAACAGGAGCGCGCTCGTGGTAACTCCGCCCGCACGCGTTCCTTCATGTCGGTGTATGCAGTATCGATTAGCTTCGTTAGCGCCGTAGCATTGAAGTCACGGCCGGGTCGGAGCTTCACGTGACGCATAAACTTGCCTGTGCCTTCCAACAGATTCTCCGGATCGGCAATTTCGGCACCTCGAAAGAACCCAACATTTACGTGAGCTTTGAAGGCGTTGACGTACCCGAATGCTGCGTCAGCTATACACGCCGTCGGATGGCCATCATGCAACAGTTCTCGCACATCGTCTCCACACTTACGCATAACCTCGAACCAATGCCGCGCGATTACACCCAATTCCCCTGTATGCGCCTTCATCCAGGTCCCGATGGCTGGATCACGCTTAACCGAACCAGAGAACCGCAGGAGCTGATTCATGACCGTTATACAAGAAACAGAGTGTGGAAGTAATTCGTGGTCTTGGGCCTAACGAGACTCAAGCTCAGCGACCGCGAGACCTGAGCGGCTCACTACGAAGCGAAGAGGTGGATGGCAAACAGTGACAAGGTGAAACGCTGTACGGCTCGCGGTTCGCTGCAGCGCGTGGTTGGGCATTGCCGGTGAAGTAGGTCTCACGTGGGGAGTGTTTTGCGATCGGCACCCACCAGGGAGAAAGCAATCATACATTTTTCGCCGGAGCGGTTGTGCCACGCGTGACGCGTTCCGTTTTGAATGACGCAATCGCCCGCTTTGAGCAGGACTTCGGCTCCGTCATCCAACTCCAACACGACCTCTCCGAAGACCACGACATCGAAGTCCACAGTATCGGTAGTATGCATGCCCGGGTGATCGGGTTCCAACGCCTGCAATACTCCTGGCAATTTCTGCTCCACCTCTTGGACTAGAGCCGAAGACGGCGATGGCTCGGCGGTGGTGCTGGTCGCAGGCGGCAGGGTAAACATACCGAACCGGAAGCCGTTCTTCGGTGGAAAATACTGAGGTTGCGGCGGTGGAGTGCCGTCGGACGGGAGGGTCGGCAGGGAGTCGCTTCCCCAAAGACGATAAAACTCGTACCCAGGCATCAATGCGACCGTAACAGGTTTAAGCGGGGAATGACTGACAACGGTCGACTTTCCGGGCTTGCTCTGGCCGGTAACTACGCAATGCAACTCCCTCTCACCATCAACCGTGCGATGTTTTTTCGCGCTCTCCGGCGACGACGCGCTCGCGACCTTGAAACCGCCAGCAGCCAGCGCGCCGATCACTCCCGCGCTTTTTATGAAAGTTCTGCGTGTGCTCATAGATTCAATTCTTTCCCATTGTTTATTCAGCGACCTTCGGCAAAGCGAAGCCTAACGAGAACAAGATCAGCCACCCAGCACTTTGAAAATTGGCGTGCGCATCAAGCCAAAGCTTACCACAAAGTGCTGGGTTGGCTGCACTTGGTTAGGTCTATTTGATACGAATCCACTCGTCGATCGCAACAACACGCCCGCTCGAATCTCTGTGCACCTTGCGCGGCAACCCTTCAGCATGAAAATGCTTCTGTGAATCAATGTGCCGATAAGCAGGGAATCGCCTTCGAGCCTGTAGACGCGGTGCAATATCTTGCTCGGATCGTGCAAAGGCTGCTTGCCCGGCTGTGCATAGACATTCGTGTCGCAGGTGCCATCAGCATGATATGTGTCGACCATCCACATCGGGAAATCTCCCATGCCAACATCCGGGGATTTCCACGAGCCGATGAGCGGGGCGACCTTCTGCGCAAAAGCGGATGCGACTGCGAGCGAACAGATGAGCAACGTGAACGCGCGCATGGACCTAACGAGAACAAGATGGGCGACGGCCATCGAGAGCGGGCGCCAACCCAAGTCGAAGTGTTTTGATCATCAAAAGTGTGGTCACGATGCGGGTAGCCGTTCGCTGGATCGTTTGGTTAGATCCCTCAATATGCTACGGGAATGCGACTCAGCGAAACTGAGATACGGCCTTCGTCAAGTGTGTGCCACCTGTCCTGTGATTTCTTAAGATGATACATGTAGGTCTCGTCGACACCGTATTCGATAACAATGTTAATTTCATCGCGCGGGCCGTGCGGCTCATCCTGCCCAATCGAGATAACGTGTTTAATGAACGGACGCGACACGATGTCGGCGATGTCCTCGAGATCGTTTCGCGATAATCGCCGGGCGCTAGGGGAAAAGTCCGCACTACCGAACGTGTTCTGATAGCGGTCCACAGCGCAGCTGGTGAGGGCAAATAATGCAGCAAGAAACGGAGACAATTTGGCAGCCATGCGTCAGATCTAACGAGATAGAGCTGAGCCACCGCTGGCGGCGCTGAGCTCTGCTGGATTCTCAACTCTCATCCAAGAACTCTCAACTGTGTTTTAGTACAAGAGCCAGCGGTTGGCTGGAGCGTTGGTTAGGCGTTGCGTTCAATTGCCAATAGATAAGGCGGCAATTCTGCCGTCCTTGAGAGTGAAGTGGTAGTGGAGCTGAATCGGACTCCCCGGAAAGGTGCCGCTGACTTGAGTGGTTACTATCAATCTCTCCTCCGTTATCAGCGAGGTCAGTGGCTTCAACGCTCGGTTTGTACTTCGCATTGACTGTCGCGAACCATCCTTTGATTGCCGCAGGGCCACGATACTCGTGCTCCTCATCAGTTACGAGCGCGTCGGGCGCGAAGGAAGCAAGGAGGGCGTCCGTATCCTTTGCGTTGAAGGCGTGGAAAAACGAGGCTATCGGCGGCGGCAGGTTCATACGTCAGGCTGTTGGATGGCTTCGCCCAATGTCCGTTAGAATGCGAAATTTACCCCAGTACGAACCATGCCAAAGTTGTTGTTTGGACCATCCACTACATTCCAACTAAAATCGTTTATCCAGCCGATATGCGGGGTGACTCGAAATTCGAGTCCGCCCCCGAATTGGCCCACCGCTTCCGTGCTGGTGTCATGATGAACAGTATGAAAAACCGGTCCTTCCGGAGCGAAGCCGTCGAATACGATCTCATCTCGTTCACCGCCACCAAAGATGATACCGCCACCGGCCCATAGATACGGCGAAAAACGAGAGCACTGAATCGGGTAACGAAGTGTAAAGGTTCCCAGGACTTCTCCGACTGCGCGCTCGTCGCTCATTCTTTCCTTAATGCCCGCGGCTGGCCCACCAGCGCGATCTAGGTTAAAGCCAGCACCGCGATGCGCGTTCAGGACAAATCCCTCAACGCCGATGCCGAAGTAACGACGGAAAAAATACTTGAGGTCGATGCCGCCGCCCCAGGCGTGGTCGCCACCAAGGTATTGGTCAAAGGTTCCGTAAACGGTGTGGCCCTCGGTCGTACTTTGGACGATATCGGCCAAACTGGGATTCGGGGCGAACTCTGTACTGGTGGCGGCGTAAGTGCCCCACAGACTTACGTTAAACTCGTTGTCTGCGTACCATTGCGGACAGGGTGGCGGCGCCACCTGTTTCATCTCCTTGCCGGAATAGGTTTCAGTCCCAGCAACCGCTGCCGAAGTGATTGCAGCGACGCATAACAGCCCCAACACCGATCTTTTCATTTCATTTCTCCTTTGGTTAAGGCTCTCCTCAGTCTTAACCTTCAAACATCGATCATGTACTCGCGTCAATAACGAAAAGCTCGTCGCACGTGAATGTCGTCTAACGAGACACAAGATCAGCGACCGCCCAAGTTAGAAATGACGTTCGCATAACAAGAAAGCTAGGCACACACGGACGGTCCGCGGTTCGCTGCATTGCTTGGTTAGGCGTTGTACGAGACTGCTAGTGTTGATTTTGCTTTTGCTCGATCTGGGGAATCTCCTCGGTCTTTTTCTGCAGGGCATTCTCCTCGAGGCGCAGGAGCAAAGTCAAATAGGCGACTTTTGCTTGCACCTCAGAGGTAACAGTAATCAGCTCCTCAATATCCCGTGGCGTGAGATTTCCGTCCGGCGATCGCCGAGCAATGGCGCTCGCCACTTCCATCCGGGCCCCCAGTTCGGACGATTGTTCCATGATGATGGCAATGTCCTCGTAAATGTAGACGTAGTAATGCAATTCATCGTGTGCCATAAGGCCGAGCGACCCGTTCTGCTTTACAGCCTGCCATGTCCCGTCTTTCGGCCAGTAAAAGTTACCTAATCCGTAAACCAATTTCGAGTGGCTGTCCGAAGGCGATATCTGCGGCGCGCGCAGTAGCGCCATGTTCGCGTCCAAATCAGCCGTAAGCTTTCGCGTCGCCTCCAGATTTATGCCTACGACGCGACGATTGCTTTCGAGCTCGACTGCTAATTCACGCCGGGCTTCCTGCAGTTGGTGACGATGATGAAAATATACGACCGTCTGTTCGAGGCCGATCGCAATCAGCAAACCGATCGAGATGGCCGCGACGGGAAAGCGCGTTTCCACCAGATTGATCCCAGGCGTGCCCATTGGACCGAGAATGGTATAATTGTCTCGAAGTAGTTGTGTGAATCGGGCATTGCTGCCAAGGCTTGGATAAACCTTCCTCGCCGTTCCATCTACGGAATTGCAGGCATGCAACATGGCGGCGTCCGCTTCGCCGCGTTCCCAGTCGTCAATCGCCTTGCGAACAGAGTTTCCGATATTCACGCGTAATACTCAATTTGTCGCCTAACGAGAACAAGATGAGCGACGGCCATCGAGAGCGGGCGCTGCTTGAAATGGAAGCGTTCTAGCCACAGAAAACGTGGACGCGCAGCGGGTGGCCGTTCGCTCCATCGCATGGTTAGACTTTGGTGTTTTCACGGTGATCGTGGCTTCATAATCTTCGACTGCTCCTGAATCGCCTCTTGCAATCCCAACGAAGAATCAAATCCAATGAGAGGGTGCAGGCTTTTCAGCGCGGATGAAGCTTGTTCGGTCGGAATGGTCGCAAGCTTTCGAATACATGCACGGATCGCTGCCTCGAATGCAAAGTCGTAGGGCTCGTCGCCTTTCTGCGGCGAGAGGACACCGTAGAAAATCAGGACTAAGCTGCGCAGATCATCCACGTCCGGAACGGCATCAATCTCTTTCTGAATGATGGGCCACTTCGCGTCGCTATATCCAATCTTTCCGATTGCGTGAATGCGGTTAACAACGCCTATAAGCCGCTCCGCGCGCGAGTCCTTGCTCTCAGGCGAGCCGGCCAGCGACGCATAAACCGTCGTCGCGAAGAGAGCCGCCGTCGTCAACAGTCGAGCGATCATTTGGAGTCTAACGAGAACAAGATGAGCGACGGCCACCGAGAGCGAGCGTCACATCGACTGAAACTATTTTAATTATCTGAAATGTAAACACGGGCCGGGTGGCCGTTCGCTCCATCGCATGGTTAGATGCGTTTTCCATCACCGCCCGTTCTCCAACAACGCGGCGATCTCAAGGAACCGATTTGCAAGCGCCCACTCCCTCGCGCTCCTGCCAGAAACGTCCTTGAAAGCCTGGTGAGCGCCAGCCGCAAGCAACGCTTTGACAACCGCTTTGTCTCCGTAGATGGCCGCCCAAATCAATGGAGTCTCCCCAAACTCGTCCTGAACGTTCACTTCAGCTCGCTTTGATAAAAGCAATCGAACAAGCTTCTCGTTACCACGCTGTGCTGCCCAATGAAGTGCCGTAGAACCGAAGGCGTCGCGGATGTTAACATCCGCCCCGGCACGCAACAGCATTTCCGCAGCAGCAACGTGGTCTCGCCCGGCAGCGAGCAACACCGGAGTCCTCTTGTCGCTTCCGCTGCTGTTCACATACACGCCGGACGCGATCAGCTCTCGCAAGCGCGATAGATTGCCTTCGGAAGCTGTCAGCCCGATCGGCGGTACATCTCCCGCTAGGACAGGAGCGGGACGCCCAACGTCTGCACCCGGATTGGCTAGCGACGCGGAAAGCGCGCACAGAATGGAAAGCGCAAGAATGCGGAGCATCTAACGAGAACAAGATGAGCGACGGCGGACAAGAGCGCGCGTCGATCGGAGTGGTAGTGTGGAAGTCATCTCAAAAGTGGAGCGTACGGCGGTCCGCCGTTCGCTCCATCGCATGGTTAGG
>JBEEGV010000056.1:0-4631 GCA_041167085.1 Verrucomicrobiota bacterium
GACAGCGCGGTTCCCGGTTGATCGTGAATTATCACGAATCCGAAGCGAATCCGGCAACGCCACCAAGCGTGGTCGCGAATGATCGAGCGCCGCTCGGCGTCGCATCTGTTTCGAGGAGTTGACATGAAACTCTTCGTCGCCGGAGTCAGCCACCAAACCGCGCCGGTGGAAATTCGCGAACAATTGGCGGTGCGACGCGACGAACTGGTCGATCTTGCCCACTATCTAAAGTGGTTTGCCCACTTGGATGAAATTGTCCTGCTTTCAACCTGCAATCGCGTCGAAATTTACGGAACGACGCGACAGTCGATCGATCGCATCAAATCAACTCTGCAACTCTTGTCCTCGGAGCCGGTCGACTTAAATCCACACATCTACGTTCACGAGGGCGCCGAGGCCACCCGTCATTTATTTAGAGTCACGGCCGGACTGGAGTCGATGACGCTCGGCGAAACCGAAATCACGGGCCAGATCAAGAACGCTTATGAGACTGTGCGTGAGGCCGGACTGACCGGACCGGTATTTAATCGCCTGTTCCAAAAAGCTTTTCAGGCGACGAAGGAGATTCGCACGCGCACGGCAATCGGTCGCGGCACCGTTTCAATCAAGAGCGCCGCGGTTGAGTTGATCGAGAAAGCTTTCAGTGACGAGCTCGCCGACAAATCAGTGATGGTGATCGGCGCCGGCGAAATGGCTGAGCGCTGTGTTCAGCTCCTGGTGAAGAAAGGTGTCGGCTCGATCTTCGTTTCGAGTCGCTCCTTCGACCGCGCAATCGATCTGACTAACCGATGCGGCGGAGACGCGGTCTGTTTCGGCTATTGCCTCTTTGAAATGCGCGATGTCGATGCTGTCGTCGTTGCCACGAGCAGCGGGCAGACTTTGCTGGCCCTCGACGACATCGAAAATTTGATGAAGTCGCGGCGCAACCGACCGGTATTGCTCATTGATTTGTCCGTGCCGCGAAATATCGATCCGGCCGCAAGCCAGCTCGAGAACGTCACTCTATATAACATTGACGACTTGGAAGCACTGGCCCGCCAGGGTGCTCAGGCGCGGGAGCGGGAATTAGCCACCTGTCATCAGATTATCGAGACGCACGTCGCGGCTCTGATTAAGAAAGTTGAGTCGAAGAGAGAGCGAATGACTCGAACCGATCTGTTTCGTCGTACTCTTGAGGCGACCAGGGACATTGCTTACCCATTGCCGGCAACGTCGGGTCTCGTAGCACAACCGAGCTAGAAGGAATGAGCTGTGTTCGCGCGCCTGTTCATCCTGCAATTGCTCCTGGCCCTCACGGTCGCGAATGCGCGTAACGACACGCCGCCGACTTCTGAGAGACCGTGGGCGCCACCGAACCTTCCGACCTACGAACGCGATCTGGCCGCGTATCCTTCTAAGGCAGCAAACGGGGACTCGCGCGTCTCGATTAATCCTCGAAAACTTTACACGTTGGCGGAGCTGATCGACATCGCGGAGCGCAACAACCCCGAAACGCGAGTCGCCTGGGAACGCGCGCGCCATGCGGCGGGTGCGGTTGGGCTGAGTGAAAGCGCCTACTATCCATTCATCGTCGCATCTGCCGCCGCAGGTTACGACCGCGCTTTCATTCCCTTCCCCACCCTGGCGCTGGATCAAAAAAAACTGCCGAGTCTCAGCGCGGTATCCGTGACCGGTGGGGGCTCGCTCGTCACGGAGTCTCAGGTTTACCGCGGAGAGTTAAGCGCGAAATGGTTGTTGCTCGATTTCGGCGAACGAAGCGCGCTGGTCGCGTCGGCCAAAGAACAACTGCTGATGGCGAATGTCGGCTTCAACGCCACTCATCAAAAAATTGTCTTCCAGGTCACGGATCGTTTCTATCAACTCGGAACCGCTCGCCAAAAAGTCCTCGTGGCGCGAAGCTCGCTCGAAGCAGCCAAAACAGTCGAGCAAGCAGCGCAGGCCCGGGTTGGCAATGGGCTCGCGACGAAGCCAGAGCTGCTCCAGGCGCAACAGCAAAGCGCGCAATCCGCCTTCGAGGTTGAAGCAGCGACCGGCCTGGAAAGTGACGCGCGGGTTGCGCTAGTGGAGAGCATCGGAGTGTTGCCAACCGTGCCGCTGAACGTGGCCGATCTCGGGCAAAGATCGACCTCCGAGCAAACGAACGGTTCGGTCGATGAACTGATCGCGCGAGCGCTGTCGCGGCGGCCCGACCTGGTGGCAAAGCTCGCCAACGTGTATGCGAAGCAAAACGACATTCGGCGGGTGCGCGCCGAGTATTATCCGAAAGTCGCCATCGATGCGCACGTGAGCGAGACCGAGCTCGATGTCAGCATTGCCGGCTCGAAGTATTTCGGCGATCACAAGCCAACCTTCGGTGCCTTCCTCACCGTCAACGTGCCGATCTTTGACGGTTTCGGTCGTCGTCACAAAATGGAAATGGCCGAGGCCGAATTGCGCGGCGCCGAGAGCGAGCTCGCCGGCGCGCGCGACTCGGCCGTGCGCGAAGTTTGGAAGGCTTACACGGATTTCAAGACTGCGTTCCGCAAGCAGGATTCCGCCGCGAAGCTGGTCACGGCATCGCAAAATGCGTTCGACGCGGTCCTCGAATCTTACAAAAACGGGCTCGGCACTTATCCCGAGATCGTAAGCGCGCAGCGAAACCTGGCGTCCGCGCGTAGTGTTAGCCACGACACGCAGTCCGCGATTTTTACCAGCGCAGCTGCACTCGCCTTAAGCACGGGGGACCTGGCGCGGCCGTCGGCCCGACCGCTTCGACCTGGGGTCGTCAGACCATTAGAGAGCTCACCACACGCCGTGAGGCCGTTAGAGAAATGAGAGCCATTCGAATAGTTCTGAAGTTTGCCGCCTTGGGGCTTCCGGTTGTCGTTCTTTGTTTGATTGCGGTGCACTTTTCCAATCAGCATTCGCCGACGGTCGATGTTCTTGGCTCATATTTCCCGGCCTGGATGGTTTGTCTATCAAGCGGTCTGGCGCTGACATTCATTACGCATTGGATTGTCCAGTGGGGCAACCTGAAGCCGTACGTCGGTCCGGCGCCGGTCATCTACTCGTCTCTGATGATCGTCTTCACATTCGCCACCTGGATTTTGTTCTACCAGAACTGACATGCACCAAGCCGCCACACCTTCAAACGAAGAAAGCGTCGCGACCTCAGTGAAGATCGGCGCAGAGCAACACAAGTTCGTTCGCAGGATTGTCAGTCTGATTATCGTCGCCAGCGCGGTGGTCATCACACTTTACGTCTGGGGAATCATCGAACGACACCCGCGCACGGACGACGCGACCACGCGCGCGAACGTCGTGGGCATTGCGCCGCGGGTGGGTGGTCAAATCATCGAGCTTCATGTGCAGGATAACCAGGAGGTAAAGAAAGGCGACGTGCTTTTCGAAATCGACCCGGAGGATTACAGACTCATTCTGGAAAAGGCTAAGGCTGAGTTGGCTGCTCTCGATCAACAGATTGCCCAGGCCCATGACACCTTGCAGCGTCTGGAACCACTCCTGCCCAACGGCTTTACGACCGCCGAGATCGTCGATAAAGCTCGAACTGCAGAGACAACGTTACAAGCTCAGCGCCAAGGCGCGGTGGCGGCCATCAACCTCGAGGACCTCCATCTCTCCTACTGCAAGGTCATCGCGCCCTTTTCCGGACGTATCATCAATCTCAACATTTCGGCCGGCGCTCATGTTACCGCCGGGGTTCCCGTGTTCTCTCTGCTCGACACGAGCAAATGGTACGTCGTCGCAAATTTTCGTGAAGCCGAGATCCGCCATATGGGGCCGGGCAACGAGGCCATCGTTTATCTTTCGTCCGCGCCTAACCAACGCTTTCGCGGAAAAGTGCAGGGAATTGGATGGGCCGTTAAGCCTGAGGGCGAGATAGATCTGCCTCCTTCTGGCGTGCCTTATGTAAAACGCGAGCTGAATTGGGTGCGAGTAGCACAAAGATTTCCCGTTCGCATCGAAGTCGAAAACCCGGATCTCGATCTGTTCCGGATGGGCGCGTCCGCGGTCGCGATCATCAAAGGTCCGCCTAAGAAATGAGATCGCGTATGGATGAGCGCCGAAGGCGCAACTTCACTTGCAGCCTGGGGCAACGCCCCGGGTTCTTGAGAATCAAACAACGTGTAGCGCTGAAAGCGCGATTTATCTTCAAGCCCGAATCGAGTCGCGCCTTCAGCGCTCTATTCCTTTGGATTAAGGATCCTGGAGCGCTGCCCCAGGCTAACGGTGACATGGCGCCTTCAGCGCCAAACCCGTTCAAACGCAGAGTAAATACAATCCGAGTCTTATGAGCGCGATTCTCCTTGAAGCACGCCCAAGCATTTCGGATTGGCTCGGCTGGTTAAAGAGCGAGCTGGCACCGACGCGCGACCGCGAAATCCGAACGGCCATCATCGTCGCTGGCGCCGTTTTGTGCGTCATCATTTCGATGACGCTCCAAGTACCGGAGCTGGCTACCAGTGCCTACATGGTTTTCTTCGTCTCCAAGGAGAACAAGGCCCTCACGACAATTACCGGGGTCGGTGGAGTTGTAGTTCTGACGATCGGCCTTGGCGCCACTCTTCTATTTTACAAATTCACTTATGGTCATCCGGAACTGCGCATCCCAGGAATGGCCCTGGCGTTGT
>JBEEGV010000057.1:0-241371 GCA_041167085.1 Verrucomicrobiota bacterium
CAAGCATCTAACCACGCGATGCAGCGAACCGCGCCCCGGCCCGATGCGTAGCTTGCATGTAGTTAGTACATTCAGCTTGCAGCCACGCGCGCTTCCGGGCGCAGTCGCTGATCTTTGTTCTCGTTAGGCTTCGGAAGCCCACGTTCGTGTAAGATACCTTGAAGTTGGCGGTATTCCAGGATAGAACGAAGCCAAACGGAGGTTGCCATGTCGAACAAGCTGTCTGGGAAAGTGGCGTTTATCACCGGGGCGAACAAGGGCATCGGGCTGGAAACGGCCCGCGGACTGGGCAAGCTCGGCGTCGCAGTCGTCATCGGGAGCCGAGACGAGGCCAGGGGGCGGGCCGCCGCCGACAAGCTCCGGTCCGAGGGCATCGAAAGCGTCGAGGCCGTGCGCTTCGACGTGACCCGTCCCGAGGACCGCAACGAGGTCGCCCGGCAACTGGAAGAGCACTACGGCAGGCTCGACGTCTTGGTCAACAACGCCGCGGTCGAGTTGGAGGGAACCGACTTCGGGAGCAGCCGCAATACGACGAGCACGGTGACGCCGGAAATCCTCCGGCAGACCTTCGAGACGAACTTCTTCGCGGTCGTGGCGCTGACGCAGACACTCCTGCCATTGATCCGCAAGGCCTCGGCGGGACGGATCGTGAACGTGTCGAGCGTCCTCGGTTCGCTCGCCCTGCACTCCGACCCTTCTTCGGTCATCTATGACACGAAGGCGTTCGCCTACGACGGGTCGAAGACGGCCCTCAACGCCTTCACCGTGCACCTCGCCCACGAACTCCGGGGTACAAATATCAAGGTGAACTCGGCCCACCCCGGGTGGGTGCGGACGGAGCTGGGCGGCTCGGCGGCCCCGCTGGACCTCGCCGAGGGCGGGAAGACCAGTGTGCAACTGGCGACCCTACCTGACGACGCCCCGACTGGCGGTTACTTCCACCTTGGGGAGCCGCTCCCCTGGTGAAGGGTTCGCTTCTTCAACGCCGGGAGATGCATTTCATGTGATGACAAAAGGGATTGGGAGAGTCGAACGGAAGATCAACCAGGCCTAACCATGTGAAGGCAGTGCTCTCGTACCCGTTCTACCTATCGCTTTTTCTTGAGTTCATGGTGCTTTTCCTCGTCTGCGCGGCTTGCCTCCCGGATGAGCCAGAAGAGAGTTGCGACTTAGGCGCATTTTACGAGAGGAGCAGAACCTACCTATGGTCACTGTTCACGTTGTTTCAGACCTCCTTTTTTCTTCACTGGATCTATTTTGCCGGGCTCCACATGAGCAACTACGGTCGAACGCTTCTTTTCGGGGCCTGGGTTGGCTTCCCGCTATTAGTGTTTGTGTTGCTGGCAATGATTCGTTCTCGCTGGTTTCATTACATGGCGCTTCTCGCGCTAATCGCTTACCGCCTTTTGAATTATTGGAACTTTACGTTGGCTCCGTGACGCTTGTTCATCCACCCTGTCCATCTAACAAAACGATGCAGCCAACCGCTGGACGGGTATATGTTTACACTGACAACATGACCACTGACCACAGACTACGGACCATGCTCGCTCTCACCAGCGGTAGCTGATCTTGTTCTCGTCAGGCCAACTGATGCGCATTGCGACTTCTTTGGTTTTCACTGTTTATACTGTGTTTGCGTTTGGGTGTCTTGGCGCGCAGACGACTGTTTGGCAGCCATCCCCGGGCCACACGCAAATCCCGATATGGCCGAAAGAGCCGCCTGACGCTCAGACTGTCCGCGGATCGGAACGTGTTTACACAGAGCCTGACAAACCGGTCCTTGGCGAAACGATGATGACTTGGGTAGAAAATGTGTCGCAGCCCACGATGACAGTCTACTCGCCCAAAGGCGATAATACGGGCGTCGCGGTCATCGTGTTCCCCGGCGGGGGCTATCAAGAGCTCGCGATCGATCTGCAAGGTACGGAAATTTGCGAATGGCTAACCAGCAAGGGAATCACCGGCGTGCTGCTCAAGTACCGCGTGCCGAACTCAGGGCCGCATCGCGACCCGGATGTTCGCGACCCGAATATCCCAAGCCAAGTCGAGCCGAAAGCGCCGGCGGCGCTCGAAGATGCGCAAAGAACCATAGGCCTCGTCCGTATCCACGCATCGGATTATCATATCGATCCGCATAAAATCGGCGTGCTCGGATTTTCGGCAGGAGGCCACTTGGTGGCAGACATCAGTACACATTTTGAGAAGCGTTTATACCCGGCGGTGGATGCGGCCGACAGAGAAAGCTGCCGCCCGGATTTTGCAACCGCTCTCTATCCGGGACACTTGTGTAATTGGCCCGGACACCCATGCTCCAATAACTCGTTTGAGCTAAATCCGCGTATTCACGTGACCAAGCAGACCCCGCCGACGCTGTTGTTTCAGGCAGAGAACGACAATGTCGATCCCATAGACGAATCGCTAACCTACTACATTGCGCTGAAGAATGCCGGCGTTCCGGTGGAAATGCATTTGTACGCGGAAGGTGGTCATGCGTTTGCAATTCGTCGCACCAAATATCCGATTACCGAATGGCCTCAGTTATTCGAAAAATGGTTGAGGACGATCGGACTGATTTCGGAATGATCCAATGCCTAACCAAGCGACGCTGCAGCGAACCGCTGACCGGCGCGACGATTTACTTTCGATGACTTCAACAATGAAACCCGAAGCACAGCGCGCCGTCGTCAGCGGCCGCTCAGCTTGGTCTCGTTAGGCGTCATTTGCGTTTTCTCATCCACATGAAAACAAGGCTCTTCCTCACAGCGATTCTCGCAGCGCTGCTTTTGGGTCGTGCTGCGGCGTGGCCAACCAAGCTTTATGGTGATGGTGAGGTAGTCGGTCGCGCGGAGTTAATTGTCGTCGCACGTGTAAAGGAGGGTTCGATCAAGAAGATCATAGCCGGTCGCGGCAGCAGCTACGAACACCACGCCATTCTCGTCATATCGCGTGTCGTCAAAGGCGAACTGCACAAAGAGGAACTGCCCATTACGATCTCTTACGGATTGCTCCCGGTCTCCGCCCGCCAAGAAAAGCACATGACGCCGGACGAAGATGCCACCAAGCGGTCAGGCCCTGAAGAGCCCGGAGAAAGCACCAAAATATACGAAGACAATCCGAGCATGGGCTTTGGTCCCCGGGTTAGCGGCGACGTATATCAGGAGCAGATTTGGCTCCTGCACCGTCTTGGGCCGCCACGCGGAGACAATCCCGAACTGAGTCCGGCGGGTGCTTTCGGGATTTCAAATCCCGAAGATCTTCAGCCGCTGAAGAAGGAGCAACAGTTATCCGCGCTCCTTCATACCTCGTGACGCCTAACCAGGCGAGAGGCTGTGTGATAAGTCCCGAGCCAGAATTGCGATGCGCGAGGATGGCGTATAACTCGTTTTTATTTTCTTCGAGAGTGTTTCGATGGTCCATTTTGGCCCATTTTGCGGCCCTCAGCGACTTTTCACACAGCCTCTCGCTGCAGCTAATCGCTGCCGGACGCGATGACCAGATTTAAATTTATGAAATACATTGTCGATGTATGAGAGCTCGCTCTCGCCAGCGGTAGCTGAGCTCCTTCTCGTCAGATCTGACGCATGGTTGCCAAATTGTCTCCGTTTCTTGCTGCATTATTTGCCCTCACCAGCTGCGCTGTGGACCGCTATCAGCACACTTTCGGTAATGCGGACTTTTCCCCTAGCGCCCGGCGGTTATCGCGACCCGATCTCGAGGACATCGCCGATATCGTGTCGCGTCCATTCATTAAACACGTCATCTGGATTGGGCAGGACCAGTCGCGCGGTCCGCGTGATGAAATAAACGTTATTGTCGAATATCGTGTCGACGAAACGTATATATATCACCTCAAGAAATCACAAGGCGGGTGGCGCATACTTGACGAAGGCCGTATCTCAGTTTCGTTGAGTCGCATTCCCGTAGCATATTAAGGGATCTAACCGGGCGATGCACCCAACCGCTGGCCCACGTACGGCTTCACTGTTCATGACTAAAATGCGTTTATTGCAAACAAATCGCGGTTCAGCCAGCGGTGGTTGATCTTGTTTTCGTTAGACGATGATGCCGCGTTACATGATTAGCTTGGCCACCATGATCGCCTGCGCGGCGGCGACCGTGGCCAACGAAACGATATTTCCGCCTGTCAACGATCAGACAATCGTTGGCGTTTGGGAAGCACTTCTGGAGCCGCCGCCAGCGCCCCTTACGCTGTTCCGGATGGAGATCAGCGCGACCGGAGATTCCTATTTGTCGCAAACGACCGCTGGCAATCCCGATTTCGTGCTTTTCAAGGTTGTTCCTGGAGACAGCAAAATCAGCAACGGCACTATTGCGTTTCATTTTCATCAGGTCTCTTCAGGGCCTGGAGCGCATGATTTGTGGATCCGAGGCAGCGGCACCGCGACCGCGACACAAGGTTTCATCAAGTGCGGCATTGGTAATGGCGACGTCTGGTTTGTGAAAGGAAACTGGACGCGCGATCTTGCTGCGGCGTCACAAAAAGGAGAAAAGGAAATTCAGAGACAACACTCGAAGTAGCCGCGAACCGTCTAAGCAATCGATGCAGCCAACGCCTTCCCGTACCGCGTTCACTTTCCAGTATGATGAGTATCCTCATTCCAATCCAGCCTCGCCGCCGGAAGGCGTAGCTGATCTAATTCTCGTTAGGCCTATGAAGACGCTCTCGGTGCTCCTTCTGCTCATGTTTGTCGGCTGCGGGGCGAGGCGGTCGAACCCAAACTGGCAAGTAGAGCACGACGCGCAACCATCTGAAACACATCCATACGGCGGCTTCTGGAAGATCGAGGCGCAAAATGAGTTTGGACTTGCCATAGGTCCGCACGGAAAGGACTCATATTATGTTTCATTTTGTGGCCCGGGCGGATGCTTTGCAAAGGGCGAGTATCGGCCATTCACGTCGCTCGTCGGCGATCCGACGTATCGAATCGTCGACAACAATCAGATTGATGTGCAGGGCAGAGAGGGTTTTACAGCGTATCATCGTAGTGCCGGAAGGCAGAGTGCCTCGCCATTGCAAAGGTGACAGGCCTAACCAACGATGCAGGCCACCACTGGACGGGTATATGTTTACACTGACCACTGACTACGGACCATGCTCGCTCTCACCAGCGGTGGCTGATCTTGTTCTCGTTAGGCGAGCTATCGAAAGCGATTTCAATCATCACGCCCCGAACCAGCGAAAGAAATACGATTTATGTATGCAATCATGGGAGTGACTGGTCGGATCGGAGGTGTCGTCGCGCGCACTCTTCTTGCCGCAAGGCAACCGGTCCGCGCGGTTGTCCGGGATGCGGCCAAAGGTCAAGCGTGGTCGGATCGCGGATGTGAGGTAGCACTGGCCACGATCGAGGATGCGGTCTCCCTCGCCGCGGCGTTCCAAGGGACAGAAGGCGTCTTTGTGCTGGTACCGCCAAACTTTGATCCACGCCCAGAGTTTCCTGAAGCGCAGGCGATCGGAGTGGCACTGCGCTCCGCACTGGAAGCGGCGCGTCCGGCGCGAGTGGTTTATCTTTCCACGATCGGGGCGCAGGCCCTTCAACCTAACCTCCTGTCGCAGCACACCATCATCGAACGGGCGCTGGGCGGCCTGTCAGGATCGACGATGTTTCTACGTCCGGCTTGGTTCATCGAAAATTGTCGGTGGGATGTGGCTCCGGCGCTGGAACAGGGTGTGATTCCAAGCTTCCTGCAACCGCTCGACAAACCGGTGCCGATGGTGGCCACGGCGGAGATTGGGAGGGTCGCAGCCGGGCTGCTTCAGGAAAAATGGAGCGGTCGCCGCGTCGTTGAACTGGAAGGACCGCAACGCGTGGCGCCGAACGAGATCGCCAGCACTTTCGCGAAGCTCCTTGGTCGTCCGGTACGCATGGAGGCCGTGCCGCGCGAATCCTGGGAGGGTCTCTTCAGGTCGCAGGGCACGAAGAACCCGCTGCCTCGCATGCAGATGCTGGATGGCTTTAACGAAGGCTGGATCGAGTTCGAGAACGGGGAAGCAGGCTCGCAGAAGGGAAGCGTTGCCTTGGAGAGCGTTCTGAAAGCCTTGATTGAAGGTGAAGGGGATCCCGACGCTAATTGAGCATTTCGGCTTTTGACCTCTCGTCGCTCAACGTCTTGCGCGAATGGCCGAAGCACCTAACCAAACGATGCAGCCAATGGCTGGCCGGCGTAATGTCTACACTGACAACATGACTACTGACCACAGACTACGGACAGGGCTCGCTCTCGCCAGCGGTGGCTGATCTTGTTCTCGTTAGATCGTGAAGATTCTCGGCGCTGATCTCATTCTCCTGCCCAGGAAACACGTGGCAAGGATCAGTCTGATTCTTGCCACTGGCATTCTCCTCGGAGTTTTCGTTTGGCGCCAGAGCAGCCAGCGCGATGAGTCGCAGGCTGAGAACCTAGCCTTTTTGCATTCTGTGCGTGCTGACAGCATCGCGGGCGTCAGCATATCCGATGACCATGGTAAGCCTCTTAAGACCGTGACGGAGCCGGATGCTCTCGCAAGTTTCGCGAGCGCAGTTAATTCAACGGAGTTGTATCAGCCGAACCATCCGTATGCGACCAGCAAGTTCCAAGTCGCATTACGACCCAAAGATGGGCCGATGCACCGTTTTGACCTTTACACGCTCTTTCCCGCAGACGGAACGATCTACATGGACTTCTATCCCGGAGGCAACGGCAAGAGCACGCAATTGTTCGGGTGGATGAAAGCGCAAGGATTTGTGCAGTGAAATGCAACGATCTAACCATGCAATGCCGCGAACCGCTGGCCGGTGTAATATTTACACTGACAACATGACTACTGACCACAGACTACGGATCAGCCTCCCTTTCACCAGCGGTCGCCGATCTTGTGTCTCGTTAGGCCTCAAGCCCATCACGATCCGATGAACACATATTCCACTTTGCTTTCCATAGGACTTGCGGTTGTAGCACAGACGAGCTCGTTAGCGCAGTCGCAATCTCCTACCTCCCTCGCCACACCGCCACCGCCCCTCCAGCAACTTACAGTTGTTTGCATTCGGTATTCGCCAGGAGAACAGCCTCTGCAGGTCACGGATCGTTTCTCAGCCCTCTCGCCGGAAGATATTGCTCTTCTTCGGAGGTGCGTCCCTCACGGAAGCGCCGAAGTGCATGGCAGAGGTATCTACGAAGATGGCCCGAAGGCGAAGGCGATTTTGCTTCTCACTGGTCCATTTCAGCACCAAGTTGTTGTTGCCCAACCGTGGCATAGCTGCGCGGTTTATCTTCAAGACGGCCAGTCACTCACAATACTTCCCAAGGACGCAGCACTTTGGAGCAAGTGCATTTACTTGGAGCAGCAGTCCGATGCACCGAGATATACTACTTATTCGGTTGATCTGACGACAGGAGGAAGAATGGGAGGGAGCGCAGGCGCATGGAAACAATGAGGCCTAACCAGGCGCTGAAGCCGACGGCCCTATTGCGAGGAAACTTCAGTGTGTTTATCACGACACCCTGGATTTCATCCAGGCTCCCGGCTTCCCTAGTGCAATTCGCGTCTTCGCGCTCACGCACTCCCGCCGTAATGTTGTTCAACGCTAGTCGTGGCTTATCTTGTTTTCGTTAGGCCTCGGTTTTGCAGCCTGGTTTGCTTGGATCCACCGATTGCCAAAGCCTGGCGCTCGGCCCGGTAGAGATAGAGCAAACCATCTATTTGCCCACCCGATGAAATGTCGCCCACACCTGACAACCCGCTAACCCGAGATTCGTATAGATGGTCACGAGGCCGTCTTCCTTTAGTGTATTTCCGTCCGCCGACAAGACGAACTTGCAGTTGCGCAGTGACGAGTGAACCATGATGGCATTTCCGTGAGATTTGTCTGATATGATGTAGCGCCCGGGAGCGAAACCTGCCAAAACACCGAACAGCTGTCCGGAATCGGCAATCCCAATCCTCGTGCTTATTTGCGGCGCTTTTCCTTCCAACTCGAAATGCCCGTCGTTATACTTAAACGTTTCAACGCCAACCCATCGACCATCAAATCGCGGATCGACCTGGCCGCCGAACGCAACCGCCGGACCGAGGCTTGGCAGCAGGATAATTGCTAACAGTTTCGATTTGATTGAGCGCTCAATAATCGTTAGACAGTATAAGATTGTCGCAGGTGCTTTCCAACGAAAAACTGTGCGATACCCATTGCCGGGCGAAATCAACGTGAACACTTTTCACGGTAGCTTGCCGTTGCGCATGTCAAATGATTGACCAGGCCTAACCAATCGCTCCAGCTAACCGCTGGATGGGAAATGAGTGAGTTAATCGTTATTCGTTATCGGTTATCGTGGCAGATTGCGCTATCGCCAGCGGTGGCTGATCTTATTCGTTAGACCTGATGTTAAGGTTGCTGTTGGTAGCTTTCATCTTCGCCGCGTGTTCTGAAAATCCGCTTGATCCTCACAGTCTACGAAGATTTCCAACCGCCAATGTGGATGAGCGACTCCATCTGTCGCGCGACGATGAAAATCAGATTTATCGACTCGTTTACCGCCAAAGTTCCTATCGTATCAGCCGCGTTTCCCTAGACGGACAGAAAGGCACGGTCACCGTCTCTTGTGGGGGAGACGATGTTTTCGACGGTGACATACCTCGCCTCACCGGCGATTATTTCGAGCTGGAAAAGGTCGGACCGAGATGGCGGATCATTGGCAAAGGCTGGTGGATGCGGTAGGTCTAATCAGCCGATGCAGCGACCGGCTACGCGTTTAACGTTTACATTCTCAATGAGCAAAAGACATCGACTTGGAGTCAGCCGCGGCGACGGTAGCCGTCGCTGTTCTTGTTCTCGTTAGATGCACAAATCACGCATTGCACTCTTTACGTTGCTCTCTTTCGCATTGAGCTCGACAGGAACTGCCCGACTTTGGGACACAGAGCGCCAAGTAGAAGCACAGTATGGCGCGGCTATCGAAAAGACCGAGAACGACGCCGAACAAGGCAAACTTTACACGTACAGGTACAAGGATTTCTACGTGATGGTTACCTTCGATGATGGAAAGAGCCAGAACGAACTGTACATTCATCAGGACCAGAAGACGCCCTTCAGCTCAGAGGAGATTGAGGTTTTTCTCGATATGAATTCATTCGGCCAGCGCTGGCATAAGGAAACGGAGGATCCCATGTGGATTTTGGGCGATGGGAAAGCAATGGCCGCGTATTACCCCCATCTCGGTAAGAGCGAGACTCCGAGTTTGGGTATTTGTACCCAAGAGCACGCCAAGCGCCATGGGACATTCCGTTAAGCCGCCCAACCAAACGGTGCAGCCAAAGTTTACACTGATCACGTCACTACCGAATACCCAACATCATGATCCGTCTGGCGGCTTAACCCATTAATGTAGCCAACTCCGAAACCTTTCGCGAGCAGGCGCGCTGGCCGTTCGATCTCCATACTGACCTGTGACTTCTGTCATGTGACCTCTGATTGATAACATGGAGCCGATCATTGACCACATGCAGATAACCGTCAAAGACATGAGCATTGCGGTGCCATTCTACGATAAGTTCCTTCCTCTTCTGGGGTTCGACATTCAAAAGAGAGTCAGCGCCGTAATAAAGGAGCATGAGTTTCATGTCGTGGAGTACACCCATCCACGGTTGATCTTCGCCATCACCTCACCGAGAAGCGCTTTTGCGGGCGACACGATCAATCGCAGGAAACCAGGGGCACTACATCATCTCGCCTTTAAAGCGGAATCTCGCGCCGAAGTCGACAGACTGCATGGCGAGTTGAAAGGAATTGGGGCCACGATAGTGAGTCCGCCACGGGAGTATCCGGAATATACTCCCGCCGCCTACTACGCTCTCTATTTCAAGGATCCGGAGGGTATTAAGTACGAGATTGTGTGCACGAAGCCAAGTTGAGCAGCGGGAATTCAAGTTGAGGAGTTGAGTCGTTGAGATGAAAAACGCATCGGAGAGCAATTGGCATGAAACGAAATCGTAACAAAGGCCTGCTGGCGATCGCTCTGTTCAAGTGGTTTAAGGGCGCGCTCCTTCTCGTGCTCGCCGTTGGTTTGCTTAAGTTGATTCACCGCGACGTTGCCGACGTGTTCGAGCGCTTCGCCGACAAATTTCGCGTCGACTCCGACAATCACTATCTCGGAGCGCTCCTGGCAAAACTGAATCTGCTTGATGAGAGAAAGCTTAAGGCCCTTAGCGGACTAACGTTCGCTTACAGCGCTCTGTTCCTCACCGAAGGCACCGGTTTATTTTTCGAGAAGCGATGGGCCGAGTTTCTCACGATTGTGGCCACCGCTTCGTTTATCCCGCTGGAACTTTACGAACTGTTCAAGACTCCATCGCTGGCCAAATATATCATGCTGGCGCTGAACGCGGGAATCGTTGTCTTCCTGATCGTAAACTTGCGCCGGTCGAAACGTTCTTAGAGCAAGACAACATGACTACTGACCACAGACCACGAGCGACGCTTGCACTTGGCAACGGTAGCTCATCTTGATCTCGTTAGACCTTTGTGATATCGCGCGCCCTTAGCCGAAGCATAGTTGCAGTTGCATTAACTGTGGCAGCAGCGTGCGCTGCTGCTGGCGAGTCGCCCAATGTGCTAAAGATATCGGTCACTCCTACTGACGATATCACGGTAAATGGCGCCGCAGTTTCGCTTGGCCAATTGGATTCAATCCTCAGCAAAGCCGCGACAAACGGCGAAGAGATTTGGTTTCACCGGCTCCTGAACAACAAGGGCAGTCCTGCGAGCGCGAAGATTCTTAAATTTGCTGCCGATAACCAGATTCCCATCCGATTCGCTGCGAAGTCGGATTTTTCAGACATTGGAAAGGCAGCGGAAATCTTGAGCGCAAGGACCCTTGTTCTTTTCGCACCTCGCCCCGATTATCCTCAATCGGCGCGAGAACACGGGACAGGCGGTGGTGGCATATTTGTGCAACATGTTGACCGCGTCACTGGCTCCGTCACAGAAGTGACCGTTGAACGCAGCGCAGGATCTCAGCTTCTCGACAGCTGCGCGATCGAAGCGCTGCGACAATGGAAGTACAAAGCGCCCGCAAAAACTGAAAAAGTAAAGATTCCAATCACGTTTGGTGCAAGGAACGGTAAAGTGTCTTATTAGCGTTCGGCCAAGCGGGCGATGCAGCAACTGGCCGACCGTTCCGGGACTAACACTGTCCTCTGTCCTCTGATTATCCTCTCAGCTCTTGCGTGGGGCGACGACACGGGTTTTGCGTTGTCCGCGGGACCGGGCACGCGGTAAACCGCCTTTGCTTTTCGATGTGACTGAAAAGGTCAACCGACCTTTCCGGACGGCATCGGCCGAGGTTCCCAAGCCGCGTTCCAAGCGCAGCATGTGGCGATCAATCTCCTGGATCTCGGCCATGAGCGCTTCTTTGCGCTCGGCCAGTTTGACCAGCTTTTTTAGCTCAGCGCTCGGAATGTTCACCGACATTCCGTATTGTTACGCGGGGGCGGAACAATGCAACTCTCGCGTGTGGAAGGAGCTAGCGGGATTTGGCCACCGCGGCAACCAAACCGGCACCACTTAGTAAGAGACCGGCGGCGAACGTCATTAATAACAGCCACAAGGTGGGCAGACTCGTGAGGCGAGCGATGCTCTCATTCACGTACTGTCCGGAAAGGAGATAGGCCAGAAGTGTCGCCAGAGCTGTGACGCCGATCAAAATGACGGCGCGCGAACGGTCGACCGCTTGTCGAGATACAGGCAGCTGCTTCAGGACTCGCGAGGTAAAACCGTCATCGTCGATGTACGGGATAGCCTCGCGCAACTGCCGATCCAAACGATCTTCCTGCTCCCTGTTCATTTTAATTCGTTGCCCAGGCCGCGAGCGTGCGTTTCAATTTTTCCCGGCCGCGCAAGACATTCGTCTTAACCGTGCCCAGGGGAATATCCAACACGCGTGCTGCTTCATCATGCGATAAACCGTTCTGACAGCAAAGTAAAATCGCGGAGCGCTCGTGCAACGGAAGAAGGCTCAGGGCGTGCATAAGATCATGTCTTAAACCGGCATCGACCGTCTGCGGGTCCATTTCGCTTTGCCATTTTGCCTCATCCACGCCGACCAATTCCTTTCGGCGCCGCGCGTGTTCGCGGAAACAGTTGTAAGCAATGCGGTAGAGCCAGGTGGAAAATCGCGCTTCGCCCCGGAAGCTGTGAATGTTCTTATACGCACGCACGAAAGCGTCCTGCGCGAGATCGTCGGCCAGGGCCAGATCACCGCGCGAGAGCTGGCGTAATAAACCTCGAACACTCGATTGATGCCGGCGAACCAGCTCGCCAAAAGCGTGCTGATCGTCATCGACAAGAACTCGAGCGACAAGGTCGGCATCAGTTAGCTCCACGCTTCAAGCTTAAGGAAGCGGCGGCGGATTGTCTGTCTTGGGTTTGTTGCCTCCCTCGAGTTTCCAGACCAGAAGGTAACCCGCACCGATCAGAAAAGGAATGATACCAATGGCCCACCCACCGCCCTCCCAACTGGTCGTGGCGCCAAAGAACAGTATCAAACCGAGGCCGACCATCACGAGCACCACGCCGCGACGCATATCGGATCGTTGCCGCTGAGCGGGAGGCGGCGGCGCCAGCAAAGCAGGGGGCACGGGCTGCCCTTTTTCAACCAACATCCGAATCGTTCGATGCTGCATCCGGTTCTTCGAAAAGCCGAAATACATGATCACCGCAACGATCAAGACCGGTGCACCAAAGACGGTCAGGAAAATGACGCCAACCAGAGGAACGACCATCGCGGGAATGTCGTCGCCATCATGCGACCCGGATTCCTTTGTATGGCCGGGGGAGTCCTCGTCTCCGATGGTGAAATGCATCCCCCTCTGTTTGAGTTTTTTGTCGATCCGCTTGTGAATCTGATCGGCTAGATCGCTTTCGGCGGAGGCGCTCGGAGAGGCCACGACGGACGGGGCCGACGAACCGGCGGGCGATGGCGGCGGAGGAGTGGTCGGGCCCTGGGCGAAAAGCCCTGCCGTCAGGCCGGCGGTGCAGAGGCATACAATAATCAGTTTTCTCATAGCTTTCTTTAGGAGTGAGATGCGGGTCAGGCTGGGTTTGGATTCAAAATAGTGCCAGATTGAACCCGGTGCGCAGCAATTAAAAAGTTGCGCAACGAAGTGCCTACGCCATTATTTCATCCCTTTCCAGCCGCGGGTGTAGCTCAGTGGTAGAGCACCTCCTTGCCAACAAGAACCTGCGGATTACGCCCATTTCTTCCCACGCGTTCTGAACTGCTCACCATAGGTAAATCGGGAATTCGGCAGGTTCCCATTGATACCCCAAATGGTCTAAAAGAAATCGTCGGGTGGATAAAATCGGCGGATAAAGCGGGACGGGTTTTTGATGGACTCGGAGACTTTAAAATTTGATGTCGCGACCTTGCGCACCCAAGTTCTATGTCATGAAAAATCCTACGCCAGAACAAGAAAAATATATCCGCGATTTAGTTGGTCGAACACCTGGCAATCCTAGTGTTGTTCTTCCACCGGATAAGAGACCAGCGGTTCCGAATCCAGGCATCGTCATTCGTTGGAAGAAAGGCGAGTTCGTCGTGAGTGGCGCAGAAAAATCAAATCTGGATGCGATCTCTCGGGACATCGACCGAGGCGTTGTAGATTGGATTAACGAAAACTGTTAAGACTGTGGGAGGTCCGATTCTGTATTCGCCGTTATCAAAGCAACCGAAGTCTCAGTCGAAAAGTAGTGAGTAGAAACGATGCGGTATCCGCCGACCCGCACCTTATTTTCCAAGCCGCAGAGGCCTTTTTGAATGTATGCCGAACCCTCGTTGCAGAGACTGAGCAGCGCAAAAATCCGCACATCTTGCCGCTAGTAAAGGCAGTTAATTCGGCCTTGGCATTAGAGCTATTCCTAAAATGCCTACGGACTATTGAGAGCGGCAGCTTCTTTAAGGGACACGAGTTTGATGAGCAGTATTTCAACTTGCAAGAATCGACTCAAAACAAAATCAGACGGCGACATGACAATGCGGATGCCAGCGACCAATTTTTTGCTGAGATGCGAGCGGACGGATTTAAGACAGACCTCGATTCGTTACTGGCAATGGGAAGAAAGACTTTCATTCACTTTCGCTATGCTTTTGAAAACAATCCTTCGGCCAAAGCCACAGTATGGGGACTTGATAACTTCATGCTGGATATTAGGGACATCATTCTAGAAAAGCATCCCGAATGGGTGCCTGAAGGGTATCCTCCGCCCCGATAAACATTCCTCCATTCCGCCGCGCTTCCGCCAGCCTGGCGCAGTCTTTCATCTTTACGGACTTTGCGTGGGAGTCGGCTTCCGAGATTTCAGTTCATCAAATCGCGCTCGCGCATTGGAACTTTGCTTGTAGTCGCCCACCGCTGAATACGCGCCTGATAGCGTGGACCATGCTTCGACGAAATCGGGCTTGATTTGCACAGCTCGTTCGAGAGGCGGAATGGCTTGAGAAGCGTGGTTTTGTATGATGTAACACAATCCGAGAATAAACCAGGGGTGAGCGGAATCAGGCATTATTGCGGTTGCCTTTTTGCAAGCACTTATGGCTCTGTCTGGATCGGTATCAACGAGTGAGGTTCCGAGATACATCCACGCTAGGCCGTTTTGTGGGTTGATTTTTACGGCGCGTTCATAGTTGGTGCGAGCCATCTCCTGCTCGTGAAGCATGTCGTAAGATCGGCCCAGCCAGTAGAGCACAACGCTATTATCTGGAAATTTTTTGTCAGCATTCCTGAAAGCTTTCAAAGCCGCAGTTCCGTCCCTGCGATCCAAGGCTTGCTGTCCTTCGACAGCATCCGGATCGCTCATCACATTAGCGTTCCCACGCTTCTGCGAGGTAACAAGCCAAACACCCAGGAGGACGCTCGCAGCGATTAGAACTGTGAGGAAGCGTTTCCACCATGTGGAACGCGAAACTGAAGGCATAGCTGCGGGCAACGGTGGCGGTGTAACGTGAGAATCAGAAGACGCGCCGTCAGACAGCAAAAATTTCCCCTTCGTTTGCGTCCAACCGGTGACAAACAGCGCGACAGGACAAAAGACAAGCAGAAGCAAAAAAGCAAGCGCACCGGCTTCTCCAGCTTGCTGTGTGGATATGGCGGGCGAATTTTGCGAGAGCATGACGACAAACATCGAAAGCATAAAGACGATAACAATTCGCCAACTCATCTTGAGAAGAAGCAAGCGATAATAGCGAGCGCGTGAGGCAGTGATGGGCGTTCGTCGAGAGACGCGGCGAACCCAAGCGCGAATAACCAGACCGACTATTACAAGCGGAATTCCATATCTGGTGAATGCGTAGCCGACTTTAAATCCCGCAGATTCAGGGTCCGCTCCGAGGAAAGATTGCCGTGCGTAATCGGATTTAATTTGCGGGATCGGTGTCGTCGGCTCGGACGGCCGCGCTTGAGCTTTAAGAAGACTTCTTCCCGAATCGAGTCTTGCTTTTATCTCCTCAAGCACCGCTGTGAACGATTCGGTTTGCTCTCCCAAAGGCTCTCCAAATTCCCAACCCGGAATCGAGAAACCGGTCTCTTGATCAGGAGTGAACGCCTTGACCACATAAGTGTGCAAACCGGCCAGAACAAAATAAGAGTCCACGCAATAGTCGACACCATTTAATTTCGGTCTCCCCCTAGTGCGGAAGCACAGATATTTGTTTCCCTTTACGATTTCGCAAGAAATCGGGCTCTGTCCGGCTTTGGATAAGCCTATCATTCCTCCCCCCATAAAATCCCACACATCTTGTTCGTTCTTCACGCGATCAAGTTGTTGCACCTGAACTCGCAGCTCACTGGTGGGACTCTTCCAAACTCCAAGCTCCCTAACGGCCACCCCTTTAATGTTTGTGTCCTTTGCGTCGGAGACTCGTTGCCAACCTTCTGGGGCTTGAGCGGATGACTCGCAAAATGCGCACGCCGCGCCGATGAAAATCAGTAAGCACCGCTTCATTTTGTTACCTTCGTGGCTCGATGATGGCCAAGCCTGAGGGAACGAACAACACTTTCTCCATCTCTGCCTTCGTTAGCGCCGCGCGACCGCAGCCTTTCGGAGCATTCATTCCAAAAAACACAGTGAGCAGTTCATCGGCATCATTTTATCCAGGCGGAGCGACGTAATCTTCGGGGAAAACAATCCGCGCCGGAGTCCCATACTGATCTAAAAAGTGAAGCAATCCGGCTCCCTCAATCAATTCGATCGGCTTCTTCTCTGCGAATAACCAAGCGTCGGGTCCGTAATGGGATGTCGTGACCAGAATTCCCTTATTTGCGCCCTCGTGCTGCATCGTGCCATAGAGATCACGAACGGCTGAAACTCCGACTGCGTTCTTATACCTCTTTGCCTGAATCACGACCTTGCCACCGATCGCCGGTCGATTATCGACACCAATCACGTCCACACCTCCGTCGCGATGAGATCGAGTAAGGTGAGCCTCGATCCCCATTTTTGCGAAAAGGTTTGCCACAAGCTGTTCAAATTCCGTAGGCGTTAGCTCCATTAAATTGGGGCGCGACTCCAAAGTCGCCAGCAGGTCTGTTTGTTCGACGAAACGCTTGTCCACCATATTAAAATTAACAATCGGCTTGATTGGTTGAACGTCGTGCGGTCTTGGCGAAACCTGCGCCCCGAGATTTCTAAGGCACACCAGTTTGTCGACCCGTTCTAAGTCAATCTCCCGAAACCTATCTACCGTTACCCGCACCGAGATTAAGTGTGGTTGGACATCCTGGCCCGTCGCAGGGTCAACTGTCCGGATAAAACCATTAAAAACGAGAACCTGAACTGAGTGCGCGTCGTCAGCGTAAAATATCTCACTTAGGTTCCGAAGCGCGACCGATGCGACGATGTCTTGATAAGATTCTTTTTGATCGATGTTCTTAGTAGGCCTTTCCTCAATTGCGTCTTTGGATTTGTTATATCTGTATTCCTGGACACTTGGAATGATACTGGGAGGCGGTAGTTCGTATTCCACCACTAACTGTTTCGACTCTGGAACAAATGCCAAGCGATGCCCGTGTGGAAACTTTTCGGGGTAGCTCGAACGCGCGAGCACAAGGTCACAAAAAGTGACAACCGCTTCTGGGTCATGATTCCGGTAACTGGCTAAAAGCCCATCTACCAGATTGTCACGTTCCCGAACATTTTCATTATACGCGATCAATTCCCGCTCATATTTAGCTTGTTCCTTGAGGAATTCGTCCGTTCGAGTCTGCTCTGATGCGCTGTAAGCAGAGACCGCGCTTTCATACACCGCTTCTGCTGCCCGAATTGCCAGTGTGTGCCGCTCGACGCAGCGAGGAAAAAACCGCGCGATCTTAGACAGTGGTTTAATTTTTGACAAGTAGGCTCGGGCAATTGGAGGAGGTTGAGGCGTCGCGAGGTGTGCAGGCGGCGAAAAGGCTGGATAAGCTGTGCGAAGACGCATCGCCTCGAAGATTGAACCTGCCGCTACGTAACTAGCATTAGCCAGAATCGATTTAAGTTCATTCAACTGCTCAGCTAGTTGCAGATTTAACTCTTCAGTCTCTTGAACACGTTGTTCGATATATCGCTGTTTCGCCTGTTTCGTAGTGATCGCCGCGCTTCGCACGGCAGCCCTTCCGGCTCTATCTTGCTCGCGAATCCGGCGACGATTCTCTGCCTCTGCACGCCGTTGCGCCCGCGCTGCTTCGCGTGCCATGCTGATGATCAAACGCCCTAATGATGAACGTCGTGTCATGGCGATTCGGCGAAGATACTAGAAATTTGCAGGCACGCTGCAAAGATAATGTGCCCGCAGTTCGAGGGCTTCAAATTCCGAAAGGCCGAAAATCGCGGCACTGAAAACAAACCGGCTTTAGATTTCCGCTTTCGCGGTAGTAGCCAGCATCCCGCGAACTGCGTTCCACAAGTCAGAGCCAGCCACGCCCGTCTTTTTCGCAACTTGCGCGTAACCGCCTGCACCCAAAATCGCGTTGTGCGCGAGGTAACCGAGACCGCCTGCGGCAGCGACTCCCGCAATTTTACTTCCTGCGCCTGCCTGTTCTCCGATTGCGCCGCCGCCAACCGCGCCGCCGACCAGTCCCAGCGTGCCGCCGCCCAAACCGCCTGCGATAGTCGCGCCTTCGATGGCACCGCCGACGCCGCCAACTACTTTCGCAACGTCGTTGTTGTTGTCGTTGTTATCGTCCTCGTCAGGGTCGTTCGGTTTGCTGGAAAATTCGTGATCGACTTCGGCGCGATGGGTTCTGAGACCTTGCAAAGCGGCAATCGCTTCCTCCTGCTCGTTCAAATCCAACCCTGCAAGTCTGGCGTGAATGTCTGAAATGAGCTGGTCAACGACCTGTTCCCGCACCGCGTCCAGGTGCGCCGATTTGAATTCATAAGTTGAACCGTTTTTTCCGGCGGAAAATTGCTGCTCAAATTGCAGGTGTCCGCCCTTTAACAATTTTCGGACGCCTTCACGCGGCAGCATCAATCGCCGCGATAAACTCTTTACGTTGTGCCGCTCGCTGCCGTGACCGCGTTTCGTTCCGTGAAATGATTTTTTTACTTGGTCCAGGTTCATAAATTTTATTTCGCTGTTCTTGCCAGGGCTTTACGCAGCGCCGCAATCAGTCTGCCTCTCACAAGTCCGCTCGCATCAGCCACTGCGCCGCCCAGACCTTTGCCTGCTTCTGCCACGCCGCCCAGACCGACCCCGCGAACCCCCGCGAGATCCCGCAAGTCGCCTAAATCGTTGATGAGCGATTCGCCTACTGCTTTGTAGCCGCCTGCTTTTTTAACGGCTTGATGACCAGCAACAGCGCCAGCGCCAAGCCCAGCCGCAACAGCCACGTCCCGCGCATCTTTGTTCTGTCCAATTTTGCCGCCGACCGCCGCGCCCGTAACAGCGCCGCCGACCATGCCAGGAACGCCGCCGACGCGTCCGCCCAAAGCAGCTCCAGCCGCACCGCCACCGACGCCACCGATTAACTTGCTGACTTCATCGGTAACGCTCGGGTCGTCCTCGTCCTCGTCGCTCGGTTTGGAAAACTCGGTCAAAATATCGGAGCGGTGCGCTCTGAGTCCGTGCAGCGCGGTCAAAACAATTTCCTGCTCGCTCATGTCCAATCCCTTCAACCGCGCGGAAATTTCGTTGATGATTTCATTCACGAACGCCTCGCGGTGCGAATCCAGATAAGCGGATTTGAATTCGTAGGTCGTGCCGTTGTTCCCAGCATCGAACCGCGCCTCGAATTCCAACTCGCCACCGGAAAGCATTTTTTTGACGGTCTGACGGCTGGTGAAAATTCGGCGGCTAAGACTTTTGATGCTGTGCCGTTCGAGACCATAATTTCTCTGCACACCAGCAAAACTTTTCCTTACTTCATCCAGATTCATAAATTTTGGTTCACAACGTCCGTCCCGCTGCTCTGCGCGCGGTTGCCGCGCTTATTTGTTCGGCAAGGTTGCCTGCGGCTTGTTTGAGTTTTTTTCGTCCGGCAATAGCTGCGACAATCGCTCCAGCAATCGGAACGGTGCGTTCAATCTGATGTTCTTCCGGCGAGTGCTGCCCGAATTGGTCGGGCGGGAGCGCGGCACGAATTCCGGCAATCGACCCGATACCGGCAAGCGCGCCGATACCAGCGCCGATTTTACCTTTGCCACGAAGGGAACCGACCAGACCGCCTGCCAAGCCTCCCGTTGCGGCTGATTTGATGTAGCTGGACGCCGCGCTGTTGAGTTCGTCGGATGCAACCTTGTGCCGAAAATCTGCGACGCGATAAAGACTCCGGTCGCGCCGTTCGTCCGATGAAAGCGGGAGTCGCGCTGCCAGTTGTGTCGTTGCTGGAAGCGTTCCGACAACGCCGCCCCGTTGTTGCTCTTTGCGTTTTCGCCCCGCGATTTGGGAGACGACCAAACCGGCTCCTGCTGTTAAAAGGCCGCCTGCAACGCCGCCCAAGATGGCTTTGCGCGGCAACTCCGATTGAATGGGGTTTTTCAAGGATCTTGCGACTGCCGTTAGACGTTCCGCAATCGTTCCTGAGCCGTGAAGCAAACCATCGACCAATACCGCCGAGCCTGCGCCTTCGAGCGCGCCGGTTGCTATGTCGTGCCCGACGTTCGTTCCGCCGCCGTGTCCTTGCGCTTGTTCGTCGTCATCGACGAAGCGTTGTCGCGGTTGAATTGCATCGAATCGAAGCTGCAAAGTCGCGATGCGCTGCCGTAAGTGCCGCATCTCTGCCACCTGTTTCGCGGTAAGAGTGCTCTTTGCGCGCTGCAAGGACGGTCGCGCCTCGAACTGAATCAGTGCGCCGTTAAATTCGGCTTCAAAAAGTCCGGTCGGATTTGCCGCAGGACATTGAACCAAGTCGATGCTGTGCAACTCGGAGCAGCGCGCCGCCTGGCTCCCGTCCCTTAGCGGTTCCGCCGTTCCCGTGAACGCGGGTGAAAGTCCGATTGACCCATGAAATTTTTCGACCAGCTCGCGCACGAAGTTGTAATCTTTCCCGCTCTTGAACAACTCCAGGTCGCCAAGCAATTTGCCTGCTTTGATGCGAGCGTTTTCCAGCCAGCCAATAACGGTGTCGAGTCCGCCGCGATGATTCAATTTCACTGGGACTTTTCCACGGTGCGCGATTTCGTTCGCTAGTTGACCGAGCAAAATTTGGTCGACCACAAGACCGTGGCCGCGTGCTTCGCCAACCTGACAGATGGAAACGCCTGGAATAATCATGCTCGAATCGCTGCCTTGGTTGCGCGTGAGACCAGAAAACGCTTGATCGTTTCCGCGATGGAAGCGGTTTCGGTTTTCGCCACTGGTCCGAGAACCGGATGAGATTTTACCGCCTCCGTGCCTGCCGCTGCCGCAATCGTTCGCGGGTTTATTTCGTTAGGCAATCGTGGCAGCAGTGTTGCTGACCCGCGCGGATATGCGTTCTGCATTGCCCTCGGACTTGGCACCGGTAGCCCTGAATTAAATTTTCCGGTCGCTGAATTCCGAAAACTAAAATCAAACGCACGACGTTGACCGTCATTGTGTCGAACTGCGCGCCCCGCTGCTCTGAGTCTCGCCGCGAAGTCTGCGCGCGCACGCGCGCTCATGCCGCTTCCTGTGCGGCTTTGTGTGTCGCTTGTGAATGTTGAAATGGAAATTCGCGCCATAGCTTTAACCGTAGATGCTGGCGTTGATGCCGCGACGACCGCCACCACGCCATTCCTCGACGTTCTGATAAACGATGCCGCGTTGCGTGCTGCTGGCGAGCACCTTCAACATGCCGCCGTCGATATGTCCAACGCCAGATTGTGAGACTGGCCCCTGCGAGATTGTTGTCCGGCGTTTAGTCAGGCACGGGTTGAGATACGATTCGACGCCGCCAAAAGCACCGGTCCCGATGAATTCTTTGAACGATCCCTTGGAATCATCAAATGATTGTTTGCCATCGGAATCAACAAAGATCGCACCGTTAAGTGGATGGCTTGCGGTCCCTGCAAAATCAGCAAAGTTCGGATGTGTCTGGATTTTCTCTTCGCTAACACCGGTGCTGTATTCGATCACCGGCACCGGCACACCTTCAAACCCGGCATACTCGCAGACGGTTCGACAAAACCCGTATTCCATCATGACGGTGCGCTTTTCCATGTGGAGAAAACTCCAGATCGGATGCGCCGTATACATGGCCGGATACTGCATCGCATCAGCGGGCGCGACCCAGACAGCCGAAGCAGTTGAAAGCCCGTAAATGTCGGTATGCAACGCGCCAAAGCTTTCCAGCCACATGCTGCGTCGACCGTGGAACTCACCGTTAGGCAGTTCGATGATATTATGCCTCGGGGTGTAATCGCCGCTGGGGGTGCTCATTTACGCCGCCTCCTGTGCCGTTTGCTGTGGCTGCTCGAACTCACGAAACAGGTATAAAAAACTTTCCTTCATTGTTCTGCTCCAGCCGTGTTCCTGTTCGACTGCCAGGCAATCAGAAATGTTTTTCCGGTCGCGGACAAAAAGTTTTAGCTCCTGCTCGATTTCAGCAGCTCGTGCAACCAATCGCTCAATAGCCGCCCCTCCCAGCTTTGCCGAAAGTTCCCACGCGAGAAGGTCAATCGCATCGGTGGTTGTGTCGGCGGTCGGAAATCGCGCCGTGATGTAAAGTCGCTGGTTTGCGATTGAACGCTCCAGCCGCGTCAGTTTTTGTTTTGCGGCTTCGATGGCTGCGACAGCCGCGCCGTGATCCGCCACAAGCTGCTTTAATTTCGGGAGCTGATGCTCGTGCTCAAATCTGACAATCGCTCTGGCGGCTGTTCGGAGGCTCGCTTGTTGACCGTCCTCGGGTGAATCGCGCATCTCGGTTTCGATGCGTGAAAAATCTGCGAAAAGTTTTTGGTAGGTGTCGCTTGGTTTTGCCATGGCTCGTTACCAGCGAGCCGGATGTCAACTTGACAGGCTGACAGCTTCAACTTGTCTGCTTGGGCGGTGCCTGTCGCGTCGACGAAGTGCCGCGCTTCTGTGATTGAATGGGCGCGGGTCAATGAAATCGCGCGCCAGCTTCGTGATTTGTTGCGGTTGCCGTTCCGGTCGTTGCCAGACCGCCAACTGCGCGTTGCGATAAATCTCGCGGGTTTCGACACGTTTTTGTCCTCGGCTAACGGGCAATTTGAATTCGAGTTGCCGTGTCAAAACTTTCTTTGTGAACGCCTGACGGCTCACGCCCACTTCCCTTGCCATGGAAGAAAACGAGCGACCGCCGATTAAGGCTTGCAACCCGAATGCCGCGCAGAGGGTCAACAATTCCTGGCGGGTATCCTCCGCCGCCAGCAAGAGGCAAAACACTTTTAGAATTCTTTCGGATTGCGGGGCAATCTGCGTTCCATCAACCAAATCGTCGGCGGGGACGGCAACCGCTTCTGTTGATCCCGTCACGACAGCAACCGCTTTCGTCGTGACGACAGCAACCGCCGTCATTGTTGGCGGAATTGCTGGCGTGACTGTTGCCGCAGGGTCGGCGGGACGGTCGTCCTCGCTCCAGCCACAACGACGGTCGATATCATCATAAAATTCTTCACCGCCGCCGGTCGTCTGGATGGGAACATGATTCTCGAAAGAGAGTCCATCCGAATCATGATGGGTGCGATGCACTTGCGCGAAGGAAACGGCTCAACCCTGCGTCGTCAATATTTGCAGCGCGATTCAGTCTTACCCGCTCAAGATGTTTGTTTCTTCCGCCGAGCATGGGAAGCCTTTGTCGCGATCTCAATGCGGCGTTCTGGCGAGAGAGCGGCAGCTCTGGCTTTCCCGCCTTTTAGTCCGCCCAACTTGCCGAGTAACACCGCAGCAGGATTTTTTCCGTAGACTGTGGCCGGACAATTCTTTGTCGCTTCGCTGATAATTTTTTCCGCAAGGTAATCGCGGCTGTTTTTTGAAATGCTCAAAATGAAAAAGCGAAATTAGTTAATGCCGTTAAGTATTCGAGCCAAAGTGTCTATAATTTCTAGAATTCAATCTCCGAGGGAAGGCGAGTTCCTTCACCTGTAGGTTCTTGGCTCCTGGAATAGATTCCTTTGTCTCGGTGGTGGCTCATTCGTCCTTATTGCGCCCCAAAGGTCTCTATATAGTAACGCTCGATGATGGCTCCCATCTCGCGCTGCAAAGCGTGGAGCAGCTCATAGCTACTGACAAAGGCACGTTCGCGCTGGTCCGCGTCCGCTGCCTTATCCAGGCGCGCGTCCATCAGGCGTTCCGTGAGCTTGATTAAGGACCGAAGCTGTCCGCGATATTCTTGGACAATGCTTCGCTCATAATCGGTCAGGGGCAGCTCATCGACGCGCAGAGCTTCAGCGCGGTTGAGGTGCTCTTTGGTAAGTTTGATTGTCTCCGTGAGCGCGGCGAGCTGCGCGTGTTCCTGTTCGTTGAACCTCGTCTCTTTGGTGTTCATACTTCGTTCCAGTCAGTCCTCGCGCTCAAACCACGCGGCCAGCCACTTCGCGTGGTCGTAGGTGCCTTCGGTATCGTCGTCAAAGTCAATCACGTCGCAGTAATCGGTCAGCCTGCGGAAAATCGCTTCTGCCGTCGTTAACAAGTGCGGGTTGCGGTCGCTCACCTTTTCCAGGAATTCATCGCGTCCAAGTTGCAGCGAGACGAGGATCAACAGCCGATGCGACGTGCGATGTTCGATGATTTCGTAGAGGTATTCCGCATACGCTGGTGTGAATTTCGGTTGGCTGAGATCATCGAGTAAGAGCACGTCACAGGTTCGGGCCGATTCGACTAACTCCTCAGCTTCTTTCCGCGCCGATTTCTCAACGCCAGGTCTGCCAGCGGCGATTGTCGCATCGCGCTTCAACTGCGTTGCTGGCAGGAAGAGGCAGGAATGGTCATCGCTTGCGCTCCAATATTTGGTAAACCCTGTTAGGAGAAAGTGAGCAAGTGCGCGGGTCTTTGCCTTTCCAGTCGCTCCAACCGCAATAATGCCACGGTCGCCTGGGCCACGCTCGCCAGCCCCGATATAGTTCGTCGTGTCCCATTCGCGTTTGAACCAGCCTTGCACCTCGTCGAACGCGCGCGGATTCGGCAGGCGTGATCGCATTATTGGCTGCCGATATTCCTCTGGAATGCGGGTTATGATGTAGGACTGATCGTGTTTGGCGCGCTTCTGCCGTCGTGCAGCCAGCACTTTTTCTTCACGCTGGTAGATCGGCTCCAGTGTGGCTGATAACTCCGCAATTGCTTCTGTGGGAGTCATCGCGCCCGTGCTTACCTTCTGCCGCAGAGCGTTTTGAGCTGTCTTGCACTCAAACTCATACCAGGTGCAAGCACAGTGAGAATATTGCTCCTCGAATCTGTCCTTTAGCTCCTTAAGCAGTTGATCGAACTTCTCCGGTTCTGTGGTCGCTGTCGTGATCGTCTCTGCGCTCATGCTCATGCCTGCACCGCCTTTCTGGGTTTTGGCCGCCAGCTATCGGCCCTGGATTTCTTCTTTTCCCCGCTCGCGTCCGTCGCGGCTCCGGCTGCGTCAGCAGAGCCGGTAAAGCCGCGCGAAGCAGCGCGAGCGTTCTTTGAAGAGTTTTTTCTTTGTTTAACTCTCTCTTCCTCTTTGGGAAGAGAGTTATTTAAGAACTGGCTCTCAGAACTGCCTTCATCGAGAACCGACCTCTCGGTTCCCGTAGAACCGACCCTAGGTTCCAGTAGACCCGACCTAATCATTCGATAGCGGTTTACATCGCTTTCCTTTTTTCCCGCGACCTTCTGCGTTTCGACATGCAAAAAACCGAGCGCAATAAGTTGCCGAATCGCACGCTTGGCTGTGCTCCTACTAACCACGGCCTCCCTTTTGATAAAACCGATAGGAACCTCAAATTCAGATGATCGCCGGTCGTTCTGAATCTGTAGCAGAGCCAGCCAGACGGCTTTGATCCACGGCGCAGAGTCCCCGCATTGCTCGTTCAGCAATGCAAGGTCCGCCTTCTGCACCGCAAACCATCCTTTGCGGCTTGTTAGGCGAATCCTCGGCGTCGTGGAATCGTCGGTTGACACCGCAGGATCAGTAGAGTTGTCAGAGTTGTCCATGTTCGGGGAGCCGCGTATCTGTCCAGAGCGCGGCTTTTCCGTCTCATTCCACGGCAACGGGCTCGGTATTGCGCTCCAGTTTTCTGAGCGCCTCTACAACGCGAAGCCAATCGTATCTCAGGCTGCGATAACCCAACCGAAAATGAGGAATCACACCTTGGCGGGTTAAATCCTCAACCAGGAAACGCGAACAACGAAGCCGCTTTTGCAGCTCGTTCTTTGTTATCAACTCGCTGAACGGGGAATGATTTTGATTCATTCCTTTCTCAGCGTGTCAACCAACCCAGGTTTAAGTGCCTGCAAATCAGCAGGTGATTTTTGCAGCGTGCTGCAATGTTAATTGCTCCGCTGCTTATGACCTGAGGCGGAAGAACACTCTTTCACCGCTGCGCCGGTCGAAACAGGAATGGGATAAGAGCGCCCTAACTTGACCTTGTCGGGAGCAATTACGACCTCCTGTTCACCGCGACCATCGAAATAGGCAAGCACATCGCGCTTGAAACATCGACCGATAACGACCATTCCAGGTCGGTTTTCCACATGCCTGCACAAGTAACGTCGACGCGGGCCGCTGGCGTAAATCGCAAAAAAGCGAGCCCTGCTTTCCGTAAGTGTCCACGAAAGACCGTTTCGCCCTTTGCTCTTCGCATAACCGCGAAACACCGTTAGCACCTCAGGCAATGCCGCAAGCGTCCTATGCTCAGACCTGCTCATGAGCAGGTGCCGCCCTGGGCGATTGCTTTGGAAAAGCATCAACCAACAGAAACGGTCGGGGTAGCTGACTTCGATGTTATCCCAGACCAGGGCAAGGCACTGCCAATAGTCTGCATCAGACAGTTGGCGATGAATTTTGAGGAAAGGGCGAAATCGCTCGTGTCCGTCAAACAACTTTAAGTATCCATGAAAATCTTTTGCTTCGAGCCGTTTCGCTCTGCGTGCGGCGTGCCGCCGCTCCAGCTCGATTGTCCCGATGTAATGCGGCGTGGGAATCTCGCTCACGGTGATTGATTGCAGCGTGCTGCAAAGTGGAAGCAGGCTGGCGCTTAGCTGCTTTCAGTCATTGTAGACCGTCAGTGTTGCAGACCCGTCTTCGCTCTCGTAGCGCACAGAGATCAGCTCACCGTGGCTGTAATCTTCCTGCTTTCGGCGGTAGGTTGTTCCGCGTGCCGTCGTAACGGTGACAGGCCAGTTGCCCGGTGGCCATCCGAATTCGGACGCATCCGCAAATTCTTCACTCATTTTCTCGTTGTCCTTTCTCTTTGAGTGTTCGTTAGGCTTCGACTCTGCGAAAGAGTTCCTCCCTTTGCTCCAGGCTCAGCTCCTGAAGCGCAACCAGCAGTGGTGCGAATTTCTCGCCGCACTTCTCACAGACGAGCTTTTCTGTTCCGTCTAAGAACAAGTCCAGCTCGCCGTCCGGCCGAAACACGTTGCCGCAAAGTGCACACGGTTCGCATATAAAGTTTGGGTTTAGCTTGATTGCCAGGATTGGCGGGACTTCATTGTTATTCTTCATTTTTGTTCCTTTCTTTGTGTGTGTTCGTTAGGCTGCAAGACTCCAGGTAAGATCAAGCTCAGGGGGAGTGACTGTGCGCGTGGTGAGGGTGTCTGATGGACTGACTGCGCGTTTTAAGTCTCCTAACTTGGTTATTCGCAGTAGGTCAATGTCCCCACGATTGAGTGTGAACCATTCTCGTGACCGTGACCGGCAGCGAAAGGTTGCGAAGTGTTCATGGAGCAGCCGTTCAGACTCAAGCGCTAGTTTGCGACCGGAAAATTTCCACGAGTTAATGAGTCTCATGGTGAAGGGAACGCCGCATTCGATGGCAGCGGTGCGCCCTGCAACACTCTGCGAAATGCCAATTTTAACGTAGCGCCGTCCGCCTCTTAGAGCCTCGCCGCGCACCGCATAAACGTAGTGAGGAACATCAATCCTGCCGTTCCTTAGTATGGCGAGTTTCTGTTCTGCCAGTGCCAGGTCCGAAGTCTTGAGCGCCTTCCAAATCTCTTTTCCCTTCACGAATAATCGGGCGTAGAAAAGACCTGACTTGTGTTGGACGAGGTTACGGATACCCGTTGCACTCCAGTTGCCGGTGTCGGTGTTGTTGTTGAATCGTTCGACACGCAATAGCTCAGCTTTCCCTTGTGCCTCGACTTTCGTGGGAAAAAACCAGCGTGTGCCCTTGCCGTTAATCCGCGCATCGACCAGCCAGGCAGGCGTGCCGTTCTTGTGCACGACTTCTCTGATTTTCGGCCAGGTTTTTTTCACCGGCTGAGAAATCGTTCAATCTCTCCCGCAGGAATCAGCAGGTGCCGCAAAGCGCGATTCGGCCGAAGGAGTCCCCGACTGATTAACCGCCTGACTGAGACTTGACTGACGCCAAGGGCAGCGGCGGTTTCTTTGATCGAATAAGCAAGCCGCGCAATGCCTGTGCCCTTCTGACGTGCGCCGCTGTTTGCTGATTGTGTGCTCATGTAGGCGTGAGAGTCGCCTACAAGCCCCCCTGCAAACTAGGTCTTTATAATGCCGTTTTGTGGTGCTGCAAAAGCAGCAGTCACAGAACAGAATCGACCGCATTCGCCCATCGAAACAGGCGTGACAGAGTGCTCGAACTTATTTCGTTGCCAGGCATCCAAAGGCGATAGCATTCGCCTAGAAATCCACGGGTGAATGGTATGCCGAAGTGATAACAGCCGAGTCGTAATTTCATCGCAACGAGACGCCGTTTGTCGGCAATGTCCTCAAGAGTGCTCAACGCTTCCTGAATGAAAACCGCGAGGCGGCTCTCGGCTGTGGAACCGCCTGGGTGTGGCCCTGAGTGAACCAAGCGAAGCAACAACTGCATGGCTTCGGAACCAGCGGCTTTGCCAAAAACGGCGATAGCAACTCCTTCGGCACAAGTGCGCGGAACCGGGAAGGACTTCTGACGAAAGCCGCGTTTGCGTTTCACGCCGCAGCTCCTTCCATTGCCGCCGCCTCGTCTGTCAGCAACTGCCCACACTTCAAAGCGTAATCGTTGTCGACGTGCGAGTAAGTGCTCAAAATCAATTTGCCGCCGTCTTTGTGCGCTTGAAATTGCGCGATTACAGGAACGCTGATGCCTTTCTGAATCGCCCGAACAATGAAACAGCGTCGTAACGCGCGCTGAGTGAATGCAGGCAGGCCGAGCCGCCGACACGCACCCGCCAACGCTTTTCTGGCGTTCTTTTGGTGGAACACCGTTTCATTATTGCCGCAAGCGCCTGCGCTCTTTCGTCGTCGTTCGAGCAGCTCCCGAACCTGCGGATAAAGCGGAATCACGAAACCCGATTTCGTTTTGTGCCGGAAGGTCCGGATTTTTCCCTGCTCAAAATCAATATCGCTCCAGCGCAACGCCGCCGCTTCCGCCTGCCCGAGTCCAGCCGAGCCGAGGAATTCGAGAAAGTCCCCGCTCTCTTCCGCGTCCGCCATGAACCGTTGAGCGCGAACATCGGCCACGATGGCTCGGAACATTTCCCATGTCGGAGTTTCCCGAATCGGCTTGCTCAATTTAACCGCAGGAATGCCGTCCGCAGGATTTGTGGCAATGATGCCGTCGGAGACCGCCATTTCCAAAATTGATCTGATTTGCGCCAGGTGTTGATTGCGCGAGACAGGACCGAACTGGTATTTGCCGAGCCAGAGCAGAATATCCGAGGTTCGGATTTTTGAGACCTGCACCGAAGAACCGTTGGGCCAATCATTTTGGAGCCGCCTAACAATGTGTGCTTTTCTCTCAACCGTTTTGTGTCCGAGGTGCCCGACGGTTTGCAAATACTTCGCGCCCAGCGCGGCCAATGTCATTTTCGCCTTGGACTGGTCGATCTGGCTTTGCTCCTTGCGGTATTTGCTGAGGTTGCGCCGCGCTAATGCCGGATCGGTTGTCTCCAGGCTGTGGCGTCCAAGATCCTTGCCGTTGACCTTAATCCGCGCATAATAAACGCCGTTTGATGAATAACGGTAAAGACATTCGCCTACCTTCTGAAATGTTCCCACTGTCGCGTTTAGGTCTCTCATATGGTCTGAATTCTACAGTGGATAAAACCGGTGGACAAGGACATTCTTTGGGTTCGGATTCAATGCTGTTTGTCATAGGTAAAATGCGGGTGTAGCTCAGTGGTAGAGCACCTCCTTGCCAAGGAGGACGTCGCGAGTTCGAGTCTCGTCACCCGCTCCAATTTCCTTTAGGGGCGAACAGGTAGGGACGCCTCTCCGAGGCGTCCGGGTTTCCGGTACGTCACCCAAGCCCAGCACCCGCGGACATCTCGGAGAGATGTCCCTACCTGTACTTGGACGCGGTTTTCGTATGTACCCTCCCCGCTCTGTCGGGGCGTTGGGAGGACGCGGCGACACATTTGACTTCGCTCAGTGCAGGCGCCGCGCCGCGGCTACAGTTGGGCGGCGTCTGACACAGATGCCCTACAATTTGAGCGATGCGAAGGCTCGGCGCTTTAATTTAAAGATTCGCTTTGTGCCGGACGGTTCGGAGAACCGTCCCTACCTGTACTTTGGAGGTCTCAGCGTTTAAAACAGCTTAAAAGCAAACGCTCAACGCCCAACGCTCAACCCCGAATCTATTCGGGGCCGTCCGAGGGCAGGCGTCCAAACGCTCAATGGAAGCGGAATAATCCTGTTCAGGCTCATGATCGTGGTCGATCCCATTCTCCCGGACGGCTCGGAGAGCCGTCCCTACCTGTACTTTGGAGGCGGTTTTCGGTTTGTACCCTCCCCGCTCTGTCGGGGCGTTGGGAGGACGCGGCGACGAGCGCCGCGGCTACAGCGTGCCCGGACGGCTCGGAGAGCCGTCCCTACCTGTCTATGCGGCTGGCACAGACGCCGTACAGTTTGGGCGCAGCGGCGTTTCAAGACAGCGATTGACGTGGCAGAGCGAGGGAGTGATGCGAAATTCGGCTCATCGCTGCACCGCTCAAACATTCCGTGACACCTTCGCGCGCAGAGTTTCATGAGCTCGCGAAGCACGCCAATCTCATTCCGCTCACGGTCGAACTGGTCGCCGATGCGGAGACGCCGGTATCGGCGTTCGCCCGCATTCAGGCCGATCAACCCTGTTTTTTGTTCGAGTCCGCGGAGAAAAATGAAGAGTCGGGACGCTTCTCTTTTATCGGCACCGACCCACTGGTGATCTTGCAAAGCCGTGAGGGAATTGTGTCCGTGACCGAGAATGGGCGCACGACCGAGACAACAATCGCTCGCGATCCGTTAGGCGAACTGCAAAAAGTAATGGCTCGTTTCCAACTCGGCGTCCGCCCCGGCATCCCCCACTTCGTGGCCGGCGCGGTCGGTTTCATTGGCTACGACGTTGTTCGATTCTTCGAGCCAACCGTGCCGATTCCGGAAAGCGACAAGCTCCAGCTTCCGGATGCAATGTTCATGATCGCGCGAACGATGCTCGTGTTCGATCATCGTCTGCGAAAACTGCTTCTGGTGAGTAACGCCTATATCACTGATGGCGCGTCCCCGGATGTGGCGTATGACGAGGCCGAAAAAGGCCTGGAAAATCTCGTGGAGCTTCTGCGTCAACCTTCCAACCTTCGTTCCATTCCAAGCGGCAGCCCGAAGACATTGCCGCCGACGCGCAGCAATACGACGCGACAAGAATTCGAATCCATGGTCGATCGCGCGAAAGAGCTGATCGCCGAGGGCGAGATTTTCCAGGTGGTTTTGTCGCAGCGTTTCGAGACGGATTTTGACGGCACTCCCCTGGATCTCTACCGCTGTCTACGGTTTGGCAATCCGTCCCCCTACATGTTCTGTCTTCGCCTGGCCGAAAACCTTACGCTACTTGGGAGTTCACCCGAGCTGCATGTTCGCTGCCGCAACGGCGTTGCCGAACTTCGTCCCATCGCGGGAACGCGTCCGCGCGGCAAAGATGCGGCTTCTGACGAACGTCTTGCCCGCGAATTGTTACTCGATCCCAAGGAACGGGCCGAACATGTCATGCTCATCGATCTGGGCCGGAACGATCTCGGGCGCATCGCGCAATTCGGGAGCGTCCGCGTGATCGAAGAGATGGTGATCGAGCGATACAGCCATGTCATGCACATCGTTTCACATGTCGTGGCTCAATTGCGCGAAGACACGAATGCTTTTGATGCTGTGCGCGCCACGTTTCCGGCCGGCACAGTTTCCGGAGCGCCCAAGATCCGGGCGATGCAGATTATTTCGCGCCTCGAGAAGGATCGACGCGGCTTCTATGCCGGCATCGTCGGTTCCTTCGGCTTCGATGGCTCACTCGACAGCTGCATCGCGCTGCGTTCGATTGTGCTGAAAGACGGTAAAGCTTACTTTCAGACTGGCGCCGGCATCGTGGCCGACTCGGACCCGGCGTGCGAATACGAAGAAACAGCGAACAAGGCAAAAGCGATGGTCGAGGCCCTGGCACGAGCGAATGAATGCCGCGATTCTTGCTGAACACCGCGGGCTCAGACAACGCTAAGCGCGCGCGACCACATGGAACTGCTCGTCATCGATAACTACGATTCGTTTACCTACAATCTCGTGCAGTATTTCGGCGAGATGGGTGTCGACCTTGCCGTCAAAAGAAATGACGAAATTTCGATCGGCGACATCGAAAAATTGAAGCCGGAACGGATTTGTATCTCACCCGGGCCGGGCCGTCCGGAAAAAGCCGGGATCTGCCCCGAACTAATCCGACGATTTTCTGAAGAAACACCGATCCTTGGGGTTTGTCTCGGTCACCAATGTATTGCCCAGGTATTCGGCGGTGAAGTGGTGCGCGCAAAAACATTGATGCATGGCAAAACGTCCAGGGTCCGCCACAACGGCGAAGGCGTTTTTGAAAACGTTGTCCAACCGCTCGAAGCGACACGATATCATTCACTGATCGTGCGCCGGGAAACATTGCCCGAAACACTTGTCATCACCGCGGAAACGGACGATGGCGAGATCATGGGGTTGCGACACCGGCAATTTCCGCTGCATGGCGTTCAGTTCCATCCGGAATCGATTCTGACGATGGAAGGAAAAAAGATGCTGGCCAATTTCCTGCGACTGTAGCGGCTGCGCTCCGTCGGGGCGTCGTTTAAAACACGGCGATAGAGCGCCGTGACTACTTGCCTGGCGCGATGACTTTATGGATGGCGCGCACTTCTTTCACCATCTGCTCATACTCCGCCGGCGTCAGAGACTGCGCGCCGTCGGACAAGGCTTCTTCGGGCCGGCCGTGCACTTCCACCATCAGACCATCGGCGCCCACGGCGACGCCGGCGCGGGCCAGAGGGGTGACCATGTAGCTCCGGCCAGTACCGTGCGCGGCATCAACAATGACAGGCAAATGCGAGATGCGCCGAACAGCGGGGACGGCGGCGAGATCCAGGGTGTTGCGCGTATGCTGGGCAAAAGTGCGCACGCCGCGCTCGCAGAGAACGATCTGATAATTGCCTTCGGACATCACGTATTCGGCCGCGAGCAGCCATTCTTCCAACGTCGCTGCCATCCCGCGCTTGAGCAGAACGGGTAAACGAGATCGGCCGACTCTCCGAAGGAGTGTGAAATTCTGCATGTTGCGCGCGCCGATCTGGATCATATCCGCATATTTCTCGACCAGATCGACACTCGTCTCATCGAGCGCTTCGGTGACAATTTTCAGACCAAACTCTTCCCGGATTTCAGCCAGGAATTTCAAAGCCTCCTCGCCAAGTCCGGCGAAGGAATAAGGCGAAGTGCGGGGCTTGAAAGCGCCGCCCCGGAAGAATTGCGCACCGCTGTTCTTCACCGCCTCGGCAATTTCAAAAGCCTGTTTGCGATTTTCGATCGAACACGGGCCGGCGATGATGGCGAGCGAGCCATTACCGATTTTTGCACCGCCTACATCAACAACCGTTCGCTCCGGCCTCAGATCCAGTGTGATCAACTTGAAAGGCTTGGTAACTCGAATCGCCTCCGCCACGCCGGGCAGGTTTTCGAAATGACTGAGATCAACCGCTCCCTGGTTGCCGGTGATTCCGATCGCAGTGCGGTTGGCACCGGGCAAGGGGTGGGCGCGAAAGCCGAGAGCTTCGATCACGCGAATAACGTCGGCGATCTGAGCCTCGGTGGCATTAGCATTCATTACGATCAGCATGGCGGAAAGATGGTTACTTACTGGGACGAATGCCTCGCGGTCAACTTCAACGCGATAACCATTTTTGCGCGGTTTGGATATCGCCCGGCCTGAGCTCATGCCCGGAGGGCTGCAATGTTAAAGTCACTTCTGCTCCGGCAATCTTGAACAATTCGGCCAATCGTTGCGCGATCGGTTGAGTCGCAATGGGATCGGATTCACCGGAAGACATCAAAATGCGTGAGCCCGACAAATTGGCCCCGTTGATTTTGGCAAGTGGCACCATGGCACGGAACAGAATCGCGGAGCGATACTTCGCTACTCCCAACAGCGACATGGCCGCGGCGATATTGGCGCCGTTGGAATAACCCACCGCGACCAACTGGTCCATGTCGATGCCGTAGCGGGTCGCGGCTGAATCGATAAAATCGGCAAGCTCGTGCGCACGCGCGATCACATCCTCTTCATCGAAGACGCCTTCGGCGAGACGGCGAAAAAAGCGCGGAGCACCGTTCTCGGAAACTTTCCCGCGGGGACTAAGCAGCGCCGCATTCGGATCGACACTGCGACCGAGTCCGAGCATATCATCTTCGTTTCCCCCAGTGCCGTGCAGCAGCAGAAGAGTTCGGGTCCACCGGCCTTCTTTTGCCGGGACGAAACGATGAATGAATTCCGAGTTGGTCATGCTGGCGGTTGGTGAGACAGCGAAATCGGCGGAAGCGATTGCTCAATCGTTGAGCGATGCGCCTCGAACTGGGGTGGAAGCTTGAGAGCCTGGCCGAGGCTTTCCACCGGTTCATCAATCGCGAAGCCGGGACTGTCGGTTGCAATTTCAAATAGAATTCCGCCGGGTTCGCGGAAGTAAATGGAGTGAAAGTACTGGCGATCAATTACCTCGGTCACGGCCAAACCCAGATCGACCAGCCTCTGTCGCAATGCTCTCTGTTCTTCATCCGTCGCGGCGCGAAACGCGATGTGATGGACGGTCCCGGCCGCGATGTGGCCGAAGCTGCCGTCACGGCGCTCGATCAAATCGATCGACTTATTCGGGGAACCCTTGTCCAGGGAGAAGCGACGGTGGCTCCCCTGCTCCGCGATGAGTTCGAATCCAAACAGCTCCGTGAGAAGTTGAATCGTCAGGACGGCCTTTTGCAGTTCGAGAGTCGGCGCATGAAAACCGCGAACCGCGAATTCGCGCGGGATCGGCCCATCATCCAGCAATTCGACATGTTCGTTCGCATGACCTGTTTCAATGAGTTCGAGCAACAATCCATCGGGATCAGTGAAACGAAGGATCTCTTCATCGAACCGACGGTCCGATTTTTCAACAGAGACATGGTGATCAGTCAGGCGAGCCTGCCAATAGCCCAGAGCACCGGGGGGAACGGCGAAGGAGGTGGCCACGACCTGCCCCACGCCACGCGATCCCCGACGGCTTCCCGGCCAGGGGAAGAAAGTCAGGATCGTTCCCGGCGTCCCAACGCGATCGCCAAAATAAAAATGATAAGCGCTTGGGTCGTCAAAGTTCACGGTACGCTTCACCAGTCGGAGACCGAGCAATCGAGTGTAGAAATCAAGATTACGCTGCGGATCGGTGGCGATCGCCGTAATATGATGAACCCCGTGCAGCTTCACGGGGTTATTGACGCATGTATTTATGGCGAAAGCGAGCGACGGCGCACTGGTTCGCAGCCAATCAAGCAACGTTGTCTTTTCGCGCACGGGATAATCTGACCGTCATTGAATTCCCCAGGCACAAACGATTGTGCCTGGAAGCCGCGTGCAGTTCGAAGCGGGACGCACAAGCACTCATTCGCCAGTTTGGCGGGCATGTTGAGAAACTTCCGCGCGATTGGCTAAAACGATTTTCGAGCCTGCAAAAGACGAGGCCACTTAAGATTGGGCGGGGCCTGGTCATTGCCAATGTGGGAGGGGCCTCAGCGCCCCGAAAAGGAAACAGAGAAGCTGACAGCTTCCCCTACAGGTTGATAATTCCCGCAGGCGCTGCGTTTGGAACGGGGCAACACGTGACTACCGCCATGTCATTAAGATTACTCGCGGAAGTGATTCGGCTCGGGGGACCGCACGCGCCGCCGCGTGCTATGCCAGTCCGGCTCGGGCCGATCGCGCCCCCGCGATTGCGAACTTCCAAAGAATTGCGGCGAGGCGCCGCAATCGGCACGCGGAGGCGCGTGCGCTCCCCGGAATTCGTGGTCGATTTAGGAACAGGCTCGGGAATCCTCGCTCTGGCGGCCAGACGGCTCGGCGCAAAGCGCGTCGTCGGTGTGGATGTCGATCCCAGCGCCATTTCGACTGCGCAAAAAAACGCGCGTTTGAATAGGATCGATCGTGTGGATTTCAAGCTAGGCAATGTCCGCCGCTGGAAGATTCCACCTCAAACGGATATTGTGGCAGCGAACCTGTATGTCGGGTTATTGATCGAGATCCTGCCGAAACTGCGGAACGTTCCCTGGCTGATTTTATCAGGCGTTATGCGCGCTCAGGAATCCGATCTGACCCGCGCGCTGAAGCGGGCTAATATTAAAACTCTGAAAATTCGCCGGCGCGGAAAATGGATCGCGGTGTTGGCCAAAGGAGATCGGAGCGGCGATACGCAATCGGCGTTAGCGAAGTTTAGGTAGGACGGCTCTCCGAGCCGTCCGCGGACGTTTCGGAGAAACGTCCCTACCTGGTGGCCACGCCCGCGTCGAAGAGAAAGGCCCCAAGCGGACCACTTCATCGTAGCAAAGAAGTTGACGGCTTCGACCTGTCCGGCAATGTTCCCGCGCCACTAGCGGCTGGGTTTTTCTGCATGGACGCGGTTTAACAGAGCCGCCGGCTAACCATGCAGACCGAAGAGCTTTCCTACGCAATCGTGACGCCGCATTCGATGCGCAAATCGCGCACGGGCGGCATCATTTCGCGTCTGATCTCGCGCAGCGGTCTCGATCTTGTCGCGGGGCGTATGTTTGCTCCCGGGAAGGAACTGGTCCGGCGCTATGCGGAAGCGATCGTAACCGAGACGGAACCGCGATATCGCGCCACGCAGGAGCTGATTCGCGAATACGTGCTCAAGAATTTTACCGGGACATCTAATGGCCAGCGCGCGCGTGTCCTGTTTTTGGTGTTTCGCGGCCCGGATGCGATCGAAAGACTTCATCGCGTCGTTGGACACATCGTGCACGAACGGACGAGCGGCGAAACCATTCGCGATACATTTGGCGATTATATCGCCGATGAATCGGGCAAAGTGACCTATTTCGAGCCGGCGGTCCTTACCTCCTTCGATCCCAAACAGGTCGAAACCGATTTGAATCTCTGGGCGGAATTTTCCGACAACGACGGCGGCATTCTGGAAGACGTCATCACCTATCCAGCGAAGACGAGTGCGGAAAAAACGCTCGTCCTGATCAAGCCCGATAACTTTAAGTTCCCGAATCTGCGACCGGGTGGCGTGATTGAGGTTTTCTCGCGCACCGGGCTTTATATTATCGGTTTCAAGGTGCACCGGATGAGCGTCGCGCAGGCGCAGGAATTCTACGGCCCGGTGTTACCTGTCCTGGAAGAAAAGCTCGGGAGTAAAGGACGCGGCGCCTGGGAAGATATCGTTCAGTTCATGTCGGGCGGCCGCCCGAGCGAGACAACGGACGATAAACGAAGCTCTCCCGGCACCGAGAAATGCATCGCTCTGGTTTATCAGGGCGTGAATGCAGTGCAAAAGATCCGCGATGTTCTGGGCCCGACCGACCCGGCGAAGGCGCCACCGGGGTCTATCCGCAAGGAATTCGGTCAAACCATCATGGTGAACGCCGCTCATGCGTCCGACTCAGCAGAAAATGCCGGCCGCGAAATGGGCATTATCCAGGTCGACGAAAACAACTTCAAACCTTTGATTGAAAACTTCTTTCGTCGCCAATAGAGTTCGCTCCCTAATTTTTTTTCACAATTGACAACATCTGACATGGAAATCTCCGCACGCGCCGCCCAGCTAACCCCTTCTCTTACTCTCTCGATTGATAGCAAAGCCAAGGCGATGAAGGCCGAAGGCCTTGATGTTTGCGGCTTTGGAGCGGGCGAGCCCGATTTTGACACTCCGGAGCATATTAAAAAGGCGGCGGTCGACGCGCTGGCTGCCGGTTTCACGAAATACACTCCGAGCTCCGGCATTCCCGAGCTGCGCCAGGCCATCGCCGAAAAGCTGGCGACGGACAATCAACTAACCTACCGCGCCAACCAGATCGTGGTAAGCAACGGCGCCAAGCACGCGTGTTACAACGCCATCCTCGCAACCTGCCAGCCCGGGGACGAAGTGCTGATTCCGTCGCCCTATTGGGTCAGTTATCCCGACATGGTCCGGTTGGCTGGAGCCGATCCAGTGATCGTCCCGACAATGGAACGAATGCAATGGAAAATGCGCGCGGAAGATTTTGAGAACGCGATGACGCCGCGGACGAAAATGTTGATCTTGAACAGTCCGGGCAACCCGACCGGCTCCGTTTACACAAGGGAAGAGTTGGAGGCAATTGTCGAGGTCGCAGCCGAAGAAGATATTTATATTCTGTCCGACGAGATTTACGAAAAACTCGTTTATGACGACGTGAAACATGTCAGCATCGCCTCCATTTCCAAGGAAGCTATGGATCTGACCATCACCGTAAACGGTTTCAGCAAATCCTACGCGATGACCGGATGGCGGCTCGGCTATCTAGCGGCGCCGGAAGCGGTCGCGAAGGCGGTCGACTCCATTCAGAGCCACAGCACGTCGCACCCCGCTTCGTTCGTGCAGCGCGGGGGACTGGCCGCTCTCAAAGGTGACCAGCAACCGCTGGCCGATATGCGCGAGGAATTCGATATGCGCCGCAACTACATGATCGATCGGATCTCGAAAATTCCGAATGTGACCGCGGTGAAACCGCAGGGTGCATTTTATGTTCTGGTCAACATCAGCCAGCTGGGATTGACGTCGCAGAATTTCGCCGATCGTTTGTTGAGCAAGGCCAACGTTGCCGTCGTGCCCGGCGCTGCCTTCGGGGATGATCGAACGGTGCGGCTCAGCTACGCGACAAGCATCGATATCATCAAAAAGGGTCTGGATCGTTTTCAGGATTTCTGCCGGACCCTGTAAGAAGGTGGGTTGCGCTGTCCGGGCGCGAAGCATATTTGAGTGCCTAACGGCACTGTTTTTTGTAGCATCGTGCTCGGAGAGCCCGATCCACCGCGCGGAATGACACGCGAAAACTTCGTTTCCTAAATGGCTGGTTACCTCGCGCTCGTTCTTCACGCCCATTTGCCTTTCGTTCGGCATCCCGAACACGAGCATTTCCTCGAGGAAGACTGGCTATTCGAGGCGATCACGGAGACCTACATTCCGCTGCTGCAAATGATGCAGCGGCTGGTCGTCGAAGGTGTGCCCGTCCAGATCACCATGTCGTTGACGCCAACGCTCTGCGCCATGCTGCAGGACGAACTGTTGCGCGAGCGCTACGTCCGGCATCTTGATCAACTGATCGATCTGTCCGAACGCGAGATCGAGCGTAATCGAGCTCACCCTCTCCTTCGGCATCTGGCCGAATTTTATCGCGAAACATTCTCCCTGAGCAGGCGATATTTTGTCGACGAGTGTAATTGCGATCTCCTCGCCGCATTTCGTCAATTGCGAGAAGCAGGCGTTCTGGAAATCATCGCTTCCGCCGCAACGCACGGTTTGCTTCCGCTCCTCCAACAGCAGTCGGTTTCGGCCGCCCGCGCCCAGATACTGATCGGCCGGGACGTTTACGCCGAAATTTTCGGCGCCGCACCGGCCGGATTCTGGCTGCCGGAATGCGCCTATGCGCCTGGCATCGACTTGTTGCTGCAGAAAGCGGATTTGCGCTGGTTTATCGTCGATGCCCATGGGCTGATGTTTGGAGAACCGCGGCCGCGGCGGGCCATCTATGCACCCTGTTACACGCCGGCAGGTCCCGCCGCTTTCGCCCGCGACCCGCATTCAAGCCGGCAGGTATGGAGCGCACAGGAAGGTTATCCGGGGGATCCTAACTATCGCGACTTCTATCGGGATGCCGGTTTCGATTTACCCTTGGAACATCTCGGTGCGGTTGCGCGCAGTGTGCGAAAGTTCTCCGGATTAAAATATCATCGAATCACCGGGCCGGACGTGGAGAAAGCCATTTACGATCTGGACACCGCGAACAAGGCGGCCGAGCAGCACGCCGCCCATTTCCTGCAGCAGCGCGCAGATCAGATTCGTTCGCTCAGCGCATTCCATTTCGACCCAATCGTGGTCGTCCCTTTCGACGCCGAATTATTCGGTCATTGGTGGTTTGAGGGTCCCCGCTTTCTCGAGTGTTTCATCAAGGGAGTTTCGGAGCAGCGCGATTTTCAGCTGGTAACACCAGGTCAGTTTCTCTCCTCTCACCCGAGTCAGCAGTCCATTCGACCAGCGGCATCGACCTGGGGTGAGGCCGGTTACCTCGGCGTATGGCTTGATCCGAGCAACGCATGGATCTATCCGCATTTGCAAGGTGCGGCGAATCGCATGCACGAAGTTGCCCGAACCAACTGGAAGGGACCGGTCAAACTGCGCGAGCGTATTCTGAAACAACTCGCTCGTGAACTTCTGCTCGCGCAATCGAGCGACTGGGCTTTTCTGATGAAAACGGCAACGGCCAAAAATTACGCCAGCAAGCGTACGATGGATCATCTGGTCCGTTTCAATCGTTTGCACGACCAATACGTCACAAACACCATCGACGAGAAATTCCTCGCGGATTGCGAATCGCGCGACAATTTATTCCCGAACCTGAACTGGCATTACTACCTTTAAGCAAATGCGAACCGCACGTTGTAGATTACGAATGACATTGCCGATCGTTTCTTTGCTCGTCGCCTGGAGCACTCCGGCCACTGGCCAGGAGTCGCCCGGCGAGATGGCATCGCCAAGTGCGACCGTGACCCCGACCGCCACGGCGTCTCCCACTCAGAACCGCAATGTCCGCATCAGTTTTCTTCCACCGCCGCTGGACGGAACGATCAGCCTGGGCATTTACGATGGGAGCGGCAAACTCGTCCGTATCCTGCATGAGCAGGCGCCGCTGGACGATTTTACGGTCGGCGCCGATGCGCTGATCACGAAATGGGATGGCAAAGACGATAACGGACAAGATTTACCGGCTGGGAAATATCATGCACGCGGATATCTGGTCGGTCGCCTGAGGGTCGAAAACCTTGGTAAAGAGAGCAGCGGGTCAGCCGCTGCCGGGGCCAATGAGAAGGTGCAGATCAGACTAATGGCGAATCCGCTGGCGAAGAACGAGCGACCGATGCTCGATCTTGCGCTCGGATTCGACGATCAAAACACTTTTCTGAAAAGCAATGATGACTTGCCGCTTTTCACCATCAGCGAACGAACCAACATCGCATACGGTTCATTGCTGAAGAATGGCGAAAAGACGGTGGATGTCTGGCAGGATGACGGCTCCGGCCCGGAGCATCTGCGCATTTTCAATATCGACAAGGTGATGGCGTTTGATTGTGGTGACCTCGAATTGAAGTAGGCGCGCTTCGCCGCTAGCCGCGGCTTTTCAAAACGTCAGCTAGTCACGGCCCGAAATCTTTGTTAGTTAGCGCAATGGCGCCAGAGTTCCAACACACCGTCGGTAAAGCGGCCAGTTTCAGCGGGACCTCATTGCACACCGGCGAGAAGGCCACCCTCAAGCTGCAGCCGGCGCCCGTCGATCATGGGATCAAGTTCAAACGAAAGGATCTTCAGGAAGAACCAACGATCGACGCCAGGATCGATAATCTAAAGACCGTCGAACGCGCCACAACCATCGGGGAAGGTTCCGTGCGCGTGCACACCGTGGAACACGTTCTGGCCGCCCTCTCTGCGATGGGCGTGGACAACGCTGTGGTGGAAATGGATGCCAACGAACCGCCGATCGGCGACGGCAGCGCCCAGCCTTATGTCGAATTGATCAAGAAAGCCGGAGTCGTCCCGCAAGAGAGCGTGCGACGATTTTATGAAGTCCGCGACCCGATTCACGTGGAATCGAAAAACGGTGCTCTTCTCATTTTGCTGCCGGACGACAAATTCAGAATCTCCTGCACCCAGGCCGGTCCGAACAATCGGTTCACACAATACCTCTCGCTCGAAATCACGCCCGCCACTTTCGAACGCGAAATCGCGCCAGCACGCACGTTCGTCTATTACGAAGACGTTCGGGCGCTCATGGACAAAAACCTGATCAAGGGTGGCAGCCTCGAAAACGCGATTGTCGTTCGTGGCGATGCGATCATGAGCAAGGAACCGCTGCGCTTCGCCGACGAGTTCGTTCGCCACAAGATTCTCGATATTATTGGCGATCTGGCCCTGGTTGGACAACGAATTCGCGGCCACATTATCGCAGTCAAGCCCGGGCACGGACCGAACGCCGAGCTGGCGCGAATTCTCGCTCGAGAAAGCGCCCAGCGAAAAGCACTCTCCACTCCGCGGACCCAGCCCCTCGGGGACGGCGCGCTCGAGGCCGACCAGATCATGGAGATCCTACCTCATCGCTTTCCGTTTTTGATGGTCGACCGGATTCTCGGTTTCGAAGGCAGCACAAAAGTCACCGGCGTTAAGATGGTTTCGATCAACGAGCCGTTCTTCCAGGGCCATTTTCCCGGCCACCCGGTGATGCCGGGCGTTCTGCAAGTGGAGGCGATGGCGCAGGTGGCCAGCGTTCTGTTATTCAAGCTGACCGAAAGTGCGAGCCGAATCGGCTATTTTATGAGCGCCGACGATGTGAAATTCCGCAAACCTGTTTTTCCGGGCGACACCATCTTCATTCACGCCGAACTGACGAAAACGCGCGGCATGCGGCTGGCCAAGGCGAAATGCCACTGCGTCGTGAACGACGCAGTCGTGTCCGAAGGCGAGCTGATGTTTACGTTCCTCGATAAATGAGCAGTGTGCAGATTCATCCGACCGCGATTGTGGATGGCGGAGCGGAGATCGGCGCCGGCACTTTCGTTGGACCGTATTGTATCGTCGCGCCTGATGTCGTGTTGGGGCCGGATTGCTGGTTACAGCATCACGTCACGCTCAACGGCCCCATGCAGGCCGGGGCCGGGAACAAATTCTATGCTTATTGCTCGATTGGCCAGCAGACGCAAGACCTGAAGTATCAAGGCGAGCCGACGTATCTCGAGATTGGAGCTGAAAACACTTTTCGAGAATTCGTTACCGTCAATCGGAGCACAACCAAGGAAGGCAAAACCCAAATCGGCGATCGCGGGAATTATCTAGCCTACAGCCATGTTGGGCATGACTGCACCGTCGGAAACGAAGTGGTCTTTTCCAATAACGGTACCCTCGCCGGTCACGTTCAGGTAGGCGACAACGCCGTCATGGGCGGCCTGACCGCAGTCCATCAGTTTTGCCGGATCGGTCGATTCGCGATTACCGGAGGTTGTTCCAAGATTGTACAGGATGTTCCGCCTTTTATGATCGCGGATGGAAACCCTGCGACCATTCGCGGCGTTAACGTGATCGGTCTCGAGCGCAAGGGTTTTTCGGGCGAAGCGGTGAAAGTGATCAAGGAAGCTTTTCGCATTATCTATCGCTCCAAATTCAACACACGGCAGGCGCTTGAAGCGATGCAGAAAGAACTACCGGCCACACCTGAGATTACCCAGATCGTGGAGTTCATCGAACAGAGCGAGCGCGGAATCATCCGCTGAGCGGTTGCCAAAGAAAGACATTGGGATCAGCTCCCGTTTTACTAGCGATCTCATAAAGCTCTCCGCTTGAAAGCAAACGCCCAATCCCGAAAGTTTTCCGAGCCGTCAATCGGCAGGCCTTCAATGAAAGCGAAATAATCATGCTCATGCTCGACCCCATTCCTTCGGACGGCTCGGAGAGCCGTCCCTACCTGTAATTCGGACACGGTTTCTGTAGCCGCCCCGCTCTGTCGGGACGGTGGGGGCGACGCGGCTACAGTCGAGCGGCGTCTGACACAGACGCCCTACAATTCGAGACACTCAGTGCTATTCATGAAATGGATAAGCTGGACGAGACAAGCTCGTCCCTCCCTGTTAATGCGTCAGGGACGGCGCCGGTGATGGCGCTGCACTCTCTTCGATTTTCTTGAGAAGTGTCGCCGCCGGGGCATCGGAAACGATGCGCATGACACTTCGGACAAGCTCAAGAGCGCGCCTTGGCTTGTTGTCTTTGATCAGGCTGTCGGCTTGCTCGATCACCACCCTCAGGATGTCGTCTCGTTTCGTGTAACAGCTGCGAGCCTGTTGATAATAACTCGTCGCGGTACCGAACTTTCCTTCGTGCGCTTCCATTAGGCCGAGATCCTCGAGCATCACGCCGCTGCGCGCGCGCGACGCGGCCTGGCGCGCGAGCGAACGAAATTCGGGCGGGGGCCGGGAAGCGTTTTTGATCACGAACTCATGATAGAACCTCCATTCCTGGTTGCGCTTGACCGGATCGCGCGGCGCATCGAGCTGAAGCCACGATGCATAAGGCCGATAGAGAGGGTCGCCAACCATGACCGCCATCCAGGAAAGCGCCTGGGCCGACATGTAGGCGCTTTCGGCAAAAGTAAACCCGTGCAGAAGCCGATCGTTCAATATGTCGAGATGAGGCGTCAACTGCAGGAAAGGTTCATAAACGTTTCCTGTGCTGGCGGCGGCGCCCCGCGCGAGCAACGGTGCAACCCATCCGGAATTCGGATCGCGCAAACTGCCGGCACTAAAGGAATGAATGTGAACGGCAACAGCGCCAGGAACAAAATGGAAATCCGGCTGATTGAACGGCCCGGTCACGCCGCCGGCGTACCATCCATAATAAAGTGCGCAATCGCTCATCGGGAAACCTTCCGGGAAGACTGAAGGTGTATCCTCCAAGACAACGGGAATGCCGACCTTATGCACCTGCTCGACAATCCCGTTCATCCATTTGTCGCCCAACTCCGATCCGGGCGCGGTGCGATGCGACGAATCCACATAGGCGCGACCCCAGAGCCCATTTTTTTCCACCGCAATCGCGTCGGTAATCATTCGCCGCACGATCTCGGGCGTCGGCGCGTCCAGTCGACAGACGAGCAGCAAGCTTGCATTCTCAAATTCACGAATGGCTTTAAAGCTTTGAAAGTAAGGGTTCGGAACCGCGCCGGAAATTCGGTGGGACGCGAACGCGAGCACCGATAACTCCGAATCCACGGACGCTTCGTTATGCGTCGCGACAGCCCCGGGGCCCGGCTCGTCTCCAGGATAGGGCTGCGCCGTCGGGCGGATCTTCAGCGGCACACCTTTGATCAGCGCGACAAAGCGGATGGAACTCGTCTTAATTGTCTCTTTGCCTTCCGCATCTACGTGAAACGTCCACCACTGACGTTGCCGGCACAGGTCTCGCAACGGCTCGGCAATCGTCGTTTCGTAATCGTCGCGGTTGATCTCCTCATCATTGGAGCACTTCAAGCCGACAAGATGATCGGGAGGAATACTGCGTTGCTGCGCATAAAATTTCGCCAGCGCGACGGACTGCGAATCGGTCTGGTTATAAACGACAATCGTCAATTGCCCCAAAGGCACGTCGCTTGCCGCGGCCGCGGAAAAGATGGTTAGGCCAAGACACAGTCCAGCGCCGAGCAAGCACAATCGTCGAGACATCAAAATTCCAGTTTCAAGCCGTCATAGGCGATATGCGTATCGCCGGGCAGCTGCGACTCAGCGGATTGAGCCAATTCGTGGCAGATGTGGGTGAAATAGGTTTTCGCTGGTTGCACGCGCCGCGCGACTTCGATCGCTTGATCGACGCTCAAATGAGTCGGATGCGGTTTATGCCGCAGCGCATCGATAATTAACGCCTGCACACCCTTGATTTGGGTGGCAATCGAATCCGGAACAGCGCTGCAATCACTCAGATAGGCGACCAGTTTTCGGCCATCGCGTTCGAACAGATATCCATTCACCAGAGTGTTTCCATGCGGCACCGGCAAAGGCGTGATCGTGGTCGACCCCAACGAGAACGGGCCAGTGATCACATGCGGTTCCGGTTTTAAATAACCCGGAAAGGGGTTCGAACCTTCAAATGCGAACGCAAACACACGTTGGAGATCGCTCATTGTCTCGCGTGACGCATAAACCGGCATGTATCCCCGCTCATAAGCAAAACGGCGTAAATCGTCGAAACCCATGACGTGGTCGGTGTGCGAATGGGTAAAAACGACAGCGTCCACTTTCCGCACATTTTGCCGAAGAGCCTGCATGCGAAAATCCGTGCCCGTATCGACGACCCATGAACATTCCGGCGTTTCGATGTAAACTGAGGAACGCAATCGTTCGTCGCGTGGATCAGGCGATCGGCAAACCGCGCAATCGCATCCGATCATCGGCACGCCCTGGGAGGTCCCCGTACCGAGAAACGTGAGTGTAAACTGAGAACGTTGCTTGTGAGAGCTTTCGGAGTTGAGGGTTGGGCGCTGAGTTGGCAAGGTTGGAAAGTCCGCACTCTCAACTCTCAACGATTAACTCTCAACTCTTGCGATGGCCATCGAGCTGACATTGCTCCGCATCAAAAACCTGGCACTGGTCGAAGAACTGCAATGGCAGATCGGGCCGGGCTTCATTGCCGTGACCGGTGAGACGGGCGCTGGGAAATCGATCATCATCGGCGCGCTACAGCTTTTATTGGGCGAGCGAGCGGAGAAATCTCTGGTTCGCACGGGCACCGATCTCTGCACCGTGGAAGGTGTTTTCAGCGGCAAGGAATTGAGCCGGCTCAATTCGCAGCTGGCGGCGAGCGGGATCGAACCCTGCGAAGATGAATTGATCATCAAGCGCACGATAGGTGCGAGCAGCCGGCAATTCATTAACGGCTCCCCAACGACACTGACCGTGCTAAAACAACTCGGCGACGGTCTTGTCGATCTGCATGGGCCGCACGACCACCAATCCCTCCTTTCGCCCGAGGGGCAGCTCGCCTTGCTCGACGGTTTTGCCCGGGCCGGAGAAACGCTGGCGGAATACCGACAACAGTTTGCGCATCTCCAGGCATTACTCTCGGAGCACACTGCTCTGAACACTGCCGAAACGGCGCGCGAGCAGGAACTCGATCTTCTCCGGCATCAGGTGAACGAAATCACGGCGGCAAGGCTGGAGCCGGGCGAAGAGCAACAGATCGAAGCACGTTATCAGCTGGCGAGTAACAGCAAACGCCTGATCGAACTCGCTTCTTCCATTTCGAATCGGCTGGCCGAAGCCGACAATTCCATTCTCTCTCAGTTGGGTGAAACACAACGCCTCCTGCGCGATCTGGAGCGGATCGATAACTCCGTCGGACAATCCGTGACCGCACATGAAGCCGCCGTCGTGGAACTCTCCGAGATAGCCCGCACCTTCTCGGATTATGCCGAGAAGCTCGATCTCGACCCGGCACAACTCGCCGCCCTCGAACAACGCGTCTCCCTGTTCGAGACCTTGAAACGAAAATATGGGGCGTCCGTTTTTGAGGTGATCGAGTTTGGCCAGCGCGCGGCCGAACGACTGCGCAAGATCGAAGGACGCGACGTTGAATTGGAACGTCTCAACACGGAAATTGAAACCGCGCGCAAGAACCTGGATCGAATCGGACAGGCGTTGCGAAAACTGCGACGACAGGCGGCACCGAAACTGTCCGAAAGCGTCCGGCGCAATTTGCGCGAACTCGGTTTCCGCCAATCGGAATTCGAGGCGCAGCTTTCTCCGCTGGAACAACCACGCGCGAATGGCCTGGATGCGCTAGAACTGCTTTTTTCGCCCAATCCGGGCGAGCCCCCGAAGCCGCTCCGTGCTGTCGCTTCCAGCGGGGAAATTTCCCGATTAATGCTGGCAATTAAATCGACGGTGGCCGGACAAGACGCCATACCGCTCCTCGTGTTCGACGAGATCGACGTCAATGTGGGCGGCGAAATTGCGCATGCCGTGGGCGCACAGATGCGGACTCTGGGCGAAGCGCATCAGGTCATTTGCATCACGCACCTTCCCCCTGTGGCAGCGACGGCCTCGTCGCACTTTGTTGTAACCAAAGACGTGGTCGCGGGGCGAACGCATTCCCAATTGCGCGAGGTCACCGGAAAAGCCCGACAGGAAGAGATCGCACGGATGTTGGGAGGTAAAAGCGAATCCGCGCTGAAGCTGGCGGCTACGTTACTTAAAGGCGGCTAGAATTTGGCCAAGCGGGCGAGTGCAAGATCAAGTCCTTGGCATGGAGGCGATCTCCATCTAATAAGAGCGCCGTGCTGAACTATATCTGGTTGGCGCTCGTCCTCTGCGCCGTGGCCATTGGCGGATGGAACGATCGGTTCAAGGAGGTAACCGATGGAGCGTTCGACGGCGCCAGGACAGCCGTGACGATTGCACTCGGTTTGATCGGGATCATGGCTTTGTGGCTCGGAGTGATGCGCCTGGCCGAGCGCGCCGGTCTCGTTCAACAAATCGCGCGCGCCTTGCGGCCCATCATGCGCAGACTCTTTCCGGACGTTCCCGCCGATCATCCTGCGCTGGGATCGATGGTGATGAACATGGCGGCGAACATGCTTGGCCTGGGTAACGCCGCGACGCCACTCGGTCTCCGCGCCATGCGGGACCTGGAAACACTGAATCCTCACCCCGGCATCGCCACCAACGCGATGTGCACCTTTCTGGCCATCAATACCAGCTCCGTGCAACTGATTCCGACAACAGCCATTGCGATCCTGGCCGCTTCCGGCTCGACGCGACCAACGGCAATCGTCGGCACGGCATTGCTCGCGACAATCTGCGCCGCGACCGTTGCCATCGTCTCGGTCAAGCTCCTCGAAAAACTGCCGCTCTTTCAGGCCCGCCCGCGGGAAACCGGCGTCGCGGACGACTCACCGCATCGATCGGCGCCGCAATCCTCGCCATTGCCCGAGGATGCAGCAGAAATTCTCACCCCCGCCCGGCCAGTATCAAGGTGGGGTAGGCTCGTTCTTGTTCTCCTTCTTGTTCTTTTTGCCGCGCTTTTTTTAAGGATGGTCGCGCCACAACTCTTCCATTTAAGTCCGCCATCCGATGCGGCCGCACAAAATGTTTTCGTTCGTGGTGTGAATGCCCTTTCCATCCTGGCTATTCCTTTTCTTCTCAGTTTTTTCCCGCTCTATGCAGCCGTTCGCGGCATCAAGGTTTACGATGAGTTTGTTGAGGGAGCGAAGGAAGGATTTGGCGTCATTTTGAAAATCATTCCCTTTCTCGTCACGATGCTGGTGGCCATCGGCATGTTTAAAGGCGCTGGCGGCATCACACTGCTTACGGACGCACTCAATCCTGTCCTGGCGCCGCTCCACTTTCCACCAGACCTCTTGCCGCTGGCCTTGATGCGCCCACTCAGTGGAAGTGCAACGCTCGCCTTGTTCACCGATATCGTTCACCGCCTCGGCCCGGACAATATCGTTAGTTTGACCGCGGGAACGCTCTATGGCAGCACGGAAACGACGTTCTACGTGGCAGCAGTCTATTTTGGTGCAGTGGGCGTGAAGCAGACGCGCCACGCGATCCCCGCAGGTTTGCTTGCCGATCTTACCGGGGTGATCGCATCGGTCGTCATTTGTCGTGCGGTGTTATAATCCATTTTGAACGACCCCCTGCGCCCTTCGGTCCCACCATCGATGAACACGGGAGGCCGCCGGGCGCATGAGTTCGGCCGTCTTAAATTCCGCGAAATCAACGAGTCATTCGATCAACGCATTTTTCCCTCGCCAGTGGCTGATTTTTATCGTCCGATGCTCCACACATGATCCAGCGCGATTACCTCATCATTGGCAGCGGTATCGGAGGAGCCAGCGTCTGCGAAGGCATTCGCAAGCACGACAAACGCGGCTCCATCACTCTTATCGGGGCGGAGGTGGCGCATCCCTACAAGCGGTGGCTGTTATCCAAAGAGTTCCTGCGGGAAAAAAACCCGGCACCGAAAAAACTGACGCTGCTCGAGCCGCATTGGTACGACGCGCACAAAATTGAAACACGGCTGGGGACGATGGTCACTCAGTTGAACATCGATCGCCGCCTGGCGGTTCTGGGTAATGGCGAAAGCATCGAATTCACGAAGGCGTGTCTGGCCATGGGCAGTCGCCCGGTTCGCCCTCCTGTCGCCGGAGTTAATCTGGGTAACGTCATCTATCTCCGGACCGTGCGCGATGCGCTGGCCCTGCGCGAAATGGCAAGCTTGGAGAAGACTGTCATGATCGTCGGCGGCGGCCTCCTCGCCTGCGAAGCGGCTGCGAGTCTGCGTGGGATGAAATTGAAGATCAGCCTGATGCATCGGAACAGCACGCTGCTGAACCGTTATGTCGATCCCGATATCGGAGCGTGGTTGACCGAATATTTCGCAAAACACGGAGTGACCATGTTAATGGGCGAGAGTCTCAACGGTTTTGAGGGAAAGACCGTTTTGCGCAACATCCAAACCAAGAGTGGCAACCGCGTGCAAGCGGGCCTGGCTGTTGTGGCCTGCGGCGCGGAACCGAACCTGGACCTTGTCCGCAACACGCCGCTTTCCGGTCCGCATGGTTCCCCCGTCACGGAATACCTCGAGACCGAGGAAAAAGGAATCTACGCTATTGGCGACCTGGCCTTTTATCCCGATCGCATCATGGGCGGAGTTCGGCGTCAAACCCACTGGGACAACGCCCGCGAACAAGGTCTGGTGGCCGGCGCGAACATGACCGGGAAAAAGCGGCAGCGCTACGAACAGATACCGTATTTCTGGACTGAAATGTTCGATCTTCGTTTCGATTTCGTGGGCGACTTCAGTGTGCCACCTACGCGGATCGATTTAAAGGGCACCTACGCGAAGAAGCGGTTTTCGGCCCGTTATTGCCAGGGCGATAAATTGCGCGCCATTTTGCTATGTAACCAGGCACCGCGCGACGTGGAGTCCGCCAAAACGGAACTGCGCAACGCGCTCGGAAAATAGCCGGCGCTCGCGGGAGGGACGAGCTCGTCTCGTCCTGCAAGCAGTCCGGACGCTGGGCTCACCCAGCAGCCGCATTACTCAACGCCTGCCGGGATGGTGAGCTGTTCGTTACGCACTCTGACCAGTTTCCAATCCCATGGTTTCGCCGACATTCGGCGCCACTCCAGTTCGAATGGGCTATTGAGCGTGTTGATCCGCTCCTTCACCACCGCCATCACTTCGCTGTCGTTGCCATCAATCAAAATATTGGCGCGCCAATAGGCGTCCCGATCCTCCAATCGAACGCTCGGCGCGACGCTCTGAAAAGTGACACCATTCAGATAACGAAATACTTCACGCGTTCTTTCCAGGACGCTTGCTTGATTGTTGTCCCACTGATCCCGGTAATCGTCACCGATCATGGCGGCGAAGCGTGGCCAATTCTTGTGCGACACGGCGTGGAGCAGATTGGCCGTGTGCAGCTTCACCTGATGTTCGGGTCGCCAAAGCCAGACCAGGAAAAGCGCGGCGAGCAACGCAACGCTCACCCCGCCATAAAAGCCGTCGCGTAACCATGCGCGCATGACCAACGATAGAGTCCCGAGTCACGGCGGGCTAATCCCAGTTTTCAGGCGGCCTTGAACGGTGCCCTATCGTAATCATCGTCCGATCCCAGGCAGAATCGGCAAAGTATTTCGCGACAAGCTGTCCGCTCTTTGTGCTGCATGAACGGGAGAATACTCGACGAGGATATCCGCCTGCTTTGCCACGGCACGCAGGGTGCTCCTTGGAAAAAGGGCCTTCCTGTATGCTGACTCTCGGCGCCTTTACCATGACCATCTTTGCTGTGCTTGGATGTGTTTGGTGGGCATGCGTGAACGACAGCGACCAGATATAACGCCGCATATGCTTGACCACGAAGATCTGAAGTGGATCGCCGCCACATCGACGGACTTAAATTCCATTTTACAACAGATCGCACGCTATTCCGATCTGGCCCGCCGCCACAAAGGCGAGCACAACTACATCGACCTGCTCGGTGAGCGCGTTGATCTCGCATCGAAAACCGCACAGGCGCTCTTCGACCGTGTGACGTCGAGCATCCTGGAAAAAACCGCGGGAAAAGCTGTTGCCAAGACTTCGCACGCTCCATTCACCGTTGTTCCGCCGCCGGTCCGCTCGGGCCCATACCCGCCGTCCGTTCGCCAGGCGCCAAATCGCGCGCCCTCGGAGCCGGGCAAGGTGGTCTCCAAAACCCAACCATCGAAACGCGAGTTCGCCTCCATTTCTTCGGTTCCCTCCGATCTGCAGGTGAAGAACTCGAGAGGAGCACGGGAACTTCTCTTGCTGATCGAGGACGAAGCCGAAGTAGCGGAAATCGCGGCTCAAATGCTGACGGATGAAGGGTACAAAGTCATCGTCGCCGGCGACGGGTTCGAAGCATTAAAAATCTACGAGAAAGTCGGTAAGCAGATTGGTTTGGTCATTCTCGATTACTTTCTTCCGGTCATGGACGGCGATGCGGTTTTTGACGAACTCCGTGGGATGAATCCGAACGTGAATGTCGTTTTGAGCAGCGGTTTTGCTGAGCAACACAAAATCAGCGCCATGCTCGCACAAGGGCTAAGAGGCTTTATTCCAAAGCCATATTCGAGGGAGAAACTGCTGGAACAGGTTCGTTCCACGCTCGACTCCCAGAGGCAGACGGCGACGCGCTAACCCGCGCCGGCCAGGTTATCGGGGAATTTGCCCTCGTGGCACTGATTTAGCTCTCATGGCAAGCGCACGCCCATGGCTCGCATTGACGCTTTCTTCAAATTGATGTCCGAGCAGAAGGCTTCTGACCTTCATCTCTCGACCGGCAACCCGCCCATGCTCCGTATCAACGGCGACCTAGTGCGGGTGGATTTTCCGCCGCTGCAAAACGACGAGCTCAAGACGATGGTCTACGAGATCGCTCCCGAAGGGAAAATCAAAGTCTTTGAAGAAACATTGGACGTTGATTTCGGATATGAAGTCCCCAGCGTCGCTCGTTATCGCGCCAATTTCTTTCAGCAGAAGGCGGGCATTTCGGCCGTGTTCCGCCTGATCCCGTCAGCCATTCAAACCGTCGAAGATCTCGGCCTGCCACCGGTGTTGAAAAAATTCCCGATGCTGAAAAAAGGCCTCATCCTTGTCACCGGCCCGACCGGCTCCGGGAAATCCACCACTCTCGCGGCCATGATGGATTACGCCAATCTTCAGCGCCAGGACCACATTATCACCGTGGAAGATCCAATCGAGTTCGTCCATCGAAGCCAGAACTGCCTTGTCCAACATCGCGAAGTAGGCGTCCACACTCGCTCGTTCGCCAGCGCGCTGCGCGGTGCGTTGCGTGAAGATCCCGACATCCTGCTCGTTGGCGAAATGCGCGATTTGGAGACGATTGAACTGGCCCTGACCGCAGCCGCCACCGGCCACCTGGTCTTCGGCACGCTTCACACTTCGAGTGCTTCAAAAGCAGTCGACCGGGTCATCGATGTTTTCCCAACCACTCAACAGAATCAAATTCGCGCCACGCTCGCGGAATCGCTCAAAGGCGTTATCGCACAAAATTTGTTTAAACGCATCGATAAACCGGGGCGGGTTGCCGCCTTGGAAATTCTGGTCGTCGATATGGCGATCGCCAACCTCGTTCGCGAAGCCAAGACCCATCAGATTCCAGGCATGATCCAGGTCGGCAAGAAGAAGGGCAACCAACCCCTCGACGACGCGATCATGGATCATTTGCGCCACATGCGAATTTCCCCGGAAGAAGCCTACGACAAGGCCATCGACAAGAAGAAGTTCCGTCCGTTTTTGAAGGAACCTCCGATCGACGCCTCGGAAGAGTAACGATCTTATGCGAGTCCCGGATCTTGACAGAATTCTTTCGGCAATGCTGAAAACGTATGACGGCATTTCCGACCTCAATTTCTCGGTGGGCCATCCGCCACAAGTGGAAGATTACGGCGAGCTGAAAGCAGTGTATGTCGATCCGCCGATCGAAGCGCTCACTCCATACCAGACCGAGCAGATTGCGCTGACCATCATGCAGGGCAACCGGCGGTTGATCTACGACTATTTAACCACCGGCTCCTGTGATTGCAGTTACTCCCTGCACGGCGAGGCTCGCTTTCGCGTCAGCGTTTTCCGTCAGCAAGGCCACTTTTCCGTCGTTCTACGCAAGCTTTACGGCACCGTGCCCACCATCCAGGAGCTCGGGCTGCCTTCCATTTTTCACGAAATTGCAAAAGAGAAAACCGGTCTCGTCCTCGTGACCGGCGCGACCGGGAGCGGAAAAACGACGACATTGGCCGCTTTGCTGAACGAGATCAATGATACTCAACCCGTTCACGTTATTACGCTGGAAGACCCCATTGAATTTGTGCATCCGAAACTGAAAGCCACGTTCAATCAGCGCGAACTCGGTCATGATTTTAACAACTATCCGAACGGGCTGCGCGCGGCCCTGCGACAGGCTCCAAAGGTCATTCTGGTAGGTGAAATGCGCGACCGCGCCACAGTTGAAGTCGCACTGATGGCGGCGGAAACAGGCCATCTCGTTCTGAGTACCCTGCACACCGTCGATGCTGGTCAGTCCATCAACCGCATGCTGGGACTCTTTTCCCTGGGGGAGGAGAAACAACTTCGTATTCGGCTGGCGGATAGCTTGCGTTACGTCGTCAGCCAGCGTTTGGCGCCCAAAGTCAATGGCGGACGACAGCTGCTGACCGAAATCCTCGGCTACAATTTGCGAACGCAGGAGACGATTGCGCTGGGCGAGGGAGAGCACCGCAACTTCTATGAGATCATTGAGGCCAGCACGCCGTTTGGCTGGATGACCTTCGATCAGTCGATTTTGAACGCTTACGAAAACGGAATGATCAGCGAAGAAACAGCGCGGCTTTACGCCTCGCGCAAGGGGCGCATAACCCGGGGAATTGATTTGATCCAAAAGGCTCGCGGCATCGATACGGATCTTGATTCCGGTTTACGTCTCGATCTGCCCGAAAACGCTTTCCGCTAGGATATGGAACAGGATACCGACTCATCTTTTATTGATCTTGGCGATAACACCGCGCTGGTCTGCGTGGATCATCAGCAATACCAGAAGATCGTGGTTCCTCAGCTGATCGACATGACCTATAAAGTCCACCTTGGCCTGTTCGAGGAAGACGTCGTGCTGAAGCTGAAGACCTACAATTACGACGTGATCGTCATTTACGAAAACTTCAAAGGTTCGAAAATCGAAACGAATCCAATCCTGCAGGAGATTGTCGCTCTACCCGATGCACGGCGCCGCGAACATTTCGTCGCCCTGCTCAGCCATCGTTTCGCGACAAACGATGCCACGAGCGCGTTCGTGCAAAGCGTCGACCAGATTATCAACATCGCTGATTTAGCCAACTTTAAGCCGGTCTTGCGCCGCGGAGTCGCGCAGTACCGCGAGCTCTACCATTCCTTTCGCGAAATGGTGAAGAGCGTCCAATCGCTCTGATTGCTCTGGCGACCCAGTAGGGTCGTCTCCTACACGGGCCATTCAGCCCGAAGTCGTGCACGTATGAATGGCGTTCGCCACGATTCCCTACTGGAGCGAAGAATTCGTGGCTCACGTAGCAGTTGCCGCGAATTTTCTTCAATACGACTTGCGAACGCAAACAGATATCAGAACGTACCTGCTCTTCGATCTATGAAGCTGCTTAATTGGGTTCGATTTACCTGGGATCTCAGCACAGTGCCCTCACCGGAACTGGAATTGCCGAGCCATTACAAAATCGGAGCGGCAATGAAAGAGGACGAAAAGGAAGTGCGCAAGGTGCTATCCGATTCATTCCTGCTCGATCCCGCGTGGAATCCGGCCATTGCCGAAGTCACGCAAACGCTGCAGTCCTGGCTTGATCGCGCGTTTCTGGCCGAGGAAAACACGTGCCTCGCTCTGCGGCACGGCGTTCGGATCGTTGGCGCTTCGGTTCTTTGTCTTGATCCGGACGCGCCCAATCATTTCGCGCCCGGCCCCTGTATCTTGATGGAGTACCGAAATCGTGGCTGGGGCACGCGTCTCTTCGAGGCGTCGCTTCGACTGATGCGTGAGTCGGGGCTTACTCGCGCTACCGGTATCGCGCGCGAGCGTTCGCCCGTGGCGAAGTTCCTTTACCCAAAATGCAACGGCGTCTCCGCTCCGGCGGATATGGCGGTGCGTTTGGCGGCCTAGCCTTTCGTCCGCGGCGGATAAGCCGGCGGAGAATACACGTTAAACGTGATGGCCGATTTGTCCGACGCGTTGGCAAAGCGATGTTTTGTTCCAGCGCTGATGATAATCACGTCGCCACGCTTAAGCCGCGGTCGCTCATTGCCTACTTCCCCAATTAGCTCGCCCTTCAAGCATCAACAGGACCTGATCGCTTTTTTCGTGCGCCTCGGACTTTTCACCGGTCGCGTCCCCTGGCTTAAGCGTCATCATCGCCGTCTGCGAGCGTTCGGTCGTCTGCAGGACTTGAAACCACTCGGTCGCAGTATCGATATTCGTTACGTTCATTCCCTAAGTTCGCACTTTGCCATTCCTGCAGCCGTCAGAAGTCCCTGGCAGGTCACGCACTTCCGGTATCCCCCAGCCTTCAGGCAGCCGGTTACTGTTTCAATCTCTGGTCGAGCGTGAATGTCCCGGTGTCTTTGATTTTGAGTTTGCTGAAATCGGGATGTTCGGGGTTGAGCAGAAAGGTGCGCTCGATCGGAACGAGCACGCTTGGCAGGGCCAGAACAGCCGAACGGCCCGCCTTGACCCATTCGTCGCCGATATTTTTGGAAGTGGCCGAGGGCGGCTGCGCGTTCCACCCTTTCGGCAGTTTCCGGCTGTCCACGCTTTTCATGATCGCGTCCGGCCAGCTCACCTGAAACGCCCGGAACTTGTCGTGCACGATTACGGGCGTGGTATGGGCGAGAATCTCCAGCGCCGCCAGTGACAAATGCTCGCTGCAATAAACCACCCGGACTCCGGCTGAGTTCCAGCGACCCTCAAAACGGCGCGCTCCTTCGCCGGAGAACGCCGTTTTCGCGTGCTTATCTTTAACGATGCGCCACCCGACGACCTCGGCCATCAGGAGTAAACGCCGTACTCGATGCGACCAAGCAGGTTTTCCACTTCGCGGGCACCAATTTCGGTTTTCGCGAATTCGAGTGGGACCGCGTTCCCCAAACCGCGTTGGGGATGGTTCAGCCACTCCCGTGCGTTGGCGGCGCTCCCAAAAACATCTTTCGCCTTCTGCAATAGCCGCTGATAACGCACCAATCTTTCCGATTCGTTTTTCTCAATTTTGCCGGCCACTCTTCGCCGGTGCAGAGTCGCGCGCGACATTCCCAATACCGCTGCGATCTTCTCCAGTGGGATATCCAAAGCCTTCTGCAAATTCTGAACCGCGCGAAAGCTTAATCCGGCGTGGATCTGTCCGATCTGCTGTTGCCCCGTCGCGATGGCGTGCGTTTTTCTTAAAGCGGCCGTAGCCATAATGTCTCAGATGAGACATAATATATGATCAGATGAGAAAGTAAAGTCCGAGCGCCTGATCGAGCCAGCATGCGTCTACGTCCCCGCGTCCTGCTCCAGCATCTGATCCTTTTTTTGCCGGCGGAATAGTTGAAAACCCTTTTTCTTGGTCGGTTCCGCAATCATTTTGTCGACGTGATTATATTGAGCGAAAACGCGGACCCCTTTGATACCCGCAGGCACCGACGACTCCTTCAGCGAAGCGTTGACCGGTTTCAGAGTTCCGGAATAATTAGGAGTCGGATTCGAGACGAGCTCGTACTCCAGAAGACCTTCTTTGTTCGGTAGATTATCGGCGTTCCGGCGCAACAGTCGTCCGCGCTCACTCTTTCGCAGCAGGAGTTTCATCGGGGCCATCCCACTCACCTCGATAAGCAGTTTCCGGTGCGCCATTTTCACCATGACGGTGTCGATGCGTGTGGCGATTTTCTCCTCCGATCGAGCGCATAGCGCCGTCTTCGGGACGGAAAAAAATATCAGGGTTAGGACAAATACGGAGAGAGCAGTTGTTTTTGGCACGCCTTCTAGATAGCGCGAACAGAATGCTGCGCAAGAATTGTCACTGTTTTGCAATGAGGAATAAAAGGCGAATTCAACAATCGAGAATTGGGCGCAAATTTTCGCCGACTGGCAAGGTAGGGACGGCTCTCCCCTGGCGCGCCGTAGCTTTAGCGAAGGAGGCGAGCCGTCCGAGGGGTAGCCGCGGCGCGGCGCCCGCACTGAGCGAAGTCGAATGTGTCGCCGCGCCGTTTCCTTGACACGAAACGCCCCCAACGGAGCGGGGCCGCTACATACGAATCAGCGTCCGCTCTCTCAAGTAGGAACGCCTCTCCGAGGCGTCCGTCTCCTCCCCCCAAATCAGCCCTGAAAGATGAATCCAAACCCGTCTCTTTCCGCATCTCATTGAAACGGAGCAGGCTTTTTTATGATTGGAGATCTCAAATTCGCTATCCGGCAACTCCTGAAAGCGCTGCGGACCGAATAGGCCCGGAAGAAGTATTCCCGCTGGCGACGTCGATCCCCGGAAAAATCCGTGAATCCAAAATCGCCGCCCCCCGCATCCTAAGAGAAACACAACGAGGTTTCCATGATCCAGGATTTCAAATTCGCTTTCCGGCAGCTGATAAAGGCGCCGGGCTTCACCGCGGTGGCTGTCTTGACACTTGCTCTGGCGATTGGCGTTAACTCCGCCATCTTCGCACTGATTAACGGCGCAGTGTTGCGCCCGGTCATTCCCCTCCGCGCCGAGGAGGTAGTCAACGTTTTCACGGCGCGTCAGAACGCCGGTCACGATTACCGGCCATTCTCACACACCGAGTACCGCGAACTACGCGATAACGGCTCCGATCTTTTCGCCGATGTCGCGGCGATTGAGTTCGCCGTTGCCGGGATTGGGCGTGATCATGAGATGCGGCGCAGTTTCGCATTTCTCACCTCGGAAAATTTTTTCTCGCTCGTTGGGGTGAAGCCGATCCTCGGACGATTTTACAACGCCGAGGAATGCCGACCGAACGCCGCCGTTCCCGTTGTCGTCGCGAGTTACGCATTCTGGAAACGTATGGGCGGTCGCGACAATTTTATCGGGAGCACTCTTCAAATAAATGGCGAACCGTACACGGTCATCGGTATTACGCCGGACGGATTTAGCGGTGTAAGTGCCCTGGTCGCTCCGGACATCTGGTTGCCTCTCGGAATGCATTCGAAACTCGGGTCTACCTTCGCCGATTCCGAAACGATGCACGATCTTGCCCAGGCCAAAAATTACGCCCTGAACCTGACGGCACGCCTCCGGCCGGGGATCAAAATCGAAAGCGCAAAATCTCATTTACCCATCCTGGCGCAGCGACTCACCGCGATCCAGCCGCCTGACGCGGAAGGCACGCGCGAGTTGCAGATCCAAACGCCGTCGCGCTTCAGCATCAGCACGACACCTCAGGATGACGGTCCAATCACTCTCGTTGGAACGCTGCTCATGAGCATGACCGGCGCCGTTCTCCTGATTGCCAGTCTCAACCTCGCCAACATGCTGCTCGCTCGCGGCACCACCCGCGCCAAGGAAATTGCCCTTCGCCTCGCTCTCGGTGCGTCGCGCTGGCGTATTGTGCGTCAACTGCTCTGCGAAGGTTTGTTGCTCGCGATCTGCGGCGGCTTTGTCGGCCTCGTTCTCAGCGTTTGGTGCAACGATCTCCTTCTCCATTCGTTGGCGCAGCAGCTCGGTTCGCTGAATTTCTCGTTTGTCGTCAATCTCCGGCCCGACGCGCTCGTGCTTGGCGTGACCTTCACCTTTTGTGTGCTCGCGACCGTGCTCTTCAGTCTCGGTCCCGCACTGAAAGCGACAAAAGCCGATCTGGTCAACGATTTGAAACAGCAGGTGGGCGAGCCGGCGAGAGTTGGACGTTTCAGTCGCTTCTTCGCGCCGCGCCATATCTCGGTCATGGCGCAAATTTCGCTCTCGCTCATGCTGCTTTTCGCCGCCGGATTGTTTTTCCGCGGAGCCCTCAAGGCCAGCGGACTTGATCCGGGATTTGTCGCCGCCGGTGATCTGGTCACTGAGTTCGATTTTTCGCTAGTCAAAAAAGATCCGGCCGACGCGCGCCGCTTAATGTTCGCCGCGGTCCAACGGGCGCGCGAATTGCCCGGTGTCCAAACGGCCGCACTCGGCACAATGTTGCCTTACGGAAATTTCACAAACACGCGGCGCATCATGTCTCTGAAAGATGCGCTTCCGACCGATCCGAAATCGCCCGATCCGGGGGCGGGCGCGTTGTATACCGCCACGACACCTGGTTATTTCGATGCCATCGGCGTGCGGATCTTGCGTGGCCGCGATTTCACGCAGGCGGAAGCGGAAAATAAGGGGACGCCGGCCGTGGCCATTATTGACGATGAGATGGCCAAAAAACTTTTTCCCAATGCCGACGCCGTCGGTCAACATATTCGTTACACTCAGCCTCCTCGTGATGGTTCCCCTAACGACATCGAAGTCGTTGGCGTAGTCAATTCGCATCGGCACGATGTGCAAAGCGACACACTGAACCGACGGTTGTTTGTGCCGCTCGCTCAAGGCTACAACGGCAACGTCTACCTGCACGTGCGTCTCAACCGCAAGGATCGTCGCGCCGTCGTCGGCCTGATTCCGACGATGCGTCAAACCCTGAGAAACGTCGATCCGGACATGCCCATTCTGGGCGTTGCCCCATTCAGTGATTTGGTTGAGAAAAGCGTTGGCCTTTGGGTGGTGCGACTGGGCGCTGTGCTCTTTGGAATTTTTGGCGGCATTGCGCTCGTCCTCGCCGTGGTCGGTGTTTACGGAGTCAAAGCGTATGCCGTTGCTTGTCGCACCCGCGAAATTGGCATCCGCATGGCCCTGGGAGCCCATCGGAAGGACGTCTTCGCCCTGATCATGCGACAAGGTGCGATGCAGACCGGCCTGGCTGTTGCAGTCGGCTTGCTGCTGGCTTTGGGCGCTGGGCGTGTCCTTTCCCAAATACTGTATCAGGTGAGCCCAAATGACATCTTTGCGCTTCTCACTTCCAGCATAATGCTTGCGACCGCCGCACTCCTCGCCTGTTTCCTTCCGGCGCGCCGCGCCACGCGGGTGAATCCAATGGTCGCGCTGCGGACGGAATAGATCCGGGGACCGTAGGCTGCCAGCCTGCAGTTGCCGGCAGCTTGCCGGCAAACATCCATGGCATTGCCATTGGACTGCGGCAGCGAAGCGCTCGGTCTGGTCTCGGCAAAGCTGCCGAGACCTACAGGCTAGCAGCCTGCTCCCCGGAATCTTCATATCGCACACATGCTCAGACGCCCCGGTTTCAACGAAGGATCGCGCAAATTAAGAGCTACCGGCTTTCTTTGGAAATCCGCTGGTGACCTGCGCGGCCTGGTGTTCTAAGATTCGCGCGTAAGCGCGCGCCACGTCTCTAGTTTTCCGACATGCAAGAAGAACCTCGTTTTCCGGAAGAACTGCTTCTGCACGAAGCGGGACGCGGCCGCCGTTTGATCGGGGAATTCTACGAGCAGTACGAAACGAGATCCGTATCAAAAACAAAACCTTATAAGGCGAAAGGTAAGTACGACGCGACGAAGGCGGCATTTTACCGCCAGCGCCTCGAAGCCCTGGGTCATGGAGGCCAAAGCACTGGCCTGGACGTTGGTTGCCGTGGCGGAGTGATGATCGAGCTGATCGATGTGATCCACTGGATTGGGGTGGATATCGATCGGAACGCGCTCAGCGTGGCCCGTGATTCAGGAATCCCATGCATGGAGATGGATTTCACCGTCGACATCGGGTTCCGCGACGAAAGCTTTGACGCCGTGACAATGACGGAAGTGCTGGAGCATCTACCCTACCCGTCGATCAACGTCCGCGAAGTCCACCGGATCCTGAAGAAAAAGGTCGGCAGTGTTTACCTCGGCTCCGTCCCTCTGGATTACCATCTGCATCGTCGATGGAAAGTGATGCGGGGCAAACGGCTTTCAGGAGAACAGACGCACGTTCATCATTTCTCATTCGAGGAGTTAGACAGGCTGCTTCGTTTCTATTTTGACGACGTTGAATACCTCCCTTTGACCGGAACTGCTGCCCGTTATCCGGCGCTCAAGTTGCCTTACAATCTTTTTGTCCGTGATATTGCATGGGCAGCTTCATCTCCCAAACTCAATCCGGGCAAATGGGATTTGCGAGCCGACAAGGGCGGCAAACGCGCAGTTCCGGGGAGCGCAGGCTGCTAGCCTGCAGTTGCCGGCAGATTGCCGGCCACCCCGATAACGGAGCTACCCGCCCTGCTCAAGCAAGGTTTTGATCCATAGTCTCGGCAGGCTGCCGAGACTTGCAGGCTGGCAGCCTGCGCTCCCCGGACACCCAATCCACATCGATTTGGAAACCGCACTTTTTTCGATTTCCACAGCGCGAGGCCCCACTTTTTCCTCTCCCATCGGGTCGGGAGAGGATTGAGAAGACCCGGCCTTCGAATCGTGATGGATAAGTTTGTATGAAAAATATAGTAATTGCGCTTTTCTTTCTGCCGCAATCTTGTTACGACGGAGGACCCACACAACGGCTATCACGCCGTGTTCCATGAAACCCATTCTCATCGCCGCCTCCATCTTCGCGATCAGCGCCTTAGCCAAAGGGCAGACCCGCGATCCAAGACAGTTGACCGGGTCGGCAGACTTTGATTCGGGCGCTCCCAAGGATTGCCTGCCCGCCGCCATGTGCGTTTACCATTCGTTACCGGGACCGCCCACCTGCACCTGGAAGCGACTCCTTTCCGCCCGATTCTCGAACGGAAGGCCCAATCATGTTTACTGCGTCTTCTCTCTCGGTTCGCAGATGTACGCCTACGACACGCAGTGGGGCAGCCGTAAAGTCTTCCCTTCAGACAAATCCGCTTTATCAGTCGTGCGCGCACTCGATTTCCAGGCTGATCAAGGCGTTTACCTGGACGACACGGTCAAACCCGGGCCGACTGCTATTACCACAGCAACGCAAACACTGACCCGCAATAACCCCGGCGAGCCGAAGAAATCTGGATCCCGCGCGAAATCGAAATCCGGAAAGAGCAAAACGACGCCTGAGCGAACGCTTCAAGACATCATCTGAGCTGCCGATTTCTTCCGAAAGATTTAGCCACAGATGAATGGAGCGAATGGGATGAGCGACATAGAAGGTAAAGGCGCGCAGGGTAGCGCCGAGGAAGGCGGGAGCCAACCGAGTTTCAACGCTGATGAAACACAGATCCGGAATTGTCCGGCCTTTATCTGTGAAGATCTGCCTGCCGCGCCGTAGCTTCTAGCGAAGGCGGGTATAAACCAGTGGCTAAGAAGATTGTGAAAGCGCTTGCTTCCGAATCGCGGCCGCCTCGCGCATGAAATTCGGGTTACGAACAACCTCGGTTGGCTGACCCTGCTCGGAAGGTTGTCGTTCGAACCACGAAAGAGAGTCAATCAGGCGACGACTGCGCCAATTGATCAATTCCTGTCGGTAACAATGCAGGCTGTGCTGCGTGCATAGCGTGCGAAACAATTTAGCTGTCATCGTCGGTGTCCGGTGACGGTCGTCATCGAGAATGTTTGCTCTGATCAGAAATTTTCTAACCGATGCCGGCAAGCTGTTCCGTAAAGAGTCGGCAAATTCTCCGAGATTTGAATGATGGATAAATCCGCGGCCACCGACTTTCAAAGTTCGGCTAATCTCTCTCAGATATTCGTCAACAACATCACGTTTGATGTGCACGAAAACGTCAAAACTGAATACGAAATCGACCGACGCGTCCGGGATCATGGCGAGCGAACCGCCCTGGTTCAGGTAACAAACGATACGCGGATCTTCCGCGAAACGCTGTCGGCAAGCTTCGACGCATTGCGCGGCGCGATCGACACTCAATAAACGTTCGCCGTAATCCTTGAGATAATGTGTCCATCGGCCGTACCCGGGCCCGATCTCCAAAATCGTCTGAGCCGGCAGGCAATCGCGGATTCGGGGAAGAATCGCGTCGGTCCATTGCGCAGCCGATGTCCCCCACGGTTCCGACCATTCCTCGCCTGCATCTTTCCAATCATATTTCATGGAATGAAGAGCCTTCGCACCATGTCACACGCAGAGCAATGTGTGAACGAAAAGGTGGTTGTGGGCGGAATCGAACCGCCGACACGAGGATTTTCAGTCCGCCAACACCGAAGCGCAGACCGGCGAACGCCTTCCGACTTGGGAGAAATCAGCTTTCATGGACGAGCGGTTTCGGTTGATCTTTGCCAGCAACCAGTTTAATCATGGCCGTTCGCTTTGAGGCCTCGCTGGTTCCTCCTCTTCTTTTTTCTCTCGGGTTTGGGCAGCCTCATTTACGAGGTCGTTTGGCTGCGGCTGACGATGGCGTCGTTCGGCGTAACTACGCCTACCATTTCAATCGTTCTCTCCGTGTTCATGGGAGGTTTGGCACTGGGAAGTTGGGCCGGCGGGCACCTTAGTTCTCGTCTCAGCGATCGCTCAGCTTCCGCTTCGCTCCGCCTTTACGCATGCGTCGAGCTGTTGATCGGCTTGTCGGCACTAGCCGTGCCCTATCTACTCAAATCCGGTCAGGCGATGCTTGCCAGAATCGGATATATCGAGTGGGCGTCGCCGAGCTACCACGTTGCTTCCGCAATTTGCATCGCTGTGGCGCTTCTACCCTTTACCGCTGCGATGGGTGCGACGTTCCCGCTTGCCATGGCTTCCATTCGGCTTATGGCTTCCCCCGATTCGAAGCGTTCGTTTAGCTACTTGTATCTCGGAAATGTTCTTGGAGCAGCTGCCGGTACTGTTGTTTCGGCGTTGTTTCTGATCGAGCTCCTCGGCTTTCGCGGCACCTTGTTCGTCGCTGCGGCGCTGAACGCTTTGGTCGCGGCCACCGCGGCGTTGTTTTCCTTCGTAATCCGAACAGATTTTAGTGCTGCTGTGGCGGCGGTCTACCAGTCGCGCCGTAGTGACACGAAGGCGGATGACCGCCGACCCCCAATCTCCGCGGTCGCAGACCGCCGCTACAACCTGCTCGCTCTTCTGTTTCTGACCGGACTAACAAGCATGGCACTCGAAGTTGTGTGGGTGCGCCAGTTCACGCCTTTTCTTGGAACTGTCGTCTACGCTTTCGCCACGATTCTGACCGTCTACCTGCTGGCCACGTTTCTCGGTTCGGTGTTTTACAGACGGTGGAGTTTTTCGACTTCACCCCCGGAGAGCCGGGCATGGGCTGGGGTGGCATGGTTCGCGACTGGCTCATTCGCGCTGCTGTCTCTCGTCGGGGCAGATCCCCGCCTCGGAATGACCGACACGCCGGATATCCGCGGGATGTCACTTGTCAGAGTCATTATCGGCATCGCACCGTTTTGTGCTGCAGTCGGTTTTCTGACGCCGGCACTGGTCGATCGATGTTCATCTGGCAACCCAAGCCGAGCGGGATCAGCTTACGCGGTAAACGTGCTCGGCTGCATCGTCGGGCCGCTCATTGCCTCCTTTGTTCTGCTCCCGTGGCTGGGCGAGCGCAGGACGCTTCTCCTGCTCAGCACAGCCCTTCTTGCGGTGGGCTTTTTTGCGATCGTTACTCGCTCGTCCGGCAACTCGTTAGGCTCATCCAAAAAGAACGGGCCAATCGCTATCATCGGCGCATTGGCGGCGGCAGTCGCGTGCATGGTCGTTTTGACGCGAGACTTCGAGTCAATTTATCCGAACGCGGTGGTGAAGCGGGATGCCACTGCCACTGTGATCGCAATGGGACAAGGACGAAACAAACACCTTCTGGTGAATGGCTTCGGTATGACCGCGTTGATCACCGTTACCAAGACGATCGCGCATCTACCGCTTGCCTTTTTGGACGAACCCCCACGCAACGCTCTGGTGATTTGCTTCGGTATGGGCACGAGTTTCCGCTCTGCAACGACATGGGGAATTCCGGTAACGGCGGTAGAGTTAATCCCTGCCGTGCCGAGCCTGTTCGGCTACTACCACGCCGATTCAGCTGACGTCCTTCGGCGGCCCAGCGCCCGGATTATCATCGATGATGGCCGCCGATTTTTGAGGCGAACGAGAGAAACCTACGATGTGATTACGATCGATCCCCCTCCGCCGACGGAAGGGGCCGGTACCAGCCTTCTCTATTCGCGTGAATTCTATGGGGCAGCCCGGCCGCATCTGCGCGCGGGTGGCATTTTGCAGCAATGGCTACCGCCGACTCTCGAACCCAAGCTGGTTTCGGCGGTTGCCCGCTCGCTGAAAGATTCGTTTCCGTACGTGCGAGTATTCGGCTCTTACGAGTTATGGGGACTGCATTTTCTGGCTAGCGACAGGCCAATTCCGCTCGTTAACGCGGATGATCTTGCCGGGAGGCTGCCGCCAGCTGCTGCCGCCGACATCGCCGAATGGGAGCTCGGATATATTCCCGCGGGAATCTTAGAGGTTATCCTGCGGCAGGAGATCCCAATCGAGACAATTATCGCGCTCGATCCAAACGCGCCAAGCCTCACCGATGACCGGCCGGTAAATGAATACTACTTCCTGCGCCGCCGGATGAGCTTGAAAGTGATGATGCCGCACTCCCCTAACCTACCGCGGCACGAGCGAAAATAGTCGAAAGGCCCTCTCGCTGGTCAAAAATAGCAGCTTTACCGCAACCGACGTTTTCGCGGTCGGCGGCAAAAATGTAGCACTGGTATTATCCGAAGCAGGCGACTTGGAAACGTCGATTTACGGGGTGTGGCTGGGGGGAGAATCGAACTCCCGACACGAGGATTTTCAGTCCTCTGCTCTGCCAACTGAGCTACCCAGCCGTAATCGCAGGATGAGGCTGCTCACTAAAGCAGAAAACGTCCAACGCTCAACGTCCAACCCCGAAGGCCTTCGGGGCCGTCCTGTAAACAGGCAGGCTCTCAACTACAGCGAGCGCAGCAAAGCGTTCCATCAACTATCAACTAAATTTCCGCGGCAAGTCGATCGCGTGCGTGAGCAGCTTCAAATATTGCGGTTGGGAAACTTCGATCGCGCCAAATCGAGCCAGATGCGGCGTGGTCCACTGAGTATCGAGCAGGATAAATTTCTGAGCATGCAGATGCTCGACCAGCGCAACCAACGCAATCTTCGAGGCATCGGTCTTGCGATGGAACATGGATTCACCAAAAAATGCGCCACCAATCGCTACGCCGTAAAGGCCGCCGGCCAGTTCTCCTTCGCTCCACGCTTCGATGGAATGGGCGTAGCCAAGTTCATAAAGCCGTTCGTAGCTTTCAATGATCTCGTTGTTGATCCATGTATCCGCGCGCTTTCCGCAGGCGCGAATCACTTCGGAAAAGCGGCTGTCGATCCGAATCTGGAAAACTCCTTTTCGCGCCAGTCGTCGCAAAGCATGTGGTACATGGAATGTGTCCAACGGCAAAATCGCGCGCGGATCGGGCGAAAACCACTCAATGGTGTTATCGTCCATCGCCATGGGAAAAACACCCAATCGGTATCCCTGCAGTAAAAGCTCCGGGTCGATCATGGCAAGATGACGTTAAAAACGTTAAATCGTTACAACGTTACAACGTGAGAGACTTTGCTGTTTCAACAACTCAACGGCTAAGGATTCAACGGTTTAACAATCCACATTGCAATAGGACGTTCGCTCCCTAGAATAAGCAGATGAAACTCGTTTCGATAGTTTCATTGCTCGCGATTCTTCTGTTGGCGGCTGGTTGCGCTGACCCTCTCGAAGAACGGAGCTCAAACGAAGTGGGAGCGCAGCTGGAACGCGGCGTTACCGGACAGGGAACGATCGGCCCGGTCGAACGAGCACCTGGGGATCCCGCCGGCCAGCACAGTGTTCCACAAGACCAACCGTGAAGGCTCTTACCTCAACCGCAACTGCACACTCAAAAATCGTCATTCTCGATTTTGGGTCGCAATACACGCAGGTCATCGCCCGGCGCATTCGTGAGCTGCAGGTCTATTCCGAAATTGTGCGCTGCGATCTGCCCGCGGCTGCGATCGCGGAACTGCATCCGAATGGAATTATTCTCTCCGGCGGCCCGGCCAGCGTTTATGAAACGGGTGCGCCGCAGGTGGATCCGCAGATTTTTTCGCTGGGGATACCGGTCCTCGGCATTTGTTACGGCTTAATGCTCATGGCCCGGCATCTCGGTGGCGAGGTCGTTTTCAGTGGCCGGCGGGAATACGGGGCGGGCACGCTGCAAATTACCAACGGATCGCAGCTGTTCGATGGATTGGGGACGCAGCTGGACGTCTGGAACAGTCATGGCGACGAGGTCACGCAGCTGCCAAAAGGTTTTCGCGCAGCTGCACGCACCGAGAACTCCAATTTTGCCGCGGTGGAAGATTCGCAACGGAAGCTTTACGGATTGCAGTTCCATCCCGAGGTCGCGCACACGCCCCGCGGGAAAGAGATTCTGCAGAACTTCGTCTATCACATCTGCCATTGCACAATGGACTGGACGATGGGCTCGTTTATCGATGAAGCCTGCGAGCGCGTCCGGCGCCAGGTAGGCGACGCGAAAGTCGTGCTTGGTCTGAGCGGCGGGGTTGATTCATCGGTCACAGCGGCTCTTCTGCACAAGGCAATTGGCGATCAACTCACCTGCATTTTTGTGAACAACGGGTTGCTGCGCGACCGCGAAGAAGAAGTCGTGCAACGCGTATTCGGCGAGAATTTTCACGTCCGACTCAAATATGTCGATGCCAGCGAACGGTTTCTTTCCAAGCTGCGCGGCGTGATCGATCCCGAACAGAAAAGGAAAGTCATCGGGAACGAGTTTATCGACGTCTTTCAACACGCGACCGAGGAACTATTGACGGACGATCGGCGTAACGGGGCGGGCGAGCACAGCGGCTACAAGTTTCTCGCGCAAGGAACGCTTTACCCGGATGTGATCGAGAGCGTCTCGATCGGGGGAAATCCGGCAAGCGTCATTAAAAGCCACCACAATGTCGGTGGGCTACCGGAGAAAATGCATTTCGAGTTGGTCGAACCTGTTCGGCAATTGTTTAAGGACGAAGTGCGCCAGGCTGGACTGCAGCTTGGGCTGCCGAAAGAAGTTGTTTACCGCCAGCCATTCCCCGGCCCCGGACTGGCCGTTCGCATCCTGGGCGAAGTCACACCAGAACGCCTGGCCATCCTGCGCGCGGCCGACACGATTGTGCAGAGCGAGATGGAAGCAGCCGACTGGTACTATAAAGTGTGGCAATCGTTCGCCATTTTACTGCCGGTCCAAACCGTTGGAGTCATGGGCGACCAGCGGACCTACGAAAATACGGTAGCTCTTCGCATGGTGGAAAGTCAGGACGGCATGACGGCCGATTGGGTGCGGCTTCCCTACGAATTGCTCGCGCGCATTTCGAGCCGGATCAGCAATGAGGTGAAAGGCGTGAATCGCGTCGTCTACGATATATCGAGCAAACCGCCCAGCACGATCGAGTGGGAATGATTCTGTAGCGGCGGTCTATGACCGCCGTCTCGCAGTTGAAGAATTCCGGCATTTCTTTGGGGCAAAATCTCGGCGCTCATAGAGCGCCGCTACAGTTGCCGAAGTTCCTGTTCGACACAGTTGAAGCGCTTCGTTATGGCTTCGACTGGCCATGAACGCCGAGCAATCTCGTCTCCAGGAAAATAAGTCGCGCGAGGAACCGTGGCACTTTTGGGGACCTTACCTGGCGGAGCGTGCCTGGGGGACGGTGCGCGAGGATTACAGCGCGAACGGCGACGCCTGGAACTATTTTCCACATGATCACGCACGCTCGCGTGTTTATCGGTGGAACGAGGACGGGCTTGGCGGCATTTCCGATTTCAAAGGACGGCTTTGCTTTGCTTTCGCCTTTTGGAATGAGCGCGATCCGTTTCTAAAGGAGCGATTGTTCGGGCTGGCCGGTCCCGAAGGCAATCACGGAGAAGACGTCAAGGAGCTGTATTGGTATCTGGACAACACGCCGTCGCACAGCTTCATGCGGATGATTTATCGCTACCCGCAAATCGCATTTCCTTACGGCGAGCTCGTCACTCAAAATAGAGGTCGTTCGAAATTCGAGGGCGAATTCGAGATTTGGGACACAGGCGTTCTAAAACAGAACCGCTTCTTCGACATCGAAATGGAGTATGCCAAAGCGGATCCTTACGACATTCTCATTCGGGTCACGGCGAAAAATTGCGGTCCCGACCCGGCACCATTGCACTTGCTGCCGACGATCTGGTTTCGCAACACCTGGAGCTGGGGTCGCGACATTACAAAGCCTGCATTGCAAGAGACGTCTCAAAGCGATTGGCCATTGAGCACCATTGAAGCGGCGCATCCTGCATTAGGACGTTACTGGCTTTCCTGCGAACGGCCGGACAGACTCCTCTTCGCCGAAAACGAATCGAACCTGGAACGATTATGGTCCGTGCCTAATCGAGATCACTACGTCAAGGATTCGATTAATGACGCAGTTGTTTCGGACAGGATCGACCTGGTGAACCCGAACCGGGTCGGCACAAAAGCGACCGCGCAATATAAATTCATCATCCCTCCGGGCGAATCTCGCACGATTCGCATGCGACTAACAAGAGTCGATGGATCAGGGAGCGCACGCGACTCGCGTGCCCCGGTTGGCGACTCGCCAGCCGGAACTAGCTACATGCCTGGGGAAGTTCGCGGCGAGTCGCCGCGAATAGCACGCGAGTCGCGTGCGCTCCCTAACGCGTTCGCCGATTTCGATACGATTTTCAACCGCCGGAAAGGCGAAGCAGACGAATTCTACGCGCAGCTCGCTCCCTTATCGTTAACCACCGAGCACTGCATGATTCAACGGCAGGCCTTGTCCGGTCTGCTCTGGAACAAGCAATTCTATCATTACATCGTCGAGCAATGGCTGGATGGCGACCCGGGGCAACCTCCACCGCCTAACGAGCGCCAGTCGGGTCGCAACGCAGAATGGCGGCACCTCTACAACGAGCGAGTCATGTCGATGCCGGACAAATGGGAGTATCCGTGGTACGCCTCGTGGGACCTGGCATTTCATTGTATTCCCCTGGCCCTGATCGATCCCCAGTTTGCCAAGGTGCAGCTCGATCTCATCGTGCGCGAATGGTATCAGCATCCCAACGGCGAAGTCCCGGCTTATGAATGGAACTTCAGCGACGTCAATCCACCAGTGATGGCCTGGGCCGCCTGGCGCATCTATCAGATCGAACGCAAACAAAACGGCAAAGGCGACCGCGCCTTTCTGGAGACAATCTTCCATAAAATGCTGCTCACCTTCACGTGGTGGGTGAATCGCAAGGACTCGGAAGGAAACAACATCTTCCAGGGCGGATTTCTCGGGCTCGATAACATTGGCGTGTTCGATCGCAACGCCCGATTTCCGGACGGCACGCATCTCGAACAGAGCGACGGCACGAGCTGGATGGGAATGTTCTGCCTCACTTTGATGCGCATCGCGATCGAGCTCGCCCGGGAGAATCACGTCTACGAAAATATCGCGACCAAGTTCTTCGAACATTTCCTCAGCATTGCCGCCGCGATGAACAATCTTGGCGGCAAAGGCATCGGCTTGTGGGATGAAGACGATGAATTCTATTACGATGTTCTACACACGCCCGGGGGAAGATTTCTGCCGCTGCGGGTGCGCTCGCTCGTGGGATTGCTGCCGTTGCTGGCCGTCGAAACAATTCAGCCGCAGCTGATCGACGCCTTGCCGGGCTTTAAATCACGCCTGGAATGGTATCTGAATCACCGACCGGATCTGGCCAGCCTTGTCTCACGCTGGCAGGAGCCCGGCATGGGCGAACGCCGGCTGGTCGCGCTTACGCGCGGGCATCGCATGAAATGTTTGCTGCGGCGGATGCTCGATCCGGAGGAATTTCTGAGCGATTATGGGATCCGGTCGGTCAGCAAATATCACAAGGATCATCCGTATCACCTGACCGTTCGCGGCGAAGAAAAGGTTGTCAGTTATGAACCCGGCGAATCGCAAAGCAACATCTTTGGCGGAAATTCAAACTGGCGCGGACCAGTTTGGTTCCCGATCAATTACCTCCTGATCGAATCGCTCCAGCAATTTCACCATTACTACGGCGACGACTTCAAAGTGGAATGCCCTACCCGATCCGGCCGCTTTCTGCATCTAAGGGAGATTGCAAACGAACTTTCGAATCGCCTGATCAAGCCGTGGCTGCGGGACGAAGATGGTGTCCGCCCTTTCGAGCGCGTGCAAGGTCGACAATCTGTTGGGGAAGGTATAAATGCCAGTCTCTCCGAGCTGGATGCTCTACAGAGCAGGAAGCCGGCTCGGACCTTCCCTGGGACGCCAGCAGCGTCCCCTACAGGGCAAGCGCGAGACCGGGATCGTTATCTCTTTCACGAATATTTCCACGGCGATACCGGTGCCGGCCTTGGCGCCTCGCATCAAACCGGCTGGACCGGTCTGGTCGCGAAGTTGATTCAGCAACAAGGCGAGTTCGGCACGATCAGTAGTTGATTTGATGCGGCGATCGCTGCCCGAGCGGCCTCTATGCTTCAATCGGAGGCTTCGTTTACGTTAGCCTGCAGGTAGGGACGGCTCTCCGAGCCGTCCGTCTTCATGTTCGCAACGATCCCCTTCACGCTCCAAAAAACGAAAACTTCCCCTCAAATCCCTTCAGCTCATGTTCCCCCAGCGGATGGAGGGGGAGAGCTTGCTCGAGCTTCCCGTGGGCAGCGTTGCTGATCCCGCATCTTTCCCCTAACGAACCCGCGAGTTTTTCCAGCCGAAAAATAAGATTCACTTCCCGCCCCATCAGGCTTTCCTCTCCCATCGACGCGATGCCGCCGATGCCGACCGAACCGAAATGCAGGACGACGCGGAACTCCGGCGCCTTTTTTTGCTGCAACTCCTTTAGCGCCACAATCACGGCGGCGATTTCTCGTCCATCCGTCGCCGGCTCCGGCCAGTAGGCTAAAAAACCGTCGCCGAGATATTTATTAATATTGCCAGCACGCTGCTCGACAATCTCCTTACAAGCAGAAAGCCAGGTACCGACCAGCACATCCAAACCTGCGCTTTCCATGCTGCCGCTGAGCGGCGTGAAATTGCAAATGTCTGCGACGAGCAGCCAGCAGGGGACGTTTTCGACTTCACGCACGGTGCGCTGCGTCACGATTGTTCGGTATTCGTCTGAGACGGTCGTCGGCTGACAAAATTTGAAAGATTGATCACCTATCGCGATCAGGTCGCCATCGTTCAGACGCACGGGACGATGAATCCGCCGCTTGTTCAGAAACGTTCCGTTACTGCTGCCAAAATCGATCAGCCAAAATTCACCGATGTTTTGCGGTTGAATGATCGCGTGACGCCGTGAGACTTTCGGCGACTGGAGTACGAGTGTATTCGCGGTGGTCCGGCCGAGGGAACAGCTGCCTCGCAGCTCATGGCGTTTGCCATCGGTAGCCTCCAGCCAGGCTCCTCCTTCTTCAGAAGTGTCCACGCGCAGAGGTTCTACCAAGAAGTCATGCCGATGCAAACTGTTCCAAATTGAGGGGCCGGCTCACGCGAGCCTGTTAAACCGGCCGGGGGCCTACTCTATTTTGGCGCGGCAGAACGCCGCCCAACCCTCCAGGTTTAAACTTTCTTCTCGGCCAGATCGTGCTTACGCTCGGAAGGTGGTTAACGAGCGCTCTGGCGAGGTTCCTGAAGTAACCTTGCGCGAGTTTAACGGCGGACAAAAACTTTTTGGTCGCTACACCCTGGTTAAGGTTCTCGGGCGTGGCGGAATGGGAATCGTTTGGTTGGCGCGCGACGAAGAATTGGAGCGTGAGGTAGCGCTGAAGTTTTTTCCGGAAATGGTCATCCGCGATCGCGCCATCCTGACGGATTTGAAACGCGAGACGAAACGTTGTCTCGAGTTAACGCATCCGCACATCGTCCGGATCTACGACTTTGTTCAGGATGACAGTTCGGGCTGCATTGCGATGGAGTACGTCGACGGCGACAACCTCGCCAGCATGCGCTGCGACAAAGCGAAAAGTGTTTTCGAGCCCGACGAGCTGAGCGCCTGGACAAGTCAGATGTGCGAGGCGCTGGAATATGCGCATCACCGCGCGCGGATCATTCATCGCGATCTCAAGCCGGCTAATCTAATGGTGAATAAGCGTGGCGAGCTCAAAATTTCCGATTTCGGCATTGCCCGCAGCCTCGGCGACTCCATGAGCCGGCTGACGATGGAACAGGGGCGGAGCGGAACGCTCGTTTACATGAGTCCGCAACAACTCGCCGGGGAACGCGGCAGTCATCTCGACGACATCTACTCGTTAGGCGCGACCCTCTACGACCTGATCACAGGAAAGCCGCCCTTCTATTCGGGCAACATCGATCGGCAAATCCAGGAGCGAGTTGCCCCATCGATGACGGAGCGACGGAGGGAGTTTAATCTCGAGCCAGCCCTCGTGCCGCCGATTTGGGAACAAACCGTCGCCGCCTGTTTAGCGAAAGACCCGGCGAAACGGCCGCAATCGACCGCCGAAGTGGCGGAGCGGTTACAGTTCTCTTTGCCACAGACGCGCGCGGTAAGTCCACGCGCGAGCCGCACGCTCAAAATAGTCCCTATCGCTGTCGGGATCGCGATAGTTTGTCTGATTGCGCTCGCTGGCTGGTATTTGACGAAGTCGCAGGTCAAATCAGCGGCGACTGTTTCCAAGACACCATCGGCACAAGTCGCGACCGTTTCCGAAAAGAGTATCGCCGTTCTTCCGCTGGAGAATTTGAGCGAGGAAAAAGAAAACGCTTTTTTCGCCGATGGAATCCAGGACGATATTTTGACCAGCCTGGCAAAAATTGCCGATTTGAAGGTGATCAGTCGGGCGTCGGTCATGCAATACCGCGGGACAGGAGCAGGGCGCAATCTGCGCGATATCGCACAGGCGCTCGGGGTAAAGAATATCCTGGAAGGCACCGTGCGTCGCAGCGGCAATCGCACTCTGATTAATGTGCAGCTTATCGATCCGAGTAATGGCCGGCAAATTTGGGCTGAGCGTTACGACCGGACCATTGCTGACTCCATTGGTCTGCAAGGCGAACTCGCCACCGAAATCGCGGCAGCGTTGAAAGCGAAGCTAGCGCCGGAAGAAAAAGCTCGGCTCGCCGCGAAACCAACTACAAATCCTGAAGCTTACTTATTTTATCTGCGCGCACTGGAGCGTGCGCGCACCGCGGCCTCAAAAGAAGACGCCTTTGCAATAGATGACCTTTATGCGAAGGCCATTGAACTTGATCCGGCATTTGCGCTGGCGATCGCGCGGCGCTCAATGCACAACAGCCTGATGTACACCGTCGGCCGCCGGCCGCAGAATAGAGCCGCTGCGCTCGCGCTCGCTGCGCAAGCCTTGCAACTCTCGCCCGATTTGCCGGAAGCTCATGTCGCGCTCGGTCTTGGCTTTTACTGGATTGAAAAGGATTACCCGGCGGCGTTGAGAGAATTTTCGACCGCGTCGGCGGCGTTGTCCCTGGAACCTGATGTTCTCAACTACACGGCCGAGATTTATTGCCGGCAAGGCCGGTGGCGCGAAGGACTCGCGGCCTACGACCGCCTGCAGGAAATCGACCCCAGGCATGCACATGATGGCGGGCCAGGCACACGCGCGTCTTTACGCGATTGGCCAGCGGCTATAGCCGGCTATGAGCGCCTGCTGAGGATAGAGCCTAACAACGTCTCCATCATACTGGATCTCGCCCGTGTCACACTCGAGCCAGCGGGCGATTTCAGCGCTGCTCGAAAGCTTCTTGCCGCCATTCCGCCAGGATTGCACGGGCCCCCCGGCCAGCCTTCTATGGTCGATGTGTCCATTACCCAGACGAGATGGGAAATCGAGATGCTCTCGCGCGATTATGCAGCCGCGGAAAAGGTCCTGGCAGATTATAAAGGAGATGAGTTCATAGAGCCGCTGGTCGGTGTAAAGACGCTCAATGCCGGCCGGTTGGCGTTGGCACGTGGCGATGTCGATTCCGCCAAGCATTTGTTCGAGAAGGTAAAGCCGATCTTTGAAACCTATGCGCGCGACCACCCCGATTTTGAAAGAACCCACGCAAGGCTCGGCCGGCTCTACGCCTATCTTGGGCGAAAGGATGATGCCATTCGCGAGAGCCTGCGAGCGGTCGAGCTCTGCCCGGAAAGCAAAGACGCAGTCGATGGGCCAAGATATGCAAGCAGCCTGGCCAGTGTTTACGCGCGAACCGGCGAAGTCGATCAGGCGATCACCCTAATCGAACGGCTCCTTACCACACCCAATGGAATCTCGCTGACCGATTTGCGTCTGAACTGGGACTGGGATCCGCTGCGGACAAACCCGCGTTTTCAGAAAATCCTCGCGGGGCCGGAGCCGAAGACGGTGTATTAGAAATCTCGTTTCTTCTGTAGGGGAAGGCGCTGCCTTCGTATCTGTTTAGCGTCTAGCCAATAGCGGTTGTGCAGCGCCAAAGGCGCGACTTCACCTTTAGCCTGGGGCATCGCCCCAGGATTTCGTAATACAAAATCTCCGCAGCGCTGAAGGCGCGATTCATTTTTGGCGACCAATTGAACCGCGCTTTCAGCGCTCGCCCCTCATTCGTTTAACGTCCTGGGGCGATGCCCCAGGCTACCAACTGACACAGCGCCTTTGGCGCTAACAGCTAACAGCTTCCCCTACAAATCCTGCTTCGCGGCCGACGTTCAATAACCGGCGCGTGATATAAAAACCTTGTTAGGGGTGAGGTTTTTGCCTACAAGACGGAGAATTAGAAGAGGAGCTTCTGCTCAAGCAATCAATTATCTGCCGCGCCTTATTGAGTACCGGGGGCGTTTTGTTGGTTGGAGCGTCCATTGGCTTCGGGCAAGAAGTATCGGTTGCAGCTCCGCCTATAACCGAGGCGGAACGTGTCATCGTGACCGGTTCAAACATTCCGACGGCCGGGGAGGTCGGCCCGAATCCGGTCTTAACGATCAATCGCGATTACATCGAGAAATCCGGGGAGCGTACCGCAGAGGAGCTAATCAGAAATACGACCGTCGCCGGTCCCAATGGTGTGCCCGCTTCGAACAATAGCAGTGGGGCTACACCGGGCGCGTCATCTATCTCTCTCCGTGGTTTCGATCCCAGCGACACGCTGACTTTAATCGACGGTCGACGCATCGCCCCCTATCCGCTCGGCACGGGCAATGGCGCGCAAACATTTGTCGATCTCAATTCCATCCCGCGCGCGGCGATCGAGAGCATTGAAATCTTGAAGGACGGCGCCTCGAGCACTTACGGCGCAGATGCCATCGCAGGCGTGGTCAACATCAAGCTTCGTCACGACTATCGCGGTGCAGAGACAAACGTTGAGTACGGCAACACCCTTGACAAGGATTCGGGCGAATTCGCGGCGTCGCTCGTTTTCGGTTCGGGCGATGATAAAACCAGCGTAACCGGTGTTCTTAGTTTTTATCATCGCAACTCAATCTACAATCACGATCGCGGCTATTCTTCGACCACGCCCTTTCCATCAACGAGTGCAAATCCGTTTAACCTTGAACTCTCGCTGGCAGCGGTTCTCGCGAGCGGTGTTCCTGAGGCCCTGCTTCCGCATGACCGTAGGACCGGTTTACCGCTCATGACTTTTTTCGGCCACGCTCCTTTTTTCACGAACGGGGAGGCCCTCGCTTCGGATTACGTTTACAGACGTTCTCGGGCGGTCCATTTCAACTACAATGCCTACTCCGAAGCGCTCCCGGATTCAGAGCGTTACGGCGCTTTTGTGAACGCCACCCACAAAGTCTGCGGTGATCAAATGGTCCTCTACGCGGACATGTTCTACCAAAACGTAAAGACCCACTACGATCTGGCGCCGACGGCGACAAGCAACTTCGATACTCCCGGCAACGTCATCCTCGCTATTCCGCCGCATGCCCCGGGCCCGGTATTGGGTGGTCCGTCCTACGAGCACACCGGCGTGCCGGTGGGGGCTTTCAATCCGTTCAACCGATTTCAGCAAATCATCTCGGGCGGCACGCGCGGCCGTCTCATCGAATTTGGCAACCGTTTGCTCGACAACCAGACCGATGCGTTCTTTTCCACACTCGGTGTCAAAGGCGACAAGCTATTCGACGGAAGCTGGGGTTATGATGCTGGTTTCCGCTACAGCCAGATCGGGAACACCTCGACCGCCACCCTCCAGTCAGCGTCACGTTTCAACCGCATCTTGAATGCCGCAGACCCCATCTTTGATCCCGCTTCCAGCCAGTTCATTGGCACGACCATCCCCTACAATCCTTTCGGAGATTACCGCAGACCGATCGCAGCCAACGCATTGCCCGTTGATTTTGCGACTATCCATCCCAAGGAGATTGATCTCTCCAAGCTCGCCACGCTTGAGCTTAATGTTTACACAACATCACTTTTCAATCTGCCCGCCGCCGGCGTGGGTCTCGCGTTTGGCGGGCAATTCCGGCGAGAAAATCTGGAACAGAATCCGGACGATTCATTGCTTCACGGCGATATCCTCAGCACCGGTCCGGGCAATTTCACACACGCCGGCCGAAAGATCTACGCGTTCTATGCCGAAACTAGCCTCCCAATTTTCAGTTCTGCCTTCAATGCCCCTGGCTTCCATGCTTTGGAGTTCACCGCCGCCGCGCGCTTCGAAGAATTTCGAAACAACGATACCAATGTTCTGGTCCCGAAAGTCGGAGTACGTTGGCAGCCGCTCGACGATTCGTTAACCGTCCGCGCCACGTGGGGCGAGGGGTTTCATGAGGCTTCACTTATCGAATCGTTTGGAGCTCCATTCCAGGGTTTTACCAATGAGTTGCAGTTTGGTGGTAACTTTGATCCGGTGACCCACACCCGTTTCGGAGAGGTCCCCTTTATTGTCCGAAGCAACCCAAATTTGCAGCCCGAGGATTCGCGATCCTTCAGCGGCGGCATCGTTTATACACCAAAATTCGTGCAGGGTCTGACCGTTACGATCGATATTTTCGATATCGAAAGTAAAGGCCGAGTCACCATTCCCCCCATACAGAATTTGATTGACCGATCTGTTATACCGGGCCAATCCCTGCCCTTGGAGAAGATAAACCGCGATGCCAATGGAGAAATTACGTCGATCGAACTGGCATATGAGAATTCCGGATCACAAAAAGCTCGTGGGGCGGATTTTGGTCTCCAATATCAGCTGCCGACGCGTTTCGGAACTTTCACCTCGCTCACGCAGGCGACTTATCTGGACTCATTCCAATTTGCCTTTCTCCCAGGCCAGGCCGAACTCGAGCAGCGTAGCAGTGTACCCCTTGTTGCCGCCGGGTCCGACGAGGGATATTTAAAGTGGAAAGGCAATTCCCGCCTTGATTGGGCATGGCATGGATTCGACTTGGGGGCCACCGCTCACTATCTGGACGGCTTCCATGAAATCTTCTTCACGAGCGGCCAGGTGCATAGACCACTGCCTGACGACAAGCACGAGCATTGGGTAAAGCAGACCTGGTTCTTCGACGTTCAGCTGTCGTACAACTTCACGTTTTCCGCGCCGATCGAAAACCAACCAGTGGCGGGCTATTCCAAAGGCGCGAAGGAGACACCTCCTGCCCGCGATGGTAAATCTCTCGAAAGCGCGGCCGCGCAGACGGCAAACTTCGCTTTGCCGTGCTGGAAAAAACTTTTGGACAACTCCACCGTTACGCTCGGGTGCAACAATGTCTTCGGCCATGATCCACCCGATGCGAACGCGACAGCGAACTACGCAGACTTCCTCTACGACTCCACCGGCCGCTTTGTTTACGTAAGCTTGAGGAAGAAGTTTTAGACGATCGTCCAGCTGCTCTTGGCCCAGGCACAGGGTGCTGCCTGCGCAGGCTTTAGGATCGACGCCACGTCGCATTGGCTGGTAACATTTTTGCGTGACCGTTCACGTCTGCGGCAGCGATGGACAGCCGATTGGCCAGTTCGAGGAAGCCAATTTTAGGGACAAGATATTTGCCGGCGAGCTTCTGACGGATAGCTACTATTGGCACGAAGGAATGGCGGATTGGAAACCGCTTTCAGAGTATCGTGCCCTGGCCAAGACCCAGCGAATCTCGTTTACGCCCCCGGTGCGACGGACCATTAGGATCGCGACGGAGACTGCGCAGACGGACCACGCAAAAACGGAAAGTGTGGCAGCTCACGGTTCATTGGCTCGTTTCTGGCGTCGAATAACGAGCAAGAAAAAAGCACGTTAATTCGGCGGTCATAGACCGCCGCTACAGAAAGAATCCGTGCGCTTCAGTCATTCCCATTCATCGCCGCATGATGTGGATCGCGATAATACGGCTTTGATGGCGCGCCAGCAGGTAGTCGATGAAATCGCCGATGATGGAGTTCGGTTTGTTGCCCAGCTTGGTCACGACCCGGCAGATCAGCGTGCCGCTGCGCGCATGCCATTCGAGATTGATTGCGCCATGAACGTCTCTCGCACTGTGGATCTTGGCCCAACCATGCGGCCGGCCAGGTTGTTTGGACCAGGCTTTGATAAAGCCGAATTTTTTCTCAAGCTGAGGGTCGCTCACAATTTTGTTGCGAAGCGAACCGCGGCCGCTCGTGATGACTTGAATCACCGTTTGCATTTTCGTCGTTAGGTTCGGCGGCAACGTGAATTTTTGCAACTCGCCCCATAATCCCCGGGAGGGACGAGCTTGTCTCGTCCAGGCTTTGTAGAGGTGCTTGTGCCAAGCACCTTCTTTTGAGTTTCGGTGGTTGGCACAACCAACGCTACAAGATGGGACGACACGAGGTCATCCCTCCCGGTTCCCGCGACGGCTACAGTTCGCGAAACATGACGTACGCGTCCACGTAACCTTTCTGCGCGTGGTGAAACGCGCCGGGCAAGGTGCCGACGATTTCAAATCCAAGCTTCTTCCACAAACGCATGGCCGAATCGTTGGTCGATACGACAAAATTGAATTGCATCGCGCGAAATCCGAGGCGCCGCGCTTCGTTCAGGCAGTGCTCGCCCATGGCACGGCCGATTCCCTGGCCGCGGGCGGGAGATGCGACCATAAAACTTGCGTTGGAAACATGCGCGCCCAGGCTAGGCCGGTTCGGTCGCAAAATGTAAGTACCAACGATCGTTCTGTTCTTCCTCGCGACTGTAGGGGACGGCTGCCTGCTCGCGAAAGCTTTCGGAGTTGCCGTCCCGGGAAAGCTAACAGCTTCCCCTGCAGATTCAGCCACATAGGTGTGGGTTTCTGGCCGGAACCAATAGGCGAACGCTTCCTCCCGTGAAATCTGTGGATCGAAGGTATAGGTGTCGCCCGGCGCGACCACCTCGTGGAAGATATTCCAGATCGCGTTGTGATCTGCGTCGGTAGCGGGGCGGATATTGAGCATGCTCGAACATTGATTGATCAACGTTAGATTTCAAAACACGAGCGCAAAGCACCAAATTCCAACTTCCAACTTCCAGAGAAGCTCCAAGCAGCCAATCCTCAAATCGTACCCGCCCAGAGTCTTTGAAGTTTTAAGCTTAGAACTTTCTTCGGATGTTGGAGCTTGGGATTTGGAATTTCCGCCGTTAGGCGGTCGGATCCCAAAACGGGCCGGTTAGGCCGATCGCAGCAAAGATTGAAACCATTTCGCTGGGAGCGGGCCTTCTCGATTCCACCGTCAATCGGTTTCCGTACCAAGTCACGGCTAGTTCCCATAGCTGCTCCAGGTTGATCAGCGGCCGGCGTGGCAGTTGATGAGATTCGCACCAGCGATCGACCGTCCCTTCCGACCGGAAGAGAAGCATCGTTGCTCAGGTAAAAACAATATCATCCCACCATTGGGCCGCGGGGACGGCAAAATGCGCGACGTATGGCTTAGAGGGGGGCCGGCCGTTTTTGATTTCGAGAATCAACGGTTCCCCGGTTTGTCCGTCTGATGCGGGAATCAAGGCATCGGCGTGCAGGGCAGCCGCAACTCCATAGGCATCCCAGACGCAATTAGCGTAGTAGCGTTTTCCGTTTGCGTTCACCGGGAAAGCCGTCGGAATACCTGAGAAGGGTGGCGCCATGCGAATGCGTGATGGATCGCCCGGCTCGGGCACGACAAGCCGCTTCGAGTGAAGTCGCACGAATGCGTCGCGAACATCCTTTTCGCTCAGATCGGTTGTTTGAGCGATTTCCGTGGCTGTCGGCATTTCGCCGGACTCAGCAATCATGCCGTAGATGGCCAGCTTAATTTCTGTGTCCAGATCGTCGATTGCCATGACCATTAATTGTAGCGGTGGTTGTGCCAACCACCGAATCTTACCAAACACGTGCTTGGCACAAGCACCTCTACACTGCTCAGCCCGCTCGGCGCTCGCGTCTCGACAAAGCAATCAGGCTCGCCGCCAAAACCAAATCCAAGACCATATGCCAGGTGAAGCTCAGGTTCTTGCTCGCGTGACCGAAACAACCGCAGGTGATATCCAGGCCGCGCGCCTTTGCCGTAATCGTCGCGCCGATAAATACGAACATTAGCGCGGTCAGAATCGTTAGGCCGCCGAGATAAAGCCGCCGCGTGATCAGTGCGGCGCCTGACAGAATTTCCAGCCAGGGCAGAAAGAAGGCGAGCCGAATGGCAATCGGCCACGGCAACATTTTAAAGTTATCGATGTCGATTCCGAATCGAATGGGATCGAGCATCTTGATCACGCCGGCATAAATAAAAAGACCGCCGATAAGGAAATCCAGGATCCGCCAAAGGACGTGGCGTTGCGAAACGTCCATCTTCTACGGCAAACGTCGAACGCCGAACGTCCAACGCCCAACATCGAATGCAGAAAATATCTGCGGCAATTCGGTGTTCGGCGTTCGGCGTTCGGCGTTGAGCGTTCTCCTCATTTCCTCGTCTTGAGCCATTCTTCCCAGCCGCCTTCAAGAACAAACACATCCGTCAATTGCGCTTCCTGGCGCAGCCTCTGCGCAACTTCCAGAGCGAGATTGCAGCTTTCGTTGCTGCAATAAACCACGGTCTTTTTGCCCGGTGACCATGCGCCAAGAAAATTTGGCAACTGTTCGTTCCAATGGTCTTCGTTCAGCGATAACGCGCCCGGAACATGATCGCGCGTGAACTGTTCGTCCGGTCGCGCATCCACCCAAACCGCGTTCGCCCCCCAGCTTTGCGCCTTCGCCACCGACACCATCTGGGAAGGTGGGACAGGAGTTTGCCAGGAAACCTTGTCGCGAAAGTAAATGGCGTGCCCGATGGCAGGAACGAATGCCAGCGAAACAAGCAGAAGCGCCTGTCGGATCGCGCCCGAATTCACCTTAACGTGAGGCCGATGCAGGAGCAGGAGCAGGCGTAATGTTTGGGGGCGTCACCCGCGCCGTGACATAAAACGTTTTCGGCGCGTCTTTCGGATAGTCTGGTTTCACCATGAGCGATGCAAATCCTGGTTTCTTTGTGTCGCGCGGCTGAATGTCGATCCGGAATTCACCGGGGGCGGAGCCGTGCTCGACTTTGGCGGTGAAATCCGGGTTCGTCGAAGTGACCTCGAGATTTTTGATTGGAACATCTTTACCGGCACGGGCGACAACGGTCTTCGCTTTGCCTTCTTCTCCCGATTGCCAAAAAACGAAGTTCGGCTGCAATTCGAGAAGCTGCGGAATATTGGCCTTGAGCGTAAGGACGGTCATCGCATGGGCGGTATCGTCGGTCTCCACGGATACCGTTTTGACCTGAGCGCCAGTTCGATCGCCGATGTTGAACGTGGCCGTAATCTCGCCTTTTTCACCGGGTGGAACGTTGTCCTTTTGCGACTGGGCGGCGGTGCAGCCACACGAGGCCCGGACCGACTTAAAGTGAATCGGGGCCTCGCCAACGTTTTGATATTTAAAATGGGCGATGGCCTGTTTATCGCCGAGAGCCGGCTGTAACTCGATGGTGGTTTGTTCCCATTTCAATTCGGCACGGCCGGAAGTAGCGAGAACGATCGAGCCTAGAACTGCAAAGACGATGTAAACGGTTTTCACGTCGATCATTTTACGAAAAATCACGCAATTGTCCCGAGAAACTTCTATCGGGCCTTTGTAGCGGCGGTCTATGACCGCCGAGCTGCAAATTCGGCGGTCATTGACCGCCGCTACAAACAAAGTCGCGGACGTATTCGGCCACCGCGTCACGCCAAGGACGCGGGGCCACGCCCGCCAAGCCGCTGTACTTGGCGGTGGAAAGCACCGAGTAAACCGGACGGCGCGCAATCCAGGTCTTCATATCGCTCAGGGTGACCGGCTGGACCTCCTTCGCTTTCAAGGGCACGCCGTTTTCCCGGCAACAATCGAGAGCATGCTGGCCGTATTGCTGCCAGGTGCACTCCCCGGTGCTGGCAAAATGCAGAATTCCTCCCTCGCTCTCATCGATATTGAAAAATCGAGGAAGCATTTGCGCGATGTCCGAGGTGTAAGTGGGTGTGGCAAATTTATCCGCCACCGCATCAACAACTTCATTTTGGCGGGCGCGTTGAATGATGTTGTCGATGAAACTGGGCCGATCCGGCCCAAAAACCCATGAGACCCGCACAACCAGATTTCGAGCATCAGCCGCAATGACAGCTTCTTCGCCCTCCCGCTTCGATGCGCCATAGATGCTGATCGGATTCGTCTCGTCTTCTTCGCCGTACGGCTCCTTCTTTTCGCCGTCGAAAACGTAGTCCGTACTGAAGTGAATGAGCCGGGCATTCCGAGTCTCGCAAACCCCGGCCAGAACGTCGGGCGCACCGCCATTGATCCGAAAAGCTTCGTCGGGCTGCTCTTCACACATATCAACGTTGGTCATCGCGGCGCAATTGATCAAAACATCGAACTGGAGCGGTGCGATCAATTGCTCGATTTCGTCAAAATCGGCGAGGTCGATCTGGGCATGACTAAGACCAGTGACGTCGAATTTCTCGCGATACGCACGTGTGAGCGCCGCCCCGAGGCGTCCGCCGGAGCCAATAATCAGAATTTTCATTTGTTCTGTAGCGGCGCTCTATGAGCGCCGAACTAATCGATCCAGCGTCATCCGTCTTTGCTCTAGCTACGGCGCGACATGTAGACCGCGTGGACAATGGAAGCAAGCTGCGCGCTAGCAATGTAGAGGTGCTTGTGCCAAGCACCTGTCTACAAGTTCGGTGGTTGGCACAACCACCGCTACATTTTGGGACGACACGAGGTCGTCCCTCCCGCTCTACTGCGGCAACATCACGACATGATAAAAGCCCTGACCACCCCCGCCGCCGGGATCGGTCAGCTGTGCTGGTCCATCTGTCGTGGCTGTGAAATCAGGCAGCCCGGGAATGGATTGCCACATGGCGTCGTCCATTTCTTCCTTGCGCTCGAGACGATAAGTTCGGCTCGCCCCTGCATAAAAAGTGACTGTAACAGCGCTTCCGTCGCGAACCACGTCGCTCACGCGAAAGAGCGCCCGATCTACCGCGGCTTTGATGTCTAATCGGCCATAGCCGTAGGTATTGTTTGGAGAAACGGAGACGTTACCGTCGCAAATGCCGGACAGAATGTGAGTCGCCGTGTCGTTCAGAATTGTTTCTGTCATTGCTACGTCATTGTGAAGCTCCGGCTGTGCTGACCAGAGCAACGCAACCGCCCCCGCTACATGCGGCGCTGCCATCGACGTGCCACTCATGGTTCCGTAGGAAGTGTTAGAGATAGGGATAGAAGAGCGAACATTCGTACCGGGCGCACTGATGTCCGGCTTCAGTCGAAAACTGTTATCGACAGTCACTGGCCCACGGCTGCTAAAAGAGGCGATTGTGTCGGTCCCGTTGTTCAATGCGCCCACTGAATAAACGGCATCATAAATCGCTGGAGGATCCTTGACTGTTTGGCAGTTCGACCCAGCATTTCCCGCAGCAGCCACCATCAAAATTCCGGCTGCTCGCTGCGCTTCGACCGCCGCCTGCAACGTGCTAGCCGAACAACCTTCATCGGGCGGACAACCCCAGGAGTTGGTACTGATATCGGGCGCTTTGCTCGGATCGCCTTCGGCTGGCGTGCCGCCGATCGGATACGGCGCGAGAAAGAATTCCATGCATTCCATGTAACGCGCCGGCGTGCCCGCGCCTTGATCCATGTTGCGACAACCGATCCATTTTGCGCCCGGCGCCATGCCAATTTGGTTGCCGAGCCCATCGTCGCCCACGGCCGTACCCATGGTGTGAGTGCCATGCCCAACGTCGTCGCACGGTTGTGCCGAGTCAGTCCCACACGGGTTGTTTACGGCAGAATGAATGCTGTCATGCCAATTGTAGTTGTGGGTGCCCAGCGATCCATCCCATCCGCGGTATTGATTTTTGAGGGCAGCATGGGTCCAGCGATACCCAGTGTCTGCGCCTGCAATGACGACGTTCTGACCGGTGTAACCCAAAGCCCAGACCTGGGGTGCATTTGTGTAGTTGATCCCTTGTTCGATCGCGGCGGTGCTGTCCGTTTGCAACGGGCCCTGTTCGGAAGGAATAAAATTCCGGATTTGTGGATTACCTTCGATGCGCAAAACATCGGTGCGCTGCGCGAGCTCGGCTACCACGTCAGATCCTGCTTTCACCCAGATCGCGTTCACGATGTAAAACGGCCGATGCTCGACATGGTGTGCGCGCAGCCATTGCAGGAGTGGCCCCTGGGTCGTCTGCGCTTTCGCCCACAAGAGGTCTCGAACGCGGCAACCTCTTTCTTTTTTTGTCTTGCCGTTCTCCGATTCGCCTAACGCCGCCTGGTCAGCGAGAATAACGAGAAATTCAGCTGGTTTTCCACCGATGGTTTGTTCGAGGACCCACGGCGCGATTTTGATTCTTGCCGCACTCTGATCCTGAGCGGAGGAATCCGGCGCCCGCCCGCTGGACGTCGTCACGCCAAAGCCAGACAGGCCCAGCAACATTCCAAATGCGCACAGAACGGTCGCGAGCAAAACTCGCGAATAACAAAAGCCTTGTTGAAGAGGGCGACCGGTGTGGAAAACAATCACAGAATTCCCGTTTTTAGCAGAAAAGAGACGCCAGGACAACCTTTAGGGAAATTTTAGCCCTCGAATCCCGCGAACCCATACCGGCGCCATTCGCCGGGCAATTAAGTGGCGTAAGCGTCCCGCTTGCGATCCCTGCTAATTCGCAAGCCCGAGGCTCGCGCCACATCATCCTTCAGAATTCGCAAGCCGGAGGCTCGCGCCACGTTAGTATCTTCCCGCGCGTTCGAGCAGCGGTTGCCACCACGATTGATGGTCTATGTACCACTGAATCGTCTCGATCAGACTGTGTTCGAAATTGTGGCGCGGTCTCCATTTCAGTTCCCGCTGGGCGAAAGACGAGTCGATCGCATAACGCCGATCGTGCCCAAGCCGGTCCGTCACGAACGAGATCAAACTTTCCGGTTTGCCCAGCTTCCGCAGGATCATTTTCACAAGATCGATATTCGCGATCTCGTTTCCGCCGCCAAAATTGTAGACACTTCCGGGTTTGCCTTCGAAAAGCGCGGCGACGATCGCGGCGCAGTGATCTTCCACATGGATCCAGTCGCGCACATTCATCCCATCGCCATAAACGGGCAGCGGCTCGTCCCGCAACGCTTTGATGATCATGAGCGGAATCAATTTTTCCGGGAATTGATACGGTCCGTAGTTATTCGAGCAACGCGTCACGATGACCTCCTGCCCGAATGTTTTCTGACAGGAAAGAGCGAGAAGATCCGCGCCCGCTTTGCTCGACGAATAAGGCGAGCTCGGGTCGAGCGGCGACTCCTCCGTAAATTTACCGGTCTTGCCTAACGAACCGTAAACTTCGTCGGTCGAAACCTGGATGAAACGCTGCACGCCGTGCCGGCGGGCGCAATCGAGCAGTATGCTCGTGCCGACCACATTGGTATGAATGAAGTTGAGCGGGGAGTTGATGCTGCGATCGACATGCGACTCGGCCGCGAAGTTGATGATGGCGTAAAACTGATGCTCGGTCATGAGCGCGTCCATCGCGTCGGCATTGGCAATGTCGGCTTTGAAAAAGTCGTAACGCTCGCCATGTTCCTCGACCACGCCTTCCAAATTGGCCAGGTTCCCGGCATAAGTGAGCACATCGACGTTGCTGACCGAGGCCGGCTTGTAATGTTGCAAAATATACCGAATAAAATTGCTTCCGATGAATCCACATCCACCGGTGACAAGTATGCGCACAGCGCCTAGTAGCAGCGGGCAAGAGGCCGCGCTAGCGGATTTTCACTGATGGATAAGATTCAAATCCAACTTCCATTCGGTGTGCGATGTTGGATGTTCGGCGTTCGGCGTTCGGCGTTTATAAGAAAACATCGAACGCTCAACGCCGAACACCGAACGTCGAATGTTGCGACCAATCGCTGCTCCGTTGAAAGTGCGCAATTTCCCCTATGACCAATCTTTTTCTGCCATTGAACGTTGAGCGTTGGACTGCCTGCCCCGATAGGTTTTCGGGGTTGAGCGTTGAACGTTTGTTTTCCAAAGGGGTCTTTATGGCCGTCGTTGCGAAAATTCGGGATTGAAATGAACTACGTCCAGGAAAATCCGACCGTCGAAGAGTTTCCAACCTGGCGAGATCAGGTCAACGACTGGCAAGCGAGGCTGGCCGAGACGGAGTGGACCCCGTGGCTGATTATCGGGTTGGCCGCGGCTTTGCGTATCTTCCTGCTTGGAATCAAACCACCGCACTTCGACGAAGGCATAAATGGATGGTTCGTCGATCAGATGGTGAAGAATGGCTTCTACAGCTACGACCCGACGAATTACCACGGCCCGCTGCATTTCTATGTGCTGTTTCTTTCGGAGGCGCTCCTCGGCCGAAACGTCTGGGCCTTACGTTTACCGGTCGTGCTCGTAAGCATCATTTGCGTGTGGCTGACGCTCAAATTTGAACGGTTTGTCGGCCGTAACGTCAGCCGGTTAGCCGCCCTCGCCATGGCGATTTCGCCCGGCTTCGTCTTTTATGGTCGTTATTCCATTCACGAGGTGTGGCTGACCCTTTTCTCGATGCTGTTTGTTCTCGGTCTGCTCGGCCTCTGGCGAACGGGAACACGAGATTATCTCTGGTGCGCCGGCATGGGCGTTACGGGCATGATCCTGACGAAAGAGACCTACATCATTCACCTCGGATGCGCCCTCGTCGCGGTCGGCGTTTGTTATGTTTCCCATTGGCTGAGTCCCGCTCCAGACGCGCGTCCGTCAAAACAAGTGTGGGATTATCTCGACCTTGGCGTCGTCATCGGAACCGGCGTTCTTCTGATCGTAGTTTTCTATTCCGGAACATTCCTGCACTGGAGCGGCATCAAAGGTCTGTATCGGGCCTACGCGGCCTGGTCGGAAACCGGTCAATCCGGCCATGGCCATGAAAAACCATGGTATTACTGGTTAAAGCTGATCGTGCGCTACGAGTGGCCGGTGCTGATTGGTCTGGTGGCCTGCGCTTTCTGTCAGTTCCTGAAGAATATCAGTCTGCGCTATCTCGCGATCTATGGGGTCGGAACTCTGATTGCCTACAGTATCGTTCATTACAAAACACCCTGGTGCATTATCAGCATTGTCTGGCCGTTTCTTTTCCTCTTCGGCGCGGCCGTCCTGCTCGTGCCCGATGATTACAAGAAAATGGCGCAGCGAATCTCCGTCTTGCTCCTGTGCGCGTCGTTCGCCTGGACAATTTCGTTAAACTATTTTCGGTGCACGATGTTCGTTCCCGAGGACTGGGACGACAAAAAGGGCGTGGTCGGGAATTTCCTCCATTTCTTTACGACCGAGCCGTATGTCTATGTTCAGACCTACAACGACATTTTTGAGCTGACCCGGCCGGTGCTGGAGCTGGCGCGGCGCAATCCGATTTTTTATCATATGACAGGTCATATGATACGGCCGAGCGCTTATCCGTTTCCGTGGGTTCTCGGTGATTTTCCAAACATCGGCTATTACGAACACGATAATCTTCCGACAAAGCTTGACGCCGATTTTCTGCTCGTGCAGCAGGACAAGATCAAGGACGTGGAACAAAAGCTGGAGAAATCCTATTACACCGAGCCGCTGACGATTCGCCCTTATCAGGATACCTCCAAGGCCTATTTTGAAGCGACGCGATTCAAAGATTTCTTCCCGAAACGACGTCCCGATTTCGTAGGCAAACATCCGGGTTAACCTGACTCGAAATCTGGATGAAGGGACTCTCCGCCGGCTTAACTTTTGTCAATATTTCCACCGTCTGCGCGGTGATTTTTGGCATCATCGGTAGCGGTCTCGGCCTAACAAGTGCGACCTTATCCCTGGCCCTGGGCGCGGTTGCGGCGGTGGTTGCTTTTTTCACCACGATCGACTCCAAACTCAAGCGCGATCGCTCCGTGGCGCCACCACCCGAGCCGAAGTTGTCAAAGCGTGCGCAACGGCGCCTTGGAAAAACCACGCCCGAATCGCGTCCGGCACAGACCTCACGTTACCGATCCGTCTTGTTTTGGCTTTTAGCCGGTTGTTTCGCGATTTTCGCGATCCGCTCTTTTTGCTGGTTGCTCTACATCGACGGAAACGAGCTCAAGATTCAGTCGGTCAATAACCTCGGCGATCTCGCTCTTCACATCACGTATATCAAGACATTCGCCAATGGCATCGCCCTTTGGCCGGACAACCCGATCTACGTCTTCAGCAAACTGAGATATCCGGCCGGCGTCGATCTCTTCAACGGAGTTTTGTCCATCGTCCATTTCGACCTGCTTCGAATTTTGGTTTGGACCGGGCTGCTTGCTTCACTGGCGACGTTCTACGCGTTTTACCGCTGGGGCGGAACGTTCGGCGTGGCTGGTTTCCTCTTCAACGGCGGCCTGGCCGGTTTCCAACTTCTGAACACGTGGCAGTTTCTCGATTATCAAGGCGATAAGACCATTGCCTGGAAGAGCATCCCTCTCTCGATGTTCGTTACCCAGCGCGGGTTGCTTTATTCCATCCCAGCTGGCCTTATCTTGCTTTGGCACTGGCGCGAAACATTTTTCCGCCACCCCGCCCGAATCGCTGCTTCGGCCGCTAACGCATTACCAGCCGAAGACGGTGAACCCAGAGCCAGCAGCACGGTGCCGCAACCGACTGTGCGGTTCCTTCCATTCTGGGTCGAGCTTTCGCTCTATGCGGCGATGCCGCTTTTTCATGTGCATACCTTTCTTGCCCTAACCATCGTCCTGATTTTTCTCTTCGGCCTGGAATGGGCTTACGAGGGAAGGGTTTCTCTCGATTTTGTCCGAAGACAGGGATTGGCCGGGTTCCCGCCGTTACTTTGGCATCCGTCGCGGTGGAAAGATTTTTTGGGAAGTACACGCATACGCGCTCACGTTGCAGCGTTGGTCGGATGCGCCTTGCTTCCGGCAACTTTTTTTGTCTGGCTTATCACGGACCATTTTAATGCCAAGTCCATGCTGAAATGGCATCCCGGCTGGGTGCAAAACACGGGCGACTTTAAGATGCCGTTTTTTACATTCTGGTGGACCAATTTCGGTCTCTGGGTCCCGGTTGTTCTTGTTCTGCTGGCGTCGGCCGGCTGGCGGGCTTGGAAGGATCGGAATGCCATTGGGCAGGGACGGTTGCCGGAGGATGTCGCGTTTCTATCGCCCGCCGTCGCGATTCTACTGTTCGGCTTGCTCGTAAAAACGGCGCCATGGGAATGGGATAACCTCAAACTGATTTTTTGGGCTTACTTCCTTGTGCTCCCCTTCTTGTGGACAGATTTGATCAGGCATTGGTCGCTGCCGATTCGCGTTGCTCTTTGCCTCGCTCTTTTCGGCTCGGGCTTCGTTAGTTTGTTCGGTGGTCTTACTTCTCCCGGTTATGGCTTCGCCAACCGCGGCGAACTCGCCGGCGTCGGAGTTGCCGTTAGAAATTTACCGCTGGAAGCGCGTTTTGCCGCCTATCCGACCTACAATCACCCGATTCTGCTCCAGGGCCGGAAAGCAGTGCTTGGATATCCGGGGCATCTTTGGACTCAGGGTTTTGACAATTACCACGCGATCGAGGTGAAACTCGGAAGCCTGATGCGGGGCGAACCAAACTGGCGGCAAACGGCGCAAGAACTGGGCGTTCGCTATATCTTTTGGGGGCGTGAAGAGGATACGAATTACCCCGTGAGCACAAAGCCGTGGGCGCATCTGCTCCCGAAAGTGGCATCAGGCGACTGGGGCACCATTTATGATTGTGGTGAGCGTCAGGAGCGTTGAAAGATTTAGCCCCGCAAATTTCTCGGCTGGCGGCACGTATTCGTGCGATCCGGGGAGCACAGGCTGCCAGCCTGTTCGTCTCGGCAGCTTGCCGAGACGTTTGAGGGACCGTCATCAACAACTGAATTTCATGACGCCAGATGTTGCCGGCAAGCTGCCGGCAACTGCAGGCTAGCAGCCTGCGCTCCCCGGAAGCGAATCGGTTAATACGCCGACACCTTGCTCAGAACCAATTCGCCTTCGGCCACGACCTTGTCCTGAACTTTCGCCACGACTCTGAATTGGATAAGATCGCCCATCTCACCGACCTTTTCGGCCCGCAAAATTATTCGTTCCTCCGGTCGAACCGCCTGAACGAACTTCATCTGCCGGATCGCAGAAAGGAGAAAACGCGGACGCGCATTCGTCCTATTCCCTGAACCGGCGGCGATGCCGGCCGTTTGCGCGAGCGCCTCGGTCAAAATGACACCCGGGACCAGTGGATCTCCCGGAAAGTGGCCGCGAAACATTGGATCGTTCGACTCAAAAGTGGTCGCGCATTCCGCTGCAACTCCAGGATCATGAGTGATCACCTCCCGGACAAAGATGAAAGGGGGACGATGCGGCAGACCAGACAAGTGACCAGTGGCAAGTGATGAGTGAAGAGACTCCGAATCGCCTCTTTGCTTGTCACTGATCACTTGTGGCTCGTCACTTCCATCTAGCCGTTGACGAAATAGGCGAACTTCCAACTGCCGTTGACGCGCCGGATCCCCGCACGATATCCATCGTAATTCAGCGATTTATCCGCGAACTGGGGTGGCGCGACCATAAAGTCTCCGTCCCCTTTGACAAATTTTTCGGATAAAATGCCTTCCAGTTCGGGCCAGAGATTTTCCTCATCCCAATATTTAAAAACCCCGTCGCCTTCCGCCGGTGGATTCAGCTTGTAGCCGAAATTTTTCGTCATCATCGAGGCGATCGTGTTCATATCGCGCGAGGCGACTGCTTTCCGCAACCGCCCGAGAAACGCCTGAAAATCCACGTCGCTGCTTTCATCCCGCAGTTCCGCCTTTGCTCTTTTCTTCACCGCGTCCTTCTTTTTCTTGAACAGGGACTGGCAGCCGGAACATGCAATGATTAGGGCCGTCAGCAGGCAGATCGATCTCTTCATCACGGCTACGTGTGTACCGTGTCCGTCGTGAATTCAAGATCGACGTGTATGAGAGGCGGACGACTGACTCCAGTCGCCAGGCCTCGGCGGTTGTCGGTGAGGGGCGCCGCCACCATGCGCGCAACCCTCCTTTCGGTGTCGTCGAAAGGGATGCGCCAGAAAAATAAAGTAAATGGCTCCGGCGAAATCGCGCAATGAAGCGGGCGGACTGGTTACGCGAAGGGGACCGCTGCGCAGGGCGGCGAACACATTTTCGCAAGTTAGTTCTACGCTGGGGCGTGGGAGACTCGTGTAATGCCGGCCAAACGCATGCAAGCGATGCGCATCGGAGGTGGCGATCATCGGTTTGCCAAATTTTCGTGCAACTCGAGCGGCACGGCGGTTGGGATTGAATGGACTTTTATGAAAATGGCAGAGCTCGATTGCGTCGAAACAATCAATCTCCCGGATCAGGCGCCGGCCGATGGAGCCGCCGAGCACATAAAAAGGATGGGGCGCAATCGTAAAAATCGAATTTCCACGCCTTTGCCTCAGAGCGCGCAGCTCAGCAAATGTCTTGAGTGACGCGATATCCTCCTGTCGCACATTCAAAAGAATGACGTCCGCGCCCTCGATCCTGACCTCGGCTGCAGGAATCAACAAAATGCCCATGGCCGCGGCGTCGGCGAAAACTTCTGCGCGATCGAACACGGCATCATGCAAGGTAATCGCGAGCACTCCGAACCCGAGCGAACGTGCCCGCTCCAGTAACTGGTGGGCGGAGTAGTCAATCACGTCCCTCGGATCATCGAGAGTATGGATGTGGAGATCTATTTTGATCCAACCCTCTTCCGCTTCGTACCTCTTGCTTCTGCTCATGCTCGTAATCGAACTTTCCCTTCTGAAATCTACCCGCGGATTCCGCGGACGCCACGGACGCAGGTTGAGCAAGCGATGCACCACGATAACGAGGAAAGTCTTAAAAGTTAGCCATGTTGGCTGACTCGGCCTGACAACGTTCCAACCTGGTCACGTTTGCGGCGCGGCGCATCGCAGAAAACGACAGCCTGCAATGTGTTAGCCGAGTCAGGCAGGAGCCTGGCCGAAGCGCGAACTTGTTACGACAAATCAAAGGTATGAAAAATTATGGAAAATAGAGGTTTTTCCTTGCCTAACTACGGAATAGTCGGGCAATCTCTCGATGCCACCTGAGATGTCTCCAAGGATCAGGTGCTCTCCCCGGACCGCTCAAGCGTGAACGTCAAAATGAACTACCAAGAGTCGAAATGCGCCGCCGCGATGGCGGTGCTGCTCTTTCTAGCCTCCGTCCTGGATGTAGACGCGGCCATCACTTCAATGACGTATTCGTCCAGAGGGGCTGCCGGAGTCGCCCTGGAAGACATGTCCAGCGCTACGATTCAGCTGGTGGCCGCCAGTCAGGATGACACGGCCTCGAGCGTCACAAATATCGGATTCGATTTTTGGTACGATGGGGTGCGCTTTACCCAGTTCTCGGTCAACGCCAATGGCATCTGCCGACTCGGCGGAATCGTTATTTCGACTACGTTCGATAACTCCACCGGATTTGCGGATACTGGCAACGCGCCGAAGATCGCGCCCTATTATGACGACCTCCGGACCGGTAACGACGGCAAGGTGCATTTCAAAGTTATCGGCAGTTCGCCCAATCGAAAACTCGTGGTGGAGTGGTTGAATGAGCAAATTCCGCGATTGGAGACGGCAGGCAGCGGTGCCGGCACTTTTCAAATGTGGCTGTTTGAGCGAACCGGGGTGATTGAGTTTGTTTACGGTTCCGGAATGGCAGTCAACGCTGCGAATGGCGGTTACACGGTCGGGTTGCAGTCAGGCGCCGCCATCAACTTTGCCAGTGTAACCACCTCGAACGGGAACGCTTCGTATCTGAGCGCCAACAACATGCAGACCGATGCCATCGACGCGGGCACTGCTTACATCTTTACACCAAACATTCCGAGGACACCGACAAACCTGTCTTTCCCGAACATCACCACCACGGCAATGACGCTGAATTGGAAGGACAACGCCAACAATGAAGTTGGCTATGCTGTTTATAAATCGACCGACGCTACAAACTTCAGTTTCGTTGCGCAAACCGGGCCCGACGTTACGTCGCAGGATGTCAGCGGGCTAAGTCCCGGCACCACTTATTTTTGGCGTGTCTATGCTGTAAGCGAAGGCGGTTTGAGCAACGCACTAGCCGGCAGTCGGGCCACTGCTTCGAGGAGTGTTACCTCGGTCGCCGGTACGGGCAATTGGAGCGCAACGTCAACCTGGGTCGGCGGCGTCATTCCCGGTGCCGGAGATAATGTAACGATAGCGGATGGTTCGGTGGTAACGATTGATACCGACGCAGTGGCTTACAATTTGACGGTTGGGCAAGTTGGAAGTGGACAGTTGCAGTTCGAAACGACGACGGCGCGCACGCTCACGGTCAGCGGCTCGGTCACGGTTTCAGCAAATGCCAAATTCATTACCGAGGTTACTAACGCCAGCAGCGTGACAACCCATCTCCTCTCCGTTGGCGGCAACCTCACCAACAAAGGCACTGTCGATTTTTGCACTAATCCGGGCCTGGGCGGAAATTCGGCGGACGCCAGCATCACTTTTGCCGGGACGGGCGACGCAACCTTCTCAGGTGTAGGAGCGTCAATCACCGATATTCGCGCCATCACTATCAATAAAGACAGCTCTTGCACTCTCGAGCTCAATTTTTCCAACAACTTCACCGTCTGCGGTGTCACCACAGACGTCGCCGGGTTCCTCACCCTAACGAGCGGGACATTCAAGATCTCGGGAAATTTCTCGATGACCAATCCACTGTTTACCACCGCGACGTACACCATTCCCTCAACCGCTGGCATTTGGCTTAACAATCCCAACTTTATCGTGGCCGGGACTGCCTCAGGGTTAGCTACCGCTAACAACGGATTGTTTCGAGTTTCACAAGGCGCCTACAACATCGGTCTCGGCGCCGGAGACGAGATGGGCGGCGGCACGGGTGCGCAATTTATTATCGAAGGCGGCACCATGAACGTTGCGGGTCGATTCGACCCACAGGGCGCCGTCACTTACACCCAAACCGGCGGCACCATTAATGTGGCCACGGTTGGGAACAACCGTTCCGCTTATGGGTCCTTTGAAATTTTCAGTCTGGGTTCCTCGTTCACCATGAGCGGTGGAACAATCAACGTCATTAATCAAAATACAGGAGCGGTCCAGGTCGATTATGACGTGCTCTCGAGTACGACGAACGTGACAGGTGGTTTGCTCGTTATTGGTGCGGCCGGCGCACCCGAATCGACCACTTACTACGTACAGGGGACGACTCCGAATCTCACGATCAATCCGACCATGACTATGGTCGTAAACACGAACGCTAATCCCAGCGTGCCAACGCGCATGCGGGGAACCATCGTCACGAACGGTGGAACGATTACGTCAGCGGCCACGGGTAATCCACGGTTCGACTTCGCCGGCCATGGACCGATGACTTACACCGGTGGAGTGTTCGGAACGGCGGTCGCCCCGTTTGGAGGGACGGGCATAAGCGCAAATAGCACCTCGTTTATTACGCTCAATTCCCCCATCATCACCAGTCGCGTCAATCTATTTCGGGGCGGGTTTGTTAACAGCAATCAGATCACGCTGGGCAATGGAGGAACGTCGAGCACGGTTGTTCAAATAGGCTTTACCGGCCTGGCCACTCCCGCCGGGTCATTCGATGTTAGTCCGGTCCACAACCAAGGCACTGGCGGCCAGATGCTGGTCTACGCGTTTGAAAACGCCCCGCGAATCACCGGTTTTGAAATCAATCCCACGCGCGTGGTGACGAGCATGAGCGTCGACAATTCGAATCTCACCATTGCCGGAGGTGACTTGACCGTCTCGGATCCGGGCGCGGCGCTCACTTTGACTAATGGACGTGTCATCACGGGCGCGAACACCCTCGCGCTTTCCTCCAACACGGCCAGCGTGACGAGAACAAACGGTTACGTGGATGGCAACTTGAGAAAAGCCTACGCGGTCGCCGGCAGCCAAACCTACGAAGTCGGAACCTCAACTGGTTACACGCCGGTGACGCTAAACGCCACCGCCGGCACATTCCCGAATTCGGCAACGGTCGGTGTGTTCAATGGCCGCCAGCCCAATTATCCCGGCCTTTCCGGCTTGCAACGCTACTGGAGAATTGGCGCCCCGGCCGATTGGGTGGCCGACTTAACTTTCAATTATCTAGAGACTGACGTAGTCGGCGACGAAAGAGTTTACGTGATTGGGAAATACAACGGTTCGTTCAGTAACCCAGCAGGATCATCTATTGACACATCGATCGACACCGCGACTGTGCCAGCAGCGATCGCCATCAATGCGGATTGGATTATCGTCGATGATACCGATCTCGATGGAATGCCCGATTCGTACGAAAAAGCCAACCATTTTGATCCCAATGATCCGGCCGACGCCAATGCGGATGCGGATTTGGACGGACAGAGCAACGTTGCCGAATACCTCGCCGGCACTGACCCGCACGACGGGAATAGTGTTCTGCGTATCAAATCAATCTCACGCAGCGGATCAAATTGGATCGTTAGCTTCGATGCGATTGCGGGGAAGCTGTATCGACTCGAGTACAAGACTTCGTTGCTCGATGCGAATTGGCTGATGCTGGGCAATCTCAATCCGAATATCAGCGGCCCTGCACAAATGATTGACTTCTCCCCCGTCGGAAGCCGGCGCTTTTACCGCATTCGCGTGGTGCTGCCCTAAGTTCAGAGGTCAGACATCAGAGATCAGAAGTCAGCCCACAGCCGAAGGGAAGGATTGTCGGCGCCTTTGGTGGAGGGCGTAGCTCTGCGACGCCGATTTGCTGCACGGGCTCGCCGGCGCTCGGCCCTCCATTCTTCGATTACGATTACGATTATGAGCATGAAGGCGCGATAAAGCGCTTGCGACGCACCATCTCCCATCTACCATCTTCTATCTGCTGTAGGGGACGCTGTTAGCGTCCCAGGCCTGAGTGGGAAGCTAACAGCTCCCCCTACAGAATCAGCCGCTCGGGTGGTGGAATGGCAGACACGTACGTTTGAGGGGCGTATGCCGAAAGGCTTGCGGGTTCAAGTCCCGCCCCGAGCACCACCGCCGCTGCGCGGCGGAAGTTCCAAGCTCCAAATCCCAAGTTTCAATTCCGTTTCGATTTCCTATTCCTATTATTATTCATATTCGTGGGACGGAAACGGAACGCCAACAGCAGACAACGGAGATTGGGCGCCCTTGAATGACGCGAATGACGCGAACAATGAAGACTTTGAAAATTGCCTTTTGCTTTCTTCCATCAGCGGAATCCGCGTAATCTGCGGTGAATGCAATTATTCAGCAGCCCAGCACCGCCACGAATCCGATGGCGAACATTATCCCGCGCGGGCCCACCCTTGTGTTTGCGGGCAAAGGTTGCAAACAGCGCGATAAGAAAATAGCTTCGCCATCACGAAAATACTCCCCACATTTCTGGTTTTGGCGGCTTTGACGCGGACCGCTTATGGCAACATCGGCGAAACCGATGCTCAGATCGAAACCCGCTACGGTAAGCCGTTCAAAGATATCACGACTGAAACCTTCGGCGTCATGCGCGGCTTTATTTCGCCGGGTTACGTCGTCGGGGTCAAAGTCATCGATGGCGTGAGCGAAATGGAGATGTTTTCCAAAATGGATCAATCGGATCTGTCAGCCAGCGAAATCGCGCAGCTCTGCAAAGCCAATGGAACCGGCGAATGGAAGGCGGAACAAACCGGCAAGCCCAACTGGCGACGTTGGCGACGCGAGGATCAAGGCGCGGTAGCTCTCTATGACGCCGTCAGGCATTTCCTTTACATCAGCTCGGCCAAATATTTCGAGCAGCAGGTTCGCAAGATTGAGACGGCCCCGTTAACAGCGAAACAGGCAGACGAGAAGCCATGAAAACGACAAAGCATTCAACAAAGACAAAAACGAGTTTTCACACGGACTGTGACGCCTTCCCCCTGAGTGGGTTAGTAGGAATTCGGGGGTGTCGCCAAACGCCTTTGTCATGTCGAGCCCTTCGACTTCGCTCAGGATAAACTCCGTCGAGACATCTTTTACTACTGGTAATTGTGGGGTGAGAGATTCCTCGACTTCGCTCGGAATGACAAAGGACGATCATTCGCGCCCCCGGATGTTGCTAGCCGTTGGGCAACACGCCCGAATTCGAGCTTCACATCAGGTGAGCTTTGGGGTGTTCAATTTGCCAAGTCGCAGATTTTACCGCAAAAGCCGCACTTTCTCCTTGCCATTACCGGAGGATTTGTCAAAGTGCGCACCGGAAAAAGCCCCTGTTTGGACTCCGAAATCCGAACCCATCGTAAAAATCATAAAATCTTAGAAATTCGAGTAGTTTTTGCTTGCCAATTTCCACCGAAGTTTCGTAGCCTTAGAAAGTCTAATCCCATGCGCCCATTCCTCACCCTAGTTGTTGCCCTTGCGTTAACCCTGCCATTTAAAGGCAATCTGCACGCTCAAGCCTCGACCGACCCCGTCGGATTTACCACCGTCTCTTGCCTAGCAAACTCGGACACCCTGCTATCGGTTCCCTTTACCCGTTTGCCGGAGTTTGTCGGGGCCCTCCAATCTGTTTCGGGCAGTACGATTACCGTGAGCGGCACGCCGTGGACGGCGAATCAGTTTGTCTACGCCGCCGGTACTCAGCCGAAGCATTATTACGTGTTGATCGGACCGGGCACGTCGAACCCTAAGGAGGGCCATATCTATCAAATCACTGGGAACACGACTAACACGCTGACGGTTAACACGTCGCAAGATAGTCTCGCGGGAACCCCGGCTAATGCGCAGCTCCTCGTGATCCCGAATTTGACCCTCGGCACTGTCTGGCCGAGTACCGATCAAAACGTTTCCTTCACCCCCACCACCAGCACGAGGACGATTAAAACCGAGATTTTAATACCGGATTACGCGGCGGTCGGTGTCAATCAGGCGTTTTCTGCCGCCTACTTTTTCATCAACAGTGGCAGCAATATTGGATGGAGGAAAGTTGGCGATGCAGACCTGTCTACACCGCACAATGACGATGTCCTCTTGCCAGACGGCTATTTCGTCGTCCGAAATCAAAATGGCGCGGCGACGGGGACGCTGACGAGTTTGGGATCGGTGTTGACTAAAAAGCTTGCTGTCCCCTTGGTCGCCCAACCTAGCGTCGCTCAAGATAATGCAGTTGCGATGGTTCGGCCGATCGACGTCAAGCTTAGCGATACCGGTTTGAATTCAGCGGACGGATCTTTCGTTGCTACGACAAGTCTTCGCACCATCAAGGATGAGCTGTTGTTGTTTAATAATTCGTCCGCCACTTTGAACAAAGCGCCTACTACAGCGTATTTCTACGCCAACATCTCTGGCAATGTCGGATGGAGAAAGGTCGGTGATGCGGACCTGACAACACCACACGATAATGATCTTATTCCCGCCGGCAGTGCGATAATCATTCGAAAATCGCCTACTGGCACCGGCCAAAGCTCAACGGCCTTTTGGCTCAATGCGCCGACGTACTAACCCCGTAGTTTCCTTATGAAAAAACTTATTGTCACCTTTCTCGCTGTCTTCACTGCAGCGTCTGGGTATGGAGCGTTTTCGATCCAGCTGGATGCTGGCGAGCTGCGCGCTAATTCTACGACAGGGTTGCCTGTGGGATCTGTGCTCCTATTCATTTCCGCCGGCGCCGACGGCGTTTTCGAAACCCCGACGAGCTTAATGCCGGGAAGCTACGTTGCAGGCGATGATGTTCTTTTGTCGGTCATGAGTGATCCGTCAAGCGCGCAGGCTTTTAATACCGCTGTAGGAACGAACGAGACGCTCAATCTCTTCACGATCACGTCGGCGGCCCCCCCGGACTCCGCTACGCCACCTGCAGGTCAGGCTATCGGACTACTCTGGTTTTCACAAATCACTTACAGTCAATGGCAGGCCGGAACGACTCCGACAGCGGGCCAAACGTTCGGATTTTACAATCCATCATTCTGGGGCAACGGTACCAACAATCCGGATGGCGGAAATGCTTGGGTAGTTCCAGCTAGTGGACTGGTTAACCTAAATTTCTTCACTACTGATAGTGATGCCGGCGGAACTCAAACTCCGAACCGAGGCTTCGGAAACAATTTCTTCGTTGCCATTCCCGAGCCTTCGACCTTCGCTCTGATGATCGCTGGTGCGGTTGGCTTTCTCGCCTTGCGCAGCCGCAGCCGCAGGTAAGATCGACCACAGATTTATCCACAAAAGCCGAGGTCTACCACCTCGGCTTTTGTGTTTCGGCCTGATGCGGCACTTGCTTAACGTTGCGCTGTCGATTTGAATCATCGCATGCGCGCGGTTACGCCCCGACTCATTCGCCGAACCATCATGGACCGGTTCCGGCCGGCACTGAGCTATCTCGCTCTAATCATCTTCTCCGTTTTCGCGATTTATCCAATTACACGAATCATCACGATCGCGCTGCGGCCCGGTGACCAGTTGCTTTCCAGTTCGCTCGCTTTGATTCCTAGAGGCGCGACTTTCGACAATTTTCGCATCCTGGTCACGCAGACACCGTTTCTTCGCTGGGTTTTCAATTCGACCGTGATCGCGCTCGCCGTCACCCTGACCGGCGTCGTTCTCGCTTCCACCTGTGGCTACGCGCTTTCTCGATTCCGGTTTCTCGGTCGCAGCACAATGCTGAATGGGCTGCTCGTCACGCAAATGTTCCCGGCGACGATGCTGTTGCTCCCGCTCTATCTCATTTTGATCAAACTACACCTGATCAACTCGTACCTCGGCGTGATCATTATTTATTCCGCGACCGCTCTGCCCTTCTGCATCTGGCAATTGAAAGGCTACTACGACACGATCTCACTCTCACTCGAGGAAGCGGCCGGCATCGACGGCTGCTCGCGCTGGCAATCCTTCTATCTCGTCGTGCTCCCTCTGGCGGCGCCCGCTCTCGTCATCACCGCTCTTTTCTCCTTCATGACCTCCTGGAACGAATACGTCGTTGCTGCGCTCGTCCTGCAGGACATCAATATTTTTACATTGCCTCTCGGGTTGAAGATATTTCAGGCAAATATGAGCACCCAATGGGGCTTGTACGCCTGCGGAGCCCTGCTCGTCTCCATCCCGGTGGTCGTGCTCTTTCTGATCCTCAGCCGCTATCTCATCTCCGGTCTCAGCTCCGGCGCAGTCAAAGAATAAATTCCGGGGAGGGACGAGCTTGTCTCGTCCCAAATTAGTGGGACGACACGAGGTCGTCCCTCCCGGGTTTCGCTGCTTTGCTTAGCGTTTAACCTTCTGATACTCTGCCTGATCCGCTTCATTCGCGGCCAGGTATCATTATGAAAGGGAAACTCTTCGCTGCAGTTTTTTTCACTTCTCTCGCGTTTGCGCTGAACGCACGCGCCGCGTCAACCGTCATCGCAGAAGACGATGCCAGCCAGTCGGCTTACGGCGGCACCTGGGACAACAGCAAAAACGGCGGCAGCGGCTTCGGAAACTGGACACTGACCGCGGAAGGAAACGACAACGAGCGTCACTCCGGTTTCTTTATTGCCGAGACCAAGAATAATCCGGATCTGAACGGTATCGTCAAAAACGACAAAGCCTTCGGCATGTTCGCCAATGGTTCCGGTTTTGAGCAAGCCGTGGCTTACCGGGGCTTCGAGAAGCCACTCGCGGTGGGCGATTCCTTCTCGTTCATGATGGAGAACGGGACTTTCGAGAAGAAATTCGACAAAGACGATCCGACCCCCGGCTCCATCGGGCTCGTTCTGCGCAGCGGGAATGCAAACTCTTCCGTCGCCGATTACAACAAGGACGCTCTCTTCGAATTCGGCTACTACAACGGCAAAGATAATTATCAGATCTACGACGGGTCCGGGGCGGACAAGGTGGACTCCGGGGTAGCGTTTACTGATGCCGGTGTTTCGGTGACGGTCACGATCACCGGCACTGATACCTACGATCTGGAAATCCAGACCATGAACGACAAAAAGGTGACGAAGCTTCCCGGACGAAAATTGTCCTCAGGCGGGTCAATCCAGAGCTTCGCCATCTTCGATCGCAACGGTGAGAAGTACGACGCCTTTTTCAACCAGTTCCAAGTCGCGAGAGAATCGCCCGCGCACTAGATGTGCGCGAAAGCTCCAAGCACCAAGCGCCAATAACCAGAGAAGCACCAATGGCCAGATCCCAACCGCGCACTGTCAATTCTTTGAAGTTTAGAGCTTGGTGATTCTCTGGAGATTGGTGCTTGGAATTTGGTGCTTAACCCGCCGACGAATCCTCGGTATTTACTTCAAAATCATCGACATTTGTGAGCTAATCGACGAGTGACACCCAAACCCCGCCTAAATTTCGGACAAATCTGGAACATGAGTTTCGGGTTCCTCGGCATTCAATTTGGCTGGGGTTTGCAGATGGCGAACATGAGCCCGATTTACAAATACCTCGGAGCTCGCGACGACCAGATCCCCATGCTTTGGCTGGCTGCGCCGCTGACCGGTTTTATTGTGCAGCCCATCATCGGCGCAATGAGTGATCGCACGTGGGGACCGCTCGGCCGCAGGCGTCCCTATTTCCTCACCGGCGCGATTTTGAGTTCCGCTGCGCTTATTTTGATGCCGAATTCCAGCGCGCTTTGGATGGCGGCGGGTCTGCTCTGGATTCTGGATGCCTCGATCAACATTTCCATGGAGCCGTTTCGCGCTTTTGTCGCCGATAACCTGATCGAAGAACAACGAGCGACTGGTTTCACGATGCAGAGCTTTTTTATCGGCTTGGGCGCAGTCATCGCCGGGTTGCTTCCATGGGTACTAAACCATGGCTTCGGTGTTACCAGTGAAACAGGCGCAGCAAACCTGATCCCTCCGAACGTCAAGATGTCGTTCTATATCGGCGGCGCGGCGTTTCTGGGAGCAGTGCTCTGGACGATTTTCACCTCGAAGGAATATCCCCCCGCCGATATCGAAGCCTTTAGAAAGAAGCGATCCGAACGCGGCGGATTCGCTTATCTCCTCCACGAAATTCCCGATGCGCTGCGCCAGATGCCGAGAACGATGAGGTGGCTCGCCGTTGTTCAATTCTTCACCTGGATGGCGTTGTTCTGCATGTGGCTGCATTTCTCCAACGCTGTTCCGGTCGTGTTCGGTGCCCATGACACCAGTTCTCCCCTGTTTAAAGCCGGCGCCGAATGGGCGGGCGTTTGTTACGCGGCGAAGGACTTCGTCACCTTTATCGCCGCTTTCGGATTGATGGCGATCGCGGCAAAACTCGATCGCCGCCACATTCACGCAGTCTGCCTCGTGCTTGGTGCGATCGGCCTGTTTGCTATTGGCTTTATCCACGGTGAATCCCAGAAGCATCTTTTGCTTCTCGCACTTGGTCTGGGTGGTATCGCATGGGCTTCCATTCTATCAATGCCTTATGCCATGCTCGCCGGCGCTCTGCCGCCACAGCGCATGGGCGTTTACATGGGTATCTTCAATTTCTTTATCGTCCTGCCGGAGATTATCGCCGCCCTAACCTTCGGCCCGATCGTAAAGAATTTTCTGCACGGGAATCTGGTTTACGCTGTTATGGCCGGCGGTTTCTTTATGTTTTTGGCCGCGATCATCACGCTTTTTGTCCCCTACACGCGGCTCGATCCGCACCGGCTCGAAAGCGTCATTGAGAGAGAAGGAATGATTCCGGTGGCTACACCACCCGAAAGCCCCATCGCTTCCGAGTGAGCAGCCGACGATGTGCGCTGCCGCGCTACCAGGGCTTCCTTATCGTCTTTGCCTTGCTCGCACTGGCCAGCTGGCGCCTTTCAACTATGGCGGGAGAACCCTCGGCTAAACAGATCCTGTTAGGGGCCGACGGGGCGCGAATAGGAGTTTCCCTCTCAAACTCTGATGTAGAAATCACGTATCAGCTATCTGCCTACGACCCGAGTCATTGCGCCGTCTATCTTGTCCTTGGAACCCGACGAGAAATTGGTTCAGCTGTGGTTCCGTTCCTGCGCGGAGAAGAAGGTTCCACTGTATTTTTGCCATTCAAAGCAGATCTCTTTTTGCGCGTCTCCGGAAAAGAGAAATCGTGTATCGAACGGAGATGGACGAAGTGGAAATGGACCGATCCCGCGCCTTCGTCCGCCTGCCAGGCAACATTCGCCGACGGAACCTTAACATTCCGAGTTCCCCGGTCCGAATTCAGCGGGGCAACAGCGGATTGTATAATCTATGCCAAGGATCTTTCGCAGAATGAGGGCTGGGGCGCACTTCTCGGATGCAGTGATGCAACCGCGCACACCGGCACCGGTGACAAATACATTTCGCATTATCTCGAACTTAATTTGCGGGCGACCGGCAGTGAACTCGTCACCGGTCGCGCCCGTTTAGACGGTGGAGGCTCTAAGATTCGCATCTATCAGACCTTGGTCCGGTTGTTCGGCAATACAAACGAGACGCGCAAACAAAATGGCGACATCGCGGAAAATGGGGTTGGCAAATTTGACGACATCAATGACACGGCGTTGAGGTCGCTGAAGGAATCCGGCTTTACTCACCTCTGGCTGACCGGAGTGCTGCAGCAGGCGACGGCGACGGATTATTCCAAGGTAGGTCAACCCGCGGACGATCCGGATCTTCTCAAGGGCCTGGCCGGCAGTCCTTACGCGATCAAAGATTATTTCGATGTTTGTCCGGATTACGCGAAGGACCCGGCTAAACGTCTCGACGAATTCAAAGCACTTCTCTCGCGCATCCACCAACAGGGCATGAAGGCGTTGATCGATTTTGTTCCGAATCATGTCGCCCGGAGCTACAACTCTGATATTCAGCCGGAGCAGAACTTCGGCACCAGGGGAAATGGCGGTGCGGGCGATGATCCTTCGCTCTTCTTCTCGCCGATGAACAACTTCTTCTATCTCCGAAAGGATGCGGGCGGCCCGCCGTTACACTTGCCAACTTACAAGGATGGCCGGGCCGTGAGTCCGACGTGTAAAGCTGTAGCGGCGCTCTATGAGCGCCGAAATAAAGACAGCGGCGGTCATAGACTGCCGCTACAGTTTTGCGACGGTTTTTTCGACGGCGAAAAGGAGCACGGAAAAGTTACGGGGAACAACAAGGCCAGCTGGGCTCCGGATATCAATGATTGGTATGAGACCGTAAAACTCAATTACGGCTTCGATTTCACCGATCCGAACAAGGGGGTACGCGAATACCCAAATGCCAACGCACCCGACAAGGCAATCCCGGATACGTGGAAGAAGATGGATTCGGTCATTGCTTACTGGCAGGGGCTGGGAGTGGATGGTTTTCGCTGTGACATGTCACATATGGTGCCGCCGGAATTTTGGAATTGGCTGATCGCACGCGCGCGCAGCCGGCACGCCGATGTCGTGTTTGTCGGCGAAGCCTACGATAACGACCCGGCAAAAGTAACCGGCGTTGATCCTGTTATTTCGCAACTGCACGGCGGCAAATCGAATGTGATGTTGTATCTCCTCGACGCGGGATTCAACGCTGTCTACGACGATCCAACCTATCGCGCGCTGAAGAAAATCTATGAAGGTCCGGCTTGGGCGAACGACATCGACGATGCTCGACCGGATGATTTCATCTTCGAGAACTCTTTGCGCTACGCCGAAAATCACGATGAAGTGCGCCTAGCCGCAAAAAAACAGTGGGGCGATCACGGTATGAAAGTCGGCGTTCCGGTTTCGGCGATTCTTTACGGTCTCTCGCGCGGTTCCATCATGCTTTACAGCGGCCAGGAGGTCGGTGAGCCGGCGCAGGGGATTGAAGGATTTGGAGCGGACGACGCTCGCACCTCCATCTTCGATTATTGGTCGATGCCGGAGCTGGTAAAGTGGGTGAACGGCCACAAATACGATGGTGGGCGGCTCTCGAATGACCAGAAGGAACTGCGCGCATTCTACAGCCGGCTGATTAATCTTATTGGTGAGCCGGCTTTCCGCGATGGCATTTGCATGCCTTTGAATGCCATAAATCGCGACAATCCGAACTACGGTCGAATGTCGAAAGAACAGGCCAGCGGCCACTGGCTGTACGGTTTCGTGCGATATGATCCGCTTACGAGTCAAACATTCATCGTCGCGGTAAATCTGAATCCCGCGACCGCATTAAAAGATGTCCAGATTCAGTTACCCGCGGATTTTCTGAAGTCGCTCGGCTTGAGCGGCGGCGATCCGCAGAAGGAAGTGACAATCAAAGATCGCCTGAATGTTCCACCGTTGGCTGATTTAAAGTTGAATCTCGGATACCTGCAAGATGCCGGTGTTCCAATCAGTGAGATTCCACCTCTCACCGCCTGCTATCTCGAGCTGAAGACGGAATGAGCACATAGCGCGCTTTCCCTTTCTGGGGAGCGCAAGCTGCCAGCCTGCAGTTGCCGGCAGCTTGCCGGCAACATTTAACGGAAACGATGGGTGTCGGACCATCGAAACAGAAATGTCCCGGCAAGCTGCCGAGACAAACAGGCTAGCAGCCTGTGCTCCCTCAATAAATCGCTTCGGCGGCGCGCGTCCGCTTCAGAAAAACCTGCGAAAAGGTGAACAGGATTGCAAAGATAACCACTGACAATGCCGCGGCCCAGCCAAACCGATACATGTTGAAGGCGGCTTTGTAGACGTACGATACAAGAATGTGCGTGGAATCGGCCGGCTCGCCCATGTTCGAAACGAGCCAGACCACATTGATGTTGTTGAATGTCCAAATGACTCCGAGCGTGATTGCCGGAATCATGACCGGTCGGAGCAGCGGCGCGGTAATGTTCCAGAATTGGAACCACTTCGAAGCGCCGTCGACATCGGCTGCTTCATAAAGATCGTCCGGGATCGATTGCAAACCGCCAAGAGCGATCACCATCATGAAAGGAAATCCGAGCCAGATATTCGTGATAATCACGGCGAGAAAAGCTTCAAAAGGAGATGTGAGCCACTGCACAGGTGGAAGTTGTAGATACTTCGTGATCAACAGGTTCACGGCTCCATATTCATAATTGAACATTCCCCGCCAGGTCAGCGCGGTAATGTACTGGGGTAGTGCCCACGGGAGGATGAGCAAGACGCGCCAGATTGATTTTCCGCGGATAACTTTCTGGTGAAGAACCACCGCCAGGAAAACACCGATCGCGACATGAAACACGATGTTCACGAGCGTCCAGATGATCGTCTTGAGCAGGATCGACCAAAACAGTTGCTGTTGAAAAACGGAAACGAACTGGGCGAAACCGACCAGGCGCCAGTCCCGGATGTGGTAGATGTTCGCGTTCGAGAACGCGAGAACGAAATTGAACAGGAACGGAAATGCGACAACAGCGACAATGACCAGTAAAGCCGGGGCAAGCAGTGCGGCCGTAAACATTCGCACCTTCGATTTGTCGCTCAGGATCATGGTTACCTCGTTAACTCGTTACATCGTTGAATCGCCGGGTCGTTCTTGTAACATTTTTAACGTTTCAACGCTTTAACGTCTTTTTAAAGATTGCTATCGGCAATATTCTTTTCCGCTTCGCGCTGCATGCGGCGGGCGGCTTCCTTCGCTGTGATCGCGCCATTCATTACAAGCTGATACGGGCCGCGCATGCCTTCCCAGATCGCGCGCATCTGCGGCACGATGGGCAACGGGCGGCCATGCTCGATCTGTTGCATGGACGCAATCAACACGGGGTTAGTCTGGATAGCCGGCGAATTGACGACCGCACGATCGACCGGCGTGGTCGCCAGCTTGAGCGCCATTTCCATTTGCACCTCAGCACTGGTCAGGAATTCGATCACCGAACGAACCGCCGGTCGCTTTGGGTTCGCCACGTTGACATTCACCGAATAGCCCTTGGCCGAAATCATCGGCTCACACCAAAGCCCTGTTTGACTATTCAGCGGCAACGGCGCGACCATCGCCTCTTTAGGGACGTGATATCCAGCCCAGGACCACGGCCCGTTAATAATCATCGCCGTCCGCTTCTCTTTGAAGAGCATGTCCGCGATCTCATAGTCTCCTTCTTTTGGAATAATTTTGTATTTGTCACGCAGGTCGAGCACGAACTGGATCGCGCGGACAGTGTTTTCGTTGTCCAGCGTCGGACGTCCATTCTCGTCCATGACCCAGCCGCCGAAGGCAGTCAGGAACGGAATAAAAAAGAACGGCTCGCGATAATTCCAGGTAAGACCGTACTGATCCATCTTACCGTCACCGTTGAAATCTCGAGTCAGTCTTTGTCCAATCGCGACCAGGTCATCCAGTGTCCGTGGAGGCGTGGTGACTAATTCTTTGTTATACACCAGGATGAGATGGTTGCCGATTTGATCAGCGGCCAGCCACGGCGCATTCTTCCAGCGGACCATCCCCTGAGGCACAAAACGTGCAAAAAATGGGGGCGGAAAGATTTCGTCGAGCGGTAGAATTGTGCGCGTGGTAACGAACACGCCTACGTTGTCAGCCGGCCCATAGATAATGTCAGGTCCCTGTCCGGCGACAGCTGCGATAACAAAGAGATTTCGCAGCTCTTCATTCTCCTTGTAAAGGGTCTCGACAACGATATCGGGATGGCTCGCATTGAAGCGCGCGACCTGTTCGTGAAAGAGATCGCGTTCACCTCCGATTTTCTGGTGCCAGATAAGAACATGCCGCCGCGTGTCGCTCTTTTGCACACAACCTGAAAGACATATAACCAGGTACGGCAGCAGAATTACCCCTAGCGCTTTGCTGACGCGAAAAATTAGATCGGGAAGAGCACGCGTCTCGCGTGTCTGGTTTCGGCGTCGCGCCGAAACAATCTTTGCTGACAAAAGTCTGCGAAGACGAGACGTCTTCGCCAACACGCGAGACGCGTGCGCTTCCCGGAAGAAGAGGTCTCGCCCAAGGACAGAACTCATTAATTGCTGCTAAATACTGCACCGGTGAGTGCCGGCAGAATGATCTCCATTCCGCCGGTACCCTTCTGGGCTTTGACCGAATCGACTTCACCGCGGCTAACAAAGATCGGCAGGAGTTGATTCGAATCGACGTGCAGATTGAGGTGAGCTTCATTGTCACTGCGGTTAATGGCAATAACCAGGGTCTCTTTCGCTGAACGCCGGCTGAGGACGAGACAATTTTGGACGTCATCGGCCGTGATCACGCTAAATTCTCCATGGTTTAGAGCGTCGTGCTCGCGACGCAACGCGACGGCATTCTTGTAGAAAGAGAATAGATCCTTATCGAATCTGACCTCGTCCGGGGATCGTTCTCGTCCTCTTGGATCTTTTGCCTGCGACTCACAGGCCATGCCTTCCCAGACCATCGGCATCCGATCGTCGGGATCACCTCCTCCCCACATTCCCGCCTCGTCCCCGTAATAAATCATCGGCGCACCAACGTAACTCATTTGCAGAAGGACGATCAGTCTCTGGATATTCCGTTCCCGAACGTTCGGTTTTCGAATTTTGTACGTTTGCGACACGCCGGCGTTGTTATGAACATTGAATTCAATCTCGTTTGGATCTTTATAGACCGTCCCCTCCCCATTCACGATCATCGAGGCGAGTCGATCCGTGTCGTGAGAGTCGGTTAGGTTTTGCATGACAGCGGCCGTGACCGGAGGAAACTGTTTGCGTCGCGCATCCACAAGCTCTGCAAACTTCGACGGGAGAACATTCTTATCGATCAGGAATCCCTTCACCGGAATTGCAAAAGCGTTGTAGTTCATGGCGGCGGAAAAGCCGTTCGTCTTGACGAAGTCCGCCGCATTTTCCCAAATCTCCGCCGTGGTATAGGCGCTAGGATTTAATTTCCGGACCCATGCGTTCCAGTCTGTCCAAAACTTCGCCGGTCTTTCGTTCGCTACATCCAGACGCCAGCCATCGATGCCATCGCCACGTTTTCCCCGGGGCTGCATCCAGCGCTTTGTCGCTTCAAAAATGTAGGCTTTGGCCGCTGGATACATATCCCTGCCATCCGCGGAAGCGGCGAAAATGGGCAGAGTTGCGTGCCCATACCATCCTTTATAACTGAACTCGTTTCGTTTCGTCGCTGGATCATCGAAACTCGTAATCACATACCAATCCTTGTAGCGGGAACTTTGCTGGTTTTGTCGGATGTCCTTGAACGCGAAGAAATCGCGGCCGGTGTGATTAAAGACGCCGTCGATAATGACGTGCATGTGGCGCTTATGACATTGTTTCAGCAGGTCGAGGAATAATTTGTCCGCCGCGGTCCACTGCCAGCTTTTGGGATTGCTCGTTTCGCGGTCGATCATCGCCAGATCACCCTTGGGATCCGGACCGAAATAGGGGTCGATGTGATGATAGGAATTGCCGTCGTATTTGTGCAGGGACCGGGAATAGAAGAGTGGATTGAAATAGATTGCGTTGATCCCCAGATCAGTCAGGTAATCCAGCTTATCGACAACCCCTTTGAGATCCCCGCCGTAACGACGATCTAAAACTCCGTCCCTGTAAAAATCGTTTCCCAGTTCTTTCTCCCAGCCATCGCGTGCGTACCAGTCGGCCGTCCATGATGAAAGGCGCCAGGCCGGGCCCGGCCCGATCGGCGTCTCCAACGATTCGCGCGTCGGGTCGTTGTGAGAATCTCCGTTACAAAACCGTTCCGGAAAGATCTGATAGAAAATGGCTTCGGTTGGCCAGTCACTACCGACGTCAGCTCCCGCACGCGACCAGGCGGTCCATTCGCTGAAGATAAACAGAATTAGTAGCAACAGGCGCATGAAGATTGGCGATTGTGCGTTGTCGAAGCGTTTGTGCCAAGCGCCTTAATACGTAGTCACGGCGCGCTGTCGCCATGCTCTGTCGATTAACGCCCCCGACAGAGCGGGGCAACTACGAGCCAACAGCATGCGGCGCGCGCTGTCGCCACGCTCTGTCGATATCAAAACACCTCGACCCGAGCGGAGGCGACTACAACCCATCTCCTACGGCACTACCACAACATGGTAAAATGCCGGACCCGACGCGGCAACGGCTTCACTCAATGTTGGCCCACTCGCAGTCAGGGTCGTGCCGATTGGTGTGTAAGACGCGTTCAGATTTGAAGTGTACTCCAATCGATACTTTTTACCCGCAACGCTGCTCCACGTGACCGAAACGGTGCTCGAATCGGGTCGAATCACATTCATTACGGCAAAGATAGAACTAGGATCAAAAGGGTTCGTGCCGGCCAAATCTTCGTCGCCATTCTTCATTCCGTCGCCGTCGTCATCGGCGGCGGGATCGATAAACTTGATGTTCGCAGGATTACTAGCCACGCCGGTTACGCTGTTGTCGTTTGGGTTCACGGTATAAACCGTATAAGTCACGTTTTGACCGATCATACCTCCCGTTTCGAGAAAACTAGTCGCGCTCGTGTAAAATACTGAACCGTCGGAACCGATGATTTTGTACGACGGGACCTGCCCTTCGCTGTCCGCAGCAGCTGGTGACCAACTGAGGGTCACGCTGGTTCCAAGCGCGTAGTGGTAATTGTTCGGCGGAGCCGGTGGGCTGGACGCTGTGGTAGGCGCAGTCACATCATATAGTTTCAGGTACTGCGCTTCGTACGGCGTATCGGGATCGTGACTGCCATTTCCGTTTCGGTCGGTAAAGGGCTCGCTGGCTTCGCCGGGATCATGCTGACCATTATGATTTGTGTCATCCCAGTCAAAGACACCGTTGTTTGCTCCGACCAGGACTCCGTTCTTCATGTAACCGACGTCTGACCACGGCTCACCCCAGCCAGCATCAGTCGTAGGCACCTTGAACATCGCGATGAAGATACCGTTGTTTAGAACATCGGTGCCAGTTCGACCTGAACCCCAAAGCCAGTAGTTACGCCGAAAAGGATTCTGCGCGGTGTAGGCCGCGATGTTTTTCACGTTGTACATGCGCCCTGGCTTTATCCCATAATCGTTTACGCCATTCGAATCAGTGTCTTGATTAACATGAAAATTGCCACTGGGACTGGCATCCCGGTTCGTGTTGGCAAAACCAAAGACGACGTCGCTCAGTGCCGGTGAAGCGTTCTTCGTTTCGTATTTTGCCACCGCAAAAATCGCCTGGCTGTTGCCGTCGTCGTTGAGAAAGTAACGGTTGGGACTGCGCAATGCGGGACTGAATAGGCGGGCCAGACCAATGCCGGCGTAAACCGGGTAGAGCTGGTCGTTGCCGAAATTGGTATCGTTCCACGCTGGCTGCATCGAATTGAAGTCTTTAAAATCCGCAATGTTCTTGCCGAAATTCACTTCGTATCGGTCGTAGCCAACGGTGGTCGAAATTCCAAGCTCCTGGCCCGGAAAAATGAGCGGCACGCCATCGACCGTGCTGCAAACTGCATAACGCACTACGGCCTGCCACGGGTCCGCAAACGCCTCCTCATCATGAGACATGTTGTTGAGGAGAACCGGCGCCTGGCCATAAGCGTTACGTTTTGATTCGAAAATATTCCTATAGTCACTGGCATTGCCTGCGCTCTTCAATGAAAAGACAATGTTTTCGTTTTCAATATCGAAGTGACGATTCGATCGATAAGTTACCGCACCGCCATCGAGCGACTCCGCCATGAAAACGAAATTCCATTTTCGCGTGCGCGTCTTGTTGATGATGTATTCCCAAAGTTGCGGCGGCAGGCCCTGGCCGAAATCTGCGCGCAAACCGCCGATACCATGGCTGGTCTGAGTAGCGAGGTCGGTGCCCTGCGGAACACCGGTCTGGCTGAGCCAATAAAGACTGTAGTTCGCGAAATACTTCCAAACGTTTTGGGTGACACCGTCAAAGTGGCCGTTGCCACTGCCGGAGGAACCTTCGTTACCGACCGAATAATCGAACCAATCCTGTTCGTTTAAATAATTACCATTGTCGTCAGGAGTGCCTCCGTCCCCATTGGTATCGACCAGAGCAGCGTAACGACCGAAGAAGACATCGCGCACATCCGACCACTTTCCAAAATCACCACGATCGGGTGCAATGGCGATGCTGGTCGAACTAAAGGCACGCATGGCGTAATTCGGTGGCTGCGATCCAACACCATCGGGATCGCGTGAGTAAACTCGCGCTTCCACATCGCGCAAAAATGCCCCGGCCCCCGGGTTATTGCCGAACAAGCTTGTTCCCTGCGAACTGATTTCGCAATCTGGCGCGGTGTGATTAAACGGGGCGTCGAGCATGATCCCAACGCCGGCAGTATTGGCCGCGCTAACCAGACCCGCGAACGCCTGCCGGGCCGCCGTCCGCACATTGGGATCGTTAACCTGCGATTCGGATGTGCAGTTCGTCGTCATCAGCGGATTAACGTCGAAGAAGTTTCGGACCGAATAGGGACTACCAGGATCATGTCCCAATTGCGCTTCCTGTGTAATCGGATGAATCGGCTGAAACCAGAGCCAGTTACAACCAAGATTCTTCAAATAATTGAGGTTCCAATGATTGGCGCTGCCTTGATGCGGCGCATTCGGGGCATCGAACATATCCTCGAGCGTCCCGCGTTGGGCGAATTGTGTGCCGCTGGAATCTAAATTAAGGACGTCGGCTTCATACAAATTGATGTTTCGCGCGTCCACGGGTGATACAACGATGGCGTGGTCTCGCCGGCCGGCAGCAATATTGGTGTAGTAGCGCCAGGCCGGATCACCCTGCACCTTCCAGCGCGCGGTTAAGCGATATGCGCCGGTCTTCGTTGCGTTCAACGAGAACGTGTAATTGCCGGCTCCAGTCAGCGTCATGGTATAGGCCTTGAAATACGTTGAATCGTCACCGGCCACGACGGTGTCTCCGCTCGGCAGCAAAATGCCGTCTTCAACTCCGTCCGCGTTTGCGTCGAGCTGTGCCCGATCACGCCGATTCAGGTTGGTGTATAATTCGACGGCCGAAATATTCGCCTGACCGGGCGCAAAGTTGATCGTAAACGGAATCGAATCGCCTTTCGTTTCATCAACGAAAACGTGAGTGGTTGTGTAATTGCCATTCACGCCATTCACAGTTAAGACCGGATCGCCGACTGTCCCGTTGGAGAAGGAGAAGATGTGGCCCTGGTAGTTGCCCAGATCTCCGGCGTTATAGTCGCCGAATTTCTGCTCATTATTTGAGGGATTCCAGAAACCAACCTTGTACTTGATGGTCGTGCCGAGCGGAGTCGCGAGCAGATTTGGCACGGTCGCCTGCCACCACATCGCGGTGCCGGCAATGCTCTGGCCGCCGCCATTTTGGTTGCTGTTTTCCGGATGGTCGTAGGTAAAGGTAATTACCTGCGTCGCGGCATTGCCCGCTGTGCCCGGGCTTGCTCCGACCACCGGGTCCGTCCCGTCCGTTGTATAATACAGGCCGCCGTTTGTGGCCCATTGCGTCGCTACATTATTTGCGTCTCCGATGTAACCGACCTTGGCCCAGAATTCGACGTCATTGCCGCTATTGACGCGATTGTTTGCATGAAAAATCCAGCCGGGCCGATTTCGAATGGTGAACGGGGATGACGCGGCGGTATTTTGAGAGGGGCTTCCAGAAAAAACGGTGCCTTCGATCGTTTGCCCGCCGTGATCTCCAAAACCGGCCGGCGCGTAAATGAACGTGCTATTGAAGCCGGCCGCACCATCTGTCGTGACGTAGATGTAATATTGGATCGGATCGTTCGCCGGAATACCCGCGGTGCTGAAGCTCGCTTTCCAGTACTGATTGGTTCCTGTGTTGGTATGGAAGCCCAGCCCAACGCTGTTCCAGACCGATTGCGATTGCCCCTTATAGAAGAGCGTTCCCCCGGTTTGATTGGAACCGTTGCCTTTGTAGATCCCCTCGTAAATCGTTACCGTGGTTGGACTCGCCGGGTTGTTGCTGATCTCGATCCACGGATCCCGCATGTGAGTACCGCCAAGATCCCCACTGTTATCCGGGATATGCCAGATATTGGCGGGTGTAGCCCAAGCGCTGCCTCCCGCGACCAAGAGTGCGATTGAGGCGATGAGAAATCCAAAACGTCGTTGCATGAGCGGTTAGGGGACGAGGCTTACTTGGAGTTTATAAAACCGGGGTTGGCCGGTGGTCGGCGGCGAGACGGTATCGTTTCCATTGTCGATGTAATCAATGGCCGATCCCGTTCCGGAAATACCGGCGCCGGCCGGCTGCCATGAACCGGTCAGGCTGTTACTGTAGAAAACCTGATATACGCGGTCGCGAATGCTGTAGAAAGTCAGCTTCACTGTGGAAGGCGAAGTGCGCGCGATCTTTAATTGGATGGAGGCAGAATCGGGAAGCGTTGGGTTTGTTCCCAAAATGTATTCCTGCAGATTGCTCAAGCCGTCGCCGTCGGGGTCGGCATTTGCGCCATTCACTCCATTGGGATTGTTGGGATCAAAGCCGTACTTCGTCTCCCACCAATCCGGCAATCCGTCGTTGTCGGTGTCGTAGGTTACGGCCGCGCCGGTCTCAAACCCGAGCGCGAAATTCATACTGCCGTTGCCCTGGATTTCGACCTGGTGAGTCTGGGCCTGGTTACGCATCGGCACCGTGTCGAGAACGATTGCGTCGGAGTCGTTTGCTGTCGCATTGAAGGTCGCACCGGAAAGGCCCGTTCCGCCGAATCGCAGGTAAGCCCGAACCAACCGACCGCTATTGTTGTTAAAGAGGTCAACCTCCTGCGAGCTGGTGATCAGATTCCCGAGATGGGACTGTCCATTCATGAGCAGGTCGAGCAGGTCTGGCGACAAGCCAAAGCGCACAAAGAGCTGAACGAACCCGGTCGTGGTGTAACTCGCCTGCAACGCACCCTTCCCGGCCGAAAGCGTAATCGTTTTACTGATCTTCCCGTCCGAGCTGGTGAATTTCCAGCCGATCCCGCTGGGCGCCGCTACTACAGTGTAAAGATCGTTTACGTAATTGAATGTTCCCGCCCCTGTGTTGTCGGTCTTGGCAAACCAGTCTTTGAATCCGGAAGTGCGGAAGGCGTTGACCGCGCCCCCCACAAAATTTCCCGCGCCCTCTTCTTCCGTTTCCGAACCGGCGTAATTGGCCGGGTTCCCGATCACCTGCGAGACATAGCCTGAGTCAATATCGCGCAGCCACGCACCAGTCATACGGCCGCCAATTCGCTCGAAAACAGCGAAGATACGGTCGTTGTAAATCAAATACTCGTTCTCCCCATCCAGATCGATGTCGCTTTGCTCGGAAAGAACGCTGCCGCTGTAGGTGCCTGCACTAGCCGCCTGAGCCCATGTATTCACGCGCCCATAAACGCGAGCGCTCCGCGTTTGCGTTTGCGAAATCTTGGAGAATCCCGAAAGCGTTTGCACGCCCGTATCGGGATTGATGTAAGCGCCCGTGCTGAACTTGCTCAGGTCGTTGTTCGTCTGATTATGAAAAGCAGTCTCGAATTCGGAGGCGTGAAGAGTTGCGCGCGCGAGTGCAGACAGACCGATCGTTGCCGGGGTCAGTGTAATCCCGGAAACCGACTGCCATGTCGCATTGATGATTCCGTTGCTGCCTAACAAGCCGTAGATCGAACCCTGCGGCAGCGCCACGCCCGTCCGGATATTGAAAATCTTGTTGCTTAAACTCTCTTCGAGACCGGAGCCGTAATACCAATTATCGTAATTCTCCTCCGTCGCGTGATCGAGATAATCCTTCGAGACGTTCGGCAAAGAGACGGTTCCGCGCGCGACCGTTCCCCATTGCGTGCCGGTCCCGTTCGGCGGGACTGATGTATCGATCTGATTCGATGCGATCTGATCGGGCGTGACGATCTGGATCCAGGGGTGATTTGCGAGCCAGCGTATATTTTTGTCGTAGGCATCGGCGTTCGCTTTTATCCCAAAATCTTCCCATTGGTTCACAAAGGTAACCACTTGGTCCTGTTGGCTGTCGCGAGTTTTACGGCTTAACAATTGCCGGAGCAAAATCGGAAGGCCATTATCGTCGTTGAGAAACAGCTGATTGCTCACACCATCGTTGACGACAAACGTTTTCGTATTGTTGATCTGGTTGATCCGATAGCCATCATTGCCCAGAGCGGAGTTACGGCCGAACCACTTGAAGACGTGACGCATCTGGTCGACGAAAGTATAACCGAACGCCAGGTCGCTTACTTTTTGCAAAACTCCGGAATCGGAAACACGCTCAGGGGTCCAGAAAACGTTGGCCGAGGGAGTGTGGCCATAGATCGTGGTCAGAAACCCGTTAGCCAATCCGACGTTGTCGCTGTTATACGTCGATGGAAAATAGCCGAGCATGTGATCGGAAAAAGTTGTTCCGAGCAAATCAATGTTTCCTGAGCCGATTAGAGTTCCGATACGCGCGTTGAGCGCAGGGCCATCGCGGAAACTGTTGGGCGAACCGGCCGGAACTTTCGCCCATTGTATGGCCGACGCGAGGATCGGGGTCACATGCAAAGTCAACGGAACGTTGAAAGCCTCATGCGCGTCAAGGACGCGATAATACCCGGCGCCTAGTCCGTTATTGATCAGAGTTTGTGTGACGCTTCCCGGCTGAATTGCCTGGTTGCCGTGCACAACACTCATCACCTTCACCCGTTTGCCACGATCATTATCGCCGTTGATCCCGACCCACTGGTGCAGCACACTATTTGCCCCTGCAATGTTCGGCTGGTCCTGCCAGTAGTCCGACGCGATCCCGTTATCGCGAATCGAGTCTCGAATATCCGAGCGCCCGCCAATGTCGCCGGCGCCTACCGGGTTGTTCAGGGTGCCATCTTTAGTTGTGTAAACCTGATAGAGAACATTGGAGGCATTACCGTTCCATCCGGCGTCCAGCAGAGCCTGACGACTGATCGAAAATTCGACCGCGTCCAGATCGGAGTTGTAGTACGCCTTCTTAAACCCATTCGCGGTGTTCTGATCCCGCGCTGTCACGCCAAATGGAGTCAGGTCTTCGCCTATAGCCGTCGAATGCGTGCTGGAGTTTTGATTCCACAGATAAACCCGGCCGTTATCGCTTTGGTAACAGGCCACCACCGCCTGCCATTTCAGCGCAGTCCCGGTGTCGATCTGATCCGGAAGATTAAATTCGCCGGTGCCAGGATTGCCGAAATTAATGACGACATAGAGGTCGAGGTTCCCCTGCTCTGCATACGCTTTGAGATCCTCCATATCGACGCGGAAATAGAAATTGCCGTCGCCGCCTTGCGCGACTGCGCCGCCATCATGCGCGTAGAATGCGACCATATCACGCGACGAATCGAAGCCGTCGTATGCATGATAAACATCGCCCTGATTGAAATTGACGCCGTCGCCGTCGTAGGTATCGAGTGCAATTAAATCATTCGCCGTCCAGTCGGTGAACTCATGTTGATTCGTGACCCCGCCGACTACGGTCGCGGATCCTGGACCAATCGTGATTGCCCCCGGTGCAGGCGGTGTGCTGCTCTCGGCGACCCTGGGGTCCGTTCCGTTAATAAACTCCTGCAAATTCGTAAAACCGTCGCCATCGGGATCGCCGTTTGGCCCATTGTTCGTATTGGCGATCGCCTTGCCGGTCCGCAGATTGTAATGACCGACAACGCCGTCATCGAAAGGATCCAGGTTATGCTGGAGTTTCCAGCCGTCGGGCAATCCGTCCCCGGACGTGCTCAGCCGGCGCGGATCGGTCTCGAGCCAAATGACATCAACACCGTCGCTTCGAATATTTCCGTTCGGCCGGAAAATCGTATTTAGCTTATTTTTGTCCAGCGCTGTTGACGTGTAGGTCAAGCCGTTCGTCGGCTCGATAAAGGTATAGCAAAAATCGGAATATTTGAACGTCGCCGCCGGAAATCCCGGCGGCGCAACGGTGACGCTGGCCGTAAAGGCGTGAAGTTCCCCTAGCCTGACGAAGTCACCATTCGAGTCGGTGTGGTTTCGATCAATAATAGCCAGATCAACGATACCATTGTGGTTCGAGTCCTCATTCCCGTCGATAACCCCATCGCCGTCCGTATCGGCATTATTGGGATCGGTTTCGAGCCAGACCGCGTTCGGCGCGTGCGCGAGCACCTTTATCTTATCGATCCGGGACGTATTATAAACAGTCGGCGGATGCGCAATCACGTGCAGCACGCCGTTGGCATCGGGGACACCAATATCCACGCGACCGTTATGGATCGTTTTGTAGCTCGTGCTCCCGCCGCCCGTCGTGACGGTAAAGGTCTGGTCTTCGATCCCGTCATCTAATCCATCGCCGTCTGTGTCAGGATTGTTGGGATCCGTCATCGTTCCAGCAATTTGGTCCGTGCGGGAATTGTTTAGATTGTAAGGCCACGGATCGTAGAAGCTATAGTCCTGTCCGCTCGGCGCGCTTCCATTATCGGTTGTGTTGTAGACCGGCGGATCGAGGTCCGGCTGAAAGTTGGGAACTCCATCGCCATTCGTGTCGGTATTAATGTTTGTGTCGTCGACCGGAGCGCCCCAACCGAGCTCCAATCCGTCGGACAAACCATCGGCGTCGGTATCAGGATTTAGTGGATCGGTCTTTCCCGAGATGGCCCAAATATGAACCTGGTCGTTCGTCCAGGTTTCCGAGTTCGTCGTCGGCAATGGAATCGCGGTCGTTTCTATCGGAGCGGCCGTCGGTCCGTAGAGGCCAAGACCGTCATCGTCGAGGTCGTGCTTGTTTGCGATCGGAGTGACGATCTGGCGAAACACGACCTGCGCGTTCCGTGCGGCCGTGGCAGTCCCGGCGGGAGCGTTCACGGTGGAGACAAACTGGTAGTTACCCTCATTGACGTTGTTCCAGGTAAAATTCCAGAACTTGCCCGAGCCATTTACCACCGGGTTTGGCGTCTCGGAAGTGCTCGGGTTAAGCGTTACATTTCCGACCCCTTGAGAGAAACTGATCGCGGCGTTGGTTGCATTGACGTCGGTTTCGACCTGGATCGGAACAGCGCGCTGGTCGGGCGTGGGCGATGCGACGTCCGGCAGAGTGATGACGTAGGCTTTTCCGTCCGAATCGACTTCAGGCGGCGTGACAATGACATCCTTAATGACCGGACTCGAGCGTGCCCTGACCAATCGAGTAGCTTCGAGCATCGGGCTGCCCGGATTCGTGTACGTCACGTCGATCGTGTGGAGAAAATCGGGATTGTCGTTGTAAAGGTTCGGAAGTTGAAAAGCCAACTCGTGGTAGTCATTGCTGATGTCGTAATGGATCGAATACCCCGTTCGGCTCTGCGGAACGCCGTTCGTGTTCGAACCCGATTCGCTGCTGGCCAGCTTGATCAGGAAACGATTAATCAGGCTTTGCGTGGTGGTGTTATCGGCCAGCGATTTGCTGAACCACACCTTCATCACGTAATTCGAATCGACCAGGTCGCCATCGTTCGACGGGAACGCGACGAACATGCGCGTGGTCGGGCCGGCCGTGGTGACCTGCCGGGCAAGCGTGGTGTAGTGGCCGTTGGCGTCGCTTAGATTGAAATCCTTGTAGGCCGCCGAAGAAAGCTCGCGCAGTCGTACTTGAACCGTGGCCGTGCCGGTAGAGGGAATATTATTGTAGTCGAAACGCCATTCCCGCGGATAAGTGCTAACGACAAGCGGATTGGGCGTTACTTCCTTCGCCAAAACCCACGTCGTTCCAATGCTGCCGTTCCAAACACCATCGCCATTGAGATCCTGAAATGGCTCGCCCGCGTCCCAGGTGCCATTGCCATTGGTGTCGGTGAACGGTTCAAAACCGCTTCCGTTTCCGGCCTGAGTTCGCGTTGCGGTGTCGTTATTGGACGTGTCGGAATCATCAATGTGATACCAAACTTCCGTCACACTCGGATCCGTTCGCACAACCACGCCGTAACGGGAACCGCCGATCGTGTCGTTTTGAGCGGGAAATTTGATTTCGCCCTGGGGGAGCTGCGCATCGTAATAAAAGGGCAGCGTGAATGTGTTGTAAATCGAGGAACGGAGACCGTTGCCAACACCCGTACTATCGCGCTTCAGGAATGCCCGCGCGCGCAGAACATGGAACCCCTCGGTCAAACCTGTCTGGGTCACGCCATAATCATTGTGCGGATAGACCAGTGCAGTTAGTCCGTTGAAATGCGGAATCTGAAACGTGGTCAGCATCTTCTTCTTCTGGGCGACCGCCGCGGCCCCGGTTGGAAAAACGCTGCTCACCGGCGTGCCGTTGAGGCTCGATTTGTAAATGCCAATCTTGTATCTAATCGACCCCGACGGGCGTGGGTTCAGTGCGCCGCGCCACCAGTTATTGCCATCAGATCCATTGTGAGAATAATGCATCTCCAACGTCAGCGTTGTTCCAAGACCCACGCCGCCCGCTCCTTCCGGATTGGATCCGTCCGTCGTGTAATAGACAAAGATCCGGTAGCCCGTGCCGACCGAATTCGTCTTGGCCCAAAAATTTAAAGCTGTGCCATCATCGCGAAATTGATTGGAAGGAAGACCTGGGATTGTGCCCGAAACCGGGCCCTCCACCTGCGCGCCCGGATCGTGAAAAACAAAAGAGGGAACTGTGCCTCCCTGAGAATCGAAACCGGCGTTTCCATTCAGGTTCGAGCTGACGTCGGTCGGAGGATTCGTGCTCGTGTCGTAAGTATCCGCTCCGGCAGATCCGAGCGTGTCGTTGGCGCTGTTTTTAGCGGCAAATTTTTCCGGATACTCCCGTTCGACAAACTGTGGCTGTTCGTAGCCGAGAAAAACATCGGTGTTCAGACCCGGAGGGTTGTCTCGTTTTTCGCCGGTAGTCGGGCCGAGCGGAATCTGCGAGTTGATGTCGACGCCGCCATCCAACTCCATCAAAATGTTCTCCGCCGATCCGTCGGCCCGCGCGATGAAAGTCAGATCGGATGCATTCGTGACACGAGGAATTGTGTATGGGTAGGAGTAACTGCCCGCGACAGCGCCGGCTACGCCGTAGGGATTGAAATTCGGGTCACCATCCGGGCCGTCCTTGCGCACATAAGTGAGACTCGAGACCGGCTGGCCGCCCTGCAGAATCGTGATCGGCTTGCCCCCGCCCTGCGACCACAAATCCGATTCTTCCGGATTGCGCCACGAAAAAACATAATAGCCGCCTTTCGGCACGACGATTCCCGGGTCGAGATAACCTAGTCCCCCGCCACCATCACCGACGGTTGTGTAAAAACCGGTCATCGAATCTCCGCTGGGCAGCGAACCGCTGGCGTACTGCCAAAGGTACGCCCCCGGTGGGAAATCCGTTCGAAGAAAGCCGCGATTACTCCCGAAGTTGTTATTGATACCAATGCCGTTCGCGTAATTGTCATTGACCAGCACCAACGCCGTGACACCGTCGGCGGTCGACATGGAATTATTCTCCCGCTTATCGACTCGCTCGTAAGCGACCAGGTCGCCGTCGCTCCACCGGCCGACCTGCGAGCCTCGGGCGAACTGGTTGTGAATATAAAGCAGGTTAGGAAGCAGGTGATCGCCGTATTGGCCCAAAAAATTCGTGTTCGCGTGACGCGGAAACGCTCCGCCACTTTGGCTCAGGGTTTGCGACTGATGATTCCCGTCCGTGTAAACAGAGCCAAGCCCTGCTCGCGTCAGATAAAGTGCGAACTGCAGCTCGCGGCGAGAAGCGTAATCGTTGTCGTGGCTCTGGGCGTACATCACGCTGATCCCGCTGTCGTCTCCACCAAATCCGTAACTGCCCGGCTGATCGAGACCCTGCAAACCGGATGACGGGTTTCCAAGAATACCGTTCATCGAACTTTGCAATGGATTATCGACCAGGCGCATCCCGCGATTGAAATAATCGGTGTATCCCGGCGGCTGGCCGAGGTGCTCACCGAACATCATCGCGTTGTGCCGGGGCTTTTCCGTATCAAAAAGCGACTCGCGCAGATTGATGCCGACCTGACCGGCCGTGGCGTTGAACTTGGTATCGCTAAAACCGCGGGTGAGATTGAATTGGAACTCGGCCTGTCCGAGGTAGCCATAGGTGTTGTAGTCTTTGCCCACGCCATCCGCGCCGAAGAAATCCGCCGGCACATGCTTGACCGCGTCAAGGCGCAGACCGTCGGCCTTGGTTCGGTCCATCAACCAGCGCGCGCTGCGATTCAAAAAATCCTGAACATATTCCCCATAAAATCCGGGGTTGTTCATCAGGATATCCGTGGTGATGCCGTTGCCCGGACCGAACCCGACATACGTGTTGTCCGGCAGGTAGCAGTAGTATTCCGGATTGTTCGGTTGCCTAACGAACTTAATTTTTGGAAAAGTTGAACCCTCGGTATAACCGAAGTTCTCGTTCGTCGCGTTCGGCTCCTGTGCCAGATCGATTAGATCGGAAAAGTTCCGGTGCTGCACCTGCCAGGCGTCGTTCCAGTTGGCGATGTTGTCCCACTTTCGGTAAAAACCCTCCTGCGTCAGGCGCAGATGAAAATCCTCCGGCACAAGCCCGGGATAAATATCAATGGGCGTGTTCGCGTTGTATCCCGGAACGTCGAACGCGTTGTGGTTCATCACATTGTCGAAATAGACGCGAATACCGAATCGATGCGCGACCTCGACCATACGGATCAGATCGGCTTCAGTGCCGTAACGAGTGCGGATTGAGCCGCGCTGGTCCTTGCTTCCCAGATCGAATCGGTCCCAAAGATCGTAGCCGACAGAAAGACCGCCACTGCCTTTGGTGGGCGGCGGAAGCCAGAGTGAATCGTAACCGGCTTCGGCCAGCTCCGGCATCTTCATTGCGATCTCGTTCCAATCGGTATTGAAGTATTGCAGCATCGCCTCGCCGCGAATTGGAGAGGGCCGGAAAAAAGCAAAACCCAGCGCGAATACAACGAGTGCGCGGGTATAAAAATGCTTCATGTGGGGGCGAATACGGAGACGATTCGCCCAGGCAATTACCCGCGGACGAAACTTGCCAAAATTTTAGCTTATCCGCAGGAAAAAGCGCGCTAAATCTTTGCCTTTTTCAGCGCACTTCGAAGTACCTATCTGGTGTCAGACAAGATCCGACGCCAGGAGCTAGTGCCTTCGAAATTCCTTGAGGGCAGAAAAAAAGCCCCTCGAAACCGAGGGGCTTTTCAAAGGAAACTAGCTTACTGGAAGCTTTAGGAAACGCGACGGCGGCGAACGAAGAACCACGCGCCCAGAATTGCAGGGCCAGCGAGCAACGACAAAGTCGAAGGCTCGGGAACTGCGGAAATCGCCATGTTATTAAAGAAGACGTTATTGGTATCGCCATTGCCGGCATTAGAGTTGAACAAGCGAACCTGAGAGAGTCCCTCCCCACCAGTTTGAGAAGTCAATGTGCCACTAAAGGCAGTGCTGTTTCCGTGCATGTCGGAGAACGTCCCGGTGAACATGTTTGAAGCCTGCAACGTAAAAGTCACGTTAAATCCGTCAGTGCTAAAACCGACGTTTGGCGAGAGGTTCTGCTGACCGGCAGCAGAATTTATCTTCCAACTATTCACGGAGTCACCGCCGATATAGTAAAGTTCAAAAAGGTTCTGTCCGGACGAATTCTGCAAGCCAATACCTACTGTAGAACCGCCATCCTGGAATCCTTGATCGATCTGCATGGAGAAGGTATCGCCGATGGACAAATCGCCGCTGAATGGGCGTATCGCACCCGAGGTGGTGCCGCTATTGGCAAATAATCCCCAAGCGCCATCGCCCAGTGAGTTAATGCCACCTGAGGGGGCACTGCCATTTGTTGTGGAGTCCCCAATAAAATGACCGCTGGTTGCACTGTCTTGAAAGACCCAGTCGCCGCCCCATCCAGTTCCTTGAGCCGGGTTGGCCCAAACGCCGCCGTAGTTGCCAGCGTTATCGGATGCATTGTTAGCCCCATAGGCGGCAGTCGTTAACGCAGATAAGACGATTGCCAGATATAGTTTCTTAATCATGAATATTCCGTTGGGTTCCCTGTTGAGATTGATACGAGGCCCGATTTTCCAGATTTTCAATAAAGTGTCAATTCAATTAGTAAGATTTGGCGAACTTTTTGGGCCGTTTTTAAGACGCACCCCCCGAGTGGGGGTCTGGGATGGAAAAAGGCCAAGCGTTGAATTTGGACACGGAAAATCTGACCTTGGAGGGCCCTCCCGGTTCAGTCGCTCACTACTGGGACGAAATGTGCCCGAGCGGGGATAATCCGCTGCGCGCCCCGCCTCTCCCACTCCCGCCTGTGGGGAGGATTACGACCGGCGACGGCGACGGAACCACACCCCGGCCCCAAAAAGGGCTGAACCGGCCAACAGGCAGATGGTCGAAGGTTCAGGCACTGCCGCGGCCGGGAGGTTGGGCGGACCGGCGTCGCTCGCCGGCGGAACCGGTTGAATGGTGTCGCCGCCATTGTCCGGGCGTATGGACTGAAAGTCTCCAGCGAAAAGCGACCCCGCTGTGAGGCCGACGAGCAGAAATCCCAAGGCGAAATGTTTCTTCATAGCCAAGTTTCTCCTGTTCAGGGCCGCTGTTTCACGGTTCGAAACACTTCGTGGGTGGAACAGAGCGCGGATGCCTCCCGGGGTCTAAATGGAGTACCTCAGCGGACCATTTCAAGCCTTTCCCTACGAATCGTGGAAATAACCCAAACAACCAGGCCTTGGAGGACCGTGAGCCGGTCTGCGCTATCCGGAACCGCCGCTCACAAGCTCGCGCAAAATCGCTTTTTGGACATGGAGCCGGTTCTCGGCCTGGTCGAAAATGGTTTGCGAATGCGCTTCAAGCGTCGCCTCTTCAATTTCCTGACCTCGATGGGCGGGCAAACAATGCATGACCAGTGCGTCGGGTTTGGCCAGTTTCACCAGTGACTGATTGATCCAGTACGGTCCCAACTCAGCCTGACGCCGGGCTTCCTCAGCCTCCTGACCCATCGATACCCAAATGTCGGTGTAAAGCACATCGGCTCCGCGGGCCGCCTCCTGCACGTCCTCGGTACAAATGACGTTCCCCCCTGCACGTTTGAGCAGTTTCGCCTTCGGTTGATAACGTTTCGGTGAGGCAATCCGCAATTCAAAGTCGAGCTTGCCCGCCGCGAAGAGCCAGGAATGCGCCGTATTGGAGATACCGTCGCCAACGAAAGTGACCACCTTGCCCGCGATCTTGTCCCGCTTTTCCTCGATCGTAAAAATATCGCCCAGGATCTGACACGGATGCTCCTCGTCCGTGAGTGCGTTCACGGTTGGCACACCGGAATATTCGGCAAACTCTTCAATATCGCGCTGCGCGTAGGTGCGAATCACGGCACCATGAATCATCCGGGCTAGCACGCGCGCCGTATCCTTGATCAATTCGCCCCGTCCCAACTGCGCGTCCGCCGCATTAATATAAATGCAGCTGCCGCCGAGTTCGCGAATTCCTACTTCGAAGGAAACCCGTGTGCGAGTGGATGGTTTGGAAAATATCAACGCCCACGTTTGGCCGGCCAGCGGTTGTGGTGCGATGAGGGCACGTTTCTTTTTCACATCTCCAGTCGCGCGCAGGATGGAGACGACCTCCTCCGGCGAGAGATGCGCAATACCAAGCAGATGTTTCATGGAGTAAAATTGCGTCGCCGCCCAATTGTAGAGGAGCTTGTGACAAGCGCCTTCTATATTAGATCGGCGGTTGACACAACCGCCGCTACATTATCTGCGTTTAAGCGATTAAGGGTTGAAGCGGAAGAACAATGCGTCGCGACCGCTTCAACTCTTCAACCGTTTAACTCTTCAACGACGGCGGTAATCGCCGTCAATCCCTCCTCTGCTTCGCTTCGGCTCAGGTTCAGCGGCGGCAACAAACGCACGATCGCTGTTCCTGCCGGCACAGTCAGAAGATTTTTCTCATGCAATCGATTGACCACCTGAATCGCAGCTGTTCTGCCGTCCGCCCGAAATGCAGGAAAGTCCGGCACAAACTCAATCCCCAGCATGAGACCAAATCCGCGAACGGCACGGATGAATGTCGGATATCGTTGCTGCAGGTCTTGCAGTTCCCGCTTCAGAAAACTACCGATACAAAGCGCATTTTCGGGCAATTGATCCCGCTCCATCACCTCCAAAATCTTTAGCGCAACGGCGCACGCGAGCGGGGTGCCGCCGAAGGTGGTCGCGTGCGAACCGGGACCAAGCAGGTCGGCAAATTTGTCGCGAACCCAGAACGCCCCCATGGGAAATCCGTTTCCGAGTGCCTTGGCCATCGAAATGCCGTCCGGCACGTAAGTAGAAGAGGTATCTTGCCTCTTTCCCTCCGGGACGCGGCTGGAAGCCGCGTCTACTATCGTTTGCCAGCTATGAAATTTTCCGGTTCGAAAATGGCCAGCCTGCACTTCGTCGAACAGCAACAGTAGATTATGATCGTCGCAAAGCCGTCGGAGACCGATCAGATATTCTGCCGTCGCAATCGTGACACCGCTTTCGCCCTGGATCGGTTCGATTAAAATTGCGGCGCTCTGTGGCGTCAGGGCGCAACGCATTGCTTCCAGATCATTGAACGGAACCTGCTTGAACCCGTCCACCATCGGTTCAAAACCCTTCTTCACTTTTTCCTGACCGGTGGCAGAGATTCCGGCGAGGGTTCGACCATGGAACGATTCGATCGTGGTGATGACCTCATAGCGACCCTGATCGTGGCCGAATTTCCGCGCCAGTTTGAAGAGGCCTTCGTTTGCCTCGGCTCCGCTGTTGCAAAAAAAGCAGCGTCCTGGCCCGATTAGATTGACCAGCCGCTCGGCCAACCTGCCTTGGAGCTCATTATAATAGAGGTTGGAAACATGAACGAGCTTGGAGGATTGCTCATGCAACACGCCCGTGATTTCAGGATGAGCGTGCCCCAGCGCGCAAACGGCGATGCCGGCGCCGAAGTCAAGATAACGCCGCCCGCCCACGTCCCAGACATAGCTTCCGTCGCCCCGCTCCAGGACCAGATCGAATCGTCCGTAGGATGGCACAACGTTACGTTCGAAGAGTTCACGAATCTGTTGCGCCTCGTCCCGCACAACAGTCGGAGCGATTTTCGGCAAGGTTGTTTTCATTCTGAATTCATCAGCCACAGATCAACACAGATGAATGTCGGAAACGGAAGTCTCTCCCGCTTCTTGTTGATCGGTGAAAATCTGTGTTCATCTGTGGCTCACCATTTTGATTTGTTGCCCTTTGCAACCCGCGACCATGTCATAAGACCACTTCTGTACCGACCCCGGCGTCGGTGAAGATTTCCAAGAGAATTGAGTGCGGGATTCTGCCGTCGACAAACTGCACTTTTTCGACGCCGCTTTCGATGGCAGAAACGGCGCTATCCACCTTCGGAATCATTCCTGCACTAACGACACCGGATTGCTTTAAATCCGGCACCTCAGAAACCGAAAGATGTGTGACCAGGGTCCGATTGTCGCCCGGATCGCGCAGCAGACCAGGAACATCGCTCATGAATACGAGTCGCCATGCTTTCAGCGCAACCGCGGTTTTTGCGGCAGCAATATCGGCGTTGCAGTTGTAAACCTTGCCATCCTCGCCCTGGGCCGTCGGGCTAATTACCGGCGTGACGCTCCGTCGGATACATTCACGGAGAGGCTCGACGTCCACCGCGGTCACTTCACCAACAAAGCCGATATCGATGGGCTGGCCAGAATCGCCGACCGGCAGGAATTTTCGACAACGAAAAATGTCCGTGCCGGCAAAAGTTTTGGCTTTTCCTCCGAAACCCTGGATTGCTTTGACAATCTCCGGATTAATTTCACGCGATAAAACCCGGTCAACCACGTCCACCGCAGGCGCATCGGTAACGCGATGACCCTGCACAAACTGCGCTTTTACTCCGGCCGCTTCGAGCGCGCGGCTGATGGCTTTGCCGCCTCCATGCACCACGACCGGGTTGATACCGACGCTTTCAAGAAAAACAATGTCACGCGCAACCCGATGCCGGATTTCGGGATCGGAAGAATCCATAAAGCTCCCTCCGTACTTGATCACGAAAATCTGGCTGCGAAAACGCTGAATATAAGGCAGCGCTTCGAGGAGAGTCGCGGCTTTGGAAATGATCTCGTCCATGGCGATTTTAATGAAACGGTGATTGCGGCCAAGCTGCGTGCATCTGCAGAGCTCTTTCCGGGGAGCGCAGGCTGCTAGCCTGCAATTTCCGGCAGCTTGCCGGAAATGACTTTGTCAGTTTTACGACCGGCATGGCTGCCGGCCGCAACAGGCTGGCAGCCTGTGCTCCCCAAATAGTCGAAACGGTCTCACTCATTAAACTACCCGCCGAGACTGCTGGGATCTTTTATGTCGCCCTTGTTGAAGGCGACGTAATCTTCCGTGAGGTCGCTCGCGTAAAGGACAAAGTCATGTCGCCCGAGATGAAGGTCCACATGGACCTCAAATTGCGGAGCCGAAGTGATTCTTGTCAGCGTTTGCCAGGAAGTCTTGCTCGGACGACCGGCGCGAAAACCGTAGGCGACCCGCTGCTCGCCGGCGCGGCTGTATCCAATGTCGACAACCGATTCGTCAACGGCGGCTCCGGAATAGCCCACCGCGCAAAGGATCCGTCCCCAGTTTGGATCGCCGCCACACCAGCTTGTCTTGACCAGGGAACTGTTGGCAATTGCGCGAGCAGCGAGTTCAGCGTCATACGCTGTTCTCGCATTCGCCACGCGAAGCGTGATAAAGCGCGAAACGCCTTCGCCATCGCGGACCATCATTTTCGCCAGTTCAAGACACACAAAATTGAGCGCTTCCTGGAAAATTCGTAATCGCAAGTCTGCCGTTCCGATCACTCGATTTCCGGCGAGACCATTCGCCAGCACGATGACCGAGTCGTTCGTGCTCATATCCCCATCCACGGTGATCCGATTGAAACTTTGACTAACGGATTGTTCCAACGCGGCCTTGAGAAGTTTTGATTTAATCGCGATATCGCTGGTGATGAAGGCAAGCATGGTGGCATGTCCTGTAGCGGCCCCGCTCTGCTTGCCGCGCCGTAGCGCAGCAGCAAAGGCGGGTCTGGGCGTCCCTTCACGGCGACTGAGCGCCGTGGCTACAGACCTTGCTACAGCCATACGCGGCTGAATCATTCCCGCGCCTTTGCTTATTCCCCCCAGGCGGACATTGACACGATCGATCTTGAACTCGACTGCGATCTCCTTGCGACGCGTATCACTGGTCATGATTGCTTCGGCCACATCCCGCGCGTTCGATGCCGATCTCGCGATCAATGATGCGCAATCACGGATGCCACGACCGACATTCTTCATCGGCATCGGGACACCAATCCGTCCCGTGGAACAGACAAGAACGTCATTTGCCGTGATTCTTCTGTAGCGGCGCTCTATGAGCGCCGGATTACTACGGTTTCGGCGGTCATAGACCGCCGCTACAGCATCAGCGGTTAATCGCGTCATCGTCTCCGCATCACGTATGCCCTGTTTTCCTGTGCACGCGTTGGCGTTGCCCGAATTAACTACGATGGCGCGAACGAATTCCTGTTTTGCCCGCGTTACGCTTACTTTCACCGGTGGAGCACACACCTGGTTGGTCGTGAACATTCCAGCGACCGCCGCGGGCACATCGGAAATGATCAGGGCAAGATCATGCTTTCGCCCTTTTTCCGACCCCATTCCGGTGCCCAGCTTCTTAATATCACAGAACACCGCTGCCGCCTTGAAACCGTGTGGGGCGCAGATGGATCCTGGGATTTCCTTAAATTTGGAATCGTTAGACATGTTTGTTGAGCAAATCGTGATTACCGATAGCGCGATCGTGGAACTTCCGGGGAGCGCAGCCTGCCAGCCTGCAATCGTCGGCAGCTTGCCGACGAAATTCGTGTTCGGCAGCCTGCCGAACACCGCAGGCAAGCTGCCTGCGCTCCCCGGAAACTCACGGTTGCGTTCACAATAATCCTGCCGTCTCGGGGTAACCGCACATTAAATTCAAACACTGCACAGCCTGCCCGCTCGTCCCTTTAATGAGATTGTCGATTGCGCTCATCAGCACAATGCGCTTCGTGCGCGGGTCGATTTTCCAGGCGATATCGATAAAGTTAGAGCCAACCACGTTCTTCGTATCCGGGATGCGCGTTCCGCCAAGCAACCGAATAAATGGCTCTTTTCCGTACGCCTTGTCGTAGACGGAATCGATCGCAGCGGAATCTATGTCTCGTGCGGGTTCGACAAAGATCGTGGAAAGAATGCCGCGATTCGCTGGCACCAGATGCGGCACAAATTGAATGACCACATTCTCCCCGGCGGCAAACGACAGCTCCTGTTCGATTTCCGATAGATGCCGATGTTTCGGAACACCGTAAGGCCGAATGCTCTCGTTGCATTCGGCGAATAGATAATCAGACTCCACTTTGCGGCCGGCTCCGGTCACGCCGCTCAGGCTCGCCACCAGGATTCGCGCAGGTTCGACAATTCCCTCGGGCAGCAGCGGCAGCAGCGGCAACAGGACGCTGGTTGGATAACATCCGGGGCATGCGAGTAAATCTGCGCCCGTAATCTTGTCCCGGTAGACTTCAGGAAGACCATAAACCGCTTTCTCGAGCAGCTCCGGCGCGGGATGCTGACTGCCGTAGAATTCCTGGTAGATATGCGGATCGCGAATTCTGAAATCCGCGCTCAGATCGATAACCCTCGCGCCGAGATGGACGAGTGGTTTGGCAAACTCGGAGGCCAGACCGTGCGGCAGCGCCAGAAAGATGACTTCCGCGTCGCGTGGGAGCGACTTTGTATCGGCATCGCTAAAATGTAGTTCTCTCGCTTTCTCATCGTGGGAAAACCGAGGAAAGACCTCCGCCAGCGACTTGCCCGCGAACTGCCGCGAAGTGACGATGGAGAGATCAACGTTTGGATGCCCAAGTAACAACCGCACGAGCTCTTCTCCGGCGTAACCGGATGCGCCAATTACCGCGACCCTGGTCAGGTTTTCTGTGCTCACAACGCGCAATGGGTATTACGGACGAGTCGAATTGCAATAAAAAGCTGTAGCCACGGTCCCGCCGTCGCGGGATCGCCGTGTTCCAGGCTGCAATGGAACAGCGCCCCGACCCGCCTTTGCTGCGCTACGGCGCGCAAGCAGAGCGGGGCGGCTACAAGAAGGCGGGTCACTAGACGCGTCGGCGCTTGTCACAAGCGCCGGGTAGCGCGATAACTCTCAATCATGGATTCGCTTTATCTTGTCGTCATCGCAGTCATCGCGGTTTTCGCTTTCATTCTCTGCGTCGTCCTTTTCAATTTCTTTGGACTTTGGCTGCGCGCTCGAATCGCCAACGCGCCGGTCGGGATAGGGAAAATGGTTGGCATGCGTCTGCGGAAGGTTCCGGTCGGTTACATTGTCGATAACCGCATCACAGCAGTGAAAGCGGGCATCGAAATTCCCAGCGATTCGCTCGAGGCCCATTATCTCGCCGGTGGCAGTGTCGATCAGGTCGTCCTCGCGCTGATCGCAGCCGATAAAGCAGGTATTTCGCTCGATTTCAATCGCGCCTGCGCGATCGATCTGGCGACAAAAGGAACTGGGAAAACCGTGCTCGAAGCGGTTCGCACCAGCATCAACCCTAAAGTGATCGACGTGCCCAACCCGACGATGGGGCGACAAACAATCGATGGTGTCGCCAAGGACGGGATTGGTGCGAAAGTCAAAGCGCGCGTGACGGTGCGTTCGCATCTCGACCGTTTTGTTGGTGGCGCGACCGAGGAAACAATCATAGCGCGTGTTGGTGAAGGTATTGTCAGCGCGATCGGCTCGGCTGACTCTTACAAGGACGTGCTGGAAAATCCGGATCGGATTTCAAAAGCCGTACTGGCCAAGGGACTCGACAGCAATACCGCTTTTGAAATTCTCTCGATTGACATCGCCGACGTCGACGTGGGCGACAACATCGGCGCCAAATTACAAAGCGAACAAGCGGATGCCGACAAACGCATCGCCCAGGCGAAAGCAGAAGTGCGCCGCGCGGCGGCCGTGGCGGTAGAGCAGGAAATGCGCGCCAAGACTCAAGAGATGCGCGCCAAGGTGGTGGAAGCTGAAGCGCAGGTGCCACAAGCGATGGCCGAAGCATTTCGATCGGGCCATTTGGGCATTATGGATTATTACCGGATGAAAAATGTCCAGGCTGATACTTCGATGCGCGAATCGATTGCCGGATCGGATAAGCCGCGTGATGCGACGTGAGTCGCGGAGTTACAAAAGTTACATTGTTAAATGAGGGCTCGGCTCAACGCTTCAACGCTTTAGCACTTTAACCTTCCGCCATGCACATCAATTGGATCTTCGTTTTGCTCCTGGCCATGGCGGCTCTGCTCAAGTTGCTGGCCAGCAAGGTGGGCAATACGACAAACCAATCCAGGCCGGAGCAGGATTCGACACCAAGCCCGCGCCGCGATCCATCTCCTCAGCCCCCCGCACGGGCGTCCGACGAGGAACAGATCCGGAAATTTCTGGAAGCGCTCGGGCAGCCTCCAACATCCAAACCGCCGGCGCCGGTTTCTCCACGAACCGATCTCCCGCCGCGACCGGTCGCGCCCGTGCAGCCGCCAGGCGGAATGTTTCGCGGTCCAGTGCCGGTGGCGAAAGCAGAACGCCGTAAACGTTATGAAGTAATCCCGCAAAAACCCGCTGCGACGACAGAGGATTGGCTGCGCAAAATAAATGTGTCTGGTCCGGCGGTGGAACGAACAAAAGAAACGACAACCGCTATTTCCAGACCCGCCGAGTCCGAGGTTTTCGAAGTCCGGGCGCAGGGCGGAGCAGAGCCCGAAGTGCCGCCCCCGGCGCAAACACCCGCTGAAGCATATGCCCGGGCGACGGCGCCGGCACCTGCCACTCAAAATGCAAAAACCGACCTTGCCCGCCTGTTGGCAACTCCGTCAGGCCTGCGTAACGCAATGATCTTGCGCGAGATTTTCGGTCCGCCACGCAGTCTGCAGCCACTCGCTGATCCGGTCGGATTCTCTTGAGCTTCGCCCTCTTCTCGGTAGCTTCACGCTCCAATCGCCGGCGTGGCGGAACTGGCAGACGCGCTGGACTCAAAATCCAGTGATCGCAAGATCGTGTGGGTTCGATCCCCTCCGCCGGCAGGAATCTGGGGGAGCAAACGAAAATCACGCCCCGACATCCATTCATTGCCTGCGGTAGTTGGAGGTTGCTGCATTCCGCTCCGAGCGTAGGATATGCCTATGGTTAAGCGTTATCGGACTGTCGGTTTGGTTCTCGTGGCTTTGGGGTTTTTGACGGCGGGCGTATCGGCGCAGAATAACTCCGTCCAGGGTTCTGTGAAAGGTTCGGACGGAAAGCCCCTTTCCGGCGGGAATGTCGGGGTGGAGCGGGTGGATACAAAGGCTGCGCCCGTCAACGCCAAGATGGACCGGAAAGGGCATTACGAATTCGCCAAGCTGCCGCCTGGTACGTATAAAATCACGGTCTACGAAAACAACGTCCCAAAATCGACCGGGAACATTACGACACGGACGGAAGGCTACCTTCGCGTTGACTTCGATCTCGCGGCGAAATCATCGTCCATACACGTTAAACATTACATCTGGGTCAAAAGCGAAACGGGCACGAACTTCTCCGGAAAATGGGTAGAGGCCGATGATAATGCCCCGGGAGTTAATCCGGTGGACAAAATGGGCAATAAAGGCGCTCAAAAGATGATGATGGACAGTCACGGGTCCGGCAAACCGGGGAGTTAGCCGAGTGAGACGAAGTTTGTTGGGTAGCGGGAGAAGCGGCAACAAACGCGATTGAGTCGGACGCCTCGCCTCCGGCCCAGAGGGCCTACGGCCCGGGGGGAGAGGCGTCCCTATCTGTTCCTGTTTGTAGGGCGTCTGTGTCAGACGCCGCTCTAATAATTCGGCGTTTCACAGAAACGCCCTACAAATCCTGATCGATGAAGCGCGCGGCCCCATTTCAGCCGGACGCCTCGCCTCCGGCCCAGAGGCCTACGGCCCGGGGGGAAGAGGCGTCCCTACCTAGCCGGAGGTCATATAGCCCTCTTCGCCATGCTCGTTGATATCGAGCCCCTGGCGTTCGATCTCGGGCGCGATGCGCAATCCGATCGCAAAGTTTACGAGCAAACCAATGATCGTCGTTCCGACGATAGCGAACAGAATCGTAATCCCGATTGCCTTGATTTGTTCCAGCCAGAGCGCGTGGCCGGCAACCTTCGCCAGGTTTGGATTCACTGTCGCGGTCGCGAACACACCGGTGAGAAAGGCGCCAAGCGTTCCACCGACCGCGTGCACACCGAAAGTGTCGAGAGCATCATCATAGCCGAACCATGATTTCAGTTTGGTGCAGGCAAAAAACGGTCCTGCGCCGGCCGCGACACCGATGATGACAGCGCCAGTCGGATCCACATAGCCGCAGGCGGGCGTGATCACGACAAGGCCGCCGACCGCGCCGGAACAAAATCCGAGCACGCTTGGTTTGCCGCGCAAAAGGTACTCGAGCATTGCCCAGGTGAACGACGCGACCGCAGTCGCGAGTGTTGTCGTGGTAAAAGCATTTGCCGCGATGGCGTCAGCGCCGAGCGCGCTGCCGGCATTAAAGCCATACCAACCGACCCAAAGCATTCCGGTGCCAACCATGCAAAGGACCATGCTGTGGGGAGCAAGAATCTCTTTTCCGAATCCGAGCCGGCGACCCAGCAAAATGCAGAGGACCAGCGCCGACCATCCCGAAGTCATGTGCACAACCGTGCCCCCGGCAAAATCGATTGCGCTTATTCTCGCCGCCGGGTTCCAGATACCGTTCATCCAGCCGTCGATTCCCCAAACCATGTGCGCGATTGGGAAATAAACGACGAACATCCAAATCGAGACGAACAAAACAACCGCGGCAAATTTCATCCGCTCCGCTATCGCGCCGATAATCAGGGCCGGTGTGATAATCGCAAACATGAGCTGATACATGGCGAACACATTCTGCGAAACCCAGTAGGAATAATCCGTGTTGGGCTGTGAAGTGACACCACGCAAGAATGCGAACGTCACTCCGCCGATCAACGGCGAACCGCGAGAGAAGACGAGGGAGTAACCGATCATCCACCAAAGAATCGCGACCAGGCCGGCAATACCGAGACATTGCGCGAGGATGGACAGGACATTTTTGACTCGAACGAGCCCGCCGTAGAAAAGCGCGAGTCCGGGGAGGGTCATAAAGAGGACAAGCGCCGCACAGGTCATGATCCAGGCGTTATGACCGGGACCGGAGCCAGCGATATTTGAGCTCGTTTGCGCGTTGGCTGCATCGGCGCCGCGCCCGGAATTATTCACGTAAGCTTCGAGATCGGCGACGCGCTGTTCGAGCGAAGGCGATGCGCTCAATGACGGTGTCGATGTTTGACCGTGGAGATTCGCCACTGCGCAAAAGACGCTTAAAACAGAAATGAAAACTACGCGTGTCGTCCCGAGCGAAGGTGAGGGACTCCGCAATCGGAGTCGACGAGAGCGAATCATTGTTTGTGTGAGCTATGGAGAGAATGTGAAGTCCCTCGCTCCGCTCGGGATGACAGCGCTTTCATTTCGCGACGGCGATTAATAAACGAAGGTATTTGCGTCATCACAAAAGTATTACGCGGATCAACGCTTACTATTGACAGTTTATCTGGCGTTTGGTCAATGTTGATAAAGCGTTTCGAACATTGCCTTTCTCAGACTGCATATGAACGGATCCACCACTCAAATCAGGGACACCACGGGCAATCCCGCTCCGCTCGGGCTGCTCGGCTTTGGCATGACTACGGTGTTGCTTAACCTGCACAACGCCGGCTTCTACGAACTCAACAGCATGATTCTAGCGATGGGTATTTGCTATGGCGGCGCCGCGCAGATTATCGCCGGCTTGATGGAATGGAAGAAAGGGAACACTTTCGCCACAACCGCTTTCATTTCCTACGGCTTTTTCTGGTGGTCGCTTGTCGCCCTGATCATCTTCACGAAACTGGGATGGGGCGCGGTGTCGAACGACACCGCGATGGCGGCGTATCTCACCATGTGGGGACTGTTCACCGGCGTCATGTTTATCGGGACGTTGCGGCTGAGCCGCGCGTTGCAAATTGTTTTCGCCACGCTCACGATCCTGTTCTTCCTGCTCGCTATCGGTGATTTCACGGCGGCGAGTACCGGATTCAAACATTTCACCGGCTACGAAGGAATCTTCTGCGGATTCTCCGCGATTTATGCCGGCCTTGCGCAGGTGCTCAACGAATTGTTCGGAAAAATTGTGCTGCCGCTCGGCGCCGTAACAAAATAATCGCGACCATTGTGTCCTGATAGCGGGCCGGGGAAGACGAGGGTCCTTTGACAATTCGTAGAATGGGGCAGCGTTGCCGACGTTCTCTTTACTTGCGGCGGTCAACCGATCCGGATACCGGAATTGGGACGGCGATATCCCGTGGCTGGGACGTTTCATCAAGGTTAACGCTCGGAAGTGATAATATAAACAGCTCCGCACAAGCTGCTTATACGAATCCCGATGGCCGTGGCATATCGCTTGCAAGTGGAGGCGTGGCACTGGGCATTATGATTCGGGCGTTGTTCTTCTTTTCCGTCAGCATTGTATCGGCGTTCGCCCTCTCTGAACAGCGGGCGCAAGAGGAATTCGACGTTGGTTCCGGTGCCCGATTGGTCGTTGAAGTAGATTTTGGAACGATTGACCTCACGCGCGGCACCGAGAAAAAGATCGGCGTCAACGCCTATCGCAAGATTGACGGGCCTAACGATGCGCGCGAAAAAGAATATCTCGCGGCAACGCCTCTTATCATCCGTAAAGAGGCCAACACCGTGACCGTGAGCGCTCGCTGCGAGCATAGCAAAAACTGGAGTTGGAGCGGTGAGACGAAGATGCTCGCGCGTTACAACATTCACGTTCCGGCAGAGACCAATGTCGAAGTCGCAACGGGCGGGGGCGAAATCAGCGCGGCCGAAATCTCAGGATCGTGCCACGCGGAAACAAGCGGCGGGAATTTGAAGTTCACGCGGCTGCGCGGCCCCCTGACCGCGAGCAGCGCCGGCGGTCATGTGGCATTGGACGCATGCGATGGAGCGATCAACGTAAGCACAAGCGGCGGCAAGATCGATACCGTCGCAGGGAGCGGCAGTCTGGTCGCCACCACGGCGGGCGGCTCGATCGTGGTGCGGAATTTCAGCGGCGATACCAAAGTGGAGACAAATGGCGGCGCGTTGAACCTCGAGAATATACGGGGCCGACTCATCGCGGAGACTGCGGCCGGCTCCATTTCAGTATTGGTTCCGACGCCATTGCCCGGTGATGTTCGACTGGAAACCGCCGCTGGACGAATTGAAGTCGCGCTGCCTCTTGACGCGGCAGTGGACGTGAATGCGGAAACGAGCGAAGGCAGCGTCACCAGCGACCTGCCGATGATAACAAAACGCGCCGGACGTGAAGGATTACAAGGGACCATCAATGGCGGCGGCAAAGCGCTCGTGCTCCGCACCGGCTCGGGAAACATCGTCATCAAATCCACAGCGCCCGGCCATTAATATCCAATCCTGACCACGAAAACCGACAACACCCAGCCCCAACAAAACTATGAACGACCTTCGCTTCGCTCTGCGGCAACTTCGTAAATCCATCGGTTTCACTACCCTCGCCGTGATTACTCTCGCCCTCGGTATCGGGGTGAACACGGCGATTTTCAGTTTGATGCATCAGCTTTTCCTGCGCGGTTTGCCATTCTCCGAACCCGAACGCGTGGTGCGCATTTACGGCGAAGCGAAAGAGCGCGACTTGAAGCAGCTACCGTTTTCGGTGCCGAAGTTCATGCATTATCGCGACGGGCAGAATGTTTTCTCGAGCATCGCCGCGGATTGGGGAAACGGATTCATCATGACGGGGATGGGCGAGCCGGTGCAATTGCTCGGCGGCAATGTGACGGCAAATTGCTTTGATCTGCTCGGGATCCATCCGATGCTCGGCCGCAATTTCCTTCCGGAAGAAGACAGCAAGGGCGATGTCGTTTTGGTGACAGAAAATTTCTGGCGCAAACGGCTCAACTCCGACCCGACTGTGCTTGGTCGCAGCCTTACCCTAAATGGCGTAGCCACCACGATTGTGGGCGTGCTGCCGAATTTGCCGATCTCATGGTTTGGCCGGGACGCGGAAATTTTTGCCAACAAAGGTTTCGAACCGCCGGGCCTTTCCAAAGAACGGCTCATGCGCGGGGTCAGCTTCATGCGCTGCACGGCGCGTTTAAAGCCCGGTATTACGATTAAACAAGCGCAAGCGGCCATGCCGGCATTGGCCCAGAGTTACCGCGAGCAACATCCGGAAACGGCCGACAACAGCTGGGCGTCTGTCCTGGTCACGGCCTCCGAAGATGTAACCGGAAATTTGCGGCCGGCTTTCCTTACCCTGCTCGCGGCGGTCAGCGCGGTGTTGCTGATCGCTTGCAGCAACGTTGCGAATCTTTTGCTCGTGCGTTTCACCGGACGCCGGCGTGAGATTGCGCTGCGCATGGCGCTTGGAGCCGAACGCAGCGGCATTGTGCGATTGTTCGTGCTCGAAAGTACGCTGGTTAGCGTCATCGCAGGCGCGATTGGGTTGTGCCTGGCACTTTGGACGGTGTCGATCGTTCCGCAGGTGGCTGGTCAAAACGTTCCGCTCGAAGGCGGAGTGACGTTGCAATGGCCCGTGCTCGTTTTTACACTCGGACTATCGCTTCTCACCGGTCTGCTCATGGGTCTTTACCCGGCGTGGCAAAGTTCCCGCGCCGATCTGGTTGATGGATTGAAAGATGGCGGCCGCGCGGTTAGCGGCAGCCGCAGTCAACATCGCTTCCGTCGCGGATTGGTCACGGCGCAAGTCGGACTATCGGTCGTGCTGCTGGCCGGCGCGGCGATGTTGGTTTCCAGTTTTGTGCGGCTCAGCCGCCAGGAAGCGGGATTTCGATCGGAGCGCGTCTGGACCGGCGGCATCGGACTGCCGCCGGCGCAATATCCCGATCCCGCTTCGCTCGGACGTTTCGTCGAACGTTTGCAGACCGAATTGCAGACCTCGCCCGGTGTCGAAGCCGTGTCGGTGGCGGACGCTGTCCCGCTCTCCGGAAACTCATCGTCATCGCCCTATGCCCGCGTGGATGGGAACCCTGTCCAGGTAAACCAGCGACCGCTCGGCCTGACCCGGAGCGTTGCGCCCGGATATTTCCGCACGCTGGGTATTCCACTTTTTTCGGGCCGCGACTTCACCGAACAGGACAAATTGGATCAACCACTGGTCGTCATCCTCAGCAACTCGACTGCGAAGAAACTTTTTCCTAACGAGAACCCGATCGGCCGCCAGATTCTTTTCGGCACCGACAACGGCAACGGCCTGGCGGTGGAAGTGATAGGCGTGGTCGGCGACGTCCGCTCCCAACAGCTGGCGAAAGCGAATGATGTCGAATTCTATCGGCCATGGGCGCAGAGAAGCTTCCCTTTTCTCAATGTGGTCGTGCGCAGCGCCACGAAACCGGAGGCGACTGTGGGGATCGTGCGGGCGGCGCTGAATAAGGTCGACAATGGATTGCCGATTCTGCAACCGAGCACACTGGACGCGATCGTGGCACAATCTCTTGGCCAGGAAAGATTGACCATGGCCTTGCTTGGCGTCTTTGCCGGCATCGCCTTGTTGTTGGCCGTTGTCGGAATCTACGGTGCGGTCGCTTATACCGTCGAGCAACGCACCGGCGAAATTGGCGTGCGCATGGCTCTCGGCGCACAAACACAGGATGTTTTGAATTTGGTGGTCCGGCAGGGTATGAGTCCCGTTGTGATTGGCTTGGTCATCGGTTTGGCCGGAACATTTGCCGTAGGCCGTTTGCTTGCCGCGCAGCTTTACCAAATTTCGCCGCACAATCCATTGTTGCTTGGCGCGACCGCTTTGCTGCTGGCGCTCGTGGCGCTCATCGCTTGCTTAGTCCCGGCGCAGCGCGCCACGCTGGTCGATCCGATTCAAGCGCTCCGCACGGAATGATGACGGATCATCTTCTCCGCGCAAAATTAGCGGTGAGATTGCGATTGCCGGTTAGCGGGAACGCGTAAGTCGACGAATAACTGACGATGACGCCGTTTTCGCTCCAGTTCCTGAAGGCAAAGCGCCGGTTAGGAACGGCCGTGACGGTTCGTGAGCCGCCAGCCGGGAAGGAACCGGCTCCGCTCACGGTGCCCTTTCCAAATGGAGAGGTTCCGAGAGTAATTGTGTAAGTGGTTGCGGCACTGGCGAAGTTGGCGACCAGATTGCGATTGCCGGTAAGAGTAAAGGTGTAACCGGCTGAGTTACTAACGACCGAGCCGTTTTCCGTCCAATTAACAAACGTAAAGCCGCTGTTGGCAGTGGCCGTGACGGTATGGGACGATCCGGACGCGAATGTGCCCACACCGCTCGTCGTCCCTCCATTTGCGGGCGAAGCGGTGGTCGCGATCGTGTAGTTGCTCTGCGCCGCGCTGAAGTTTGCCACTAACGTTCTACTGCCATTGACGGTGAACGCGTAGCTGGCCGATGTGCTCACGACCGAGCCGTTTTCAGTCCAACGGCTGAAGGTGTAACCACTGGCCGGCGTAGCCGAGACCGTCGCGCTCGAACCACTGGCGTAATTTCCAGCGCCGGTCGCGCTGCCACCGGCAGCCGGCGAAGAACTTAGCGAGATCAGATAGGTTTGTTGAGTTAACGCCCAATGCAAAACTGTGTTGCCCGTATCACCGCCGTAACCATCAATCGCTATTTGATAGGTGACGCCGCCCACGGCATTGAACGAGACGCGGCTTTGCAAGACCGAGCCGGAATCGTCATCGCTCGCGACCAAATTCAGACTGCTCATGCTGCTGCCTGTGTAAACCGCCAGAAGCGTGTCAAACGTGCTCTGAAATGTATCAAAAGTTGCCGGCCCGCTACCAGGCGCAGTCCAGGAATACCAAATCGAAGAACCGCCCACATTGCCGGCGTGATAAGGCTCACCGGATTCTTCCGTCGCTCCGACATTGCTCCCGTTCACAGATCCGGTGCTTCCGGAAATGACCTGCCGGTTCGCAAAATCGTCATTCCAACCGACGCTAATCGTCTTCGTGTAATCGTTGTCCGTCTCACTGCTCTCCGCAATGGCGCTGGTCGAATCCATTTTGATGCGAATGTCGTGCATTCCCCCGGAAAGGTTACCGATCGAGAAATCAGTAATGTTCGTGGAACTATTGGGCGCCAGCGGCGGATCCACCGCCCACGTTTGGGTCAGGTTTCCGTCCACATACAACTCCGCATAGAATCTTGCCGCGGTCGCAGCAGCGCCGCTATTCGTCACCGCCCAATCGACATAGAGGGTATCGGTCGGCTGGAAATTATTCCCATCGGTTGTGGTTCCGGGGGCATTCGAGACAACGATTTTATCGGACCACCCGCTCGGCTGATAAGGGACCAGGTTAGGCTGCGGATTGGATCCGCCGCCGCTGCCATTGGAAAGGGCTTGGACCAACGCCGCCACTTTGGGTGTACCTACGCCGGTGCATAAGTCGAAACCAGACCCGGCCGAATAGCCGCCATTATTTCCAGTTGTGATATCGCTAAAATTGGCGCCACCAAGCAATGGATAAATTTTTGGACCGAGCAAGCCTACCGTCGCCATTCCGGCATTGGCCCGCGCTTGATTGATCAGCGCGCATAGACCGGCCCAGATTGGTGCGCTCCAGCTTGTCCCGCCGTATTGATGTTGGGTGCCGTTCAAAATGACCAGCGCGCCGGTGCTCGGATCCGCCGGGGCCGCGACGTCGGGCACCAATCGCTTCGTTCCTGAAGTGACCCCTGCCCCAGTCTGCCATGTCGGACGGCTGAAGATTGTACTTACACCTCCGCCACCATCGTACCAGGCGCTCTCACTGCTGATTGTACCACTGCTGTTGAGAAAGATGCTCGTGCCGCCGACAGCGGTGACGCTCGGGTCAGCGGCCGGGTTCTCCACCTGAGTGGGGCCGTTGTGTCCTCCATTGCTGTCCGGGCTGGATCCGCCGTCGCCCGAGGAAACGAAAACCGTCACGCCATTCGCCGCCATGCTAGCGAAATACTGCGCATCGCTCTGCATCTGGCTGACTGACTCGTCCAGTTCTCCGATTCCGTAACTAAGAGAGATCTGCCGCAATCCCGGGTTGGTCGGAAGATCGTCCAGGATCTTTTGGTAGCACTGGTCCAAATTAATATCGGAAAGATCGCCCGAGGCGTAGATCCGCACCTTCGCTCCGGAAGCGATTCCGCTTGTCCATTCCGAATCCAGCGTTTCCTCCCCGGAAGCCGCCGGCAGGCTGCCCCCAACCTGCACAAATTGCATGTTGCTCAGGCTCTGACTGATTCCGCATCGGCTCCAGAATGAAGTGAGATCGGTGCTCTTTGGAAAAGCGTCAATGACAATACCAATGGTTTGTCCGGCTCCGTTTACCGTCGCTCCACCGGCATTGTAAGCGGCCAAAATTTGGCTTGGGGTAAACGGGGGCTGGTTTGATCCCACCGCGGCGGGAGTGGCATTAAGAAGGCGGGAATGCTTGTGTCGCTGAATGTGGGGTTGAAGCCCGTTGATTCCAAGAATGGCGGGCATGATCGCGACCGGAACGCTCGGCGCGGTGGTAGCTGAAATATACGTCTTGTTCTCGTGATTCACCCGCCCAAAACTGACCTGGAGCGCCCGCTGTATGTCGTTGACGCTCCCGGAAGCGACGATCCCGAGATGATGTCGATCTTTCTTTTCGATCGCGAAACCTTCGGAGGTCAACCAGTTAAGCACCGAAACGTAGTCGCTCTCGAGAGGATAATATTTCGCCGACATCTCCGCGGATGAGACAACCTCGCCCTGGTCAATCCGTGCGAGAAGCTCGTCATAATTTCGCATCTTGAGCGGAACCATGAATTGAAGTCGTCGATTCAGGTCGTCAGAAGCGACGGTGCCGGAAACCAGCATCGTCGATGGAACCGGCTTGATGCTTTCAGCCGAGATCACGCGCGCCTGCGTGAGGGGGCCGGCCAAAACCGGCGGGCAAAGAGCAGTCGTCAGCGCTGCGAGGCAGGCGACGGCGACAACAAAGGGGGTTGATTTTCTGCGGCCAAAGCCGGGCACTGGGCGTGATCCTGACGTGGGGGGAAAATTATGCAAGGGGTTGTAGGGGGTTGATCCTGGGGGACGTGAGTTAAAGCTGCAACTTCTGAGCCAAGGCTCACGTTATTAACGTAAAAACAGGGGATGTTATTCAAATCCCGATGCTCTGCAAGGGCGGTCTCTTATATATATACGGGAAGCGCAGGGCCAGATCCTACCCACCCCCAGCCGGGGAATATCCACCAAGGAGACTAAAACTCCGCCGAGCGGCGTTGTCGCCCCGAAGCCTTTCGGGGCTGCCAGACCAGGTTAAGAAAGCTCGACGGAGTTCTGCCTCAAATCAGAATCGTGCGAAACGTCATTACGTTGTGAGGAACAGTTTGCGGAGTCGTCGATACCTGCTCGGGGGAAGGCAGCGCATCGTCATCGTTCTCGTCGACTTCGCCGGAGTCGTTATCCTCCTCGTCCTCAGAATTATCGGCGGAAACCATGGAAGGAAGATCGCGCTGTTGTAACTTTTCATAACGCTGGCGCACTTCCGCGGGAACTTTATCGATATCTTCCTGGCTCTCGACCGGGCCGCTGAATAGCAACAGTCCCTTGGGATCCTTCGCGGTCAGTATTTTCTTGCCGTCGAGTGTTTCGATGCGCAATTCGCCCTTATCATCGGAAAAAACAATCTGCGCCTTGCCGAGGTCAATTTTGGTAGTCTTCATGCCGGTCTCTCCTTTTTTGGTGATGCTGATCTGTCCGGCGGCGCGACGCGCTTCGTCCCGGGCGCGTTCAGCCTGTTCATGAGCTTTCACGACTGTGTCATGAATCATGTTGCGCTGCTCAGCTGCCTGTTCTTTCAGGCGCTCCTTCATCTCCTGAAGTCGTTCCTTGAGCTCTCCCGGGTCGATATTGCTCATGTCGGCGCCGTTGAATCCGAAATCCCAATCGTTGTGTCCAGGCATGAAGGCATGACGCCTTGGCATCTCCTTTTTTTGCAGCTTCACGGTGATCTTTTGTTCCTGGCCTTTCCGCAAAATAGTCAGCGTAACGTTTGTGTTGTCCGGGAAGCTTTGCAGGAGTTTGCGGAGCTGACTCGGCTCCATCAAAATCTGGTCGTTCAACATCTTGATAACGTCAGACTGCTGCACACCGGCGGCCGCAGCCGGGCTGTCCGGAACGACGTAATCGACGACCAGTCCGAAACCTTTTGGAAGGCCGAGCTGTTCGCTGACCACAGGCGGGACAGGCGAGCTATCGACACCGAGGAAGATGGCCGGAGCCCTGGGCGCCCGGTCGTGACGGTCCATCGGTGGAACGGGTTGGTTCGGCGGAGCGGCGGGGGCCGGAGGAGCTGGCGGATTAGGCTGCGCTTGGATAAATCCTCCGACGGAGAGGGAAGCGACAGCGAGGAAGGCTGCGATGCATTTTGTTTTCATTGTTTTAATAAGTTAAGAAGTCGAACGGAGCGAAGCCGAACCGTTCATATGCCGGATTGGCTTGTCGATTCGGAGTCGATGTAGGTGTTAAATTCATTGTCCGGACACGGGAATTAACCGGACCTGCTCACTCGGGTAAGAAACTCTGAGCGACGCGCCGGTGGCGGGGTTCTGCCATTGCAGCGTTTCGCGAGTATGCGATCGCAAACGACGCACAGGCTGATCGGCCCTTCCAGGAAAAACCAGCCCTTCGTTGCGGGTATGATAAACAACCTGTGTCGCCCGGGTGGGAATCAGCTGATCGCGCAGGACGGGGACGGAATTCTTCAAATCCGGGGCCGGCGTCGGGGACAAACCAGTGAGCCGTCGCGCCCGCTCGACCGGCCGTAAATCTACGCGCAGCAACAAGAACACCGCTGCCGCAGCAGCAAGGCCGATCCCCATTGCCCAATGAATCTGAAACCGGCGGACCTGAATGACTTTCCTCTGCGCAGGGACCTCCTCCGTTGTATCTCTCATCGCTTCTCCGAGCCGGGACAGAAATTGCACGCGCGGTGACGCCGGTCTCATCACTTTCAATTGCTCTTCGAGATCGGAAAAATCGTTCACTGCGGCAATTCCTTGCGAAGGGCGGCCAAACCGTATCGGTAACGCGAAGCGGCGGTATTCTGCGAAATTTCCAAGGCCTGCGCGATTTCCGCGAACGTCAGTTCGTTCCAGATTTTCATCACCAGCACCTCCCGTTGTTCATTCGGCAAGCGATTAAGCGCAGCACCGAGGATGCGTTGTGATTCGTCTTCGAATTCGAAATCCGGCTCGATTGATTGGTCGGCTTCAGAGAAAGCCTGGGCTTCGCGACGGGCCCGCCGGCTGTCTCGCTTGATAAGATCCAGTGCCACGGAACGCACCGTGGCGTAGAGCAGCGGACGGTTTGCGACGTCATGATTCCGCCGCCAAAACCGGACAAAAGCTTCCTGGACAATGTCTTCAGCGTCGGCCCGTGTCCGGACCCATTGGCGGGCGAACAGCAGCAATCCCGGCCCATGCTGAGAAAAACAGACTTTCCACTTTTCATCGGTAACGACATTCTCCATGACCTATTCACGGTCTTTTATAATGGAGACGCCGCCAAATGCGTATTTTGTCTAAAATAATCGGCCACTCTCTTCTTTCAGCCTTGATGCTTCCGCTCGCCGCCTGCGGGGACGACGTTTCTCGAGACCTTCAGGCGGTCGTCCAATCGGAGCAGCGTTTTGCCCAAACCGCATTGGAACGCGGGATCCCGGCCTCGTTTCAACAGTTTCTCGCGGACGATTCGGTAATCTTTGTCCCCGCCCCCACGAATGGAAAATTGTTTTATTCCAAGTTGCCGGAGAATGGACGAAAACTGATTTGGCACCCAATCTTTGCCACGATTTCCAGAGCCGGGGATCTTGGTCTCACGACCGGACCGTGGGAGATGAAAAAATCGGCCGCAGACGAAACACCCTTTGCTTTTGGTGAGTTTGTTTCCATCTGGAAGAAGCGGCCCGATAATTCCTGGAAAGTTGCTCTCGATTTCGGCATCAATCATCCATCAGCCGGTGTGCCCTCGTCGACGGTCGACGCGTCGCCGCCGAGCCAGGGTAGTCGCCATGAGGCCGATCTCCGGTCCGGACTGGAAAAGGCAGAAGAGGAATTCGCAAAAATCTTAAGCGTGGACAAAGGAAAAGCGCTCTTCCATGCGGCAAGCCAGGGAATTCGTATCTTTCGCGAAGATGCCCTGCCTGTTACCGGCAAAGAGTCTGCCGGAAAACTTCTCGCCACCGATCATGGCAGGATGTCCTGCAACGAATCGGGTCGTGGCATCAGCCGTTCGGGAGATCTCGCTTATCGCTACGGCTCCTATTCCGCGCAAGCGGATGAGAGCGTCGAGTCGGGTCATTACCTGAGGGTTTGGCAAACCGACAATGCCGGTGATTGGAAAATCATTCTGGACCTGCAAAAAAAAGCGCCGCCGGCCAGGAAACAGGAGCCCGAAAAACACTAACGCGGCGCGTTTCTGTGAAACGCCACCTTTGCGTCGCCGTCTGACACAGACGGCCTACAATTATTTTGATTTCGGCAGGGCGCGCAGAATCAAGTCGCCCAGCCAATCGGGATGAGCAACTCCCTCGCGATACGCGGCGAGGGATTCGACGGATGAATTCACCCGCAGATTGCTGTAGGAATCATCCACATTTTGCCATCGCTCGTGCCAGTAGACCGCCGCCTTCACGCGCGGATAACGGCTTCGGAACAAGTCGAGTCCCTCTTTTATCCAGGTTCCTTTGTTGCCGGAATGTGGAAACTCCCCCGTCGCCCATTCCGCAATCATGATTGGTTTGTTTGGGTCCAGCGCGCACATCTCCTGATAAGGCCAATCGACTAACGACGGAATATTTGCCCAGGGTTCGTCCTTGAACTGCTGGCCGTAAACACTCAAGCCTAACCAGTCGACATAATCGGCTCCGGGATAATAAGCGGGCGCAAAATTCCAGGTATCGAGCGGATAGGAATAATTATTTGTGTGAAACATCCATTTGATATTGGTCGCTCCGCGAGCCCGCACCCGATCGACCACGTAGCGATAGGCCCGCTTGAACAGGGCCGGCCCCTTCCAGTCGTTTGCCTCGTCGTCCCAATCTTCGCCGCCATAAAACGCCCCGGACCAAGGAAACCAGTTGCCATTCATTTCCACGCCAAAGGCCACAATCATGGGGTGACCAAATTCTCGCGCACTATTCGCCCATGAGTCGATGTATGAGTCCCATTGGCCGGCAAGAATGGTGTTCAGGCCAAAACGGTCCGGACCGCGATTCTGCACGTACGGTTTGTCCCAGGGCGACCAAAAGACCAGCGGCAGTGAGCCGTGTCGCCAGATGACGTTCAAATTGGCCGTCGGAAAATTCTGCTCACCCCAATAGCTTGATGACGCGATGACCGCCTGATGTTTTCCGACCATCGTTTCGAAATCTTCAATCGTCTCCAGAGTGACATCATCTTCTTCGTCCCCAAAATCCATGAAAGCTCCGGTGTAGGCGCCTTGCCTGGGAGCGACGACCTCCACCGGCCCGTCCGGGTCGATCCGCGTTTCCGCCACTTGCTTTTTGCATCCGACAACAAGCGCAACCGACACTGCGACTGTGGCAAGAGCGAACGCCGAACGGCGGGCACCTGACATCGAAGTGACCGGCTTACGCACGCACTGGAACACTCGCGGTACGCTCCAGTTTGCCCCAGCTTACCCACGCACCTTTGAATGCGCGCAAAATCGCTTTCCAGATGCAGTAACTCAGCATCGGCCGGTAAATCAGACGCATCGGCAGAATTCTCCACGCCCGCAGGATGTTCTCCCGCTCCAGAATACAGGCGAGCGTTGCCAGAATAACGTCCATTGACAAAAACGTGATGACAAACGGCAACAAGGCGCGCCATGCGCCGAAAGGAAGCGAAACGAGCAAAAACAGATCTACCATCGGAGTTACGGCGACGAGAATAATCTGGAAGAACCAGACGCTCGGTAAACTAAACCAGCCCAATGCACGATAGTTCCAGTTGAAAACCATATCGCGATGTTTCCAAAGGCATTGCAACGTTCCGTAGGCCCATCGCGAGCGTTGCCGGGAGAGTGTGGCCACAGTCTCCGGCGCTTCGGTCCAGGCAATCGCACCCGGCACATAAACGATGCGTTGTCGCTGTTTGTGTAACGAGAGAGTGAGATCGGTGTCCTCGGCCAGTGTTTCCAAACTAAGTCCCCCTGCCTGATCGATGGCTTCTTTCCGAATCGCGCTGATCGCACCCGGCACAACCGTTATGCAGTTCCATCGGTCATAGGCGCGCCGATCGAGATTGAAACCGCAGGTATATTCGAGGGCCTGACATTTGGCAATGAAGGTGCGCAGATTGCCGACCTTGGCATGACCGGAAACAGCTCCAATGCGCGGATCGGAGAAAGGTTCAATCAGCCGGGGCAATGTGTTCGGCTGACATTGCGTATCCGCGTCAATAAAGACAATGATGACGTGCCGGGCGGCAGCCAGGCCACGCTGAAGAGCGCGTGCTTTGCCGCGATTATCCTGGGATAACAATCGGACACGCGAATCCGACTTTGCCACGGATTCGACTTCGGACGCAGTTTCGTCCGTTGATCCGTCGTTCACCACGATGACTTCGATGGGCCCCTTGTATTCGGTCGATAAAAGAGCACGCAAAGTTCCACCGATCACTTTTCCTTCGTTGTAAGCGGCGATCACGACACTTACCGGCTCCAACGAGTCCGTGTGCGGGCGGCGACGGAAACGATAGGCAAGCCAGATCACAATAAGTGTCCGAACAACTACCAACCCTGTCGCCACGATCATAAAAGCCCAAAGAAATTCCTGCACGGCATGAAAGATACGGAAACCGGTGCTGCTCACGATGAGCGAAAGCGATTGGTTGGTCTTTCCGAGCGGCGGCATGATTGCGTCACGCGTTGTCGCCAGCAGCGTACTGACCGGAACAATCGTATCGCCGCGCGTATGCAACCAATCGAGGATGCGCGGAAGCGCTTCGACTGTTTGCGAGCGGTTGCCGCCTCCGTCATGCAACAAAATGATATTGCCGTCACGACGCTGCTGTTTGATCCGCTGTAGAATGATGTCCGAACCGGGTCGGGCCCAATCCTGTGGATCGATGTTCTCAAGGACAACGAGATAGTTCAGATCCTGTGCGATCTGGAGTGGGGTCAGCTCGCTCAACTGACTGGGACTGGTATCCGCGGCATAAGGAGGGCGGAACAAAGTCGTGGCACGTCCGGTGATCGTTTCCAGGAGAAGCTGCGTGGCGTTAAGCTCGAGACGGATGTGCTCCGGCCAGCATAACGCCAGGTTGGGATGATAATAGGTGTGGTTCCCAATCTCATGGCCTTCGGCGACAATTCGCCTAACCAGGTTGGGATAGTGTTCCGCATTCGTGCCCACGATAAAGAAGGCCGCTTTAACGTTGGCCGATTTCAAAATATCGAGGATTCGCGGCGTCCATTCCGGATCGGGCCCGTCATCGAATGTGAGCGTGACCTGATGTTCCCCGCCCGCGCCCTGGTGATAAAGGGTCGGAAACTGCGGGAACTTCGTGTAGTTCGCGGTCAGGTAACCGTCAGGGTCCACTGCCAGTGTTCGCGTTCCATCGAAGCGAGTTTCATCGACAGTCACAATCTCACCTTCACCGACATCGGTAATCGTATCGGTGCCTTCCAGAACTTCGAGCGCTTGCCGCGTTGGCTTGTCGATCTTGAAATCAGGAGAAACATTGAGCGCGTCCCAGATTGCGGGATCTTCCGTGCCGAGACGGTAGACGGCGAACCCGCCCGCTTTTTCACGGCGCACTTCGCGCACCTGATTGAGGAAAGTCACAACATCCAAAAACCAGACGGTGTGCACCCGGCCCGAATCCGTGTAATAAAACATCGGATTGTAATCCGGCGCGCCAACGGTAGCGGACTCGATCTCGGCACTGCTCCCGCGACTCATCGCTTCCGGAAAACTGATCAACTCCGCCTTCTTCGCCCCATCCGTCCAGTCGTAACCGTAGCTTCCCAGGCTGACAATCCACTGCTTGGCATCGGTGTCTTCGAGTAACACATGGAGCCAACCTTCAAACCACGAGCGCGAGCCCAGCGGTCCGGCGGGATCGATGTCGGAAGTCTCATCGAACAGCAAGGCGACGAAGCGATCGACGTGATCGACGAGGTTATCGAAATCGATATAGTCGAGTTCCTGTCCGGGCTGCACGCATAGCCAAAGCTGCTTGTCATCTTCGTGCAGCACATCGGTAAACCGGTCGATAAAAGCAGCGAGATCTTTCTTGTAGGCGGGATCGATCTGCTCCCAATCCACCACCACCCCGGCGGCTTTGGCATTGCGCAAAACGCCGAGGACCTTGTTAAAGAAGATGTCCTGCCGCTCCCGCGGACCGTGCGCGAGATTTTCAATTGCTTCCGGCTGCCAGGCGTCTCCCACGCGGTTGGTCAGCAGTGGCATCAATGCCATACCTTTGTTCGCCGCCAGCTTTGGGATCCGATTGTCGGCGTCGATCTGCAGATCGCCCATGCCGTTAATAACCGACATCCACTCAGGGCAAACATGCGTAATTTGAGCGGCATGTTGCTCCAGCGAAGCATAACTGTAAGGGTCGCCGTTCGTGTAAAAGGCCAATCGCACCTCATTATCCGGCGATTTTTTACGCAATCGCGGCGTCGGTGCCGGGGTCGACATTGCCAGTTTCCTGGCCGCCTGCCGCGCGGCCCCGAACTTTTGCCAGAGCAACGAACTCGACGCGACTTGTCCGGCCGGATTCTGTTTTTGCAGAGACCGCAGCTGGCCTTTCAATTGCCGTAAAGAAAATGGCACGCGCATCTGTGGGGTAACAAACAGCGTCTGCACAAAAACGATCGTGCCGAAGAGCAAAAGAATGCCGGCAAGCAGCAGAATGAGGCGTAATCGCGGCCAGCGTTTTCCGGCCGGATCGGAGAAGACAAACGGAGTGACGCCTTGCGGGGGGAGATGGTCCATGAACGGGCTGATCATCGATCACGCGGAGGAAGAAGAAAATCTCATTTTGTCAGAAGCATCCTGTTTAGCCGTTCCCGGCACGATATTTCAGAGTGCTTCAAAATAAACCATGGAGGACTTTCCGCCGGCTCGATGGCGTCGAAGGCACCCTGGCGAATTCCCGGATCCGGGTCCTGCGTGAGGGTTTGCAGCAATTGCCGTGCGGCAGGATCGCTCATTTCCGAGAGCGCGTTTATCGGCGGCTGCCTTCATTCCGGACCCTGGGCCGAACCCTGGTGGACGCACCGCTTACCTTGCACCGCCATCCACCAGAAAATCCCTGGCCAGGGTTGACGCTCTTTTACGCAACAGGACAGGGATATCCGCGATGGCCTGCCGTTCGCTGATGCCGGCTTCGACTAGCGGAACAACGCCTTGAAATAATTCGCGCACCTCGCGCTCTTCCGATGCGCGCCCCGGAATGGCGAAAACGCGCTTGCCCAGTTTTCGTGCGAGCCGCGCGACACCCGCGGGCACTTTTCCCTCGAGCGTCTGGAGATCCAATGCCCCCTCGCCGGTAATGACGACATCCGCGTCTTTCATCTTCGATTCGAGTCCGACCGCCTCGGCGACGACGTCAAAGCCTGGTTTGAGAACAGCTCCGGCGAAAGTCAGCAATCCAAACCCAAGCCCGCCAGCCGCCCCCGCGCCGAAATGATTGCGATGGTCAAAACGGAATTCTTTTTCCGCCACATCCGCCAGCCTCGTTAGAGCGCGTTCCAGGATGTCGAGCTTTTGTCGGGTCGCCCCTTTTTGCGGACCGAAGGTTTCGGTCGCGCCACGTTTTCCGAGCAACGGAATTGTCACATCCGCGGCGCCGACGATGGACGGCAAAGAGAGAGTCCTGGGTTTCTCGATGCGCCTGAGTTCACAGAGTTTCGCGATGGCGGCGCGCAATTGAACATCTGATTCGCCAAAAAATCGAAAACCGAACGTTCTCGCCATTCCGAATCCACCGTCATTCGTCGCACTACCGCCCAGCCCGACGATGATTTTAGTCACTCCACGACGCGCCGCATGTAACAGCATCTCGCCGACGCCGAATGTCGTTGTGCGCAGTGGATCGCGTTCATTTTCCTTCAAGCGCTGCAAACCGGCCGCTTCGCTCATTTCGATTACGGCAAGACTCCGCGCGATGATCGCGTAGCGGCAATCGATCACGCGTCCGATCGGATCGTGCGCTTTGCAGTGCACCCATTCACCCCCGAGAGCATCAGAGATCACTGTGGCCGTCCCCTCCCCGCCGTCCGCCATGGGCATGGTTTCGATCTTGGCGTCCGGCAAAACGTCCCGAATTCCGAGCGCGATGTTCTCTGAGACTTCACGCGCGCTCAGCGAGCCTTTGAATTTATCCGGAGCAATTAACACTGTCATTCCGAGCGGAGCGTAGCGCAGTCGAGGAATCTCTTACTGTTAATCTGATGCAGCGCCAACTTTCGATATAATGAGAGATGTCTCGACGGAGTTTATCCTGAGCAGCGCCGAAGGGCTCGACATGACAGAAACACAATCTGACTTTGATGTTGAACCCGTTCGACTTGGCTCAGGGCAGGCTATTGAGCGTTGGACGTCTTCTTCAGGCTCTCAGCTTCCGTTCCAGAATTTCGCCGGCCACCTGCGGATTGGCTTTTCCTTTCGATAACTTCATCACCTGGCCTTTCAAAAAATTGAGCGAGGCCGCGTTGCCGGCTTTGAAGTCTGCCGCCGGTTTCGGATTTGCCGCAATTACTTCATCGCAGAATGCTTCAATCGCACCGGTATCGCTCACCTGTTCGATCCCTTTTTCCTTCACGATAACGGCTGCCCCCTTGCCGGTCGCAAACATCTCGGCAAACACTTCCTTAGCCTGCTTCCCGCTAATTTTGCCGCTGTCGATCAGGCTGGTGAGTTCATCGAGTGCCTCCGGAGAGATGGGGCAATCGCTAATTGTCTTTCGCGCGTCGCCGAGGGCGCTTTGCAGATCGTTTAGAATCCAGTTCGCGACCTGCTTCGGTTTCTTTGCGCCTTTGGCGGCAGTTTCGAAATATTTCGCCAGAGCAAGGTCATCCGCGAGCACTCCGGCATCGTACGGACTGATGCCATATTCCTCGACGAAACGCGCACGTTTCGCTTTCGGCAGTTCCGGCAGCCGCGCACGTACTTCTTCCAGGAGTTGTGCGCTCTTTACCGGGACGAGATCAGGATCGGGAAAGTAGCGGTAGTCATGCGCCGATTCTTTCGTGCGCATGAGAAACGTTTCACCCGCAGCGTCATCCCAGCCCCGGGTTTCCTGCTGCAGTTTTTCACCGCGTTCCAACGCTTCGACCTGGCGCCGTAGTTCGAAACCGAGAGCGCGCCGAACACCGCTGATCGAGTTCATATTCTTGATCTCGATCTTGGCGCCGAGTTCGGCCTGCGCTTCCGGCCGCACTGAGACATTGCAATCACAGCGGAGTTGCCCCTTCTCCATGTCGGCGTCGCTCACGGCACCATAAATGAGGATCTGTTTCAGTGAAGCCAGGAACGCGAATGCTTCTTCCGGAGAACTGATCTCGGGCTGCGTCACGATCTCCATCAACGGCGTGCCCGCGCGGTTGAAGTCGATGCCGGTGTTGCTTTCGAAGTGAAAACTCTTGGCCACATCCTCCTCCAGATGGATGCGCACTAGATGCACCTCCTTCTCGGAATGGGCGATGCTTTTTTGGGCATCCTTGGGGTAAGCAAGATCGTGCAGGGAAACTTGTCCACCGGTACAGAGCGGAAGGTCGTACTGCGAAATTTGATAGTTCTTCGGCATGTCCGGATAAAAATAATTCTTGCGATCGAACTTGGAGGACGGGGCGATGTCGCATCCCAACATCAATCCGGTGAGCGCGGTCATGCGGAGCGCTTCATGGTTCATCACCGGCAGCGCACCGGGCAACCCAAGACAAATTGGACAGGTGTGGCTGTTGGGTTCGGCCCCAAACTCGACCGGACACTCGCAAAACATCTTCGACCGCGTCTTCAGCTGGACGTGCACCTCCAGTCCGATGGTGGTGATGTAATTCATTTCATTTTTTCGCGAATGGAATAATCAAGCGCGCGCCGCAAATCGAACTTCCTTATCTCCTCCGTTAACGTGGGATCGTTTAGCGCGTCGATCACTCGCCGGTTTTGCAAGAGATCGAGAAAGCGGCCCTGCTGAATCAACTGCGAGACTTCAGGATCGTCTCTTAACGCAATAATCCTCGGGTTATTGGCTAGCTGTTCCGCTCCCGGAAAGGTGAGAAATCGTTGCGCGCTTTCGGCATCAGAAACGACTTCCCCCAGCTTCCCGAGTGTTTCGTACACTTGTGATTGAACAGGGTCAGTCTTTTTTACGAGGTCGCCAACGGTGCCGAGTTCAAGCGAATTCTTCAGTCGCGCCAGCGAGGTCATCAGGTCTGAAGATTCGTTGGTTTCCCCGACCGACCCGCGCCGAACATCCACCGCGTGCAATGTCCGCGCCGGACTTGAGCTCGTTTGACTGGCGGCCTGTTGCCGAACCTGCACATCCGCGATCGATCCCAATGATCTGACACCCACGACGAGAATCCAGACGAGGAAGGCGCCGAAGAACAGACCAACGACCGCGCCCCCTAATCCGTAAAACAAGCGGGCAAGCAGAGATTCATGTTGTTTCGTCTTCCGAAAAAAGAATGTGCCGAGACCGTTAATGACGACATAAACGGCCAGGGCCAGAATTGCCCCGGCAACGATCGACATAATCCGATCAGGCATGTCGAAGAACGGACGCGCGAGCGGAACCACGATGTTACCACCAAAATAGGCGACGAAATACGCCGCGATCAAGGCCGCCAGGCGGGCCAACTGCCGCGCGATGCCGCGATTCCAACCACGCAGAATCTCAAACAAAACAAGAACAACCGCGAACGAGATGAATACCAGTTGCCAGCCGGACGACCCGACTGATTGAGAAACGACTGTGTTCATGATTCGTCGGTGGAAAGGAAACTTGTAGCGCGTTGTCGGAGGGCGTGATCGGCCAAAACCAGAGCGCACATGGCTTCGACCATCGGAACGGCACGCGGCAAAACACAGGGATCGTGCCGGCCCCTGGCCGCCAGGTTCGTCTCCTGGCCTGTCGTAGTTACCGTTTGCTGCTCCTTCGCGATCGTCGCCGTTGGTTTAAAGGCCACGCGAAAATAAATGTCTTCGCCGTTGCTGATGCCGCCCTGTACTCCGCCGGAATTGTTGGTCGTAGTTCGGATCCGGTTTTCCCGCATGGCAAAAGCGTCGTTGTGCTCAGAGCCACGCATTCGCGATGCGGCAAAACCGACGCCGATCTCAAAGCCTTTCGTTGCCGGTAAACTAAGCATCGCTTTGGCCAGGTCGGCTTCCAGCTTGTCGAAGACGGGCTCGCCGAGACCGGCGGGAATGTTGCGCACCACACATTCGATGATCCCGCCGAGTGAATCGCCTTCCGTTCGTGTTTTTTCGACGAGGGAAATCATTGTCTCGGCGACGGTCGGGTCGGGACAACGAACAACGTTCGCCTCTACGTCTTTCCTTTCAACGCTCGCACGATCGACTGCGGCGACGAGATCGTGGACCTCGGAGACGTAGGCAATGATATCGATTGCAGGATAAAACGTCCGCAGGACCTTGCCGGCGACCGCGCCGGCAGCAACGCGCCCGATCGTTTCACGCGCCGAAGCGCGTCCCCCGCCCTGCCAGTTTCGAATCCCGTATTTCGCCTGGTAGGTAAAGTCAGCATGCGATGGACGAAAAGTATCCTTCATCTCCGCATAGGCTTCCGGCCGTGCATCTTCGTTCCGCACCAGAATCGCGATCGGAGTACCGATCGTCTTGTTTTCAAAAATACCGGAAAGAATTTCGCATCGATCCGCCTCTTTCCTTGGGCTGGTGATTTTACTTTGCCCAGGCCGTCGCCGATCGAGTTCGCGCTGAATGTCGGATTCGGCAAGCTCGATTCGGGCGGGGCAGCCGTCAATCACGACCCCAATGCCTCCGCCATGCGACTCACCAAAAGTGGTGACGCGAAAGAGTCGGCCGAAGGTATTTCCCATAAAGAGTCAGCAGCTTAAAACGAAACGCCTTAAAATTGTAGGGCGTTTCTATGAAACGCCACGGGACGGACGGCTCGGGCGGCCATCTCTACCAAATCAAATCGCTTCAAAGGCGAATTGCAGATCGTCAATCAAATCGCGAATGTCCTCCACGCCAACAGAAAGCCTAACGAGCGAATCGGTGACGCCGAGCGCTTCACGTTGTTCCTTCGGCACCGAAGCATGAGTCATCAGCGCGGGATGATTGATCAGGCTCTCAACTCCACCCAGACTTTCGGCCAGCGCAAATAGATGCGTATTCTCGAGAAAGCGACGAGTCCCGGCGAGATCGGTGTCTAAAACAATCGTCACCATGCCACCAAATCCGCGCATCTGCGTGCGGGCCAGCTCGTGTTGAGGATGCGATTTAAGTCCTGGATAACTCACCGACTTCACCTGCGGTTGTTCTTCCAGCCAGCGCGCGATCTCGAGCGCGTTGAGGCAATGTCGCTCCATGCGCAGAGCCAATGTTTTCAAGCTTCGCATGGCCAGAAAGCTGTCGAACGGCCCGGCGATGGCACCTACCGAATTCTGCAGGAATGCCATTTGGTCCGCGAGCTCCTTGTTTTCGCCGACAACAGCCACCCCGCCCACCATGTCTGAGTGGCCGTTCAGATATTTGGTCGCGGAATGGATGACCAGATCGAAACCGGATTCAATCGGGCGCTGGATCCATGGACTGGCAAAGGTGTTGTCGGAAACAGAAATAATGTTTTTTTCGCGCGCGGTTTTGGCGATCGCTTCGAGATCGATAATTTTCAAAAGCGGATTGCTGGGCGTCTCGATCCAGACCATGCGCGTGTTTTTCTTGATCTCGCGCTCGAAAACTGACGCATCCGTCAGATCGACAAACGTGAAGTCGAGATTGGCGGAGCGCCGCCGGACTTTGTTGAAAAGTCGAAACGTCCCGCCGTAAAGATCGTCACTGACGACGACATGCGAGCCGCTATCGATCACTTCGAGCGCGGTCGACATGGCGGCCAGCCCGGAAGCAAATGCGAACCCGCGAGAACCGCTTTCCAGGTCGGCAATGCAACGCTCGTACGCGAGACGTGTCGGATTGATGGAACGCGCATAATCGTAACCCTTATGTTTGCCGGGGCTTTCCTGGACGTAGGTGGAAGTCGCATAAATCGGCGTCATGATCGCGCCCGTTGAAGGATCCGGTTCCTGCCCGGCATGGATGGCGCGCGTGGCGAATTCGTGTTGTCTCTTCATGTCGGCCTAATCTAACCGCGGATCACGCGGATTTCACGGATTAGGTAGAGGCTGTTCGCTCCGGCAGCAACATGAGGTTATCCGATCCACTGGGAGTTGCCCACGCCCGGAGCCCGATCAGCAGTCTGTGCGCGAGCCCGGCCTGCCGGATGTTCACTCGTAAACAGATTTTCCGTTTATCCAGTGGAATTTTCCAACTGTTTGGTGAAAGATGGTCTCCCGAAAATGCGCTCCACTAAATCACCCGATCACCATCCCACGCCAGCGCTTGCATTTCTCTCATGAAATCGTGGTGGCTTGTCTTTCTTTTCGCCATGACGGCTGGTTCGCATGCCATCTTCGGTCAGGGCGCGAGCGATCCGATGGCCCGCTTCCATACCGATCTCGGCGAGATCGATGTAGAGCTCCTTCAGAATGTCTCTCCCAATACCGTGGCCAACTTCCTTCGCTATGTAAATCGCGGGGCCTATGACAACAGTTTTATCCACCGATCCGTTCCCAGCTTTGTCATCCAGGGCGGTGGCTACAAATTCGCCAACATGCAGGTGGTTAGCATTGCGCAGGACCCTCCGGTGGCGAACGAATTCGGCGTCTCGAACACCCGCGGCACCCTGGCCATGGCCAAGCTCGCCAACAATCCGGACAGCGCGACGAACCAGTGGTTTTTCAACGAGTCAGACAGTAACGCCGCTAATCTTGATACCCAGAACGGCGGGTTCACCGTTTTCGGCCGTATCATCAACAATTCAGGCCTTGTCGCGATGGACGCGATCAATGCGGTGCCGATTTACAACATGGGATCGCCCTTCGACTCGATACCGCTTTTAAATTACACGGGAGGCGCGGTAAAGCAGGTGAACTTTGTCCACGTGATTTGGATCAAGACCTTCCCCCTAATTCTCGCGATCACACATCCCGCCGTTCATACCATTCATCTCCAGGGCCGGGGCGTGGCGAACAACACCTATAAGGTTCAAACTTCACTCACTCCGAGTGCGGGCTTTACCAATCTGGTCTCGGTGACAGCCGATTCGGCCGGTAATATTTCGTACAATGACACCAGTCCGGGGACGACAAAGTTTTACCGACTGGCGATTCCGTAGGGGAAACTGGCAAGGAAAAGCTCGCGCGCGGGGCTCTTCGGCTAGTCAGTCCGAAGGGCTACGACGGGATCGATGTTCAGCGCGCGCCGCGCGGGAAAATAACAAGCAAGCAAAGCGACAGCGATGAGCAGGAGCGCGACAGCCGCAAAGGTCAGAGGATCTGTCGGTCGCACGCCGTAGAGCAGTCCCGTCATCAGATGTGACACGACCGCCGCACCTACGAGTCCAATGGCCGTACCAGCAACGGCGAGCCCTAATCCTTGACCCATGACCATTTGCAGAATGCTTCTCTTCTCCGCGCCAAGGGCGAGGCGAATCCCAATCTCATGTGTACGCTCGCTTACGATGTACGAAATTACACCGTAAATTCCAAGCCCGGCGAGCAGCAAGGCGGTCAGAGCGAACAGGGCAACGATCTCTATCAAGAATCGCCTCTGGGCGAGCGATGCGGAGACGGTTTCGTTGAGCATCTGAGCGCCGAAAACGGGGAGCGTTGGATCGACGGATTGCACTTGCTCGCGCACTTCATCGGGAATGGCAGCGGTGTCGAAATGTCCGCGCAGAAATATCGCCAGATGGTGCGCTCCTCTCTGATACAAACTGGTATAGACTTCTGGAACTTGTGCCTCCTCCAACGATTCGGCCCGGGCGTCCGCGATAATCCCGACCACCGTTGTCCAGGAAGTCGCCCTTCGAGATACCTTCAGGTGCTTTCCCAGGGGATCTTCGTTTGGCCAGTACGTCTGCGCCATCGCTTCATTAATCACCGCGACTTCAGGCGCCTTTTCGCTGTCAAAGTCACTCAATAAACGGCCGCGCTGCAGCGTCATGCCCATCAAGTGAAAATATTCTGGCGTCACGATTGATTCATCCACCAAAGCAGGGCCGTTGCTTTGAGCCTCGCGTCCTTCGAGAATCAGCGGGACCGGCGGGTTTTGATTGTTGCGATCATGCCCCAATGGAATGGCGCCCAGATCGCCAACGGCTGCTTCTTTTACTCCGGACAGCGTTCTGCTGCGGCGAAGAATTTCCCGGAAAAACGGCGCCTGTTGTGATGCCGTTCCGTACAAATCCGTCTTGGGATCATTGGGATACGGCATCCTCGTCTTGACTGTCATTACACTCCCTGGATTGAATCCGAGGGGCACGTTCAACAAATCCCAAAAACTGCGCAGCAGCAGACTCGCCGTAATCATTAGCACCAAAGAAAGGGCAAACTCCGCCACCACTAGCACGCGCCGCGTCCGCGACTGCTGCCGGGAGCCCGATAAAGCGCGCCCTTCCAGTTTGAGCATATGAGTAACATCGAGCCGGCCGGCATGCAGAGCGGGAGCCAGACCGAAAATCACGCCGGCGACGAGAGAGACGCCGAGAGCGAAAAGTAAAACGCCCCAGCTAATCGATATGTCATTGAGCCGCGGCAGGCTCTCCGGGATGAGTTGCACCAGAAAATCCTTCGTGAAGAAAAGAAACGCCAAGCCGGCGATCGCGCCGAGCAGGGAAAGAAACAAACTCTCAGTCACCAACTGCCGCGTCAGCCGCCTCCGGCCGGCCCCAAGCGCCTGGCGAATGGCCATTTCGCGTCCTCTCGCGCTGGCGCGCGCGAGCATGAGATTAGCAATGTTCACGCAGCCAATAACGAGCACCAATCCGACGGCGCCGAGCATAAGAAACAGTGACTGCCGGACATTACCGACCACGGTTTCTTTGAGCGGTAATAACCGCACCGTCCACCGGGCTTGCACTGGATAATCACCGGGGAATTGTTTCTGCAAAGATGCAACCAGCGCGTCTATCCGACTTTGCGCCGCCGCGATCGTTAGGCCGGGTTTGAGGCGGGCGATTGCTGTTGGTAGATTGCGCCCGCTTCGCGGTGGCTGGTCAGCCAGCGGTGCGCCGTAGAAACTGGTTGCGGCCCAGATTTCAATATTGCGGTCTCTGGTTGTTCGCCCTGGCGCCTGAAAACCCGGCGGCATGATCCCGATGATCCGATACAAGTCGGTATCCATCCTTACGCTTTTTCCCACGATCTGCGGATCGCTCGCGAAGTCCCGCTTCCACATGGCGTCGCTGATGACGACTTCCTCCGTAAACCCGGGCCTATGATCTTCGGGATTGAAGGCGCGGCCCAACTGCGGCTTTACCCCCAGCAGCGCAAAATAATCCGGCGCGACGATCAGCAGGCTGACGCGCGCGGGTTTCGACGAACCTGTGAGATTGTTATCATCGTACCATGTCGGCGAAACGGATTCGAAAATTCCGGAATGCTGAAAGTCCTGCCACTCGGGCTCAGACATTCCCACATCTTGCGCGCCCACGCCGGGGAGATCATCCTCGATGCTTACGAGCTGTTCCGGTTGTGGGTAAGGCAGCGGATGCAACAACGTGGCATCGAAGACGCTGAAAATCGCGGTCGTAGCTCCGATGCCCAACGCAATCGTCAAGACGGCGATGGCGGTGAAGCCCGGCGACTTGCGCAACATGCGGAGGCTGAAGCGTACATCCTGTATAAGAGTGTCGAAGAAATTCCCGGCGATCGCTTCGCGGCATTCCTCTTTGAACCGCTCATGGCTTCCGAACTCGATGCGCGCGCGGCGCTCCGCTTCTCCGCGGCCGAGCCCGGAGCGTTCCAGATCATCAACGCGGCACTGGATGTGTGAGCGAAGCTCCTCTTCCATATCGTCTTCGGTTTGAGACCGATGGAAAAACCTGGCGACAAGCGAGCGCAGGTAGCTTGTCATATCTCCTGCGGCCTTGCGGCAAGGGCGGAAGCGATGGCTGTGACCAGGCGGTTCCATCCATCCGTTTCCTCGCGCAGGCGTTTGCGTCCCATTGAAGTGAGTTCGTAAAATTTGGCGCGACGATTGTTTTCCGATGTACCCCAGCGTGCCGTCAAGAGTCCCTGACGCACGAGACGGAAGAGCGCGGGATAGAGGGCTCCCTGCTCGATAAGCAACGCTTGTTTGGAGATTTGCCCGATGCGCAAGAGAACGCCGTAGCCATGCAGAGGCCCGAGAGAAACGGCTTTCAGAATGAGAAGATCAAGTGTGCCCGGAAGAAGTTCGGCCTGGTCATTCATACTTTCCCCTAAGTTGATTAGGAGATTAGCCCGAACCCTCCTAAGCTGTCAAGGAGAGAAACTGGCGTGAAATTTTTAAAAAAGATAGTTGACCGATTGGTCTAGTCGGGCAAGGGTGTGTCATGCCAAGAGTAAGTGACATGAAAGAGCGCCTGACCGACGCGGCGATGGAATTGATCTGGGAGAATAGTTACGGCGCCACTTCGGTCGATGCGATTTGCGAGCGTGCCGGCGCGAAAAAAGGAAGCTTTTACTATTTCTTCAAGTCGAAGTCACAACTCACGGCCGCGACGCTGGAAGCGGACTGGAACAAACGAAAAGCCGACATGGATAGGATGTTTTCCTCGACGATTCCTCCGCTGGAGCGATTCGACCGCTATTTCGATTACGTGCATGACCGTCTGGCCGAACTGCAAAAGACGTGCGGCTCCATCCTCGGATGCCCCCTCTTAACCATCGGCAGCGAAGTGGGCACGCAGGACCAGGTCGTGCGCGATACCGTCGACCGCATCCTGGATAGCAAGGTAAAGTATTTCGAGTCGGCGATTCGGGACGCCCATGCGCAAGGATTGATTGAGGCACCCGACCCGGAAGCGAAAGCGAAGATGCTCTTCGCTTGCTATCATGGCACGCTCACCCAGGCGCGAATTCAAAACGACGTCGGGTTGCTCCGCGATTTCAAGGACGTAGCGAAGGACGTTTTAGGCGTAAAACACGTACCGGCTGGCGCTTCTTAACTTTCCCCTTTTTTTTACCAATTTTATAGACGACTAGTCAAATATAAGGCCAAAGGAATCAACCCACATGCAAACTAACCACCAACCAGAAACAGGCACCGTTTTCCTCCAGATGTTAACCGGCGCGGTTTCACGACTAAAAAACCGTCTGCAACGTGATTACGAGCAGGCCTATCCCGACCTGCGTGACCTCATCCGCATCATCCTCGACGAGGAGGAGGCAAACGCGTGGGAGTTGTCGTTTCCGCATTTGTTTTTGCCCGACCTTGTCGAAGCGCACATCGCCAAGCTCGGGCTGCAACCGGCTAACACGAGACATGACGACGTCCCAACGCCACACGCTTTCACCGAAATCGAAAATTATCAGCCGGCTCTCGCCTATGCGGATTGCTAAATCGGCGCTGCTAGGCCCATACCCTCACTGGTCCGATGAACCGAATGATTCAAAAGCCCGCACACAAAGGAAATTCAAATCATGAAAACTAAACTCTATTGGGTCGCGCTTCTTGCCAGCGCATCTTTGATCACGCAAGCGCAAGCTGGCGGCCAACACGGAGGCGGTGGACACGGAGGCAGCGGACACGCCGCCGCATCCGGTCCCGCACCGGCGCGAGGCGGCTACTCCGCTTCATCTTTCCACTCCATGCCGACGCGAAATTTCGGCAGCGCCCGGACGATTTATTCGGGCCAACGCTTTTCGCCGGTCAGCCGGCAGTTGTCATCGTCAATGGCGTTTCGTCAGCATTATTATGTCAATTCGAACAATGGCGCGTCGATCCGAGCGCCTCAGTTCAACCGCCCAAATATCAATCGCGCCGATCGTCTTCCCCGATTCTCGAATGGAGGAAATCGGACGAATGCCAATTCGCGACGCGACGGAGCTGGCGCAGGCCAGGTTCGGAGTAGAAACAGTCTCCCGACGAACTGGCGAAATCACGTCGTCGCGCAGCATTCAGCCAATTGGCATCGTGATTGGGACCGAAGCCGCGACCATAGGTGGCAGGGACATCATTGCCGTTTCATCGACGGCTCCTGGGTCATCTTCGACTTCGGCTTTTATCCATGGCCGTATTGGTATCCGTACGACTACTACGCCTCTGATTATTACGCGGATCCCTACGGCTACGATACCGGCTATGATGGATCCGGCGTCTACCAAGACGAAGAATATGACGATCAGAACGGATCCGCCGACCAATACAACGACTCAGACTCAACCGTTGCCGTAGCGCAGGAACGACTTGCCCGCCAAGGCTATTACCGGGGTGAAATCGACGGCATCCTCGGACCGGAAATGCGTCGCGCCATCGCCCGCTATCAAACCAACCACGGCCTGCGAGTAACCGGGTTTTTAACGACTGAAACCCTCCAAGCTTTGGAGGTGCGAGCGGTCGCGAGTGACTAACGAAGAGACAGAACGGATGAACTCAAGAGACACGAGAGACAGTGGTCAATTTCGTAGACAACGAGAAACAAGGATAAAAGCTCCGCAACGCAGCTTTGCGGGCAAAGGGCGGGAAATGTTCTCGCGCCGCCGGCGAATGCACGACCCGCTGCTTGTCCTCAACATGTCGATCTTCAACTTCGACAACGGGTGGAACCGAACTTTCAACCCACTCAAAGTTCACGAAAACGTGACGTGACAAATGCCGCGAAGCGGAATGGAATTGCGCTGCACACGATACTTGGCATAACCAACGCCTCCATCAGAAAACAAAGGCAATGAAGAAGATAATTCATTTCGGTCGCACAGCGGACTGCAAAAAACTCGGGAGGGACCAGGGGATCTGGACGGCAATGCGGCGGCTGTCATGAGACCACTCTTTGCCTGCCTGGGCCTCCTGCTTCTTTTTTTAGCCGAGTTTGGATGCAAGAAAGCATCCGCGCCGCAGCAAGGTCCGTTGCCGGTTAACGTCGTGACCGTGATCGAGAAAGAGGTGAACGAATGGGACGAATTCACCGGGCGTTTGGAAGCTGTCGAGTCGGTCGAAATCCGGCCTCGCGTATCCGGATATATTACTGAGATCCATTTCGAGGCCGGCGCGATTATCAAGAAGGGCGACCTGCTTTACGTGATCGATCCGCGCCCTTACCAGGCCGATTTTGATCGAGCGGTCGCCGAGTTCGAGCGCATGCAGGCGCAGATGAAACTTTCGCAGATCGAACTGGATCGGGCAAAGGAGCTGCGGGCGAAGAATACGATCTCGGCCAGTGAGTTTGATCAGAAGGCTGCGACTTACCAGGGTTCGGCCGCCGCCGCGCGTTCAGCGGAAGCGGCGAAGAATTCCGCCGCGTTGAATTTGGAGTTTACCCAAATCAAATCACCAATCGACGGTCGCGTGAGTGATGCGCGCATCACGCTGGGCAACCTGGTTCAACCCGGCGAAGGCCCGGAGAGCGTGCTAACGACAGTGGTCTCGGTCGATCCGATTTATGCGAAAGTCGACGCTGACGAAAATGCGATCCTGAAGTACGTCAAGCTTAGTGAAGAGGGCAAACGCGTGAGCGCGCGCACGGAAAAAATCCCGGCCTTCGTCGAGCTCGGCAACGAGACGGATTTCCCACATGAAGGTTACATTGACTTCGTTGACAACCGTCTCGAACCCGGAACGGGAACGGTCCGCGCTCGCGCAGTGCTAAAAAACTGGAACCCTAATCTCATCACCCCGGGTTTCTTCGTGCGCGTGCGAGTCGCCGGAGCGACGCCCTATCGGGCCGCACTTATCGCCGACAAAGTAATCAGCTCACAGCAAGGCCTGAAATACGCGTTCGTCGTGAAACCCGATAATACTCTGGAGCGCCGCACTCTCGAGACCGGCGGCCTTTTCGAAGGCAAACGGATCGTGAAGAGCGGGCTGAAGGACGGCGAGAAGGTGGTTTCCACCCGTCTGCAACTGGTGCAGTCAGGTATGCACGTCACGCCCGTTGAGGAGAAGTGATGCAAATGCGGAATTCGGAATGCGGAATTCGGAATGAGCCAGATTTGAAGAAGCGAACGAAGGCATTCGCGCTTCGGGTCTTGAAACTCGTCGACGCGCTGCCGAAGACGATGGCCGGTCGCGCACTTGCGTCGCAGATTGTGCGTTCCGGTACATCTGTCGCAGCTAATTATCGTGCTGCTTGCCGCGCGAAATCGACCGCCGATTTCATCGCCAAGATGGGGATCGTCGAGGAAGAAGCCGACGAAACCTTGTTCTGGCTCGAGTTGCTCGAAGAATCCGATCTCGTCACTGCGGCCAAGCTGGCGGCGATAAAAAAAGAAGCGAATGAGTTAATCGCGATGACTGTCGCCTCCATCAAGACCGCGCGTCGTAATCGCGCTACGAATTTCGCATTCCGAATTCCGCATTCCGAATTGGCATGAACTTTCCTCATTTCTTCATCGATCGGCCGATTTTTGCCGGAGTGATCAGCATCGTCATCACGCTCATCGGCGTCATCGCGCTTTCGACGCTTCCCATTGCGCAATATCCCGAGATCGCACCGCCAACCATCCAGGTCACGACCAATTATCCCGGCGCCAATGCAAAAGTCGTCTCGGAAACGGTCGCGACGCCAATTGAGCAGCAGGTCAATGGCGTTGAGAACATGCTCTACATGTCTTCGCAAAGCACGAGCGACGGCAACATGACGCTGAGTATCACTTTCAAACTCGGTACGAATCTCGATACGGCACAGGTCTTGGTGCAAAACCGAGTCGCGATCGCCATTCCGCTGTTGCCGCTCGAAGTGCAGCGCATCGGCGTGACCACGAAAAAGCAATCGCCCGACATCACCATGGTCGTGCACCTCGTCTCGCCGGATGGAACGCTCGATCAGCTTTTCACCAGTAATTACGCGCTGCTGCAGATTCGCGACGAACTCGCGCGCCTCGATGGCGTCGGTGATATCAATGTCTTCGGTGCGCGGGAATATTCGATGCGGATATGGCTCGATCCTAACAAGACCGCGGCGCGCGGTCTGACGGCGCAGGACGTCGTGCAAGCGCTGCAGGAGCAGAATGTCCAAGTCGCGGCCGGTATTATCGGCGCGCCGCCGGTGCCGAAAGGCGCAACCGCATTTCAATACACGGTGAGCACCCAGGGCCGACTCACGGATGAGAAGCAGTTTGGTGAAATTATCGTTAAGACTGGTGCGAACGGACAAGTGACTCGCGTGCGCGACATCGCGCGGGTAGAGCTCGCGGCACGAGACTACACGGTGAACAGCCAGCTCGGAGGAAAACCAGCCACCGCTATCGCCATTTTTCAACTCCCGGGCTCGAACGCACTGGCCACGTCCGATGCGGTGCGGAAAAAGATGGAGGAGCTGAAGCAACGATTCCCGGCCGGCCTCGACTACACAATTATCTACGACCCGACAGTATCTGTTCGCGAGTCAATTCGGGAAGTGCAGAAGACGCTCTTCGAAGCAATCGCGCTCGTCGTTTTGGTCGTGCTCATTTTTCTCCAAACCTGGCGGGCCGCGCTCATCCCACTCATCGCCATTCCGGTTTCGTTAATCGGCACGTTCGCAGCGATGAAAGCTTTCGGGTTCTCGATCAACAACGTTTCGCTTTTCGGGCTTGTTCTCGCGATCGGCATCGTGGTCGATGATGCCATCGTGGTGGTGGAAGCCATCGAACACCACATCGAAGATGGTCTGAGCCCGCGCGATGCTGCGCGAAAGGCCATGACAGAAGTCGGCGGCGCTTTAGTTGCAATTGCGCTCGTGCTTTGCTCAGTTTTTGTCCCGACCGCATTCATTAGCGGCATCACCGGCACATTTTTTCGGCAATTCGCGCTCACCATCGCGGTCTCGACCGCGATCTCCGCTCTTAACTCGCTTACCCTTTCCCCCGCGCTCGCCTCGCTGCTCCTCCGCCCGCGCGGCGCGGCGAAGGATGCGTTTCAGCGCCTGATCGACGGCCTGCTTGGCTGGCTCTTCAAAGGATTCAACAAGGTCTTCGCGTGGAGCTCGAATGCCTACGGCAACACCGTCGCGCGACTTACCCGATTGGCCATCGTCGTGCTGCTCATCTATGCGGGGTTGCTTGGCCTGACCGCTCTCGGTTTCAAAGTCGTGCCGGGCGGTTTTCTGCCGACGCAGGATCGCGGCTACGCCATCGTTTACGCACAGTTGCCCGACGCGTCGTCGCTCGATCGCACCCAGGCCGTCGTGGACAAGATTACGAAGATCGGGCGCGAAACGCCGGGTGTTCTCAACACTGTTGAATTCGCCGGCTTTAACCTTTTCGGCGGCAATCAAACCAACACGGCCGCGGTCTTCCTGCCCTTCAAGGAATTCTCGGAACGGAAAACAGCCGAGCAGGGAATGCCCGCGATCGTGGCAAAGATGAACGCGCGCGTTCGCGCCGAAATTCCCGAGGCGCTCGTCGCCGTCTTCCCACCGCCGCCTGTGGCCGGGATTGGCAACGCCGGTGGCTATCGTCTTTTCATTCAGGATCGCGGCAACGCCGGACTCGAAGAACTGCAGACGCAAGCGTTCGCCATGATGATGAAAGCGAATCAAACGCCCGGCCTGACCAACAACCTGACGACTTTTCGCGCCAGCGTGCCGCAACTCTGGCTCGAAGTGGACCGTGTCAAAGCCAAGAGCATGAACGTGCCTCTCAGTAACATCTTCGGCACGCTTCAGACCTATCTCGGTTCCACATACGTGAACGATCTCACCCTCTTCGGCCGAACCTACCGGGTCACGGCTCAAGCCGATTCGCAATTTCGCCTGAGTCCTGACGACATCCGCTTGCTTAAAACGCGGAATGCTTCGGGTGGCATGGTTCCGCTCGGTTCCGTCTCGACCGTGCAGGAAGTGAGCGGCGCCGACAAAATTACACACTACAACATGTTCCCGGCCGCCGATCTCAGCGGTCAGCCCGCGCCGGGCGCGAGCACTGGTGATGCGCTTGCCGCCGTTGAACGTCTCGCGAAAGAAATTCTGCCCACTAGCTTCACGACCGACTGGACGGAGATAGCGTTGCAGCAAAAGCTTGCCGGCAACAGCGCGGCCTACATTTTTCCACTCTGCGTTTTATTCGTCTTCCTTCTGCTCTCGGCACTTTATGAGAGCTGGTTGCTGCCGCTCGCGATCATTCTGATTGTCCCGATGTGTCTGTTCAGCTCAATCTACGGCGTCTGGCTGCGCTCGATGGAGAACAACATCTTCACCCAGATCGGTTTTGTCGTGCTGGTCGGCCTCGCCTGTAAGAACGCCATCCTCATCGTCGAGTTCGCGAAACAGATCCAGGATCGCGATGGGAAGGATCGCTTCACCGCCGCGGTCGAAGCCTGCCGCCTCCGATTGCGTCCGATCCTGATGACTTCCTTTGCCTTCATTTTCGGTGTTCTTCCGCTGGCCGTCGCCACGGGCGCCGGCGCTGAAATGCGCCAAGCGCTCGGCACGGCTGTCTTCTTCGGAATGCTCGGAGTCACCGGCTTCGGTCTCTTTCTCACGCCAGTGTTTTACGTCATCATCATGTGGTTCAAAGAGCGTCGTACCAAGGCTCCTGCATCCGCGCCAACCCAATCCGCGCCACCGTTAGGCGCGGAACCAGCCCTTTAATTAGATCACGGATGCGAATCTCATCCCAGCATTAGCCGGGGTGCTTCGAACGCGGAATAATTGGGCATTCGGCCGCGGCGGCCCAGGCGACCTGCACGGCGCGATTTTATAGAAACCGATACATCTGACGATCGGCCATAAAGCGATTAGCTAACAGAAAACGAGGGACAGAGCGCAGGAAAATAGCCGCGCGTTTTGGCCAGACCTGATCAACGGGTTTCCGCGGCGTGCTTCCCCAGCTTCTTCAAAAGCCGCAGTAACGTCAGCCGCTCATTTTTTGAAAGAACGCTGACAGCACTTTCCATCGCGGCGGCGTGCTCCCGAAAACCGCGAGTGATTAGGGCCCGTCCTTTGGCTGTCAGTTCAACCTGGCGAACTCGCCGATCGCCGGCGCGATCCTTGCGCGAAACCAGACCTTTCTTGACCAGGCGATCAACGGCCACGCTGATCGACCCCGGGGTGAGCCAGACCTTCGGGCCGATGGTATTCACCGGCAGTGGCCCCTTGTGCAGGAGCGCTTCGAGGACGCGGAAATCAGAGTCGCCCAGCTCGGTCTGCGCGATGCTCTTCTCCGCGTGCGGGATGAGCGCCTGGAAGGCTTTCATGAGGATAAGCCAGACATGAACGCCGGTCGTGTCTGGTCTCTCTGTGGTCGCTCTGCGCTTCATTGGAATTTTATATTGACGAACATTATATTGATGTCAATATAATAGATATCAAGCAAATAGTACCATGAAAACAACTATCGTCATTGCCCGTTTCCTTCTTGGCTTCATCTTTCTGGTCTTCGGACTGAACGGCTTCCTCCACTTCATTCCCGCATCCATGCCTTCCGGAACCGCCGGCCAGTTCATCGGGGCGCTCTTTGTCTCCCACTATCTCGTTCCGATATTTCTGCTCCAAATCATTTCGGCGGTCCTGCTCCTGGTCAATCGCTACGTCCCACTCGCGCTGACGCTGCTCGCTCCGATCATCGTCAATATTCTGCTAATTCACATATTAATGCTTCCGAGCGGTCTGCCTCTGGCTATCGTCGTGACGGTGCTCTGGATCCTCGTGTTCCTGAGCGTCCGCTCCGCCTTTGAAGGCCTCTGGCAGCAGCGTGTCCCAGCCAGGACACCAGAATAAGGAACGTATGGAGATTGGCGTAGACAGTTTCGTCGCGGCAACCGTTGACGCGGCGGGCCGGGCAGTCGACCCCGCGAAACATCTCAGCGAGTTGCTCGAAGCGATTACCCTGGCTGACGAAGTCGGTCTCGATGTGTTTGGCATCGGGGAACACCATCGGCGTGACTTCCTCGATTCGGCACCGACAATGCTCCTCGCAGCGGCCGCCGTGCGGACACGCCGTATCCGCCTAACGAGCGCCGTCACCGTGCTGAGCGCCGCCGATCCCGTGCGTGTATTTCAAGAATTCGCGACGCTTGATCTGCTTTCGCAAGGGAGAGCGGAAATCGTCGCCGGGCGCGGATCGTTCATCGAAGCGTTCCCGCTCTTCGGCCTGGAACTTGAGGACTACGATTCTCTTTTCGCCGAGAAGCTCGACCTGCTTCTGAACATCCGCGAGAACACGCATGTTCATTGGTCAGGCAAACACCGCTCGGCGCTTACCGGGCAGGGAGTTTACCCGCGCCCGCTCCAGAATCCGCTGCCGGTTTGGCTCGGTGTTGGAGGCACGCCCGGCTCCTTCATTCGCGCCGGCATGCTCGGGCTGCCGCTCATGGTCGCGATCATCGGCGGCCAGCCACATCGTTTTCGGCCACTCATTGAGAGTTACCGCGAAGCCGGTCGGCGCGCCGGCCATTCTCCGGATCAGCTTAAGGTAGGCATCCATTCGTTAGGGTACGTCGCCGAGAGCGCGGCCAAGGCGGCCGACGATTTTTTTCCCGGCTATGCGAAAAGCTTTACTGAGATCGGTAGAGAACGCGGCTGGCCGCCAGCCACCCGCGCCCAGTTCGACGCCCTGCTCGGACCCACCGGAGCACTTATTGTCGGCGATCCTGAAACCGTCGCGGAAAAAATCCTGCGCGTAAACAACTCGTTAGGCGGTATCTCCCGTCTCACATTCCAGATGAGCGTCGCGGCCTTGCCACACGCCAGACTCATGCGCGCGATCGAACTGCTCGGAACGCGCGTTGCTCCTCTGGTGCGCAGTGCGCTCGCGTCCGGAACGGCGGCGGCGCCTCTGTTGACGAAATCTGATCGTGCTGCCTGAATCACGAAGGCGGCTGGAACATTGACGGAGCGTCCGACGCCGTCACCTTCACGATTGACTCGAAGACAGGAGGCCAGCGAAATCCGCCGGCGTGTCCAAGTCAATTTCGCCTTGCGGAAAGGGCACCAAGTGAACTTGTGCGAGGTGTCTTTGGATGACTTGCTTCGCACCGGTTTCCCTTTCAAGTCGAACAAGTTCCCCGAAGAATGCTCTGCCAAAAAGCGCCGGTACGCCGACCGTCTCACCGTAGTTCGATGCAACGATCTCATGACCTGTTTCACGACGCGCCGTAATCAGCCTGCTGAGAACCTGGCTTGTGACGAAAGGCTGATCGCACAACATCAGGATGAGCGCCGTGACGTTGTCGTTCGTCTTCACAACCGCCTCGATGCCGGCGCGGATAGATGAACCCATGCCGGATTCCCATTCCGGGTTGTTCGCCTCCCGCAGGTTGAGCCCCTGGAGCTCTGCCTCCAACCCTTCTACGTGCGCACCCGTCACTACCACGATCGGGTTGCATCCTGCCTCCTCGGCGGCGAGTGCCGCTCGTCTCACTAAGGTCTGTCCGCCATACTTGAGCAGCTGTTTTGGCCGGCCCATTCGCGACGACGCACCGGCCGCCAGGATTACCGCGCCAATCCAATCTCCATTGCTTCCCGTCGCCTCAGATTCCTTCTTCATTCAAGCCGGACAGCATCGTAGCTCGCGCTAAAAACAACAAGTCAATGGCCGACGAGATGTAATCAACAAAAACGTCGCCGGATGTCCGACGCATGTAATTCATTGGGTTGGCAGCTCAATAAGAAAAAAGATCGCCTCTCTCTTTAGAGGTAGAGATAATTCCCTCCCCTGAATAATAGCTTGCCGTAGATCGAGGCCGCAACCTACGTTTCAATGCGCGGAGGTTTGTATGTCCCATCAAGACGAGAATCCCGAAAGGCCTGAGGCGGACTCGCGGTTTACGCTGGGACAATCTACTCGCCGCACGTTTCTCTCTCGATTGGGGATGGCCAGCTTGTTGGCAACGACAGGACCTGCTATTACAACGTTGGCTCAACGTTCCGGAAATATGGAGCAAGGACTTTCAGCAGAATCGAAGGATGCCATCCCGATCACGCTTCGTGTTAATGGGAAGAAGCACGATCTGAGGATCGATCCGCGCACCACTCTTCTGGATTGTCTTCGAGAGCATTTACATCTGACCGGATCGAAAAAGGGATGCGATCACGGCCAGTGCGGCGCATGCACCGTACACATCAATGGCCGGCGCGTGAATTCCTGTCTCTGTTTCGCCGCGATGCATGACGGCGAAGAGATCACCACCGTTGAGGGCATCGGTCAGCCGGAAAACCTGCATCCAGTGCAGGCTGCCTTCGTTGCCTGCGACGCCTACCAATGTGGCTATTGTACATCGGGCCAAATCATGTCGGCGGTGGCGCTCTTGAAAGAGCCGTGCGGATCGGAGGACGCGGACGTGAAGGAGTTCATGAGCGGCAATATTTGCCGGTGCGGTGCCTATCCCAACATTGTTGCGGCTATTCAGAGTGTTCGGCAAAACATCAAGCCGCCGAAAGCAGGATGAAAACTTTCGCACTCACGCGGGCCAGCGATAATGCTCAGGCCGTTGCCACTGCGGCGAAAGCGACTACTGCCCAGCAAGGAGCGGAGATTCGCTTCATTGGCGGTGGCACAACGCTCATTGATCTGATGAAGTTGAACGTCGAGCAGCCAAAGACGGTGATCGACATCAACCGGCTGCCGCTCGACAAGATCGAAGCGCTTCCGGACGGCGGCCTAACGATTGGTGCTGTCGCCCGCAATTCGGATCTCGCTTACCACCCGATGGTTCGTAAGAACTACGCCGTTCTTTCCGAAGCAATCCTGAGCGGGGCGACGGTCCAGCTTCGCAACATGGCGACTACTGCGGGCAACCTCCTGCAACGGACGCGCTGCATGTATTTCCGATCTACCGATATGCCGTGTAACAAACGCGAGCCTGGCACGGGCTGCGCGGCGATTACCGGAGCAAACCGAAGCTTGGCCATTCTCGGCACGAGCGAACAGTGTATCGCGAGTAATCCGTCCGACATGAACGTGGCCATGGCCGCCCTCGAAGCGACCATTCACGTCCGCGGGACTAAGGGCGAGCGGAGCATTCCGATTGCGGACTTCCACGTCTTGCCCGGAAACACGCCGCACCGTGAGACCGTGCTGGAGCCGGGCGATCTGATTACACACGTCACGCTTCCGCCGCCCGCGCCTGGCAGCCGCTCTCTTTATTTGAAATTGCGCGACCGCGCCTCCTACGAATTTGCGCTCGCCTCCGCCGCGGTGGTGGTGACGGTGGCGAGTGGAAAAGTGACGCGCGCGCGCATTGCGCTCGGTGGAGTGGGAACGAAGCCTTGGAGGTCGACCGAGGCCGAACAGGAACTAACAGGCCAAATGGCAACAGAGGACATGTTTCGAAAAACGGCGGAGGCGGCGCTGCGTGGCGCGAAGCCGCAGAGCGAAAATGGCTTCAAGGTCGAGCTGGCCAAACGCTGCCTCGTTCACGCGCTGAAGCTCGCAACCCAAACTGCCTAACGGGTAATCGGACGTTTATTCATGCCTGAAAGCGCACAGACATCGGTAATCGGGAAACCCCAGCCGCGCATCGACGGTCCATTGAAGGTGAGTGGCACGGCACAGTACGCGTCCGACTTCCACTTTCCCGGGATGTTGTACGCGGTTCCAGTCGACGCGACGATCGCAAGCGGCAAAATTCAAAAACTCGACACGGCAGTGGCGGAGAAGATGCCGGCCGTGCGAGCAATTCTTCATCGCGCGAACATCGGAAAGATCTTCCGCTCCGTCATGGGAAAAGGGATGGAAGGCATCTGTGTAGAGCGGCGCCCGCCGTTCGAGGACGATGTCGTTCGCTACTATGGCCAATACATCGCGCTCGCCGTGGCAGACACTTTCGAAGCGGCCAAAGGCGCCGCCGATGCGGTCCGCATAACCTACGACAAGAACAAGCCGAACGTCGAAAGCGATCTCAAAGCCGATGACGACCCGGAAACGGTTCCCACCAGCTACGGTCCGGAGAAGCGCTTGCAGAGCGAGCGTGGCGACCCGGACGCCGCTTTCGCGAGCGCGCCGGTGAAGCTCGACCAAACCTATGTCACGCCGGCCGAGACGCACAACCCGATCGAGCTGCAGGGGACGACCGCCATGTGGGATGGCGATAGGTTGACCATCTACGAGGAATCGCAGGCGATTTTCAACATGCGGGGCGTACTCGCACAAATGTTCGGTTTGCCGAAAGAGAACGTCCGCGTCATCACCAAGTTCGTGGGCTCGGGTTTCGGCAGCAAGTTATGGCCGTGGACGCATTGCGCGCTCGCAGCCGCGGCAGCGCGACAGCTTGGCAAGCCAGTCAAGCTCGTGCTCAGCCGAAAGATGATGTTTCAATCAGTCGGTCATCGCGCGCGCACCCAGCAACGTGTGCGCCTTGGCGCTAGCACTGACGGCAAGCTCGTTTCGCTCCAGCACGATTACGTTTATCACAGGTCGATACTCGACGACTACCACGAGAATTGCGGTGAAGCGACGGCGTTCCATTACAGTGTGCCGAACCTCCGGGTAAAGTTCGGACGCGCCAAACGCAACATCGGCACACCGTCCGACATGCGTGGTCCGGGGGCCGTGCCGGGACTCTACGCGACCGAGTCCGCGTTGAACGAACTGGCCGACCAGCTCAAAATCGATCCGGTTCGGCTTCGCGTCCTGAACGAACCAAAAATCGATGAATCGTTAGGCATTCCTTTTTCGTCACGTCATTTTCTTGAGTGCCTCGAACTCGGCGCGGAGAAGTTCGGATGGTCGAAACGCAAACCCGAGGTCGGCTCGATGAAGCGCGACGGATTGATTCTCGGCTGGGCAATGGCCGGGTGTGCATGGGTCGCGGCCCGATTTGCCGCTGAGGCCAATGTGGAGCTGCGGGACAACGGGACCACACGTGTTGCGTCAGGCGCCCAGGACATCGGCACCGGCACCTACACCATCCTGGCACAGCTTGCCTCCCATAAAACCGGGGTGCCGCTCGACAAAGTCGAAGTGGTACTTGGCGATACATCGCTCCCGGAAGGCCCGGTCTCGGGCGGTTCGATGGCGACCGGATCGCTCGTCCCAGCTGTCTTTGCCGCCGCTGACAATGCGATTGCGTCGCTGCTGAGCGTTGCAACCACAACGGCCGGATCGCCGTTCGAAAAGCGGAAGCCCGATGAATTGGCTTTCGAAGGCGGCCGGGTTTTCGTGAAGGCGAATGGCCCTGCCGGCGGCGTGCCGTTCGCGGATTTACTCCAGCGCGCAAACCTCCGCCTGGTCACAGGTAGCGGCAAAGGGGAAGCAACGTTCGGTGAGAAAAAGCCGAAGTTCTCGACGCATTCGTTCGGCTGTCACTTCGTCGAGGTCACATGGCAGCCGGAGATCGCTCGGTTGCGCGTCAGTCGCGTTGTCACTGTGATCGATGCCGGCCGCATCATCAATCCGCTGGCCGGGCGCAACCAGATCGAAGGTGCGGTCGTGATGGGAATCGGCATGGCGCTCCTGGAGCACACTTCTTATGACCAGCAGAGCGGCGCGCCGATCAACAGCAATCTGGCCGATTACATTGTGGCGGTGAACGCTGATGTTCCGAAGCTCGACGTGCATTTCGTCGACTTTCCCGACAAAGAGATCAACGAACTTGGCGCGCGCGGCATCGGCGAGATCGGCCTGGCCGGCATCGCAGCCGCCATCACGGACGCAGTCTACCACGCGACGGGCGTTCGCGTGCGCGAACTGCCGGTGAAGATCGAAGACCTGCTGACCTCTTCTGTCTTGAGTTAACGCATGAAAGCGTTCCAACAGATCATCCGGCGTGTCGCGGAAAATCCGTCGCGCCGATGGGCGCTCGCCACGCTGGTTCAAACGGAAGGCTCCACCTATCGAAAACCGGGCGCTCGCCTTCTCGTCGATTCGGATGGCGGTACTTTAGGTGTCCTGAGTGGCGGCTGTCTGGAGGAGGAGATCGGGCGTCAGGGAAAAAAAGTGATCGACGCTGGTTTGTCCGTCTTGCTGTCGTTTGACACCAACCGTCTTTACGGATGCGACGGTCAGTTGAAAATTCTGGTCGAACCGCTTCCTGCGGCAGGACTGAACGGCAATCTCCTTACTGCCGTAGGTCGACTGCTCAAGAGTCGAGAAGTTTGCCGAATCCGTACGTCCTTTGAAGGTGACAAGCTCGGCTCCGAACTACTGGCCATCGATGCTCTCGTAGCAGAGAGGCGCGGTACCTTAATAGATACGATCCCGCTTCCGGTACGACTGCTACTCTTCGGTACCGGGCCCGAGATCGAGCCGATCGTTCAGTTCGCTGGAAATCTCGGATGGGTTGTCGAGCGCTTTGGGCATCCCTCGGACCTTCTGGAGGATTTTCGTCCGGACGCGCAGACCGCCGCGCTCGTCATGACTCACAATTTCGGTCGCGATCTCCTAGCGCTCGATCGCCTCCTCCCGCTCCGACTTCGCTACGTCGGACTGCTCGGGCCCCGAAAACGCCACGCGGAGTTGCTGGCGCGGCTGAGCGAATATCGACCACTCGATTTCGAGGCAGGTGTCAGAAACCTTTTTGCTCCAGCCGGACTCGACATCGGCAGTGAAGCACCCGAAGAAATCGCGCACGCGATAGTGTCCGAAGTTGCGGCGGTACTTTCCAAGCGTTGCGGCGGTTTCCTGCGAGACCGCAAGAGTGACATTCACGCAATCATCGCTACGGCCAGTGGAGAAGCGGCTTAATTCGCCGTTGTGGTCTCGAGGCGCAGCTTGGATTTTTGCTCGTCGGCCCTCGCGCGGGAGCTGAATGGGTCGACGGTCTATATTAATTCTTTTTCGGGAGCAGGTTTGTAGCGGTGGTTGCCTGCCGCGCCGAAGCCCGACCGGAGGCGGGTATCAACCACCGAATCTAAAGACAGGTGCTTGGCACAAGCACCTCTACAACGCGTTACTTGTTACTATTGCGCCTAATTCGGCGCCAATGCGTCGACAATTTTCACGAAGCGCGCATCGCTGCGGAGCGCGGCCCATGCGGGATCGAACTTGAGTTGCCCGTAATCGGGACCGCTCGGAGTCTTGGCCAGATACGTTAATCGTTCGATCGCCGCATCGTTGTCGCCCAGCCAGGCGTAAGCCATGGCCAGACGCGTCAACGCGACGGGACCATCCACGGCATCTTTATTGATCGGGCGGAGCTCAACCGCGCGGTTGCCTTCGGACAGAGCTTCCTCCTTTCGTCCCAACCCGGCGTTGATCACACACAGGATTCCACGCAGAAGGCCATTGTCCGGATCATCGCGCAACTTTTGTCCAATTTCGTCGCGAGCAATGTTGAAAGCCGCGATTGCTTTCGACCGATCACCCCGTGCGCGCGAGATCTGGCCGCCAAAAAAACTGCGTGGCAGTAATGAACCAGTGCCGTCAGTTAATCCCTCATGCTTGCACGCATCGAGCGCCGCTTGCGCCGCTTCGTTGTTTCGTTCATACAAGAACAGGTTTATCCGAGCGGCGGTGGCTGATCCATCGGGATCATATTCTGCCGGAAGTTGATCGAACAGTTGACGAGCCTTCGGCAGGTTGCCTTTCTCCAACTCGGTCTCGGCCCGAAGCAGTTGCCAATAGCTCGTTTGGACCGGATTGATTGCGATCGCGCGGTCAAACAATTGTTCCTTGTCATCGTAGCGGCGAAGAAGGTCATACAGAACGGAAAGGTCGCCCAACACTTTGAAATTTCGCGGATCCAGTTCGGCCGCACGCTGCAAGTTTCGCAAACTATCGTCCCATTTTCCCTCGCGCCGGTCGATATATCCGCTCAGCGAACAGACTTCGGCATTATTCGGTATGCTCCGCTGGGCAATCGCGAGTTGCTGGCGAGCCCGGGCATAATCGCGATGGCCGTGGTAAAAGACGAGCGCCTGCGCGAGGTGCGCCTCACCCAGATCAGGCGCGAGCTGGAGGGCTTGCCGGACGCAAGACTCGGCCAGTTCTAATCGAGCTGCCGCATGATCGTAGTCGAACCAGTACAGATTGTCGTGTGCGACTGCCGCCCAGCAGTAAGCCAGGGCAAACTTGCCGTCCCGAGCGATTGCCTCGTCGAGCAAGCGAATCGCCCGGAGTAAGGTTGCCTTCGCGTTGGCCGTGTCTTGGGCGGTCCTGATCAGATCTTTGGCTTGCAGAAAAAGGTCAAACGCTTCCAAGTCGCCGGTTGGGCGCACGGAAATGGCCGCCTTTTCCGCCGGGGAGAGAGTGGCCCGTAATTGTGTGGCAATGTTTTCCGCGACCTCGCTTTGAATTGCAAAAACATCCGATGTTTTCCGGTCGTAGTGCTCAGCCCAGAGATGTGTATCGGTGCGCGCCTCGATCAATTGCGCGGTGACACGAATTTCGTCTCCGATGCGACGGACGCTCCCTTCCAGGATATTCGCGACATCCAAGTCCCCCGCAATCTCTCGAAGGTTCCGCTTTTTGTCCCGATATCGCATGACGGAGCTGCGACTGATAACCTTGAGATCGGCGATTTTGGAAAGCGCCGTCAGAATATCATCCTGAATGCCGTCGGCAAAGTAGCTGTTTTGTTTGTCATCGCTGAGGTTATCAAACGGCAGGACGGCGATGCTCTTCGCACCCGCCAGATCGCGACCAATTCGCCTCGGCGCCCTGGCCGCATTGTAAATAAACCATCCTAAAGCAGCGAGAGCGACCACCATGATGAATGTTCCGGTTCGCCAGAGCGCCTTTTCACTGCGACGGCGGGAACGCTGCCGAAACTGCTCCATTCGACTGGGCACGGTGGAGTTTCCAAAGCCGTCGCCGTGAAGATTGACAACAGAGACGATCAGCCCGTGCTTCATTTCGATTTCTCCCAAGTCGTGTAGCCTGGTCTGCCAGTGTCCGTATTGCGACAGGTCTTCGGCGACCCGTTTTGAAAGCAGAATATGACCGGCGTCTGCGCAATCCATTATACGCTGGGCAATATTAATGCCGGCGCCGGCGACGCTTGGCCGATCATTCACGTCCGGTACCGGATCGACCGGCCCGCTGTGTATTCCCATGCGCACATGAATGTCCGGATGGCCACGCAGGGCTTCGCATATCTCGAGGGCGCATTGCACCGGCGCTTCCGGCGTATTTGAAAACACCAGGGCCATGCCATCTCCCGTTGGAATACGAATTAACTTTCCGGCCGCTTCGGCCGACCGAAAATGGGGAGTTTCCCTAACGAGTTGATTTAGCTCGGCCACGACGGCCGCCTGCTCGTTAATCAAACGCTTGGAATAGCCCACGATGTCGACGAACAGAACGTGAGCAATCTCCAGTTCGGCTTTTGGTTGAAGATCATTATCCATCGCAAGGCGGCCCGGCTAGGAAATCGCCTGCCGACAACCATTTCGAGTATTGGCCAGCGCGCTGCAGGACGAACTCAATAATCGACCGCAGGTACGCCCAGGGCAAGCACCGGCGTCTTCCCGCTGCGGTTCTCTCTTTCTCCGCGGTTACGTCCTTTACTGCCTCGGGCCGCTATCGCCAAACTTTTTGCCCCCGCGCCGCTTCGATTTACTGCCGCTTTTCTTAGCCGTCTTCGCTGCCTTTTTTTTCTTTGCCATAATTACTCCTTTCGTTCGTGATTGGGCGAGAGTGCGCGGATCCGTCGTAAGGTGCAAGCAATTACGGATCGAGGCGCACTTCCATTAGTTCACCACCCGGATCGTCCAAAAATCTTCTGAGAGATGGTGGTTGGTGAAATAATCGTAAGGCAGAGTGAAATAGCCTCGCATCCCCCACTTGCCGCCCCACGAGTTGCGCACAATGAAGCGACGTTGCGCGTCTTCATAACCCACGGCGAGAACGGCGTGCCCACCACGGCACTTCTCGCGCCGAAGTGGCATTGCCGCGCGACCGGTGTGCGTGACTTTTTTCGAATGGAAGCTCTCGTAAACCGTGAACCCGAAAATGAATGGATAGCCGGAAGCGAGACAAGCTTTCATCTCGGGCAGCGTCCGCCGGACGCGGTGGTAGGTCAGGCTGGGATGCTTCACTGCTTCGGCGTAACATTTTCGTCGCGGTTTCTGGCGAAATTTACGCGCGCGGTACGGCCATAAGCGCTCGTGGCAGACACCGCGCTTTGCGACTGTTTTAATGCCACTGCGGATTTGCGCGCCGCTATCGGAATAAATGGAGCGTTCCATCGCGCGTTCATTGTAATAAATGAAAAGGCGAGACGGCACGAAGTTCTCCGGCCGCTCTTGCTTCATCTTGTCGAACTGAATGGCCGCGGCAATCGCATGTGCCGTACAGCTGTGGAGATTGCCTTGATTATAAATTGGCGGGCAATTCGTTCTGAGATCGACCCGCGAAGGCAAAGCGCGCCGCAATTTGCGGGGCACTGCATAGTGGGAATCGCGATGATCGGGAAGATCCGGAACCCAGCCATAGTAAGCCTTACTCTGTCGGGCAGTGCGCGACCGCTTCGACGATTTCTTACGATAACCTTTCCCCGCCATGCCCGGTCCTGTAGCAAAAACCCTGGTCGATGTCCATATTTCGACGCGCAACGGCCGACTTGTGACGCCGACTCGTAAGCAGTCACCTGAACACGAGCACGATTACGAACGGCCGCTGGTTTCCCCTTCCATTTCAGCTTTGAAACTCGTTCGCTGCCCGGGCTCACTCGCTCCTACCCTCGTCACTTAACCTTCTATGTCGCGAATCCCGTTCACTCCATTCAGTTTTCAGTTTTCACTTTGTCGATGTAACGCTCCAACGCTCCATTTCCTTGGCCACTTTTCCAATCGCGCTTCCTCGAAGGGCAACAGCTCGTTGGCCCGGGTTGGACCCGACGGAACCGTCGGCTGGACCGTGCACGGACCTGAAGTTTCGGTTAATAGCGCCGACAAAATGCGCCCGAATGGAACATTGGTTCTGTGCCGGCAAGGCAAAGTGATCGCGCAAATCAAGAGCGGGAAGGTTTACATAGAGAAATGGGATTTCTCTGCCGACGGAGGCCAACTCCTCCTGGTCACGCGCGGGTCCCACGGCCCCGCCGACATCGAATTGCACGATGCGGCGACCGGAAAACTCATCGAGAGCGTCAAGGCCACCGGCGGGCCCGTGCCCGAGTGGGCCAAACCCTACGAGAACGAGTAGGGGCAGACCAAACGAGAATGCGTCGGCAGTTGCCATCGCAGCCGCACACGAACTTTGCGCAGCCTAACGAGTGTCAACGCGGAGGCTCAACGTTTTGGCACACCGTGTTGTTCTTCGAAGCACGATTCGAAACTCTTCAGATTTACTGGCACCCGGGGTTGCGCACCTTTCGGGGCCGCCCGGAGATATTGGACAGGCCAGGCGATTGGCCGGTCAAGTTCCCGAGCTGCTCGTAATGCCCAGTACGGATCGCGCAAAAACTCACGCGCCATGATCACTGTATCCGCCTGTTCCGTCCGAATGATGTGCTCCGCTTGAACCGGAGAAGTGATCATTCCGACCGCACCCGTCATGATTTCGGCTTCGCGGCGGATACGTTCGGCAAAGGCCACCTGGTAACCGGGACCAACCGGAATTTCCGCGTGTGGCACGTTACCGCCGGAAGAACAATCGATGAGATCAACTCCCATTGGCTTCAGTAGCCCCGCGAGTTTGACCGACTCTTCAACATTCCACCCGCCATCGATCCAATCCGTCGCAGAGATGCGCAGGAATAACGGCAATTCCTTCGGCCACTCGGATCGAACGGCTTTAACAATCTCACGGCAAAGTCGGGTTCGATTTTCGAAAGAACCTCCGTAATCGTCCTCGCGCTTATTACTAAGAGGCGACAGAAACTCGTGAATCAGGTAGCCGTGCGCAGCATGAATCTCCAGGACGCGGAAGCCAGCCTGGCAGGCGCGCCGCGCGGCTGCGGCAAAAGCGGCGACTACTATCTGAATGCCATCAGGTGTGAGCGCCTGCGGCATCGGATAATTTTCGGCGAATGCTAATGCGCTTGGGGCCGCGACCTTTTTCCAACCTCCTTCCGCTTCGGGAATTTGGCCCTGACCTTCCCATGGCCGGCGTGTGCTCGCCTTACGGCCGGCATGGGCTAGCTGCATTCCGGCTATGCTCCCTTGTTCATGAATGAAACCGACGATTCGAGCCAGCATCTCGATGTGTCCGTCGGCCCAAATGCCGAGGTCCTCGGGACTGATGCGCCCCTCGGGAAGAACGGCCGTTGCCTCAGTAAGTACTAATCCGGCACCACCGACTGCACGGCTGCCGAGATGAACGAAATGCCAGTCATTAGCGTATCCGTCCTGGCTCGAATACTGACACATCGGCGAGACGAATACCCGATTGGCAAACGTCAGATCTCGAATCGCGAGCGGATCAAACAGGCCAGGCATGGTCAGAAGTCAGTGGTCAGTTTCTTAGTTAATCCGAACGCGACGTGTGAGCAAAGTTCAATTCATCCGACCTTCCTGGCTCGCCGTGGCTTCGCGCGAAGGCGTCTGACTTGCTGCCAGGCGGACGCTCTCGTTGAATTTCGAGAACTGAGCCGCGTTATGGAATAACCGCACGGTAGAAGCGACGAATCGTTCCGGCAGAAGGATTGTCGATGATGAAAAATGTACCGTTCGCGTCTGCCACGCGCAAACCAAGGGTTCGCCAGCCCGGCCCGGGCGACATCACATCCGCATCCTGGATTGTGTATTGCGTCCCAGGATATCCGATGGCACTTATCCGGTAGCCGCCGCCCGGCTCTTTTTCGATCTTCGTGCTTGTGACCGTAACGCGATCGGTGCCGTCGGAGGAGGTTTGAAAGCGCCAATCTTTGGCAATCACCTTCAGGCGAACAGCCGAAGCCAGATACCCCGTACCCGGCGCAGTTTGCCAACTGTAGTTTCGCGCAATGCCGGGAAGATCTTTCACGACTGGCTGCCACGTTCGTCCCGCGTTGTACGACACTATGATGTCGAAACTGCGCAGGCCTTCATCGTCACTCGCACTCCAGGTGATTGGAATAACGGTATTCGGCGGAAAGGCCTGACCTGGCAGCGGCGACGTCAACGTTACCGTGGGAGGCGCATCGCCCAGCCGATTGTTAGGCCGGAGCTTGAAGAAGGGACTGTACCAATATTTGCGATTATTGGTCGTGTTTCCGAATGCCACAACAAAACGCGCCGTGTCCGTGCTAAAAAAGGGCAGACCGCCCAGACCGCGTCCAGTCAGCTTGCGCGTCTCGCCGCGAACATCTTCCAGGTAAAATTCCACTCGCGTCAGGTAGGGATCGAGACCGGTGGTGGTGAAAACCGAAGGAATCATTTCACCCGGCTCAAAGGTTTGACCCCCGGTCATGCTAAACTGCACATCGCCCGCAATGTTGCTTGTCGGGATGACGATTTTCGCTTCATCGAAACTTTCTTTTCCCGTCGTGTCCACCGCCACAACCTTGATGAACGCATCGTTACCGTTGACCGTGAAACCAATATTCGGAACGGTCCACTCGTAGCTGCGTTGAGTGCCGGGCAGGGTCGCGACCGTTTGAAATGATCCGGGCCAGTTGCCGACGGGCGAGAACAGAATCTTGTGCGACGCAATGCCGACGTCGTCGGTTGAAGTCCAGCGCAGAGTAACCTTGGACCCGGGATCTTGCTGAAAGGCTGGTCGCATCAGTACAACTTCCGGTGGCGCATCGGCGTAACTTGGGCGCATCTTCAGAAACGGCTTGAAGACGGTTTGTTGATCGCCGATTGGATCCCCGGTGCCATGCGGGTTTGACGGCGTAGTCGGCCCGCTCGGAGAATTCCACCAGCAATTGCGCGCGTCCGGCGAATAGTAAACGCCGGTCCCGTTTCCTTCGAAGCTGTTAGGATTAGCCGCGTTGTTTAAACTGCCACCCGAGATGTTGTGACCAATCGTGTTGTTGAGGTATTGCGAGCCGCTCACCAGCGCGCCACCCGATGTGCCGATGCCATTATTTTGAAAAACGCAATTCTCCAGGCGCCAGGCTCCGCCATTCACGCCATCGGTGTTTCCGGTGACGATGGAGTGACGCATCCGTCCGCCTTCTTCGCGATCCGAGTGCAGGTCGTACCATGCTTGAGCGGGATCGGCGCGCTCGAATGTGATTGGCGCCTCTTTTGTCCCAAATGCGCGCATGCCGTCGCCGAAGCCGGTGTCGTTCATATACGAGAACGGCGCCATTTTCACGGTTACGCCTGGCAGAATGTGCAAGCCGGCGCTGACGGTAAGCGGCGAAGCGTCATTATAATAAGGGATCGCGAATTTCGGCCAATAACCACCCACGCCGGCGAATTCGCTGACGTGGATCAAGTTGTTGCGGTTGCCAGTCGCCGGAATATTGCTGGCCGAATACAAACCCGCGATGGTGAGATGAACCGGATACTCGTTGCCTTGCAGTGTGACATTCGGGCCCAGCAACACGTTCGTACCATTGCGCGTATCGCCGGCCAGCTTCAGTCCAGCATTAGTCGCGTTCGTCACGCTGATGTTATTGAGAAAAAGATCTCCGTCGGATCCGAGGGCCAGACCAAACTGCATTGAACGATCGGAGCTGACGCCGTCGACAAAAAGATAACCAGGATAGACGCTGCAAAAAGATCCGTTCGTAAATGTCGTGTTACGCAAAACGACGTTGGCATAGGCAAGATAGAGACTCGCGCTGTTATAGGATGTCATGTCCCCCACGAACGCGCAGCGATCGAACTGTAGATACGGAGCATGTGAGCCGTCTGCCTGAAGAATCGACCCGTTAAAGATGTAGCCGCCACCGCCATCCGAGAAAAACGTACAATCTGTGAACAGAAGCACGCCGTTACTATCGGGAACGATCAGCACGCGGATTTCCGTGAACTTAAAATCCGAAGTGCCGCGCACATCTAGCGTGCTCGCCCCGATCGAGCCGGTGATGGTAATGTGACTGGCGGCCGTGCCATTGCCCATTAACTGGCCATCCACTTGCAGCGTGCTGTTGTCGTTGATCTGGACCTGCACGCCCGCCTCCATGATAAGGGTTTCACCGGCCGCAACCGTGTAGGTGCCCTGGACAACATGCGGATTGTCAGCCGCATGCCATGTCGTGGTTTGCGCCGACGCCGCGGCGACAAAGAGAAGGAAGAAGGAAACGCAACTCGCGGATTTGCCGTGCGCTGATAACCGAATTGCGCGCGAAAGTTGCCGCCGACTGGTGAGAATGGAAAAATCTAGCACATATACAATTCTAGTACGCTTTGTTGGGGTGCAGAGGGAAGGGGCCGCACCCGCGGTCGATTGACGCTGCGAAAACTTACTGAACCTACAGCCGCAACGCTAGATTACCTAACGATGTTTCGGCGTCCGCGTTGAGCGCCTGCCGGTGGACGACCCCGAAAACTTTCGGGGTTGAGCGTTTGCTCCGATCGTCCCCTCACCTAATTCCGATCACAAGCATCCGCCTTCGTCCCGCAGCCGCGGGACTACGTCGCGACTGGCGAGCATGAGCATGAAAGTATGATCGCTGAATTATTGAGCGTTGAGTATAATCCCTCCCCATTTAACGATGTAACGATGTAACGATGTAACGATGTAACGATTCAACCCTTCAACCATGAAATCCATCCGCCTGGTGCAGCTCGGGAAACCACTGGAAGATGCCGAGGTTGCACTTCCAGAGATCGGCTCGTCCGACGTCCTGGTCCGAGTAGCGGCCTGCGGCATCTGCCACTCCGATGCGCACTATCGCGCCGGAATTTCGAAGATCGACCCTTTGCCCGTGACTCTCGGGCATGAAGTAGCGGGACGCGTAGAAACGGTGGGCGACGAAGTCCGCCACGTCTCACCGGGCGACCGCGTGTATGTGCACTATCTGGTCAGCTGCGGCCGCTGTGATTTCTGCCTGCGCGGTCACGAACAATTCTGCAGCGCAGGGCAAATGATTGGAAAACATCGCGACGGCGGCTACGCCGAGTTCATTAAATTACCTGGTCGAAGCGTCTTCGTCCTTCCGGATGAGATTCCATTCGAGCACGGCGCAATCATGATGTGTTCTTCAGCTACCGCCCTTCATGCCTTGAACAAGACCCGTCTCCAAAGCGGCGACTCGGTTGCCATTTTCGGCTTTGGCGGATTGGGATTTTCAGCGTTGCAGCTGTCGAAAGCTTTCGGCTGCCAGGAGGTTTATGTCGTCGATATCAACCCTGCCAAACTGGCCTCAGCCGCCGCGCTTGGAGGTATTGCAATCGATGCAACTGCGGGAGACCCCGTCCAACAGATTCGAGAAGCAACGAGCGGAAAAGGGGTGGACGTCTCGATCGAACTGGTTGGTTCGGCCATTACGATGGGGCAGGCTGTCCGATGCCTGGGGATTTTCGGCCGCGCCGCACTCGTTGGCCTAACCGCGGAATCAATGTCCGTTCTTCCGTATACTGAGCTGATTAACAAGGAAGCGGAGATTATTGGAGTGTCCGATCACCTGGCATCCGAACTGCCTTCGCTCATGGAATTCGCGCGGAGCGGAAAGCTCCGTTTCCCACAGGGCACGCTGCGCGTGGTCGGTCTCGACGCTCCACAGATCAATGCAGCACTGGATGAGGTTGCGAAATCCAGCGATCACATCAGAACGGTGATTGTCCCGCGCACCTGACCTCCGCCTCCATTTCAGCTTTCAGCTTTCCGCTGTCAGCTTTTTCTGTAATTCCTGATTTCGAGCATGAGCATGAAGGTATGATCGCTGCAATGTTGAGCGTCGAATATAATCCCTTCGCATTCTGCCGATGTAACGATGTAACGATGTAACGCTTCAACGCTTCCCCCTTCAACCCTTCCACGCGCCGCCAGGCATCCCGCCCGATCCGGTACCTGGTTTACGGAAATGCGAGTCGGTAAAAACGTTGCGAAAACATCGAAGCGTTGCTGTCTTCAAATTGAAATGCGCCGGCTGCATCGACCGCGACAGAGGCAATGGTAACGAAGTTCCCGCCGTTGAGATCCGATGATGCTTCGATTCGAATCGTTCGGTTTGCGATGCCGCGCCCCTGCAGCGCGACGTGGCCGTTGGCGAGGCGAGTTATCGCGGTAATTTTTAAGAGCTTGTTGATTTCATCGGCGGTCAGGGTGCTGTTGTGTAAGACCGCGATGGCCGCTTCGAATAAATGCGTGGTAACGATCTCGGGCTTGCCGTCGCCGTTCAGATCGCCCGCGGCGATATATGCTGGATAACCCCAGGTCGCGAAGCCGAATGGTCGCGCCGCGTCATCGCTCTTTTCTGCGGCGGAAACGAACGTGCCGTCGCCGTTTCCAACCAGCAGTGCGACCGTGCAGTCGTTTAGTCCGTTGACCGCCAGGTCGACCCTGCCATCGCGGTTGAAATCCGCGGCGACAATGCCTTCGGGACCTGAGCCCACGTTGTAGATTGGCCCGGCAGTGAAATGGCCGTTGCCTTGACCATGCAGGACCATCAGCTCGCCGTTCCCAAAATGCGCGACCGCCAGATCAATTTCGCCGCGCCCGAAATCGCCCGCTACAATCGCGTCGCCGCCATAACCCTTCCACAATTGCTGCGTCGCCGCTGGCGCGAATGTGCCCTGCCCGTCGCCTAACAATATCGACAGCGTCGTCGCGTTCACCGTGAAGAAATCGCCCGAATTCAACACCGCCAAATCGACTTTGCCGTCGTGATTGAAGTCGCCGGTAACCACTCCGGCCGGATAAACGCCCACCGGATAATTCACGGCAGTCTTGAAACTGATCGTTCCGGGCGTGCTTTGGTTGATGAGCACGGAGACGGTGTTATCGACCAGATTCGTCACCGCGATGTCGATCTTGCCGTCGCCGTCGAAATCGTCCAGAGCGAGCGACGTAGGATTCGTGCCCACCGGAACCGAAATCGCGGGTTGAAAAGTGCGGTCGCCGTTTCCCTTTAGGATTGACAGCATGTTATCGAAGGCATTCACGACCACGATGTCGACCTTGCCATCCCCAGTGAGCTCCGCGGTCTGCACCGCAATCGGTCGGCCGCCGACAAAATATTGCTGCGCGGTGGCAAAGCTTCCGTCGCCGTTGCCCGGCAAGACTGAAATGGTGCCGTGCGTGTCGATCGTCTGGTTGGCTGGATCAATCGCCGGAGGTACCGGAAATTGGCCATTTGTCAGGGGTTCGATTGGCGTGTCCCAATCGGTGACGACGGCATCGAGCTTTCCGTTTTTCGTCAGGTCGGCCAGAGTGATACCGACTGCGTTAGTCGCCGGACGGTCGCCCGGCAACGATTTGACCGAGAACAACGGCGGCGGTGTCCCGAAACTCCCGTTCCCGTCGTTCAGCAACACCGTGAGGAAATTTGGAGTGCCGCCGCGGCCGCCTTGTGTCCCGCTGATGATGTCCGGCAGACCATCGCCGTTCACGTCCGCGATGATCAGCCCCTCGTCGTCATATTGCGGCAGCGGATAAAGCTGAGGCGATTGAAATGTGCCGTCGCCGTTCCCGCGGAAAATCCCGAGGGTTGTGCCGTAGCCGGTGCTCACGACCAGATCGACAGGTCCACTGGTCGTGAGTTGCGCGGCCGCAATTTGGCCACCGCCGAAACCGGTCTGGTGCTGGTTGTTCAAATAGGTGACCGGCGGCAGGAAGGTTCCCGTGCCAGTGCCGAGCAGGATGTCGATGCGCTCGCCGTCCTCCTCCGCTGCAATATCGAGGTTACCATCGTCATTGAAGTCAGCGATGGTGAACGATACCAGGCCGGCGAGGATCGGCCCCGGCGGAGTGACTGAAATCAAGGTCGCTGGCTCGGCCAGAACAACGTAGCCCGGCAGAAAAGTACCGTCGCCGTTGCCTAACGAAAGCTCGAGCGTATCCGGACTGCGCATGATAATGTCCATCTTGCCGTCGTTATTGAAATCGCCCACCTCGATACCGTAGGGATTGTTGAGCGACTGATAGAACACCGGGGCGTCGAAAGTGCCGTCGCCGTGGCCGAGTAAAATGCCTAACGACTGCAAATTGCCGCCGTTCTGTCCTGAGCCGCCGAACAACGCCACTGCGATATCGGCTTTGCCGTCGCCATTGAAATCCGCCACGACCGCGGCAGTCGGTGTGGACGGGGTCGAAATCGTTACCGGTGCCTGAAATGTACCGTCGCCATTCCCCTTCAGGATGGCGATACCCAGCGCGCCGAAGCCTTCATTCACAATAACCAGATCTTCCGGCGCGTTAGGTCCGCGCAGCCGGCCGGTCACCACCTGATACGCGCAAGCTCCCGCCGCGTATTCGACAGGTGCCGCGAACGTGCCGTCGCCTTTACCGAGATAAACCGCGACCGAATCGCTGAGGCCATTCGCGCAGGCGAATCCGACAACCGCGAAATCGGGATGGCCATCGTGGTTGAAGTCGCCCTTGGCCATCGAAAACAATCCCGCGATGCCCATGTTCGGCCCGGCGATTGAATACAGGGGCGAAGCATCAAAAGTCGGTCGAGGCGAACGCGTTGACTCCGACGAGGCCAATGCCGCAGTTCGGTGCTGTCGTGACATTTGCGACGCGGTCAGCCCGCCATTCAGTACGAAAACCGAAAGTGCAATAAATTGGATGGTCTGCGCCCAACGCGACGACATTTCGCTCTTCCTCCTCTTGAGTTTGCTTTCTCATTCGGAAGAATGCGGGCCTGTGGCCGTGCCTCCGCATGCATATTCAAAAACTTGTCCTGAGCGATATCCGCATGGACTGAACCTCAGCTTTTTCTGTATTTCGTAATTTCGATCACGAGCATCCGCCTTCGTCCCGCAGCCGCGGGACTACGGCGCGACAAGCGAGCACGAGCACGAAGCTATGAACGCTGCAATGTTGAGCGTCGAATATAATCCGTCCGCATTCTGCCGATGTAACGATGTAACGCTTTAACGCTTCACCTGCCGCCAGTTCGGTATAATTCTGAATCCATTTAGCCGCTTCGATGTATCTTACGAACAGGAGAGGCATCATATGATCCACGATTTTCGGTTCGCGTTCCGGCAGCTTATCAAGGCGCCGGGCTTCACTATTGCGGCCGTGCTTGTGCTTGCGCTTGGGATCGGCGCGAACACCGCCGTGTTCAGCCTGGTCAATACGCTTTTCTTCGCTCCGCCCGCTTACGCCAGACCGCACGAAATGGTGCAGCTTTTTTCCCAGGACACCAAGGATCCGAAAAAATTTCGCGGTTTTTCTTACCCGACTTATCGCGATATCCGCGAGCAGAACACGGTCTTCAGCGACACGATGACCTTCAATCTCGCGTTGATCGGTCTCGGCCAGAAAGGCGATGCGCGCCGCGTCTTCTCCGCCATCGTCAGCTCGAATTATTTTTCCGTGCTCGGTGTCCCGATGGCGCGAGGCCGCGCTTTTCTGCCGGAAGAGGAAACGCCCGGCCGCAACGCGCCGGTCGCGATCGCCAGTTACAGTTACTGGCAGAAACACGACCTCGATCCAGGCGTGCTCGGCTCGCAGGTGCTGGTCAATGGCCGGCCGTTCACGATCGTCGGGATCACACCGCCGGGGTTCGTCGGCACTCTGCAGGTTTTGTCGCCCGAGGTTTGGTTGCCGATGAGCGTTTACGATCAGGTGGCGAACGATTTTCAGTCGGAGAACAAGGCCACGATCGAGGATCGCAGCGGAACGCAGTTGCGCATCATGGCGCGGCTAAAACCAGGGATGACGGCGGCCGCGGCCAAGCCCGCGCTGGAGGGGCTGGCAGCCAATTTGGAAAAGGCCTACCCGGTTGAGCAGAAAAACCAGACGTTCCTGACCGCACCGGTGTCGCGCATTTCGCTCAGCACAAATCCTGCCTCCGACCGCGGCGTTAAATCGATCGCGCCATTGTTGCTCGGGATGGCGGTGGTGGTGCTCCTCGTGGCGTGCCTTAACCTTGCCAACATGCTGCTCGCGCGCGGCACGGCGCGGCGCAAGGAAATCGCGATCCGTCTCGCGCTCGGTGGCAGTCGTTGGCGCATCGTGCGCCAGCTTCTGACCGAAGGTTTTGTGCTGGCGCTGCTCGGCGGCGCGGGCGGACTCGTTCTTGGATTGTGGTCGTCGGGTCTGCTGATCGCTTCCATGCGCAAGTTCATGCCGTTCGACCTGGTGTGGTCGACGGGAGCGAACCCAGCAATTTTGGTTGCAACGTTTGGATTTTGTCTGCTCGGGACTCTCATGTTTGCGCTCGGGCCGGCCTTGAAAATCTCGCGTACCGCGCTGGTGAGCGACCTGAAGGAACACGCCGGGGAAGATGTGGTACGCCGGCACTGGAAATTTTTGCCCCGCAACCCGCTTGTCGTCGTGCAGATCGCGTTCTCTCTCGCGCTGCTGACCGCGGCGGCTTTGTTCGTTCGCGGCGCCAGCAAAGCCGCATCGGTCGATACCGGGCTAAAACCGGGCGCAAGTTACCTTCTCGAAGTCGATGCGAGCCTGGCCGGTTACGAACCACAACGCGCCCAGGAAGTTTATCAGAAATTGAACGAGAGATTGGCGGCGCTGCCCGGTGTCGAGCACACGAGCATCTCGGCAACGGTTCCCTTCGGGATGATTGCGTTAGACAGAAATGTCCAACGCGCCGGGATCCATCCCGGTCCGGAAGCCAAGCCGGCGACCGCCGCGGAAGGGCTTGCTTTCAAAGCGGCCTGGAACAGCATCGGCGCGGATTATTTTTCCACCGTTGGATTGCCGCTCCTTCGTGGTCGAGCGTTCACCCAGGCAGAGGCGACACAACCCGGTCCAAAGGTGGCCATCATTGATCAAGCGCTGGCCAAAAAACTTTGGCCGGAAGGCGACGCGCTTGGTCAACGCGTTCAGTATGCGGCCGGAAATACGCCGACGACCCAGCCAAACGGAGGCGGTGGAAATGAAGCAAAGACACAGGAAGAGACGATCGAAATAGTCGGCATCGTGCCGGCGACGCGTCACGAGCTTTTTGCGAATGAGGAGGCCGGCGGCGCGATTTACCTGCCGTTCGCGCGTGGATTCCAAAGCGACGTTTCCTTTTTCGTCCGGTTCCGTTCGCTCGCTCCGGGGAAAGAAGCGGTCACAGCCGATTTGCTGCGACGAGCCGTGCGCGATGTCGATCCCTCGATCCCAATTCTTTCGTTGCGCACCTTCGCCCAGTATCTTGATTCGAACCTGGACCTTTGGATTGTGCGCGCCGGCGCCGCCATGTTCTCCATTTTTGGGGTACTTGCGCTGGGTTTGGCGGTGGTTGGTCTCTACGGAGTGAAATCTTATTCGGTGGCGCGGCGAACCCGCGAGATCGGGATTCGCATGGCGCTGGGCGCGCAACCCGGGATGGTGCTGCGATTAATCATGGGCGAAGGCGCACTCATGCTTTTCAGCGGTCTCGCTCTTGGTCTTCTTCTCGCGGCAGCGACCGGAAAAATACTCAGTGGAATCTTGTATGAAGTCGGAGCGTTCGATCCGCCGGCCTTCGCCAGTGCGTTAATCGTTCTGGCAGCAGCCACACTATTCGCGACCTGGCTGCCCGCTCGACGCGCAACTCGCATCAATCCGATGGTCGCGCTCCGGACGGAATAATCAGTTTACTGTCACAAGGGCGTGATATGAGGCCGATTTTCGGCCGCGCCGCACTCGTTGGCCTAACCGCGGAATCAATGTCCTGTCTCAAAGATTTTTCGGGACGGACCGTTAGGCTTAACGAAAAGAGATCAACACGGGGGATGGATGTGCCGTGATAACTGCTGCCCACTGCAAGAATACCGATTGACTGCAATTGCGGTAGGTCGCGTTGCAATCTCTCAGGTAGGTTCATCAGACACGTCAATTTCGGCGCGACGTGCATCTTCGATCTTGGAAATCAAAGCCACCATCTCCGGTGGGACTTCGTCCCGTTTCATCGCGTCGATAATTGCGGGCGGAGTGATAGCACTATGCTTCGCATCTTGGAGATATCGATTTAGAAGGGAAAGGACGTCTTTGCCCGAGACGAGCTTCATTCGTTCGGCAAAAATTTCCCACTGAGCGTCGAAATCATTCATTGCTGCTTCCGAGACGCTGCTCAAATGTGCAGACGGGTTTGCGCGCTTCTCGAAGTTCTGGCTGGCAGCGACTAGTTGAGCTTGAACCTTGTTCTTTAATGGGGCAGTAAGCTGGGTCAGCAACTCTTCGATGTACGGCGCCGTCAATTTCCTTGGAAGGTTCTGATTACGTTCCAAAGCTTTTTTCGCGATGACGCGTGACAGAACCACAGCATCCAGAAGATAATTCTCGACTTCGTTTCGTGTGTGTACGACAGCATGCCAGCAAAACTTCTTCAATTCATTTGTCAGAGCTCTCATTTCAGTTTCGCTTCTGTAGTCGCGATCAAAGATGACGATCTTGATCAGCTTTACACCCAGCGTAAGCTCCATACCCTCGGAAAACGCTTTCACTTTTTGCGGGTTGAAACCGCCGACCGGAACGACCGCGAAATGACTGCGATTCGCGACGGCATCCTTTCCTAACTTGCGTGCAAAGCGTGCGAAGATCAGGAAGTCCTTACCTTCAACGAACACGACGCGTTTCGTCTTCGCTAATTGAGTCAGAGTGGGGTTTAGATTCGAGCCAAGAATCGAAAAAATGGATTGAAGCTCGTGGCTGTCTTGAATCCGTTTTGCAGATCGGAATCGCTTGTTAACATTTAGAATCGCGCTCGGATCTACTTCTGAAATGATTTCGGTCGAGTGCGTTGCGAGTATAATATTCGGCCCAATCTCTTGCAGTATGTTAACGAGTTGGCGCTGAAGATCTGAATGCAAATAGATATCGGGCTCGTCAATGACTAGGAGCGAGGCGTTCTTAGCGCGAAGAATGAATGTCAGCATCTGGCACCAGACTTGAAATCCGAAACCTGCCCAATACAGCTCACGGGGAAAACGTTCCTCGGGACAGAACATGTGTAGGACGGCTTTGTCTTCGTAACGGCTCAGTTCTGGTGGATCGATATCCATCCCCGGCCAGGTCGTCCGAACAGTTTCCTTAAATTCAGCGAAACCTTCCTTGAAATGATACCAGATGTTCCTGAAATTCCGCGAAGCGTTGTGAGTGAAAAGCGCTCGCCGTGCTGTTTCCGGTTCATTTAGCCGTTCATTGTGCTCGACGGGCCCGAGAACTGGCACGAAGGAAACGGTCAGCGGGAACTCACGCTTGAAATCGGTTGTCGAGCGAACGGGCTTACTGGACTCGGTAACCAGATAACAAACTCCTTGTTCCAAAAACCAGAGGGCAAGCTCATGATTGCTGGCACTGCTTCGTTGTAGTTGTGAAATACGTTTTCGGTCGAGACCGGCACGCCACGAAGATCGATAGCATATGCTCGCAGCTTGCCCTTGATGCTCCTAATCGGTTCGGGATTGCGGGAACGAGCCTTTCGAATGCCTTCGGAAAGGATACGAAGCGCGCCGAGGATCGTCGATTTTCCTGCGTTGTTGGGGCCAACCAGCACGTTGAATTCTCGAAACGACGCGGAGTAATCGCTAAACGCTTTGTAGTTTGTGAAGCGAACCGACGTAATTCGCGTTCGCGGTACAACCATTCCTTCCTTTATACCCTTTTATAAACTTGCAAAGAATCGTCTCCAAACTCGTCCTTCGCACGGACTTATGTCAGCACTACGCCTGCATCCCCAACAATCTGACTCTCGATGACCAGCTTGGGAACCCCGCCGGGGATTTCCTAAAATAAAGGTTGCTTATGAGTTGGTGTTATAGTTAACTATATCACTATATGAGAGGCCAGGGTCGATGTGGAACACAGGATGGAAAGTGAATGGAACGACAGTCAGCCGATTTATCGACAGCTGCGGGATCGTGTCGTGGCTATGATTCTCGATGGCTTGCTCAAGGAAGGCGATCCACTGCCTTCGGTGCGCAATGTCGCGGCCGAGTATCGGGTCAATCCCCTTACCGTTCTCAAGGCTTATCAGGAACTGGTCGGCGAGCAGCTGGTCGAGACGAAGCGCGGACTTGGGATGTTCGTGAATGCCGGCGCGCGCAATCTTCTACTAAAAGCCGAACGCAAAAAATTTCTGGCGGAAGAATGGCCGCGGGTCGCGGCGACTATCGAGCGGCTCGGTCTGCAACCGAAAGAATTGATGGAGGCCGCCGCGAAGCGGCGGACCGGAAAGTAGAAAGTAGAAGTTAGAAAGTAGAAATGAACGAGAGGCAAAAAGCGGAAAACAAAGGAGAGAGCACTCGGGCTTCGATTTCGGTCCCAAACCTTAGCGCCTTTGCGCCTTTGCGAGAGATCGCTGACTTTGAAGGCGGTGAAGAGGGTCTCACGCTAAGGCGCCAAGGCGCAAAGAAGACATATAGATCGAAACACCGGATCTCTTCCCTGAACCTTAGCGACTTAGCGGCTTTGCGTGAGAATTCTGTAACACCAAAAAAAGAGGTTTTCGCGCAAAGGCGCCAAGACGCAAAGGACGAAAGGTTAAAGCCATGGCCTGTATAGAAGCACGCGGTCTCCGCAAGACTTACGGCACAACGACCGCGCTGGACGGCGTCGATTTGCGTGTCGAAGAGGGCCGCATTCTCGGACTGATCGGGCCTAACGGGGCCGGCAAGACGACCGCGCTCGACGCGATTCTTGGCCTTATTCCGTACGAGGGACAGTTGACTGTTCTCGGGCGCGATCCATGGGCCGCTCGCGATGAGCTGATGCGCGATGTCTCTTTCATTGCCGATGTCGCGGTGCTCCCGCGTTGGATGAAGGTTTCGCAGGCGCTCGATTACGTCGCCGGCGTGCATCCGCGCTTCGATCGCGCGAAAGCGGAAAGTTTTCTGACAAGGACCACGATCAAACGCACGAGCAAGATTCGGCAATTGTCGAAGGGCATGGTGGCCCAGCTGCATCTCGCGCTGGTCATGGCGATCGACGCGAAGTTGCTGGTGCTGGATGAGCCGACCCTTGGCCTCGACATCCTGTATCGGAAACAGTTCTACGACTCCCTGCTGAACGATTACTTCGACAAGAGCCGCACCATCGTGGTGACGACACATCAGGTGGAAGAGATCCAGGATGTCCTGACCGATCTCATGTTCATCGATCGCGGCCGGATCGTGCTCGAATGCAGCATGGAAGAATTCGAGTCGCGTTATCTGGAAGTGATGGTGAATCCGGAGCATGTCGCCGCGGCGCGGGCGCTTAAGCCGATACACGAGCGCCCGGTGTTCGGCCGCAGCGTTCTTTTGTTCGATCATGCCGATCGGCAAGAGCTCGCTGCGCTCGGCGAAGTGCGCCGGCCGAGCATTGCGGATCTGTTTGTCGCCGTCATGGGCGGCGACAAAGGACCACGGACAACGGACTACGGACAACCGACAAAGCAGAAAGAGGAAACGCGATGACGGGAACAGGAACAAGTTCGCGATCGCGGGACACGATCGCCAGCACTCGAGACGAGCGCGTTCCCCGGACTGTTCGCGCATGGCTCTGTGGTCATGTGGTCCGTAGTCCGTGGTCCGTGTTCCGCGATCCGAAGTCGGGCGCAGCATCCAGGATCGAGGATCCAGAAACCAAGGTGGGAGACACTAAATGATTGGTCTTTTATTGCTCGCGCGCGAAATGGTTCGCGGAGTGCAGACGCCAGTCCGGCTCGGGCTTTCGGCGCCGTTACCGGGACTAAATTTCGGCTCTGCTGGTCCAGAGAAGTTCATGCCGGCGAGGGCACCGGCATCAGCACGCGAGGGCGCGTGCGTTCCCCGGAGAGTCCGTGGTCCGTGGTCTGTGGTCTGTGGTCACCGGTCGGGGGAAATTAAATGAATACGACACCAGAACCTCCAATCGAAACACAGGTAGTCGCATCCACGCCCGGTTCCCCCACCCGACCGTTCTACTGGTCGGTGCGCCGCGAGCTGTGGGAGAACCGCTCTTTATATATAGTGCCGCTGATCGTCGCCGCGGTGCAGGTGTTCGGGTTCGCGATCACCACCATTGGTCTGGCCGAACGCAGACGGGCCGTGTTGTTGCTCGACGCGGCGCATCAGCGATCTGCAATCTCGCAGCCGTACGACATGGCAGCGATGATGATGATCTTCATCGCCTTCATCGTCGGCGTGTTCTACTGCCTGGACGCGCTGCACAGCGAACGCCGGGATCGCAGCATCCTCTTCTGGAAGTCGCTGCCGGTTTCGGATCTGACCACGGTGCTGTCTAAGGCGATCATTCCGCTGGCGGTTCTGCCGCTGATTGCCTTCGCGATCGTCGTTTGCGTGCATTTGGTCATGGTGCTGGAAACGAGTGTCGTTCTGGTATTCCACGGAATGAGCCCGGCATCGACCTGGGCCCATGTCCCGGTCGCGTTTAATTTGATGGTGCTGCTTTACGGTCTGGCCGCGATTGCGCTCTGGCATGCGCCGCTTTACGGCTGGTTGTTGCTGGTTTCAGGCTGGGTGCGGCGCGCCACGTTTCTTTGGGCGGTGTTGCCAATTATCGCGATCCAAATCTTCGAGAAGATTACGTTCGGCACTTCGTATTTCGGCGCGTTCGTGAAACACCGGCTGATGGGATTTGCGCCGGACGCTTTCGACTTCCGCGGGCAGAGCACGCCTTGTATCAACTCGCTGTCACAACTCACTCCGGGAAGATACCTGAGCACGCCGGGTCTCTGGGTTGGGTTGTTAGTCGCGGCGGCATTTCTCGCGGTAGCGGTTCGGCTAAGGCGTTATCGCGGACCGCTCTAATTATATGAGAGAGTTTCTCACGCAAAGCCGCAAAGGCGCAAAGAAGAGAAACATTTCAAAGCACCGGTCGTTCGTCAGGCATGCCATTGGCGATCCGCTTGCCCGTACGGCAATCTCTTCCTTAGACCTTAGCGGCTTGGCGTCTTTGCGTGAGACTTCTGTGACCCCAGGCAGGGAAGAGTTTTTCACGCTAAGGCGCGAAGGCGCAAAGGAGCCGAGTAAGTCAAAAACTCTTAGCGCTTTAGCGCCTTGGCGTGACACTTCCGGCTCGAAATCAAAACGACAGAGGTTCCTCCGGCATGCCATTGGCGATGCGTTTTATCCCGTGCTTGATCAGGTGCTCGCCGAAATTGATAAGAAGACCGAGTCGTTTGTCCATCAATCGCAGGTAGGTCAGTACCTGTTTGCTGTGGACCGCATCGAGCGCAGCGATCGATTTCACCTCGATGATGACGCAATTGTCGATGATCAGGTCGGCGCGAAAGCCTTCGTCGAATCTGATCCCATCCCATATGATCGGAACAGGTACCTGTCTTTCCACCGAGTAGCCATGTTTGCGCAATTCATGCGCAAGCGAAACTTCGTATACGATTTCGAAGATGCCTGGTCCGAGTCCGCTGTGCAGGCGGTAGGCAGCGTCAACGACAAGAGCCGCAATTTCATTCTCTTTCATGCAGCGAAGTCTGCGCTCCAAGTTCCAGCCTGCGAAGTGAAAAATGTTCGCGCCCTAGTGTCTTTGCGTGAAGCCTCCGACTCAGAATCGGTTTCACGCAAAGGCGCGAAGGCGCAAAGAGAGGAACAAATCAGGACCCGGGGTTGCTTGGGGATGACGACCAGAGCCGCCTTTTCATTCTCAAATCTTGGCGCCTTAGCGTCTTTGCGTGAAACCTCTGTGACCCCAGGCAGAGAAGAGTTTTTCACGCTAAGGCGCGAAGGCGCAGAGGAAGGAACAAAGCAAAACACCGTGGGAGTTCTCGGGTTCACAACCAGAGCCGCGATTTCATTCTCCAACCTTAGCGGCTTGGCGTCTTTGCGTGAGACGTTCCGATTAGATAGGCAACGAAAATAAGCCATGAACGCAACTGACAAAGCAGCACGCATCGCCGGCGCGGTATATCTCTCGATGGTAATCGCGGGGCCGTTCAGCCTTATTTATGTTCCCAGCAAACTGATAGAACGCGGCAATGCGGCGGTGACCGCGAACAACATTCTCGCGCACGAGACGCTTTTTCGCTTCGGCATTCTCGGCGGCTTAATAGGCAGCGTCATTTTCATCTGCCTCGGCCTGGCTCTCTACCGCCTCCTCAACTCGGTCAACAGACTGTGGGCGTTGACGATGCTCGTCCTGGTTCTCGTGTCCGCCGCCATCGGCTTTCTGAACGAGTTGAACGATATCGGGGCTCTCACGCTTTTCCGCGGCGGCGATTTTCTGTCCGCCTTCGATAAACCGCAGCGCGACGCTCTGGGTTATCTGTTTATACGTCTCCACTCGGAGGGAAATATGATTAACGAGATTTTCTGGGGTCTATGGCTCTTTCCCTTTGGTCTGCTCGTTTTCCGCTCCGGATTCCTGCCGCGCTTCCTGGGCGTCTGGCTGATGATCAACTGTTTCGGTTGGGTGGCCCTCAGCCTCACGTCGTTATTCTTCGACGCTTACTACGAACTCGGTTTTCGGATTGCGCAGCCGCTCCTGTTTGGAGAAATGGCGATCATGCTGTGGCTGCTGATCAAAGGCGCGAAGGTGCCGGCTGCAATTGGTGTTGTCGGGGAAGCTGGTGCCAGTCCGGCTCGGACCTTCCCAGGGAAGCTAACAGCTTCCCCTACAGGGCAGACATAAAGTATGAGCACGATTAGAAATATCCGGGGAGCGCACGCGTCTGCGCGTGTTGTTTTCGGCGCCCTCGCCGAAAACACGGGAAAAGTCCGCACTGGCGGGGGCGCCAGTGCCAGCACGCGAGGCGCGCGCGCTCCGCGGAATGCGGCTTTCACACGCATCCAACTATTAGCCAAGGGGTGATGAATATGATCACTGGCCCAACGAACTCGCCAATCACAGACGCCTCGCCACTCTTCAAGGCCAGAGCCGCGGGCCTCTTTTGGTTAATGACCATCCTGACGAGCATGTTCGCGTTTTTTGTCGGCGGACGGTTTGTCGTTGCCGGCGACGCCGCCGCGACGGCGGCCAACGTGATGTCACACGAGTCGTTATATCGATTGGCGTTCGCAGCCAATCTCGTTGCCACCGCCTGCTATCTCACAGTCACGCTGCTCGTCTATGTCCTACTCAAGCCCGTGAACAGGCATATCTCTTTACTCGCAGCCTTCTTCAGTCTCACAGGTTGCGCGATTGGGACGGTCAGCTGTCTCTTGTTTCTCGCGCCCGTCACCGTTTTGGGAGGCGGGCACACGGTATTCACGGTAGAGCAGTTACAGACGCAGGCGCTCACGTTTGTGACATTAAGTTTGCAGGCCAACGACATCGGTCTGGTATTTTTCGGATTGCATGTCCTCACCGTTGGTTATCTGATTCGCCGGTCGGCCTTTCTGCCGCGAATTCTGGGCGCACTGCTGATAGTTACGGGTGTCTGTTACCTAACGAATAGTTTCGCCAACTTCCTTTCACTCCCCTTCAAGGCCTACCTGTTGCCCTTTGTCGCGGCTGGCGGCCTGCTTGGGGAGGGATCGCTAGCTGTCTGGCTCCTCGTGAAAGGCGTCAACATGCCACGATGGAACGAGCAGGCGTTAGAAATGACGAATGGCCAATGACCAATGACCAATCAACAGGGCCGGGCGATCGGGCAGCGAACACGAGTAGAAGGACAGGGCTAAAGCGTATTCTAAAGTGGAGTGCACGCGCAATTTTGCTGGCGTTAGTCCTGGCGTTCCTGGTCGGGTTCGTCGCCTACTGGAGATCGACTAACGACTGCAACGTTCCGATACGAGGTGAAGTCATGAAAGCAATCAAGGTTTGCGATTACGGCCTCGATGCGTTGCAATTCGCCGACGTGACCAAGCCTGTTCCATCGGACGATCAGGTCCTGATTAAAGTTCGGGCGGCTTCACTCAACGCGCTTGATGTGTTCATGATCCGCGACACGTGGTTTGGGCGCTTTTTCTTCGGGTTGCGCAAACCAAAAGACACACGGCTGGGCCGCGATGTCGCCGGCCAGGTCGAAGCGGTCGGCAAGAAGGTGACGCAATTCAAACCGGGCGACGAAGTGTTCGGCATCTGTCGGGGCGCCCTAGCCGAATATGCATGCGCTTTCGAACGAGCCCTGGTTATGAAGCCACCGAACGTTTCGTTTGAGGAAGCCGCTGCTGTCCCGTTGGCCGGACTCACGGCGCTGCAGGGTCTGCGCGAGGGAAAGATTCAGTCCGGGCAGAAGGTTTTAGTCAATGGCGCGACCGGAGGTGTAGGAACGTTTGCCGTGCAAATAGCCAAATCTTTTGGCGCGGAGGTCACGGCTGTATGCAGTACACGGAATGTCGATCTGGTCCGATCAATTGGCGCCGATCACGTCATCGATTACACCAAAGAAGATTTCACCAAGAGCGACCAGCGTTACGATGTGATCTTCGATAACGTTTGCAACCATTCCTTCTCCGATCGCCGTCGCGTGTTGACTGCCAAAGGCATTTGCGTTTTGGCCGGCATGGGCGGAGCCGGGGTAAAAGAAGGTCAAGCCATCGGACGCATCGCTGGTAATCTTTTCATAGCGCGAGGATTGTCATCATTCACCAGTCAAAAGTTCGCCCAGTACATGACCAAGCTGAGCAAACCGGATCTCATCCTGCTGGGCGAGCTCATACAGGCGGGAAAGCTCAAGCCGGTGGTCGAGCGGACTTACAAATTAAATGACGCGCCTGAAGCTATCCGCCAGCTCGATGCAGGGCACGCGCGCGGCAAGATTGTCATCACGGTCGGAGGAGTCGCGCTAATCACATGAAGCTAAAGAGAATCTTTAAGTGGAGTGCACGCGTGATCCTGGTCGCGTTAGTTTTGGCGTTCCTGGTGGGGTTCGTCGCTTATTGGCGATCGACTAACGATTGCGATCGTAAGACTGCTTTGGTCCATCCGATGAAAGCCATTCGCTTTTGCGAGTATGGTTCACCTGACGTTCTCAAGTTTGAAGACGTTGAAAAGCCTGTCCCGAATGACGATCAAGTTCTGATCAAAGTTCACGCGGCTTCCCTCAATTTTATCGATCCGGGCGTGATGCGAGGACCGTGGCCGCTTCGCCTGATGAGCGGGCTGCGCAAACCAGAGAAGACAGGGCTAGGCAACGATGTGGCCGGCCAGGTTGAAGCGGTTGGCAAAAACGTGACGCTGTTCAAAGCGGGCGACGAAGTTTTTGGCGTGGCTCGTCCCACTCTTGCGGAGTATGTGTGTGCTCGCGAGCGAGCGTTGGTTATTAAGCCAGCTAATGTGACGTTTGAACAAGCGGGCTCTGTGGCTTGGGCGGGATTTACCGCCTTGCAGGGTCTTCGCCAAGGTAACATTCAGCCGGGGCAAAAGGTCCTGATCAACGGTGCAACGGGAGGTGTGGGCACTTTCGCTGTCCAGATAGCGAAGTCATTCGGCGCAGAGGTAACGGGCGTATGCAGTACGGGAAAAGTGGATCTTGTCCGATCGATCGGCGCAGATCACGTCATTGACTACACCAAAGAGGATTTCACCAAAGGCGAGCAGCGTTACGACGTGATTTTTGATAACGTTAACAACCACTCCTTCACCGATCGCCGGCGTGTGTTAACTCCGAATGGCGTCTGCGTCCTCGCCGGAATCGGAGGAGCAGGACTGCACCCGGGAATGTTGGGACGTGTGGCGGGGATTTTCAAAGCGAAACTGTTATCGCGGTTCGTCCGCCAGAAGTTCGTCGGTTACGGGACGAAACGGGACAAAGAGGACCTGAAGTTGTTGAGCGACCTCATGCAAACGGGGAAGGTGACACCCGTCATCGACCGGACTTACAAGTTGAGCGAGACCGCGGAGGCGATGCGGTATTTCGAAGAAGGACACGCGCGGGGCAAAGTAGTAATCACCGTGGCACAGGACAACAAAATCTAACAATGCACGAGATGAAGCGAACGCTCAACCCCGACAGTTTTCGGGGCCGTCCAGTGGCAGGCGTCGAATGGAGCGAATGGGATGAGAGACATAGAAGGTTCTTCTGTAGGGGAAGGCGTTGCCTTCCCAGGGAAGCTAACAGCTTCCCCTACAGGGCAGACATCGATATGAGCACTCGCATAAAACAAACATCCAACCCTGAATGGTTGCGGGCGGTCCGGCGGCAGACGCTCAAAGGAGAGAATCGAAAAGAATGATCAGGCCTAACGAAGAGTCTTTCACGCTAAGACGCAAGGACGCAAAGCGGAGAAGCACATCAAAAGATCGGGGGCTCTCCGGATCCAGGACCAGATCGGCGATTTCTTTCCCAAACCTTAGCGCCTTGGCGTCTTTGCGTGAGACCAGCGGTTGCTCGTTAGGTCTATGAAGCTAAGGCTCATACTAAAATGGAGCGGACGCGCAATTTTGCTCGTGTTAATCCTGGCGTTCCTAGCGGGGTTCGTCGCCTACTGGAGATCTACTAACGAGTGTGATCGCAAAACCACTCCGGCGAATCCGATGAAAGCGATTCTTCATTGCGAGTATGGTGGCCCCGAAGTTCTCAAGGTTGAAGAAGTTGAAAAGCCCGTTCCGAATGATAACCAAATCCTGGTCAGAGTTCGCGCCGCTTCAGTCAATCCACTCGATCTGACTATCCGCGGTCCGTGGCTTTTGCGCCCGATCCTCGGAATGCGCAAACCAAAAGACACCCGGTTAGGCGTCGACTACGCGGGAACGGTTGAAGCAGTTGGCAAAAATCCCGCGGCCGCGGGACAGTTCAAACCGGGCGACGAAGTATTCGGCGGGAAAGATGGCGCTCTGGCTGAGTACGTGTGCGTGCTGGCCGATCGAGGAGTCGCGTTGAAACCGGCGAACATGACATTCGAGCAAGCGGCTTCCGTTCCGGTGGCCGCCCTCACCGCGCTGCAGGGTCTTCGCGACAAAGGAAAAATTCAGGCCGGACAAAAGGTCCTGATCAACGGCGCGTCGGGCGGCGTGGGCACGTTCGCGGTGCAGATAGCGAAATCGTTCGGCACCGAGGTGACCGGCGTATGCAGCACGCGCAATGTCGATCTTGTCCGGTCAATCGGCGCAGACCATGTCATCGACTACACGAAAGAAGATTTTACCAAAACCGATCAACGTTACGATTTGATCTTCGACCTCGTTGGGAACCATTCGTTCTCCGAGCGCCGGCGTGTTTTGAATCCAAATGGCATCTGCGTCATGGCCGGGGTCGGCGGAGCAGGATGGCACGACGGTATGGGGATGCGTTTGCTGGGCGAGCTCAATGCCTATGTGCGGTCACGGTTCGTTCGCGAGAAGTTCGTCGCCTACATTGCAGAATTCAACAAAGCGGACGTGACCACCCTGGGTGAGCTCATGCAGTCCGGAAAGATGACACCGGTCATCGACAAGACTTACCACCTGAGTGAGACGGCGGACGCTCTTCGCTACCTGGAAACAGGACACGCTCGAGGAAAAGTAGTGATCACGGTGGCACAGGACAACAAAACCTAACGACAATAGATCTATGTTACGCATGTTTAAAACACATCTGAAAGCGATTGTAGGGCGTCTGTGTCAGACGCCGTCTCTCGAGGAAAAAACTGATGGCGTTTCACAGAAACGCCCTACAAAACACTCTAATTGATATGAGCGAGTTCTTCACGCAAAGCCGCGAAGGCGCAAAGAAGAAGAGCAAACCAAAGCACCGGAGGTTCGTTGGGCTTACGACCGGCGCCGCGAATCCGTTGTTAACCCTTGGCGCCTTAGCGTCTTTGCGTGAGACCTCGGGCTCAACCCACAAAAAAGAGTCTTTCACGCTAAGGAAATGAAATGACAAACATTGCTATCGATAATTCACAACGCACGGCGGCAAAAGTCGCGGGCATCACCGGACTGTTTGCGTTCGCGATCGTGGTGTTCGCCAACTACGCGCTGCTAAATCCTCTTTTTGTCCGGGGCAATGCTGCGGAAACCGCCCGGAACCTCGTGGCGCATGAAACTCAAGTGCGTGTCATCGCGACCTGCTTTCTCACTTACAGCCTAACCGTCATGGTTTTACTGGCAGCGCTTTACGTGATTCTTAAGCCAGTAAATCCAGGCCTTGCCCTGGTTGGAGCGTTATTCCGTTTCGTGTTTGCCTCCCTTTGGCTTCTGACAACGCTCAATCTGCTGGGCGCGTTACGTCTTTTGGGTAGCGCTAATTACCTGCAAGTGTTCGAGCCAGACCGATTGCAGGCTTTGGCCAGACTCTCTCTTGCCGCTAATTTCGACGACTACTACGTGGGTCTGCCATTTTTTGGATTAGCGGCGACCGTTTGCGCCTATTTGTGGTTCAAGTCGAACTACATCCCGAAAGGATTCGCTCTCTTCGGTGTGATCTCATCCGCATGGTGCGTGATCTGCGCTTTCGTTTATCTCATTTTCCCGCACTTCAACAAGGTCGTTAACGACTACTGGTTCGATTCGCCGATGGCTCTGTTCGAATTGGCACTAAGTTTTTGGCTTTTATTTCGGGGATTGAAAGGGCCGGGGGCTGCCGGCGTAATGGAGGATTCTTCTGTAGGGGAAGGCGTTGCCTTCCCGGGAAGCTGACAGCTTCCCCTACAAATCGTCACGCTTATGAAACTAAAACGCATTTTGAAGAGCATTCTGAAGTGGAGTTCACTCCTAATCTTACTCGCATTATTCGTGGGAATAATCTCCCTGTTTGTCGCCTACTGGAGGTCGACCAACGACTGTGGTCAGCTCACCGGGGGGGAGGGCAACTCGATGAAAGCGATTGTTTATTGCGACTATGGCTCAGCCAATCTTAAGCTTGAGGACATTGAAAAGCCTGTTCCCAATGACGATCAGATCCTGGTAAAAGTTCGCGCGGCATCCGTTAATCCATACGACTGGCACTTCATCGAAGGCACGCCCAAGATCATGCGGCTCGGGGTTGGACTGCGCAAACCAAAGGACAGACGACTCGGCGGTGACGTGGCCGGGCAGGTTGAAGCGGTCGGCAAGAACGTAACCCAGTTCAAACCAGGCGACGAGGTGTTCGGCCTGTGCAATGGCGCGTTTGCGCAATATTGCGTTGCCAGGGCAAAAATAACCCTGAAGCCAGCTACCATAACTTTTGAGCAAGCGGCTTCTGTCCCGGTGGCGGCAATCACCGCATTGCAGGGCGTGCGCGACAGTGGAAAGGTCCAGCCGGGGCAAAAGGTTTTGATTAACGGCGCATCCGGAGGTGTCGGCACTTTCGCCGTCCAAATCGCCAAATCGTTCGGTGCAGATGTTACCGGCGTATGCAGTACAAGGAATCTGGATATGGTTCGATCACTCGGCGCAGATCGCGTCATTGATTACACCAAAGAGGATTTCACGAAGAGTGACCAACGTTACGATGCCATTCTCGACAACGTTGCGAACCATTCGTTATCCGAATGCCGGCGCGTCCTGACTGCCAACGGGAAATACGTCATGATCGGTGGCGGAGGACCAGACGACCAGGGAGTGATTGGTCTAATGTTTCGTCCGATCAAAGCACTCTTGTTGTCACCATTCATAAGCCAGGAAATGCGCATGATGATGGCGGACGTAACTAAAACGGACCTGAGCCTCCTGGCCGACATGATGCGGTCCGGAAAACTTAAACCGGTCATCGATAGGACTTACAAGTTAAGTGAAGTCCCAAAGGCGATCGCGTATCTGGAAGAAGGCCACGCTCGAGGCAAAGTCGTAATCACGGTGGAGTAACGAATTCGGCTATGATCGCTGTGCGCGAGCCACCTAAATCCCTTTTCGTAAGCGGCGGCTTTTTCGAAGAGTTGCAGCGTCGAAGAGTTTATCGGGTCGCGGCCGCCTATGTCATTGCGGCAGGATTCATCATTCAGATCGGATCGGCAATTTTGCCGGCCTGGGAGTTGCCGAATTGGACATTCCGCCTGGTGGTGGTGCTGTTACTGATCGGATTTCCGATGGCATTGATCCTGGCGTGGGTCTTCGATGTCACTCCGGACGGAATTCAAGCGACGCCGAAAACCGACGCTGAAACGCATCTTCGCCGCAACATGATCATCCTGGTTGCCACCGGCGTGATTGTTTCCGCTGCCGCAGGTTTTTTTCTCCTGCCACGGGTCTCCGAACGCACGGTCGACAAATCAATCGCAGTGTTACCGTTCGAAAATCTGAGCGGCGATCGTGACAATGCCTATTTCGCTGACGGCATTCAGGACGATATTCTGACCAACCTCTCGAAAATCGGCGATTTGAAGGTGATTTCGCGGACGTCGGTCATGTCGTATCGCAGCAGTGGAACGCACAACGCACGCGACATTGGCAAGGCGCTTGGCGTGGCCACTCTTTTGGAAGGCAGTGTTCGCCGCATCGGCAATCGCGTGCGGGTGAACGTGCAGCTGATCAATGCCAGCAGCGACGAGCACATTTGGGCGGAGGATTACGACCGCGATTTAACCGACGTATTCGCCATTCAAACCGATCTTGCCCAAAAAATTGTCTATACCTTGCAGGCCAAGCTTTCGCCGAATGAAAAAGCGCGGCTTGATCGCCGGCCGACACAGGATCCGAATGCCTACCTCTTTTTTGTGCAGGCGCACGATTACGCCAATCGCCCGGAGATGTTTCGCGATTCATCCTTGAAAGCCGAGCCGCTTTTCGAGCAAGCGATCAAGCTCGATCCAAACTTTTCTCTGGCCTTTGCCGGTCTCTCCATGGTGGAGAGCTGGGTGTATCATAGCTTCGACCCGCTACCGGGGCGGCGTCAGAAAGCGCGTCTGAACGCTGATCAGGCTTTACGCTTGCAACCGGATCTGCCGGAAGGACATCTCGCGCTCGGTTTCTCTTATTATTATGGCGACCGCGATTACGAGCACGCGCTCACCGAGTTTGAAATCGCAAAGCTCGGTCTGCCGAATGAAGCCCAGGCTTACATGGCCATTGGCGCCATTCAGCGACGCCAGGGCAAGTGGACAGAATCAACCCAGAATTTGGAAAAGGCCGCCGCACTGGATCCGAAAAACGTGGGCGTCCTCTGCAACCTTGGCTACAGCTACATGGCTCAGCGTAATTTCGAAGCCGCGGACAAAACTTTTGATCGCGCACTTGTCGCAGCGCCGCAGTCCTTCCAGGCGGCTGGAATGAAAGCAGCCGTGGCGATCCAATGGAAAGGCGATCTGAGCGCGATCGAAAAACAGTTTTCTTTAGTTCCGCCTGATGCCGACTCAGGCGGGGTAATAACCTGGCTGCGGATTGGAATTCTGACGCTGGAGCGGAAGTTTTCCGAGGCCCTGCAAATGGCGCAACAATTTCGTGGCGAAACCCTGGCCACCGCCACGACTGCACCTTGCCCGAAGGCTCTTCTGGAGGGGACGCTTTATCAGTATCAGGGCGAGAAAGAGAAGGCGCGAATCGCGTTCGAGCACGCGCGCGCTGTCGCCGATAAACTCGTGCGCGAGGCGCCTCAAGATGCCGGCCGACACGGACAGTTGGGTGTTGTGCTTGCTGCTCTGGGTCAAAAAGAAGAAGCGATCAAGGAAGGCAAGCGGGCTGTCGAATTGTTGCCGGAATCGCAGGACGCCTTTGATGGGCCACAAAGCACCGCTACGCTGGCTCAGATTTATGCCTCGACCGGGGAATTAGACGAAGCATTTCGCCTGCTCGATCATCTGCTCGATGTCCCGAACGGCCTCACGATTCCAGTGCTTAAGCTCGAACCGATGTGGGACCCGTTGCGCAAAGACCCGCGCTTTCAGGGTTTGATCGAGAAATACAGTCCGAAGAGCTAACGGTTTCAAGTACGGACGGAAGTCCAAGCCGGTAACCGGGAGGGACGAGCTCCGTCTCGTCCCATCTATTTGGGACGCCACAGAGGGCGTCCCTCCCGCGCTTGTTTGTAGGGCGTCTGGTCAGGACGCCGGATTTGAAAGTTCGCCGTCTCACCCGCCTACGCGCAGCTACGGCGCGGCAAGCAGAGACGGCCTATAATTGTTGGGAGAATGCAATGTTTTGACAAAAACTGGTGAAGAACAGTTAATTGGGGGCAACCAAAGAGAAAGAACAGTATGGCTAAAAAAGGATCTGCAGACTCAGTTTACAAAATAGTTGAGCTAATCGGCACGAGCACGAAATCCTGGGAGGATGCGGCAAAGAATGCGGTGGAGACCGCCGGCGGCACCCTGCGCGATCTGCGTATCGCCGAGGTCGTGAAGCTGGATATGACGGTCGAGAAAGGCGAAGTGCAGGCGTATCGCGCCCGCGTGTTAGTCTCTTTCAAGTACGGAAAGTAGTTTCGGGCGGTAATCGGGAGGGACGAGCTCTGTCTCGTCCCATTTTATTTGGGACGCCACGGAGGGCGTCCCTCCCATTTTAGGCCTTAATTATGTTCCTGGCTTGGCGGGACCGATGACTTCGGCATATGCAGGCGCAAATAGGAAAGCAGATCTGTCCGCGTGATCAGGCCCAAAAATTTGTCGCCGTCCATGACAATGGCAACGCGGCCCCGGTCGAACACGGCGAGCAAATCGTTGAACTTCGCCTTGGGCGACATGGTTTCGAGCCGGTCGGTCATCGCGCTGCTGACCTCGTCGTTAAAACGCGTGGAATCGCGGTGGACTTTCACCAACAGGTCGGATTCATCAAGAATGCCAAGCGCTTTTCCTTTCTCATCGACGACCGGGACTTGTGAAACATCCGCGGCACGCATTCTTTTGAATGCGGTGAGAAGCGTGTCGTGCACGCCGACCGAGATGACTTCGCCCGCTTCGTAGCGATGGCTGATCAGATCGTTGAGATCGCCCTGTGGCGCACGGTGGATGAAGCCTTGTTCGGCCATCCAGAAATCATTGTACATCTTGGAAAGATACTTATTGCCGCTGTCGGCCACGAAGGTGACAACCCGTTTTCGCTCCGTCTGGGCCCGGCAATAGCGCAAAGCCGCCGCCACCATCGTTCCCGTGGACGATCCGCCAAGAATTCCTTCCTGACGCAATAACTCGCGCGCAGTGGCGAAACTGTCTTCGTCGTCGATCTCGTACGCTTCCGTGACGTAGGACATTTCGGCAATATCCGGGATAAAATCTTCGCCGATACCTTCGACTGCCCAGCTCCCGGCTTCGACGAGCTCACCTTTTTTCACGTACTCGTAGAGCACAGAACCAGTCGGGTCCGCCAGGACCATCTCAATACCGCGGCGCGGACGGACACGTGAAAAAAAGCGACCGAGTCCGGTTAATGTGCCGCCCGAGCCGACACCGCAAACGATCACGTCAACGTCATGCCGCATTTGCTCCCAAATTTCCGGGCCGGTGCTGCGCTCGTGCGCTTTCGGGTTCGCTGGATTGCCAAACTGATTTACATAAAAGGCGCCGGGAATCTCTTCTGCTAATCGCGCGGCGACGTCCTGGTAATATTCGGGATGTCCGCGAGTCACATCGGAGCGGACGATGCGAACCTCTGCGCCGAGCGCTTTGACGTGAAAGATTTTCTCCTGCGACATCTTATCCGGGATGACAAGCAGAACGCGGTATCCCTTCGCGCCAGCGACGAGCGCGAGACCCAATCCAGTGTTCCCGGCCGTTGCTTCAATGACAGTGCCTCCAGGCTTGAGTTTCCCTTCCTGCTCAGCTGCTTCAATCATGGCGAGCGCGACGCGATCCTTGATCGAGCCGGTAGGATTTTGATTTTCCAGCTTCACGAAAAGCTGGCACGGGCCCGTGTCCATGCGCGTGATCTCAACCAACGGCGTTTCGCCGATGAGGGAGAGAATTGCGGGTGGCTTTTGCGTGGGCGGGGGCGCCGGGGAGATTTCAATCATGCTTAAAATAAGCTAAGTTTTTCGTTGGGGTAATCGAGCACCACCTTGTAGTTACGAAGAAAATTGTAACCGACGATTCCATCGAGCTTCGCGCCTACTGCCTCACTTAATACGGCAAAAAAATCCGCGACCACGACCGGCATGTTGTCGATCTTCGCGCGGCCGACCATGAACGACTGAACCACGCCGGCTGTGACAGCAACATGTGCGCCGCCGGTTGTGGCCGGCCCGATCGGCGTGCTGGTGACCCCGAGTTCCCTGGCCAATTCCGGGCTGATGGCCGTGGTGGAGGTGCCGGTGTCTATGGCGAACTGGAACGGTCCGCGCCGGTTCGCGTAGACATCCACCAAAATCAAAGGCTTGGCCGGACTAGCGAATCGCATGGGGATTTCGGTTCGCGCTGAATGAGTGATCCGGTCGAACCGTCTCGGATCATCGAACATAATCTCGCAATTCGAGTAATCGATCGAAACGCGGTAGTGCTGAAGAAAATTATAACCCAGATCGCCGTCGATTTTCGCTCCAATGGTCTTGCCGATGTGGCTCAAATCCACAATCCCGACATCGAGATCAGCAAGCCTCGCCTCGCCCACGGCCAGGGAATCCACCTTGGCCAGGGAAACCGAAACTTTTCCACCCGCACTCTGGCCTTCCTTGGAACCAAGGACTTTGACGTCCAGTTTCCCAGCTAACTCGGAGGAGAGGAGCGAAGTGCCGGCGCCGGTATCCAAAATAAATTCGAATGGCCCCTTATCGTTCACTTTGACGGGAACAAGAATGAGAGGCTGCGCGCCACCGGGAAGGTGAAACTTCGCTTTGCTGCTCTTCGTTGCGAGCGTTGTGGGCGTGATCATTCGTTAGTCGATGGAAGGCTCTCCCTTGTGCGACCACCCGGAGTTACTGTCCTCGACAAGTTGCTGCAGGATCGGAAAACGCACTTCGCCATAATTCAGAGCGAATCGAAGATCGCCACCTTTATAGACCCAGGTGGTCGGGATCCAGGAAACCGGCAAGCCGGCAAACTGTTTGATATGATTTTGCCCGCGAGGTCCGGGGTCGGCCAGGATCGTTACGTTAGGTTGATCGGCTATTTGAAATTTCTTCAACATTGCCTGTCCATCTTCGCCACCGTTCCAGACCGAGACGAAATAAAATTTCACGTGAGGATTATCTTTTATCATCTTCAGCCAGGTGCCGCTCTTCAATTCGGCCTGGCAATTCGAGCACCAGGGCGCCCAAAGGTGGACCACGCTCACATCGGTCGACTTCACCGCAGCGATGATCTTCTGCTCAGCCGGGCTCGGCTCGGCGCGCGCGGTCGCGCTGAGCACGATCGCGGCGAGAAGAAATAGGGGAAATCTCATTTCTGTTGAAAATATGGGGAGAAACAAGCAGCGCTCAATACCGAACGTTTAGACACCCCGAAGGCAGGAGTCTCCGGTGGCAAGGGAGAGCGCTTTCGCTCTTCGCGAAAAGGCTCGTATTACGTCTCCCGGCATTGAGTTGACCTCGACTGGGTTAATAGCTACTGTGGCCTCCCTTTCGGTGCTTTAGCTGCACTGAAAGACCGATGCCTGATAAGGGCATCACCGTGCTCAAGGAGAGCTTTTATTTTATGGTGCAAATGCAGGATGTAATGTCGAAACCGATGCCTGACTTCCGGGAAGGCAGCATCGTCAAAGGACATATTCTCGAGATTCGTCCGCGCGAAGTGCTGGTCGACATAGGTTACAAATCCGAGGGAATTATCCCGACCTCCGAGTTTGAAGATATCCAGTCGCTCGAAGTAGGCGACGAAGTCGATGTCCTTTTGGAGCGGCTGGAGAACGATGAAGGGATGGTTGTCCTCTCCAAGGAGAAAGCCGCTTACCGGCAGAACTGGAACAAGATCGCCAGTGTATTTCAGGGCGATGGGTTGATCAAAGGGAAGGTCAAATCGGTCGTCAAAGGCGGACTGATGGTCAACATCGGCGTGGAAGCATTCCTGCCAGCGTCGCAAATCGACATCGTACCCCCGAAAGACCTGCAGCAGTTCGTTGGCAACACCTATGACTTTAAGATCGTTAAGATTAATGACGACCGTCGCAACGTCGTGCTCAGCCGGCGCGAGTTAATCGAGCAGGAGCGAAGCGAGAAACGGCAAAAATTCCTCGAAGGCGTCAAAGTGGGCGATCGCGTCAATGGCACGGTCAAAAACCTGACTGATTTCGGCGCCTTTATCGATCTGGATGGGATGGATGGCTTGCTTCATATCACCGACATGACCTGGGGAAGGCTTGGGCATCCGAGCGAGTTGGTCAAAGTCGGCCAGCCGCTTGAAGTGATCGTGCTGGACGTCAACAAGGAAAAGGAACGGGTGTCGTTAGGCCTGAAGCAGACGCAAAAGAACCCTTGGGATCAAATCGAAGAGCGATTCCCGGCCGGGCAGAAGGTCAAAGGCAAAATCACGAACCTCGTGCCCTACGGCGCGTTCGTGGAGTTGGAAGAAGGCGTGGAAGGACTCATCCATGTTTCCGAACTTTCCTGGACAAAGCGGATCATGCGACCCTCTGATATTCTGAGCCAGGGACAGGAAGTGGAAGCCGTCGTCCTCGGGGTGAACAAGGAAGAACAGAAAATTTCACTCGGATTACGCCAGCTCGAGACCAATCCATGGGACGAGATTGAGAAGAAATTCACGATCGGCAGCACGGTCCGGGGCAAAATTCGCAATATGACTGCCTACGGCGCATTTGTGGAACTCGACGAAGGGATCGATGGAATGATCCACGTCTCCGATTTGAGTTGGACCCGGAAAATTAATCACCCGAGCGAAGTATTCAAAAAGGGCGACGATGTCGAAGCGGTCGTGATCGATATCGACAAAGTGAATCAGCGAATCAGTCTCGGGATCAAGCAGCTCGGCGACGATCCCTGGAAGGAAATCGATCAGAAATACAAGATCGGCGACCTGGTCACCGGGAAGGTGACGAAGCTGGCCAGTTTTGGAGCGTTCGTGCAGCTGCAGGACGATATCGATGGACTCGTCCATATTTCGCAACTGAGCGAAGATCGCGTCGCGAAAGTGAAAGATGTCCTCAAGGTCGGCCAGGAAGTGGAAGCACGCGTGATCAAGGTGGACAAAGTGGAGCGCCGCATTGGCCTCTCGATTAAGGCCGCGAATTACTCGGAAGAGGAACTGCGCAAGGAATCCGAAGCCTTCGATACCCTCCGCCCTGGCGAAGATATGGTTGGCTTGGAGAAAGCGTTCGCCGCGGCCGAGCAGGAAGATTATCGGCCTGGGGAAGCGAAGAAGGTTAAGAAAGAGCCGAAAAAGAAGTCATAGCGTTCGCGTCGCTCCGTTGTGAGGCGTCGTCGAGGGATCTGATTTCAGCGAACAACGGCACATTTCGCGTCCGCAGGCTGCCGTACACACGCGGTCGCGCCTGATGGTGCGCCGGCGGCAAAGGCTTGGAGTCTTTCCCGTGAGCAGGGAGGCTGCGCGATCACGTCTCAGTCGCTGCTGTTTGGCAATACGACGCGACCAGCCAGCTTATCAAACCTTGGATCGCTTCGCAGTGGATCGAAGAGCGGATTCAATCGGAACTCGAGCGCTGGGCGATTGCGCTCCTCCACCGCCTTTCCCAGCCAAGTGAAGGCTTTTTCTTTATCGCCTAACCGCGTCCAAGCCAGCGCGTAATCCATGGCGGCGACGTATTGCCCATGGTTCGCACGCTCGGCCAATTTATCGAGGTCGTGCTGGGCGAGGGTGCGAACCGCCGCGGCAAAGCCCGATTCCTTGTAGGTATTCTCCAGCTTTGCCGCGGATTCGCTTTCGCCGGTCAAAGCCAGACTTTTGACCCACTCACCGACAGCCTCCTTCTGCATTCCTTTTTGCTCGTAGGCGTAGCCAAACCATTCGTGGGCCGCGCCGAAATCCGGATAGAGTTCCAGCGTCTTGCCGAACTGATCTATGGCGTGATCAGGTTGACGCAAAAAGAAGAACATCTTAGCCCGGTCCAAATTGTTCCGGAGGGCCAGAGGGTCCAACTCAGCGGCACGCTGCACTTGCGCGAGACTCTCTTCATATCGTTTAAACAAAATCAAACAGATCCCGTAGTGATGACGAATTTCAGCCGAGTTCGGGTTCAGCTCGATGCCTCGGCGAAAGTATTGTTCCGCCGAAGGCCAATCCCGATAAAAATAGAGTTTGATTGCAGCCAACGCGTTATACGCGTCAGGCAACGTATCGTCCAAGCCGATCGCTTTATTCGCCGCTGCCTCCGAACCAGGCCAGGTTTCGTTAGGCGGGGCGGTACCGATCGCGGCAGCGAAGCCGTAGTAATACGACAACCCGGCGTAACCTGGCGCATACATCGGATCGAGTTCGATCGCCTTCTGAAAATATTCCCGACTTTTCTCAAAGCCCGGAGCCGGGAACTTGTACCAATAATACAATCCTTTTAAGAAAGCCTCGTGCGCCTCGCTGTTTTCGGTCGGATGTTTTACAATGGCGTGTTGCTCCGCCCCGGTCAGCGTGGCCTGAAGCGTCGAAGCGATCTTTGTCGCGATTTCACTTTCGACTTCAAAAATGTCGGTCAATTTCCGATCGTAGGTTTCCGCCCAAAGATGCGCGTCCGAGCTGGCGTTGATCAGTTGCGCATTTACTCGAACATGATCCGTCGAGCGCTGGGCGCTGCCTTCCAAAATGTGAGCGACGCCAAGCTGTCTCGCAATTTCCCGAAGGTTATCGGGAGCGCTTTTGAAACGCTGGGTCGAGGTCCGCGAGATGACTTTAAGATCCGCGATCTTGGCCAGGCGGGTTAGAATTTCTTCCTGGATGCCATCGGCAAAATACTGGTTGTCAGGGTCGTGACTTAAATTTTCAAACGGCAACACCGCGATCGACTTGGCATTAGGCTGGGGCGTGGGCGAGACCGTGACTTTCCCGGCTGTCGGAGATGACTGGTGCCACAACATAAAGGCGCCAATGATTGCGGCGAGAATCAGAAGCAGAACGACGGCGGCAAGGGCGCGCCCGCGCGCCGGATGATCCGCGAGCGGCACCGGGAGTCTTGACGACCGTTTCTGCTTCGGGACGGAACATTTTCCGGGCAGCGCGGGGTTGCCAACTTCTTCCGTGTAAAAATTGACGAGCGAAATCTTGCGCCCGTGTTTCACTTCGCATTGGCCCAGGTCATGGAGATGCCGGTTCCATTTGGGATAGGGCGCAAGATCGTCCGCCACCCTTTTGGACAACAAGATGTGGCCCGTGTCGCCGCAATCCATCACGCGCTGGGCCACATCGATTCCCGCACCGGCGATATTGGAACGATCGTTTACATCCAGAACCTGGTTTACCGGTCCGCTGTGAATTCCCGTGCGGACCCGGAGTTCCGGATGGTTCTTCAGGGCGGCGCTGATCTCCATCGCGCATTCGATCGGTGCCTCCGAATCATCAAAGAAGACCAGCACCATGCCATCGCCGGTGGGCAGGCGAAGAAGTTTGTCCTCTTTCTCGGCGAGCTTAAAAGATGGCGTCTCGCGAACCAGCCGGGTCAGCTCGCCCATCACCCGGGTCTGCTCTGTGATCAATAGGGTGGAGTATTCCACCACGTCCACGGCCAGGACATGCGCTATTTTGACCTTCAGATGTGATTCCACGTCAGCCATCGTTGTCGCCGACAGAATCCGCGACTTCGGCGGGAATGACAAGACGCGAGGAAGAGCTTCAGCTTAGCGGCAACCAGTTGCCCGGCTGCGGCACCGGCTTGGCGCCATTGAGCGACAGATAAGTGTACTCCTGCAAAAGACGCTCATAATCCGAAAGCAATTTCATGGCGTCGTTAGGCTTGAGACGATCGCTCTTGATCGCGGCGTCCACCTGCGTCTTTAACAGGCGCATCAACTCAACCTTGTCCCACTGGGTCATGGAAAGAACTTCGCCGATGGTGCTGCCTTCGATCACTTCTTCGATGTACCAGCCCGATTCCTCGTCCGGATCGAGAAAGACATGCACTTCCGTCACGCGCCCAAACAAATTGTGCAGATCGCCCATGATGTCCTGATAGGCGCCGACCATGAATACACCGAGATAATAAATCTCGCCCGGCGTGATGCGGTGAAGCGGAAGCGTGTCCTTGACGTCCTGGAGGTCGATGAATTTCGAAACTTTTCCATCCGAATCGCACGTGATGTCGACGATCATGCCGTTGCGGTCCGGCGGCGTGTTCAGCCGATGGATTGGCATGATGGGAAAGAGCTGGCCAAGCGCCCAATGATCGAGCAGCGATTGGAAAACGGAAAAATTACAAATGTACTGATCGCCGAGTGACGTCTCGAGCTGTTTCACCTCGTCCGGCACGTAACGAAGGCCGCGGTGCATGCTGACAATCTGCTGGGCGAGCTGCCAGTAAACGGTGTCGATCTTCGCCTTCGACTCAAGCTCGAGCAGGCCGAGATCGAAGGTTTGCTGCGATTCTTCCTTGATCTGCTGGATGTCGTGCAAACTCTCAATCCGGTTTCCGCGCCGGAGCCGTTGTTTCACATCGAGAATTTCGCCGACGAGCTTGTGATCTTTTTCCGAGGTCTCCACCTTGATTTTCGGGCCGGTCTTCTCGATCGAGCTAAACGCCTCCACCACGAGGACAGAATGGTGCGCGACGATCGCGCGACCACCTTCGCTAACAATGGCGGGATGGGGCACGGCTTCGGAGTCGCACACATCCATGATATTCCAGACGACATCGTTGGCATACTCCTGCAGTGAATAGTTGGCCGAGCTGTCGAAGTCGCTGCGGGAACCGTCGTAATCGACGCCGAGGCCACCGCCGACATCAAGATACCCAAGCTCGTGGCCCAACTTTGAGAGTTTGGAATAATAGCGCGCAGCTTCGCGAACGGCGCGTTTTATGGTGGAAATGTCGGGAACCTGCGAGCCGACATGAAAATGAACCAGCTTCAGACAATGAGACAGTCCGGCCGCCTTCAGCATTTCGCTCGCGGCGACGAGGCTTGTCGTGTCGAGGCCGAACTTGGCGTTCTCACCGCCGCTGGGTGACCATTTGCCGGATCCTTTACTGTGCAACCGCACGCGAATGCCGATGAGCGGCTCCACGCCAACCTCCTTCGAAGCGCGAATCGTCTGCTCAAGCTCCTCCAGCTTCTCCACCACGATGATAACGGACTTGCCAAGTTTCCGGCCGAGCAAAGCGATCCGAATGAATGCCTGATCCTTGTAACCATTGCAGATGATCAGACTTTCGGAGTCCTTATGCATGGCAAGGGCAGCGACCAGCTCCGGTTTGCTTCCCGCTTCCAGGCCAAAGTGAAACTGCTGACCAGCATCCACGATCTCTTCGATCACCTCCCGGAGTTGATTGACCTTGATCGGAAACACTCCGCGATACGTGCTGCGATAACCAAATTCGTTTATCGCGCTCTGGAACGCGCGATTGACCGATTCCACGCGATGGCGCAGCAGATCTTGAAACCGGATGACCAGCGGAAAACCGAGACCCCGCGCGCGCGCTTCACCAACCACCTCGAGGATGTCGATCGAACCGCCACCCTCCTGCAACGGGCGAACCTCCACATTGCCATTCCCGTTGATGGAAAAGTAATCACCCCCCCAGCGATCCACATTGTAGGTGGCGATGGCGGACTCAACGTCCCAATCGGTCTTCATTTCACTTCGTAGCCGCGGGGTGATCCGCGAACGACATTTTCAATCAGCGAGCCGAACATGCAAGTAAGCTTCGAAAGAAATTGTCGAAAGTTATTCACACCCCCAATTGCTCCATTCACCGAAGGGAGGCGAACATCCGACCGCTTGTTTTTCGGCACTGCGCGGAATACCGTGTGCGCGATGAACAAGACAGTGATCGAGGTGCAAGTGCGGGCAGTGTTGCCGACGAGCGGAGGGTGCGCTGTTTTTCTGGGGAACAACGACAAGGTGTTCATCATCTATGTCGATCAAACGGTAGGCAGCGCGATCACCATGTTCATGCGCGAAATCAGCAAGGAACGGCCTCTGACTCATGATTTGATCGCACATTTGATGACGGCGCTCGGCGCCAAAGTCGAACGTGTGATTATCAACGATCTGAAGAACGCAACCTACTATGCCCGCATGATCATTCGCGCGGAGAATGAGCTGCAGCAGAAGAAGATCATCGAACTCGACGGCCGGCCCAGCGATTGCATCGCCATGGCGACCCAACAAAAAGCACCCATTTACGTGAGCCAGGAGGTCTGGGACGAAGTGGACGACATGAGCGATGTCCTGCGCAAGATGGAAGAAGAGGGGCTTAAGCCGGATCCGGAAACGGAATCGACGGAGGAGGAGTAGGCGCGATCTTCGATCGCGCACGTTAAATCGTTGAAACGATAAAGCGTTAAAGGGGAAGAATTTCTCGCTTCAACGCTTTAACCGTTAACGCCGCTCGGCATCAGCCGAGCAGATCGCCATAACGTTCGTTGGCGAGAGCGAGGCAACGTTCCAGAATCTCCGACGGTGTTTCGAGTTTGAGCGATTCTTCGACTAATTGCTGGCATTCGGTGATGTCCAAACTTTGAACCGCACGCTTGACTCGCGGCACGAGCGTCGCGCTAACGCTTAACTCGTCCATCCCCAACCCGAGCAAAATCGGAATGAGCGCGACATCGCCCGCCATTTCCCCGCAGACCCCGACCCAAATTTGATTGTTGTGCGCGGCGTCGGCGATCATTTTAAGTAAACGGAGAACCGCCGGATGTGTCGGTTCGTATAGGTGAGCGATCTTCTCGTTCATGCGATCGACCGCGATGGCATACTGAATGAGGTCGTTCGTTCCGATGCTGAAAAAATCAATATCGCGAGCGAGCATATCGGCCGAGATGGCCGCACTCGGAATTTCGATCATGGCGCCGACTTCGGTTTCTTCACTGAATTGAATTCCGGATTTGCCGAGCTCAGCTTTGCATTCCTCCAGGACGGCCAGGGTTCGGCGCAATTCATGCAGGCCGGAGATCATCGGAAACATGATTTTGATGTTGCCGCCGACACTGGCACGCAGAATCGCGCGCAGTTGTGTTTTAAAGATATCGGGGTGTTCGAGGCAAAAACGAATTGCCCGGCAACCCAGGAATGGATTGAGCTCGTCCGTCGTGTCGACTGACCCCGGAGCGAGCTTGTCGCCCCCCAGGTCAAACGTCCGGATAATGAGAGGATGTGGCGCCACCTGCTCCGCGACCTGCCGGTATGTGTCGTACTGTTCGTCCTCGGTCGGGAGAGTGTTGCGGTTCAAATAGAGAAACTCCGTGCGATAAAGACCTATTCCTTCCGCGCCATTCGCCCTGACGGCCTCCACGTCTTTAGGCAGCTCGATGTTGGCGGAGAGCACAATGTGACGACCATCACGCGTGGTGGACTTTGTCTCCCGAAGCTTCGTCAGTTGCTCGGTGACACGGACACGTTTCGACTCGACCTCGCGGTAGCGCGCCAGCGTTTCCGCCCCGGGATCGAGAATCAAGAGGCCGTTCGTTCCATCGACCAATACATATTGACCGCTTTCGAGCTTGGTCGTCGCGTCGTGCAAGCCGACGATGGCCGGAATATTCAGAGAACGGGCCATGATCGCAGTGTGCGATGTCCGGCTGCCAAGATCCGTCGCAATTCCCAGAACCCGGTCCGGGCTCATCATGGCCGCGTCGGACGGCGTAAGATTGTGCGCGACCAGGATGTGGGGCTCGCTTAAAGCGAGGAAAACCTTGGGCGCCTTCCCCTGCAGGTTGCGGATCACCCGCTTGGTCACATCCTGAATGTCGAGCGCCCGTTCCCGCAGATATGGGTCGTCGATTTTGCTGAGTGTCTCGGCGTAACCGCTGGCCACCTCCTGGAAAATCCATTCCACATTACTCTTGTCTTTTTGCAGCTTGCGCAGCACTTCATCGATCAAGGTGCGATCTTCCACCACGAGCAGGTGGGCATCAAAAATGCCGGCGTCTTTGGCCCCAATGGACTCGGCAATGCGCTGCTGCATTTCGAGAATTTGCATCCGCGTTTGAATGAGGGCCGCCTCGAACCGTCCGATCTCGTCGGCGATTTGCGAGTCTGTGATAGAGTGCCGCGCGATATCCTCCGAATCTTCACGCACGACATGGATGACGCCATGGGCGACGCCGGGGGAGACACCCGCGCCTTGCAATTTGATTTCGGTCCGCGCCTTATCGTCGCTCATCCGCCACTAGGTTAACGGGAGTGTCAACTCGCGAAAACTTTCGGAGTTAATCTTCGTTGAAGCGGCTTTTGATGAGTTCCTCAATTTCCTCGATCGCTTTTTGGGCGTCAGGCCCCTCGCATCGGATGCGCAATTTGGAGCCCTGGCCAGCCGCCAGCATCATCAATCCCATGATGCTCTTACCATTAACCTCTTCCCCTTCTTTTGCCACCCAAACTTCGGACCGGTAACGACTTGCGATGCGGACGAACATGGCCGCAGGGCGAGCGTGGAGACCGAGCCGATTCACGATGGCGATCTCCTTCTCGACCTTCTGGCCGCGCGCGCTTGTTTTCCGGTTCAGCAAACCCATTAGCTCTCTTTTGGCTCCATTAAATTCAGCAGGGTAGTGTTAAATTCCACAGCGCTGTTCCGCCCCAACCCCTTCAGTTTTTGGTCCATCGCCGCGACTTCAATCAGACGAGCAATATCGCGACCAGGACGGACCGGAATGGTCACGTGCGGCACGGGCAGTTTTAGAATTTCATAATACTCCTGATCGAGCCCGATCCGGTCCACTTCCTCCAGTTCTTCCCAATCCTTCAAAGTCACGACAAGATCGAGGCGCTTTTCGATTCGAATACTTCCGATACCAAAAATGTTGGCCACGTTGATGATTCCAATGCCGCGAACCTCCATGTGGTTGCGCGTAAGATTGGGAGCGGTCGCCATCAGCTCGCGGCTTTCGAGCGAGGTAATGCGCGTCACGTCATCCGAAACAAGGCTATAGCCGCGCTCGATCAAGCCCAGGACGCACTCGCTCTTGCCAATACCACTGGCGCCGCGGATCAAAACGCCCACGCCCAGAATATCGACCATGCTGCCGAATTCCGTCACGGTGGGCGAAAAATCCAACTCCAGGGCAATGGTCGCGGCGTTGATAAATTTCATCGTGATCATTGGCGTGCGAAAGATGGCGATCTGCTCTTTCGCCGCGACCTGGAGCAGATCCGGGTCCAGATGCATCCCGCGTGAAATAACCAGGCATGGAATTTTTTGCTCGCACAGACCGCGGAAGCGTTTTACGCGCACGGCCGGTGGCAAGCTCTTGAGATAAGTGGTCTCCGCCGCGCCCAACACCTGCACCCGTTTTTCCGCGAAATAGCTGTAGAATCCGGACAAGGCCAGGCCGGGACGGTTGATGGTCGGTTCCCGGATCTTGCGCTTAAACCCGACGCGAGGTCCTTCCAGCTTCATCTGGAGCTTTTCCGCGTGCAAATCGTAAAAGCTTTCGACCGTCACGACGGGGACGCTCTTCCGTTGATCACTCGTGGAAGTGATTGTCTGCGTTGCTCGTTTGGCCGCCATCAGCGCTAACTTGTAACGCGGATGCGTCGCTATTTCCAATACGCAGTGAGGGCGAGGCCTGCGAAAATGACGAATGACGAATGACGAATGACGAATGACGAATGTCTAATGACGAAGGAATGACAAAGCCCGAATCACGAAAAGCGCAGTGCCTTTGCTTCGACATTCGTCATTCGAGCTTCGTTATTCCATTCACATCCTGAATCGTTCGCCGAGATAAAGCTGGCGGCTGATCGGGTCGTTGATCAGAAAATCCTTCGTGCCTTCGCTCTCAACCCGGCCTTCGAAAATGAGATAGGCGCGATCTACGATTGAGAGGGTCTCACGCACGTTGTGGTCGGTGATCAGGATGGCCAGACCCGACTTGCGCAAGTTCACAATGATCTGTTGAACGTCATAAACAGCGATGGGATCGACACCGCTAAAAGGCTCGTCCAACATCAGGAGTTTGGGCTTCGTGACCAGCGAACGCGCGATGGTTAAGCGGCGTTTCTCGCCTCCGCTCAAAGTCAGGGCCTGGTTCTTGGCAATCCTTTCAATGCCGAATTGGTGGAGCAACTGATCGCAGCGATTGCGCCGTTCCGCCTTGCTCATCGGCAATGTCTCGAGGATGGCCAGGATATTCTGTTCGACTGTCATCTTTCGGAAAATCGATTCTTCCTGCGGCAAATAACCCATCCCAAGCCGTGCTCGTTTGTACATCGGATGCGTTGTCACATCGGTTCCGGAAAAAACCACCCGGCCGCTATTTGGCCGGACCAGGCCTACGATCATATAGAAGGTCGTCGTTTTACCGGCGCCGTTAGGCCCGAGTAACCCGACAATCTCGCCCGCTTTGACGTTAAGATTGATCCCATCAACGACCGAGCGGCCGCCGTAAATCTTGACCAGCTCATCTGTGACCAGCACCTTCTCGACCGCTTCGGAAAGAGGAGAAGCGGCCGGACCACTGATCGAGGGTGCTGTCTCGCTAATCACTTTTTGGGCGGTGTTTCCGGCTTTGTACCCGTTTTCGCGTCGCCATCCATATCTTTTGGTCCCTGACGAATCTCGGTCCGACTCGGCCCGTGCGTAGTCAACTGGCCGGTCTGGCTAATCAGCATGACAGTGTCGGGGCTTGTCGCAATGTGTGTGTTCACCCCTTGCTGGACCCGAGGCATGCCCTTTAATTCTACATTGCCGGTTGCCGCCACATAGGTCGCAATCTCGCCGCGGCCGACCGCGTGATTGGGTGGTCCGCCATTAGGATCAGGCCGGTCCCGAACGACGCCGACGTTTCCTTCGGCGATCGCTTTCTCCAGTCCCTGTTGCTCGCCCTTGCTAATGAAAACAGTCAACTTGTCCGATTGAAGATTGAATCGCGGATCGGTCACCTTCACCCGGCCGCTAAAGATGCCAGTGCTTTTATTTGAATCAAAGAACGCTTCATCCGCATAAATTTCAGTTGTGATCGGGCCATTGGCAGCGTCAGAACCCATCGCCTTTTGCAGTGCGCTTTTATCCTGTTTGCCGGCAGCGGGCGAGCCCGTCTTTTGCTCCACGCCCGCAGCCGGTTTTTTTGATGCTGGCGAAGGAGCTTTTTGCGCCGGAGAAGCTGCCGCCTCCTGGGCAAACAGACAAGCCGGAGCCTGAGCACTGATCAACAGCAGGATGAGGAGAGGTTTAATCATTCGTTCGCTTTCTCCATCAAATGCGATTGGTCGGTGATCACCATCTTCACATTGCCGATCATCTTGCCAGTGCGCGAATTGGTATCGAAGACAACAGAATCGCCGACAATGTTGAAATCAGATCGCCTGACCGTCGCCCGCTCTTGCGAACTTAAAATCTTGGTCTTGAGATCAAAGACCGACGTGACCATGTCAATTTGTAAGTCGACCTGCTTTTCCGGGGTAAACGTTGTGATTTTGAGATCCCGAAAGCTAATGTGATTCTCGTCAATTCGCTTTGCGGTGCCGGCGACGAATTTTCCTCGCAGATTCCCGTCCCCATCGAAATCCGGAAGGACAAGTCCCTTGGCTTCATGCCCAATCGGCAGTGGAATATTGGTCAACGATTGCTCTCCGTCTTGCGGACTCGCGGCCGGCGTGGCCAAACCCAGTTTCTTCCTGCCGCCTTTTCCCCCTTTGCCCCCTTTTTTTCCGGTTTGGGCGAAAGCCATTCCAGCCAACGCGAAAGAGCACAGAAAAACGACAAGCAATGGAAAAACAGCCGTGCCCCACCCGCAGACGCGCCGGCTACGAAACGGCAGCATGGACTGCTTTTAACATGCGCAGATACTTCGGCAAATTCTTTAGCGGAATCTGATTCGGCCCATCAGACAACGCGGCAGCCGGATTTTCGTGAACTTCCATGAAGATACCGTCGCAGCCGACCGCCATCGCGGCACGCGCGAGGACAGGCGCAAGTTCCCCATCTCCACCTGTACTCTTTCCCGCTCCGCCTGGTCGCTGCACGGAATGAGTGGCATCGAAAATCGTGCGATAACCGGCCTGACGCATCCAATAAAGGGAGCGCATGTCGGCGACGAGATTGTTGTAACCGAAAGTAGTGCCGCGCTCCGTAAAACAAAACTTCGTGTTGCCGAAAGCGACCAGTTTTTCGGCAATATTTTTTACATCCCAGGGCGCAAGAAACTGTCCCTTCTTAACATTGATCGCCCGTCCCGTCTGGGCCGCCGCGCGCAGAAGATCGGTCTGGCGGCAAAGAAAAGCCGGGATCTGCAACAGATCGATGCCGGCCCCTGCGATGCGCGCTTCTTCCGGCGAATGCACATCTGTTGTCACCGGAACGTTCAACTCATGGCCGATCGCGGCCAGAATTTCGCAGCCTTCGCTGGCACCGATCCCGCGAAAGGATGCCACCGAAGTGCGGTTAGCCTTATTATAGGATGCCTTAAAGATGAACTGGATATCCTCGCCCCGCGCGATCTCGTTGATCTTTCGCGCCATGCGCCAGACAAATTTCTCCGATTCAATCACGCACGGTCCGAGAATAAATGCCGGCTGTTTGCCGCCGATCCTTACTTTACCAACTTTCAGGGGTTTAAGTTTCAAGACGTTGTGATTGTAGCGGCGGTCTATGACCGCCGAAACTATTAAGATCGGCGCTCATAGAGCGCCGCTACAGATTTTCCTCGAAGAAGATCCACAATGGCGAAGGGCGCGTAGAGGGCGCAAAAAAACAGGAAGGCTAGGAGATGGAACTGGAGGAGGTAGAGCGGGCGCCAATCCGAAAGAAAACTCAAAAGCGAGAATGCTTCAGGTTTACGAAGCAAAAATCCGTAATTGATTCCAGTCAGGAGATCGACGGTGAATGCGACAATGAAGTAGACCTCGGTCCAGAGAAAGGTCCGGAGAATGCCGGCGGCGCGCGGACGAAAGCCGTAAGTCAGCATCAGGAAGACAATTCCAATGATGATGCCCGAATGGGCTACGAAGAAGCTGATGAACCGCGGATCGGGAAAGCCGAACTGCAAATTGGGCGTGATAATCGCCTGCAGCGTTCCGCCGATACCCCAGAAATAGGCTACCTCAAGCCATCGCCGGTTTCCGCTACAGAGTGCGACGATGATTACCGCCATCGCCCAATCGCACAGCTGCATCGGCAATGCATGCTGCCAACCCGTTACGCCGAAGCGCCGCGCGACGATGAGGTAAGCGATATAATTGATGAGAAGCAGCCCCGAAATGGAGAAGGCGATGGAACGCTCCAGAAAAGGCGACTTCGTCCGACGAACGACCAGGGCGAGGAGGAAAGGGAGCGCAATCGTTAGGAAGAGAACGGTGAGATGGGCCGCGCCGAAAGGCGTGAAAACGTAGTGCGATTCCTCCATTAGGCGGTCGGTTACAGAGATAGCCTCGGCGACGGCAAGCTCCAAATCCCAAGCACCAACATCCAAAGAAACTTCAAATTCCAATATTCAATTCAACCAACTTTGTGTGCGCCGCAGTTTCGTGATTGGTGCTTCACTGGAGCTTGGATGCCTGCTCGCGCAAGCCTGCGAAGTTGGAATTTGGATTTTCGGAGCGCGCGAGCGCTACCGGATCACCCAAAGATTGCACGGAATCACATCGGTGATCCACGAGATATTGCTCGGCAGAGGTTCCTCCCCGTGGCCAGTCGCAGCTATCGGCACAACGAGCAAATCCGCCTCGACTGATTGTACGAAATCGGCCGCGGCAAATCCGGTATTGCCGCGTATGCAGCGGACTTCAATCGGCACCTCGGTCGGTCCGCACGACAGAACGAACTTCTCCAATGCCGCTTCCTCAAGGTCGAGCCTGTCGTGTTTGTCATCTTCGCCCGCTCCGCCCTCCCTCACCGCACGGACCTCGTCAAACGTCGTGAAAATACGAATGACATACAAGCGCTCGGAGCCTTCGGCGACGGCGAGCAGGAAGGTTTTTTTCAAAGCTTCACGCGCGTGTTCGGAATAATCGGCCACAAATACCATTCGCCGGAGCGGTTTCGGTTCCGCTTCAGGCCTGGTGAAGAGCATGACCGAACAAGACGCCTCCCGGACCAGGCGTCGCGCGACATTGCCAAGAAACTGGTGGAGCGGGACTTCCTTTTCGAGTGCGCCGGCTACAATCATATCAATCTGGTTTTCCGTCAGCGCGCTCAAAATGCCTGACGCCGGATCGCCCTGCGCATAATGGATCCTCGAATCCTGCGGTAGTTCGAGTTGTCCGAATACCTCGGAGAATTTTCGGTCTGTTTCGTCGTTGCGATCCCCGACATAAATAAGGCTCAAGTCGGCGCCAAACGTGTCTCGAATCCGCTTCGCTTCTGAGAGCACCTGTATAAAACGCGGGGAAAAAGTGCTCGCGACAGCTATTTTTTTATAAGGAAACGACATCATCTCGGTCTCGGTTAATCTCGGTCTTCGCGACTGTTCAGCAACCCGGATGGATCAAATTGAGGTCAAACCTCACATCAATCGACGGTCGCCGGACAAGGCAATTTCCTGCGCCGGAGCGCGAAATTTGAGCGATCGGGGGAGAATCGCTCGATCGACCTTTCCAATTCCTGTTTCCTGCGCGAATTTTCCGCCCGATGAAACGAGCGATCTACCCCGGCAGCTTTGATCCGATCACCAATGGCCATCTGGACGTGATCGATCGAGCGCGGAAGTTATTCGATGAAGTGATCGTTGCGGTGGCGCAGAACGTCGAGAAAGAATCGCTTTTCAGTCTGGAGGAGCGGTTGCAGCTGCTGCGCGACAGCATCGGGCAGCAGGACCGCGTTCGTATCGGACAGTTCGACGGATTGCTCGTTGATTTTGCCGCTGCCGAAAAAGCGAATGCCGTTATCCGGGGTTTGCGTGCCGTTTCCGACTTCGAGTTCGAATTTCAGATGGCTCTGATGAATCGAAGCCTGAACGCGAAGGTCGAAACCATCTTTCTCATGCCCAAGGAGGAGTATACTTATTTGAGCTCGCGTTTAGTGAAGGAGATCGCACGGCTGGGCGGCAACGTCTCAACTTTTGTGCCCGCTTGTGCGGCAAAGGCATTAGCCAGAAAATTCAAACGATGAAGATTCATCTGAATCAGATCCCCCACGACGGACTGCACCTGAAAGGGGAGGAGAACTGTTCGATTGCGGAACTGGAAACGGAGGATATTCGATGCGCCGGCCCGCTTCACTACGACCTGGAACTCGGCGTTTCCGACGGGGCGCTTTGGGCCAACGGCAGCCTGTCTCAACCCGTGGAATTGCGGTGCGTTTCGTGCCTGGAAAGATTCGCTTACACGATCCAGGTGCCGGCAATGGCGTTGCACACTGAATTGAGGGGACCTGAAATGATCGACCTGACACCGTTTATGCGCGAAGATATTCTGTTGAATCTGCCGGCGCACCCCCATTGCGACCGCGAAGGCGGCCGTGTTTGCCGGGCAGCGACACCGCAATATTCGAAACTCGAGGAACAAGAGCAGGAGGCAAAACGCGAGCACGATTGGGAGGCGCTGGATAAGTTGAATTTAAATCGTTAACCAGCGCCGATCGTCGAAACAACCATCTCCATTTACGGTCTCGTAACGTTGTAATTCTTTGACGAATCAGCCACCCAGCCGTTGTTTTTTCGTGAAAATCTGCTTTCATAGCCGCCTGCCATGGGAGTTCCAAAACGTAAAACTTCGAAAATGCGCCTGCGCACGCGCAGGGCTGCCAATCGCTGGCATGCCTCGGGGCTGAGCAAATGTTCACAATGCGGCAGCACAGTCCGCTCCCATACCGCCTGCCCTTCATGCGGTTATTACAACGGACGGCAAGTCCTGACAATTGGGGCGAAATAGCCCGTTCACCCCTGTTCCCAGCCCAGGCGGGGGCTCTCGGCGCAACCACCCGCAATTTTTCATTTTGCATTAAGGGGCTAAAATCCGCAGAATTTCAGCTGTGAAGATCGCCTTGGACGCGATGGGCGGCGATTTCGGCCCGCCCAATCTTGTTGCCGGCGCGGTGATGGCATTGCGCGCCTACCCGCATATCACCAAACTGTTTTTGGTTGGCGATGCGACCAAGATTGAAGCGGAACTGAACAAACACGGATGCAGCGATGGCCGGATTGAAGTCGTCCACGCATCACAGGTGGTGGCGATGTCGGACGGAGCGGTCGAAGCAGTCCGCCGGAAGAAGGATTCTTCGGTCAGTCGCGCGGTGGATTTGGTCAAGCATGGCCAGGCCGATGCCATCGTGAGCGCAGGTCATACCGGTGCGGCCGTCGCCGCATCTATGATCAAGCTCCGCACCCTGCCCGGAGTGGAACGGCCAGGTATCGCGTCATTGATTCCGACCGAGACAAACGTGTTTGTTCTCATCGATGCCGGAGCAAACATCGACGCCCGGCCCATGCACCTCGTGCAATACGGCATAATGGGAGGCGTTTATTCGCGGCATGTCCTCGGGTATGAGAAGCCGACGGTCGGATTGCTCTCGATCGGCGACGAGGACGTCAAGGGAAGCGGCCTGACCAAGGAGGTTTTCAAACTTCTCAGGGAAAGTTCTCTCAATTTCCGCGGCAACATCGAAGGGCACGATCTTTTTGAAAATCCGTGCGAGGTGGTTCTGTGTGACGGATTTGTCGGCAATGTGGTACTCAAGACCTGCGAAGCGATCGCGCACGCCATCTTCACCTGGTTGAAACATGAATTGAAAAAAAGCCCAGTCCGCCAGGTCGGAGCGGCGATGGCGAAGGGGGCGTTCAAAGCCATTCACAAAAAGACGAATTGGGAAGATTACGGCGGAAGTCCCTTGTTGGGTGTGAATGGGATTTGCATCATCGCCCATGGAGCGAGCACACCGCTGGCGGTCCAAAACGCTCTGCGCGTTGCGGCTGAATCGATTGCCCAGCAGGTGAACCCGCATATCATCGAGGAAATCCGCCGTTACAATGAAACGACAGCCTCGCTCGAGCCCGCGCTCCGCTAAAACCCAGCGAACTGTCTCGATTGTCGGTACCGGCAGCTATGTGCCGGAGAAGCGCCTGACGAACGACGACCTCTCGCGGATAGTGGAGACATCTGACGAGTGGATTACCACCCGCACCGGCATCAAGGAACGCAGGGTCGCGGCCAAGGACGAACATACGAGCGACATGGGGGCAAAAGCCGCCCTCAAGGCGCTGGAGCAGGCAAAGATTTCGGCCGCCGACGTAGATTTGATCCTCGTGGCCACCGCGACACCGGACATGCTGTTCCCGGCCACGGCGTGTTTCGTCCAGCAGAAAATCGGCGCCACCAATGCGGCCTGCCTCGATATATCGGCGGCGTGCGCCGGCTTTCTTTTCGGCATCGAAATCGCACAACAATTTATCACCTCGCACACGCACGACACGGTGCTGGTCATCGGCGCTGAAAAACTGACTTCAATCACGAATTGGACTGACCGGAACACGTGTGTGCTATTCGGCGACGGCGCGGGTGCCGCGGTCTTGCGCCATCGCGGCAGCGCCCATGGCGTGATCAGCACGCATATTGGAAGTGACGGGCAATATACCGACATCCTTTTCATGCCCGGGGGCGGATCGCGTTGCCCCATCACGCAGGATAACGCGGCGATGAATCTCGCCACCATTCACATGGTCGGGAAAGAAGTGTACAAGCAGGCTGTTACCGCCATGCTTCGGGCCGCCAAAAAGGCGCTCGAACAAGCCGGTCTCGGGATTGAAGACATCGCCTGCGTCATACCGCACCAGGCGAATTTGCGAATTATCGAAGCAATCGCGGATCGTCTCGGCATCCCGCTCGAACGGTTTTACGTGAATCTCGATAAATACGGCAATACCTCCGCCGCAGCTGTCGCGATCGCGCTCGACGAAGCGAACCGGAGCGGGCGAATCAAAAAAGGCGACTATGTCTTGATGGTCGTGTTCGGTGGCGGACTCACCTGGGCGAGCACGGTGATTGAATGGTGAGGGGAGCGCACGCGACTCGCGTGCACAGTTCGGCGACTCGCCGAGCTGCAGAACGCACTTCATGCGATGACACATATTAATCTACCAAAACCAAAAAGCCTCGGGCGAGTCGCCCAAGGCAGCACGCGAGGTCGCGTGCGCTCCCAGGAAAAATGCTGATCGAAACCCACGCGCATCTCGATTTCTTGTCATGTCGAGCGCCTTTGATTGTGAACTTTTGCCTATGTCATTCTGAGCGAAGCGGAGCGGAGCCGAAGAACGAGACATCTCTTACTATTCGCCTCGGACAAATAATGAGAGATTCCTCCGCTTCGGTCGGAATGACAGAATGCTAGTAGAAACCCACGCTCACCTCGATTATCCGGACTTCGCCCCGGATTTTGACGACGTGTTGCGCCGCGCGACAGATGCCGGCGTGACACACATTATCACCATCGGCACCTCGGTAGAAAGCAGCCGCCGCGCGATCGACCTGGCCGAAAAATATCCAAATGTTTATGCCGTTATCGGCGTGCATCCCACCCATGTCGAAAAGTCTACGGAAGACGCCATCGATTCATTGCGTGAGCTGGCCAGGAACAACCGCGTCGTTGCCCTTGGCGAAACCGGATTGGATTATCATCATTTACCAAGCGCCGCAGCCGCCAAGGAGAAAAACGTACAGGTCTTCGCCCGTGCCTTGCAAGGCGAGACGGAAGAGGAGATCGAAGCGCAAATTCACGACGGCGCCTACAAATCAAAACAAGCCGGTCTTTTCGAACAACATCTCGATCTCGCGGTCGAACTCGGCTTGAACGTCGTCATTCATCAGCGCGACGCGTGGGAAGACACCTTGGCAATTATGAAACCGTACACGGGCAAGCTCCGAGGTGTTTTTCACTGCTTTGGCGGCACCCTCGAGCAGGCAAATGAAGTCATCGACCTCGACCATCTGGTTTCTTTCACCGGGATCGTCACTTTCAAAAACGGCGCAACGGTGCGCGACGTTGCGGCACACATTCCGCTCTGGAAATTCATGGTGGAAACCGATTGTCCTTATCTTGCGCCCGTCCCTTTTCGCGGAAAGCGATGTGAACCGGCCCATACTCGAATCGTCGCGCAGACCATTGCGGACGCGCGCGGCATTCCATTAGAAGAGTTGGCCGAGGCCACAACCGATACAGCAGAAGCGTTCTTTCGGTTTAAGAGATGATCGTGAATCGTGAAGGTAGATCGGGCTCTCCGAGCACGATGCCAAATCAAAAGCGCGCAGCGCTCCATTTGCGCGGCGAAGCCGCGATCACCTTAGCATCGCCCTCGGAGAGGCCGATCCACCTTTTCAGATCGCGCTCGGAGAGCACGATCCACCTCGCCGTCGTTGGGGTTATTTTCCTGCTCACGTCCTGCGCCACGCCCGATCGCGATCATCGCGTTGTCATCAGCACAAGCGAACAAAAGCTGGCTCTTTTGGAGAAGGACAGGCTCGTTGCCGTTTATCCAGTTTCGACTTCCAAATTTGGATTGGGCGATGCGCGCGGCACCTGTCGCACTCCGCTTGGCGAACTCGAGATCGCCGACAAGATCGGTAACGGTGCGCTGCCTGGCGCAGTTTTCAAAGATCGTCGCCGCACGGGAGAAATCGTGGCAGTCGATTCACCGGGCCGCGATCCAATCGTAACCCGAATCCTCTGGCTTCGCGGCAAAGAACCACAAAATGCGAATGCTTACGCGCGTACCATTTACATTCACGGCACGCCGGAAGAAAGAAACATCGGCCGACCGGCCAGCTATGGATGCATCCGGATGCGTTCCAACGACATCATCAATCTCTATAATAACGTCGGTCTCGGCGCGGAGGTAACGATCGTAAACGAGCCGCTCCAGGCCGTTGTTCCGATCGTGCATGTCGCATCGCAAGTTGCGCAAGCTGTCCCCGGAATTGGAGGGACGAGCTCTCCCGCGGCTGCGGGATCCCATTAGGTAGAGACGTTTGAAACTCGATCGGCTCCCGCCGCTCTCGGTGCTGCCCCGCGCACCTTTAGCTTCTATCTCGCTCCTCCCGGTCGCTCCATTCTCCGAAACGTCCGGACGGCTCGGAGAGCCGTCCCTACCTCAATCCGGCGACGTGATCATTAGTCGCGCGAGAACCACACTAGGCCCATCAATTTCGACATCCCTCGCGCGACGCGATGTGATGTGGTCAGCTCGACCTACAACCTGGGAAACGGCTCCTGCACCTGCTTTAGAATTTCGTCGAAACGAGGGTCCTTACGCAGCTGATCCAGGACCGGATTGTACTTCAGCGTCCCGTAGTTCTCCCCGGTCCCCGGGATTCGCACCAGTTTGGCGAAGGTCTGCAGGGCGCGCTCGTGTTCGCCCGCGTAAACATATATGTAGGCGAGCCGGTGCAGGCGCTCCGTATTGGCGAGAGCATCTTCGGACAACGGGTGCTGTTTCACCGACTCCTCGGAAATCCGAATCGCTTCGTCTTTTTCTCCAAGAATCATTTTCACGTTACTTAACGAGACTTTCAGGTTGCCCTCTTCCTCGCGGCTGATCGGCTGCCGGAGATGCTCCTGCAGTTTCTTCTCCGTTGCGCGGGCAGCTTCCCGGTCGAAGGGAGCCTTGGTTACGAAGACAAACTGGACCTCCTTGTCCCATCGCTCATCCTCGAACTCGGGATATTTACCCAGTTGAGCCAGCAGCCTGCGGCATTCCTCGTAATTGCGATTCCAAAAGTTCATATAAAAGAGGGGAGTGAACTCAGATGGAATTTGCAGGTTCAGGCTTTCCAGTGCCTTATTACCTGCGGCCACATCTCCACGCATCCGCAGCGTGACCGCTTGCTCGATTCGGGCAATCCGACTCCGGCGGGGAAAATGTTTCACCACGCGCTGCGCTATTTGGTCGACCTCGCTCCACCAGCGAAGAGAAAAGGCCGCCCCACCGGCATTGATGTAGCCGGAAAGATCCTGCGGATTCAGTTCGCTGGCTCGGACGAATAACGCGTATGCTTTCTGCCAGCGGCCGAATCGCCGATAAAGAAGGGCGCGCGTCAACGTGACGTCGGCATTGTTAGGCAACGACTTTGCGGCATGCTCCAGTTCAGCCAGCGCGCGGCTGAAGTCCAGGTAGCCATAGTAGGCGACACGCGATTGCGCATAGTAGGTTTCGCCGGCCTCCGGAGCGAGACGTTGCGCTTCTCTCAGGGCGCGTTCGGCCCGGGCACGATATTCCGGGTTCGGCGGATCGCTCGCGCGATACAGCTGAATGTTCGCTTCGGTCAGGGCCCAATAACCGGCGGCAAATTTTGGATCCCGCGCCACCGCCTGTTCCAGCAACTGAACAGCCCTGGTGTTGTCCTCGACAAATTTTGCGTGTTGGTCCTCCAGATCCAGAGTCTCCATTAAAGCGCGGGCCCGGATGTAACTCTCAAACGCGGCAATGTCCTGCGTCGGCCGGCTGGTTAGCTCGCTACTTTCGTGTGGAGACAGTTTTGCCCCTAACTGATTGCTGATGCGCTGGGCGATTTCACTTTGAAAAGAAAGCACTTCCGAGAGATTGCCGTCATAAGTCTCTGCCCAGGCCTGCGTGTCCGTCCTGGCGTCGATCAGCTCTACGGTCACGTGAATGTGACTTGCTTCACGTTGCACGCTGCCTTCGACCACGTAGTTAACGCTTAATTCATCCGCAATCTGCTTCAGGTTACGATCCGTCCCCGGCTTGTAATGCATGACGCTGGTCCGGCTGATCACTTTCAGGTCCGCGATCTTGGCCAGATTCGAAAGCACTTCGCGGTGAACACCGTCGGCAAAGATGGCGTTCTGCTCTTCCTTGCCGAGGCTCTCGAATGGAAGAACGGCGACGCTTTTTTCGCGCTTCGCCGCTGCTTCCGCCTTTGCCTTCTCAACGGATCTCGCGTGGTGTTGCCAACCCCAGATTCCTCCCGCGAGGACCGCCAGCACCATCGCGACCGATGCCGCGGCCACGTAAATTCGCCGCTGCCTAACGAGTCGTTGTCGTTTAAACTTCTGCGGCAGCCGCGCATTCCCAGTCCCTTCGCCGTAGAGGTTAGCCACGCCAACGCGGACACCATGCTTCACCTCCGCTTCACCCAGATAGTGAAGCTGTGCCTTCCACTCGGCGTATTGCGCCAGGTCGTCGGCTGCCCTCGACGAAAGAAGGATGTGTCCAGCATCCCCGCAGTCCATGACCCTCTGCGCCATGTTCACGCCGGCACCGGCCAGATTCAGCTTGTCGTTGACGTCCTCCACCAAATCCACCGGACCGCTGTGAATGCCCATGCGTAGCGGTAAGTGGGTCGTGCCGTGCAACGCCCGACTGATCGCCACCGCGCAACGTACCGGAGCATCCGGGCTGGTGAAAAATGCGAGCACCATTCCGTCGCCGGTCGGGATGCGCACGAGCTTGCCGGCTGCCTCCGCCACCCGAAACTGCTCGGTTTCGCGGACGATTCGATTCAGCTCCTGCTGTCGCTCGCGTTGCTCGTTCGTCAGCAGCTTCGAGTAACCGACGATGTCGATGAAAAGGACATGCGCGATTTCCAGCCGCGAATCCTGCGTTCCTAAAGCCATAGAGAATTTCAATCTGTCCGGACTTCGTCAGGTTGAGTTTGGCACCGCTTGCGATTTTTCCTCGCAACTATTGGAGATCTTGTTCCATCGCCGCGGTTCGAGTTCGATGTGCCGACTCATGGCGCAATTGGGTTCACGAGATGGCATAGAGGGACGAGCTCCGTCTCGTCCCAATAGGTAGGGACATTGCACCGCGATGTCCATAGCGGACACGCATAGGCAGGGACGTTTGAAACTCGATCGGCTCCCGCGGCTCTCGGCGCTGCCCCGCGCACCTTTACCTTTATATCGCTCCTCCCGATCGCTCTATTCTCCGAAACGTCCCGGTTCACCAGGTAGGGACGTTTCTCCGAAACGTCCGGACGGGTCGGAGAGCCGTCCCTACCTCAATCCGGCGGCGCGATCATCAACCGTGCGAGAACAGCCCGCTGAGCCGCGATTAGATCGGAAATCCCTTTGCGCGCCAGCGACAACATTTCATTCAGTTGCGACTCCGCGAAGGTCGATTCTTCGCCCGACCCTTGTATCTCCACAAATTCACCGTCCTCGGTCGCGACGAGATTAAAATCAACGATCACTTCTTTGTCCTCCTCATAGTTCAGATCGACAATGGCGGAGCCATTCAGGATGCCCGCGCTCACGGCGGCAACCAACTTTCGCACCGGCGGTGCATCCACTTTTTTCTCTTTGACCAGTTTCCGGCATGCGATGGCGACAGCGAGACTCGCCCCGGTAATCGCCGCCGTCCTGGTTCCGCCATCCGCCTGCAGGACATCGCAATCGACCCACATCGTGCGGGGTCCGAGCTTTTCCAGATCGACCACCGCGCGCAAAGATCGACCAATCAGCCGTTGGATTTCCGTGCTGCGTCCGTCAAGGCGGCCCTTGGTGATATCGCGCTGCTTTCTCGTGTTTGTTGAATAAGGCAGCATCGAATATTCAGCCGTCAGCCAGCCTCCGGTCACATTCTGTTCTTTCATCCAGCGCGGCACGACTTCCTCGATCATGACGCCGCAGATGACACGTGTATTGCCCATCGCGACCAGAACCGATCCGGAAGCGTGCGGCGCGATGTTCAATTCGAAGTTTACCGGACGGATCTGATCGAAGGCGCGACCATCGGGACGTTGCTGCATGGCAGCACGCTAAAGCACCAAATTCCAAATCCCAAGTTCCAAAGAATATCCAAGCACCAAATTCCAATGGCATGCGGCCATCGCGACGTTTCAAGTTTGGAGCTTCTCTGGTGCTTGGGGTTTGGGATTTGGAGCTTTCGTTAACGGCTTTAGCCGTTAACGATCGTGCCGCCGTTGGGATGCAAAACCTGACCAGTCATGTAGGAGGCATCATCGGAGGCGAGAAAAACGAAGCTCGGGGCCACTTCTTCCGGCTGACCTGCCCGCTTCATTGGGACATCACTCCCGAACGTCTCGACTTTTTCACCGGGAAAGGTGGATGGAATGAGAGGAGTCCAAATCGGCCCCGGCGCCACTGCATTCACGCGAATTCCTTTTTTGACGAGGGCTTGCGCGAGCGAGCGGGTAAACGCAACGATCGCTCCTTTAGTGGATGAATAGTCGAGCAGCTGCGGGCTCCCTTTGTAAGCCGTGACCGAGGTTGTGTTCACAATCGCGCTGCCTTTCTTCAGATGCTTCAAGGCCGCCTTCACCAGATAAAACATCGCGAAGATGTTTGTCCGAAAGGTCTGCTCCAGCTGTTTGCGGCTGATCTTCTCAATTGAATCCTGTGGATGCTGTTCTGCGGCATTGTTCACCAGAATATCGAGACGAGCGAGATGACTTACGGTCTCATCGACCGCCTTTCGGCAAAATTTTTCATCACCAATGTCTCCCGGAATGAGAATGCATTTGCGGCCGAGTTCCTCGACCAGGCGCTGGGTTTCTTTGGCGTCCTTGTGCTCTTCCAAATACACGACAGAGACGTTGGCGCCTTCTTTGGCAAAAGCGATCGCGACCGCGCGCCCAATTCCGCTGTCGCCCCCAGTAATCAATGCGACTTTGTTCTGCAATTTGCCGCTACCGCGACGTTCTTCATCCTCAGCTTTGGGTCGCGGCTTCATTTTGTATTCGCGTCCCGGTTCCTGCGGTTGTTCCTGTTTCGGGCGCTGACGCTTCTTTTTTGGCATGTGAAGGTTGTTCGTATCTCAAACCGCCCGCAGTTGCGTCGGAGTTTGCTCTTGTCCAATCGGTCTCTTGTTCAGCTCAACCCGGAATAAACGGGCGTTTGCGACCAGACTCCTCGTAATTCCAAAAGTTACGGCAATTAAGGTTTTCCTCCTAGCTGTCCAGCGGGTAATGGCTTTGTCGGCGCAAATTTCCAGTTTATTGCGCCGGCGACAAATGGCACTGGCGTGCCCGAAGACGGCGGTACTTTCCTTTTGATGGAGCCCGCGCTTATCCCGCTCGGCCTCTGCCATTTCTTGCGTCGCCCACGTTCTTCTGCCTGAGAATTGGAGAGAGATTCCGCGCTCTCACTGTAAGGAGAAGCCCCTTGCCGCGCCGGAGCCGAGCGAAGGCGGGTTGACTTCCCGGGACGCTGACAGCGTCCCCTACAAAAGTTATGCTTGGTCGCGCCTTCGTCCGAAAAAATCTTTGAAAAATCGCGCCCTATGCGTTGACGTCCGGAAAAAGGCCGCTACTTTGTTGGTCCCGCTGAACGCGGGACTCCTTTAATCAGGAGTTCGTTCTACGTACATGAGGGACTGCAAATTGGACTCAATTTTGTCCCGGCCTGATAGCCCCGCACGCGGGGCGATTCGAGTCGGCGGCGAGGTTGGGTTTTTTTGTCGTCCAGAATGAACGGAGAGCTGGTTCTTTGACATCTACATACAGGGTAGTAAGAAAAGTACAACTTTAAGAGCTGAGTCTGAAATAAAGATTGTAGCGGCGGTCTATGACCGCCGACGCAATAGAGAGTTTCAGTTATCATAGAATCTCTGGTCCCGCTGCTTCAAGAATTCGAGCGCGTGTCGCGTGTTGATCGTCATTGTGATGTCGATCTTCCACGACGGCGGAATCGAGTTTTAGAAGCAGCGGGATCGGAACAGATTGATCAAGCTACAAAGAGCGCATCATGGATGCCTTGGTGCCAATAGGCGATGAAGGACGTGGTAAGCTGCGATAAGTCACGGATAGCGGCAAACACGCTTTGACCCGTGAATGTCCGAATGGGGTAACCTGAGTGAGGTAATACTTGCTCGAGTTTGTGTGAATACATAGCACAAACATCGCGAAACCCGGTGAAGTGAAACATCTCAGTAACCGGAGGAATAGAAAGCGAAAGCGATTCCGTCAGTAGTGGCGAGCGAAAGCGGAAGAGACTAAACCGTTCAATTTATTGAGCGGGGTTGTAGGAGCCCGATGTGGTAGTGCAAAGGTTAGGTGAAGCGAATGGAAAATCGTTCCAGAGAGGGTGACAGGCCCGTAACCGAAAACTGGAGCACGCCTAGGGAATTCCTGAGTAATACGACGCACGTGAAACTTCGTATGAATCTGTGCGGACCACCGCATAAGTCTAAATACTAATTGGCGACCGATAGTGAACCAGTACCGCGAGGGAAAGGTGAAAAGAACCGCTGTGAGCGGAGTGAAATAGTACCTGAAATGATGTGCTTACAAGGTGTGGGAGCCCAGCACTTTCTGGATCGATAGATATGTTTTACGTCTACGTTCTACAGAGTGCGAATGGCAAGACCGTATACTACGGCTTCAGCAGCAACCTGAAGCAGCGCTTCAAAAAGCATCAAGAGATGCCGAAGCATGCTGGATGGAAGCTGATTTATTACGAAGCCTATCTGAATGAGCAAGACGCGAGAGATCGCGAGCGAATGCTCAAACAATACGGAGCTGCGAGAGGACATCTCAAGCAGCGAATGAGACGCAGCCTTTCTACAGGTTTAGAAAGTGCTGGGTGACCGCGTGCCTTTTGCTTAATGAGTCTGCGAGTTACTATCAGTGGCAAGCCTAAGTCCTTATGGGATGGAGGCGAAGCGAAAGCGAGTCCGAAATGGGCGTCCATAGTCGCTGGTAGTAGACCCGAAGCCGAGGTGATCTACCCATGAGCAGGTTGAAGGTTGCTTAACCGCAACTGAAGGACCGAACCCGTGAAGGTTGAAAACTTCTGGGATGACTTGTGGGTAGGAGCGAAAGACTAAT
>JBEEGV010000058.1:0-2786 GCA_041167085.1 Verrucomicrobiota bacterium
CTGCAGGGGTAAAGGCGCGCGAACGCACCTCCATCACCCTCGAGCGTCATTGCTAACGTCAGTTCCCTGGCTTTTGCGATGAGCTCCAATGCGGCGGAAGACATTGAGCACATCTTATTCTCCGGAAAATCATGGCAGAGGTTACAAACAAATGCTTAAAAAGGATTGTCTTTCAGCGTTTGTTAGCGCGATAAGCCTCTATCCTGGTCGAGAGATCAGGAGTGTGAGGGAGAAATTAATGTCCGGCAGGACTAGGATCCATGGCGAATCGAGTGCAGATATAAACCATTACTCTTGAACTCCCGATTTCTTGACTTGAGCGCTACAGGCTCTTTCTGGCAAAATCGCCTTTAGTGGACGCACCACTTGACTCGACGGCTGGCGGACGACCTAGATTCCACACGACCCAGTGGTTGATCGTGGCCGCTGCCTCTGCTGAAGGCACTGCGGAAGCCCGCGCTGCCCTGGAGGAACTTTATCGCCTTTATTGCTATCCGGTTTACGCCTTCATCCGCCGGCGCGGGCATGGCCGCCAGGACGCGCAAGACCTCACACAGGATTTCTTCGTGCACCTGCTGGAGAAAGGCACCGTGAGCCGGGCCGATCCCCATCGCGGACGATTCCGCAACTTCCTGCTCGGCGCATTGGAGCATTTCTTAGCTAATGCAGGAGAACGCGCCTGTGCCGTCAAGCGGGGTGGCGGCTGCCAATGGGTATTTTTGGATGACGACGCTGCGGAATCTTGTTACCAGCTTGAGGCGTCTGAAGGATTGACAGCCGAAAAGCTCTTCGATGCTCAATGGGCCGCCGCGCTAGTCGAAGCGACGTTTGCGCGGCTGCGCTGCCAGCTCGAATCGGAAGGCAAGGGCCACGTCTTCGAAGCGCTTCAAGGTTTCTTGCCAGGGAAGGAAGAGCCTTCTTACCAGCAAGTCGCCAATGCGTTGAACTTGAGCGTCGGGGCGCTAAAAACGGCCATTCATCGCCTGCGTGGCCGCTACGGGGCACTATTGCGCGAAGAAGTGGCGCGCACGGTTGCCGCGCCCGCAGAGGTCGACGAGGAGCTGCGCTATCTTCGGACCACGCTGGGGGGCTAAGACTGCGAGGAAGAGCGGCCACGACGATGAATTCTTCAGCCGACAATTCCCAGCTGATCTGCAGGAAGTGCGGGGCCCCTCTCCGGCGCGTTGGAAAGTGCGTAGACCGGTGCGTAGCTTGCCTGCTGGAATTGGCATTTGACGAGGAGCAAATCTCGGTAGCAAACGCGGAACAGTTTGACCATTACCATGTCGCTATCCACACCGATGGCACGCCTATAGAGTTGGGCCGGGGCGCGATGGGAATCACCTTTAAGGCCTTCGACACGGTCTTGGGAAATGAGGTGGCTCTCAAGGTCATCGACGCTCGCATTGCGGCCCACCCCGAAGCGAGGGAACGTTTCCTGCGAGAAGCCCGCGCAGCGGCTCGGCTTCGCCACCCGAACATTGCCTCGGTTTTTTACTACGGGACACGCAAGAGTGATGGTCAATGCTTTTACGCGATGGAACTGATCGAGGGCGAAACATTGGAAACGCGCCTGAGACACAGCGGACCTCTGCCACCGGCTCTGGCTCTAGAAGTTATTACGCAAGCCGCCAGGGCACTAGTTGCCCTGGAAGTGCACGGCCTGGTTCATCGGGATCTTAAACCGGCTAACCTGATGCTTGTCGAGCGGCCGGAGCTCACTGTCAAAGTGATTGACTTCGGGTTAGCTAAGGCAGCGGTAACTGCGGAGAGTGAATGCGACATTACACACGGGGGTTTTGTCGGCACGCCCTCTTTTGCCAGTCCGGAGCAATTCACAAACACCAGCGTCGTCGACGTTCGTTCAGACTTGTATTCGTTGGGCATCACGCTGTGGGAAATGCTGACCGGCCAGACGCCATTCCGAGGCACATCCGCCGAGCTGATGCACCAGCACTTGCATGCGCCGTTGGCGATTGAGCAACTGGAGGGCATCCCACAGCCGGTCGTCGTTCTACTTGGCGTGCTCCTCGAGAAAGATCCAGCCCGGCGTTTGCAGAGCCCGACCGAACTTCTGAAGGCGATACCGACGATAACGGGCGCTGTCGCCGCACGGCGTAGAATCACTCGCCAGAGCCTACAAAAGACGCCCTCTACCGCTTCGCGAGGCGTAACTCGCAGGCCACAGGTGATACTGGGACCGGAGAAAATTTCAGTAGCGAAATTACCGGTTACAGGAAGCGATGTTTTTGGTCGAGAGGAGGATATCGCTTTCCTGGATGATGCATGGGCAAACCAGGATGTAAATGTCGTGACAATCGTCGCGTGGGCTGGGGTCGGAAAGTCGACGCTCGTTAACCATTGGCTCAGACGCATGGCCACTGACCATTATCGTTCTGCAGAGCTTATTTTTGGCTGGTCCTTCTACAGACAGGGTAGCAGTGGTGACACTTTGTCCGCGGATGAATTTCTTGATGCGGCTCTCACTTGGTTTGGAGATCCAGATCCACGGCTCGGAACGGCGTGGGAGAAGGGCGAAAGATTGGCCAAGCTTGTCGCGCATCGCCGAACCTTATTGGTGCTGGATGGCCTGGAGCCGCTCCAAAATCCGCCTGGTCCACAAGAAGGACGGGTACGTGAGCCTTCCCTCCAGGCGTTAATGCGCGAACTCGCTGCCTTCAATACGGGGCTTTGTGTGATTACCACGCGGACGCCGGTCGCTGATATTGCAGATCACGAGCGCACCTCAGCCCTGCGTCGTGACCTGGAGCAACTATCCAGCGATG
>JBEEGV010000059.1:0-4640 GCA_041167085.1 Verrucomicrobiota bacterium
GGCGGGAGGGGTTGTGACGAACGACGCCCGGATCGATGAAAGAATTCGCGTTCTCCGCGATCACGGCCAGGTGCGAAAGTATCACCACAGCATAATCGGTTGGAATTGTCGCATGGATGGAATCCAAGCAGCCGTACTCCAGGTGAAGCTGAGGCAGCTGGATCGTGGGAATGTGCTTCGGCGTACGCATGCCGCAGAGTACAACAGAGCTTTTCGGGAGCTTGAGGGGGTCATCACTCCGACCGAAGCAGAATGGGGGAAGCATGTTTATCATGTCTACGCCCTCCGCGTTCCGGAGCGCGGCGCGCTCCTCGCGCATCTGAACGAAGCCGGCATCGGATACGGCATTCACTATCCTGTTCCTGTGCACCTGCAAGAGGCTTACCGCGACCTCGGATATGGCCGCGGAGCATTCAGAGTTTCGGAACAAACTTCAAACGAATTTGTCTCCCTGCCCATGTTCCCTGAACTGACAAAGACGCAGCTAAGCGCTGTAATCAATGCGGTGGAGAACACATTTCCTGCTGGCGCCCTGGCATAACAATCGCGGACGTAAATGGCAGTAGGAGTTATGAATTTTGCCCCGAATCCCGTGGCTCCCCAGACGGTTGACTCGTGGCGTTTGACGACCTTCCGCGCACACGAGCCGCGGGATCAGATGCAGTTAGCAAATCTCGACATCACATTGATTGACCCTCTCTCCGGAAGCGAGTGGGACGATCTGCTGTCAACGCATCCGGATATAACGATCTTCCATACCTCTGCCTGGGCGCGCGTTCTAGCGAGAACCTATGGCCACCGCCCCTTTTATCTTCATTTTACCCGCAGAGGCGCGTCCGTGGTCTTGCTTCCGCTGATGGAGGTTGCAAGCCGATTCACGGGCTCCCGAGGTGTCTGCCTGCCATTCAGCGATTTCTGCGCTCCGCTTCTGTTTGGAGACGCCATGGGCGATGCTCTACTGGCGCAACTCCTCGAATTGGCTGCCGAACGAAAATGGAACCACATCGAGCTACGCGGCGGCGTTCCTGCGCCGGCGCGCGATGGCGTGGCAGCAACTTTCTACGGTCACACGCTCGATCTTTCTGGCGGCGAAAAAGCACTTTTCGCGCGCTTCAACAGCAGCGTTCAGCGCGCTATTCGGAAGGCAGAGAGAAGCGGCGTAAGCGTTGATATTTTGCAGACGCGTGACGCGATGCGGGAATTTTACCGTTTACACTGTCAGACACGCCGGCGCCACGGCGTCCCCCCCCAGCCATTTGCCTTCTTCCGTCACATTCAAGAGGAAATCATCGCGCCCGGCTGCGGCTTCATCGCTCTTGCGCGATCCAGCGCCCGGTGCATTGCGGCGGCGATCTTCTTCCGCCTGGGCAGCAAAGGCCTGTTCAAATTTGGCGCCTCAGAAAAAAGGCACCAGAACCTTCGCCCGAATAACATTGCCATGTGGGAGGGTATGCGCTACCTTCTTCTTAACGGCTGCCGCTCGCTGCACTTCGGCAGAACTGCCCCTGGCGACGAGGGGCTGCGGCGTTTTAAGCTCTCCTGGAATACCAGAGAAGAAAGTTTCCACTACGTTCGCGCCAACCCCATCAGCAAACTATTTGTTCCCGTGCGGCAGACGAACTCATCTGCTCTCTACCAAAAGCTGTTCACGAAACTCCCGCTGGCGCTCAACATGCTTGCTGGCAAATTGATTTACCCTCATTTGGACTAAGAGAATGTCGACGACTGTTCGCACGCTGCCCCCATCACAGGAGTCCCACCCGCCGGCGCTGGGTGTGCACGACATCCTTTTTGTTTTTTTCAAACACAAGCGCACCATCCTGATTTGTAGTGCGCTTGGCCTGCTCGCTGCCGCGGCGACATTCTTCTTTTATCCGCCAGTCTACCAATCGCAGGCAAAATTGCTCGTCCGTTATTTCGTTGAGCGCAGCGCCGTCGATGCGGTGGATACGACCTCCAGCGGCAATCGAAGTGCTATGACCTTGCAGCCGGCCATTGCGTCGGAAGTACAAATCCTGACCAGCTGGGATTTGGCGGTGCAGGTAGCCGAGGCAATCGGCGCGAAGCGACTTCTACCGGATGCAAAGGGGACTCCTTCGAATGCAGCGGCGGCTGGAATCATCGCCAACGGTCTAAAGGTGGAGGCCTCGAAGGAAACCAACATCCTGTTAGTCTCATATGCAAGCCGCGAGCCGCAACTCACCACGCTCGTATTGCAGGAACTCGTCAATCGTTATTTCGTGAAACATCTCGAGGTCCATCGCTCTGCCGGCGCCTTCGATTTCGTCACGCAACAAACCGATCAGGTGCGGGCGCGATTGAACCAGACGGAAGATGCGCTTAAGCCTCTAAACGAAAGGGCGGGAATCATCTCTCTTGCGGAGGGTAGGAAGGCACTAATTGCGGATCTCGCCGGGACTGAAGATCGGCTGCATGCGGCAGAGGCGGAGTTCGCCGAGCAACAGGCGCGGGTCCAAGAATTGGCTGAGTCGCCCGCGGCTGCATCGGATCCCGCGAAAGTTTCGGCTACGAAACCGAAGAGTAAATCGGTGCCGCCTGTTACGGAGGCGAGTCAATCCCCGGTCGCGAAAGAGGACAACACCAAGCCTTCACCGACCCCGGGTGATCGGGCTTCCAGCGGGCAGATTCAACAGTATAAGGTCGTAGTGGCCAGCCTTGCGAAGTTGCGGCAGACCAGGCTCGATCTGCTGTCGAAATACACGCCCGGGAGTGTGCAGGTACAGCTGACGCAAACACAGATTAACGACCTCGAAATCCAGAGAACGGACTTGGAGAAGAAGTTTCCCGAGCTACCGGAGACCGTGCCCAAAAATGGAAGCACTGACGCGACGCAGCCGGATTTCGCTTCCGAAAGAGCAAAGCTGGCAGGCATTGCGGCGAGGGTGGAGGTGCTAAAGGCTCGACTGCTCGAAGTACAAGCCAAGGTCAAACAGCTTGCCGAGCTTGGCCCGCAAATAGCGAATCTTGAGCGGAACAAGGAACTTGAGGAGGCGAATTACAAGTACTTCCAAGGCACGCTCGAGAAAAGCCGGATCGACGAAGCCCTCGATCCTTCGAAGATTCCCAACATCAGCGCGGTGCAGAAACCGTCGCCTCCAGCACTGATGACGGGCCCGCGGAAGAAACTGGCGTTCTTACTCGCTGGCGCTGGCCTTGCGCTCGGACTGGTCATCGCGCTGGTCTCCGACCTGGTGCTTAACCGCACCGTCAAGCGACCCCTGGAGCTCGAAAGGCACTTGCACGCGCCGCTTCTTCTCTCCATTCCATATACGCCGGCTAACGGGCGGCTTCGGTTGCCCGCCAAGGGCGACGGCAAGGAAATTGAGCCGTATCGCAACGCAAATGGAAGTAACGGCGCGGCCGTTGCGCCTTGGTCCGTCGGCCATTTTATTCGGCCGTATTGCGAAGCAATTCGAGACCGATTCGGCCTCTACTTCGAACTGAACCAGCTAACCCACAAGCCGAAATTAGTGGGAGTGACTAGCTTTTCACACTCAGCTGGCACGTCTACCTTAGCCGCGGGCCTCGCAAGTGCGCTCTCTGAGACCGATGAAGGCAAGGTTCTCCTCGTTGACGTCAACCTTGGCCCAGGTGACGTCCACCCGTTTTTCAAAGGTAAACCGGCGTACTCTCTCGCGACGGCTCTTCAGCCAAGCGGGACAATGGATGCAGCTGCGGAGAATCTTTATCTTGCCACGGTCGGATCGGCCAAAAGCGGACCCGCGCAGCTCGGTTTAAAGAGGTTTTTCGATCTCATGCCGAACCTCAAGGCAAGTGACTTCGATTATATCATTTTCGACATGCCGCCATTGGAGCAGACGAGCCCGACTTGGGCACTTAGTCCCTTTATGGATAAGATGCTCCTCATAGTTCAATGCGATACGACAAACAGGGAAGTGGTCAAGCGAGGTTACAGCAAGCTCGTCGGTGGGCGCGACAACGTGTCGGTTGTCTTCAACAAAGCGCAATCCTATGGGCCCAAATGGATCTCGGGTGAAGATTAACGGGTTGGTTCTACTATACTCCGTTTTCCCTCGGAACTAGCGGTGCATTGCGGCCGGTCACGGCCTTCCTAATGCTGCGAAATGACATCTACTACCGGCTGAAGCCGCTTATCCCTGCGGCGTTGAGGATGGGCTTGCGGCGAAGGATCGCGGCACGGACACGACGACGCGTCTCCGATGTGTGGCCCATCATGCCGGCCTCGGAGCGTGTGCCATTCGGGTGGCCAGGCTGGCCCGATGGGAAGAAGTTCGCGCTCGTGCTTACCCATGATGTTGAAGGCAGAACCGGCCTGGAAAAATGCGAGCAACTTATGCGCCTGGAGATGGAACTTGGTTTTCGCTCCTGCTTCAATTTCATTCCCGAAGGGACGTACCAGGTTACCAGTCAGTTACGAGAGGAATTAGTTCGCAATGGGTTCGAAGTTGGTGTCCATGACCTCAACCACGACGGCCGGCTTTATCGTTCGCGGCGGGAGTTCAGTGAAAAGGCCCGAAAGGTTAACCACTATCTCAAGGAGTGGGGAGCAGTGGGCTTCCGGTCTGGTTTCATGCTCAACAACCTCGATTGGCTCCACGAGCTCGAAATCGACTATGACATGTCTACTTTCGATACCG
>JBEEGV010000060.1:0-40578 GCA_041167085.1 Verrucomicrobiota bacterium
CGAGCTGTCGATGAAAGAAATCGTCTGGCGAACGCTATCCTGTTCGTGCATGCGCCTCTTCACCAGCTTACATGCGTGCAGAACGGTCCCATGATCGCGCCCGCCAAACGCGTCTCCGATTTCATTCAGGGACGCCTTGGTCAGCTCGCGCGCAAGATACATCGCGACCTGGCGCGGGAAGGCAATGTTGGCCGGCCGGCGCTTACTTGTCATATCCGCCAGTCGCACATCGAAATGTTCCGCCACGCGCCGTTGAATCTGTTCAATCGTGATTAAATTACGCGCTTCTTCCTGCAAGATATCCTTGAGCAGGTGCTCGACGACTTCCTGCGTCAGTTCCCTGCCGCTGAGTGAGGCAAAGGAAGCGACTCGCATCAGAGCCCCTTCCAGCCGGCGGACGTTCGTCTTGATGCGCGACGCCAGGAATTGAAAGACTTCGTCATTCAATTTAATCTGCAACACGCGCGCTTTCTTGCGCAGAATGGCCAGCCGCGTTTCAATGGCCGGCGGTTGCAGCTCTGCCGTTAATCCCCACTCGAACCGCGAAACCAACCGGTGCTCCAGATTTGCGATCTCCGAGGCGGGCCGATCGCTGGAAAGCACGATTTGTTTATGTCCGTCAAAAAGGGTGTTGAAGGTGTGAAAGAATTCCTCCTGCGAACGTTCCTTGCCGCCGAGGAACTGAATGTCGTCAATCAGGAGCAGCTCGGCCTGCCGATAACGTTTGCGAAATTTGACCAGGTTGTTGTGCTGAATCGCATCGATGAACTCGTTAATGAAAAGCTCACTCGAAAGGTACATGACCTTTGTGTTTTTCTTCTTCGCCCAGATGTATTGCCCGATGGCTTGCATCAAATGCGTTTTACCCAGGCCGACGCCGCCATAAATAAAGAGGGGGTTATAAGTCCGGGCCGGTGACTGTGCCACGGCCAGACTGGCCGCGTGGGCAATCTCGTTATTCGGTCCGACGACAAACGATTCGAAAGTGTTTCGCGGATTGAGACCAAGCGCGCTGCCAATCAGTTTGGAATCCCGCGCCGGCTCGGCCGGGATATCCTTGATCACATCCACATCAACCGGCAGCTCAGGCGAGTTTCCCGCGGACGAGAACTTTACCTTACGCGGTTCGCCGAAGGTCGCGTGAATAGCTGTCTCCAGAGCAACCATATAATTACTCTCGATCCAGAACTGATAGATGTTGTTCGGCACACAAAACGTCAGGGACTCGTCATCCGCCTGGACCAGCTGCACGGCCGAGAACCAACGCTTAAAAGTATCGGCGCTAACCTGTGGTTTCAGGGCGAGGCAGAGTTTCTGCCAAAGGCGTGTACACTTCTCATCCATACAAAGTTGTTAACAGCGTTACACAATTGCCACAGAGAGGCGTGGCGGACAGATTCGAGAGGCAAATGGCAAGGCTGAACCAGGTCTAAATACCTGCGCGCGCAACCGGAAAGACGGCAAAAAAGCTCTTAAAAGCGGGTCATACGATGGAGAGACGGCTTTCCCAGAACGGAACATCTGCCGCGTATTCGATGAAATTGGAATCATGCCAATCGGTAAGGAAGAAAAAGGCAGAACCTGGGTCATATTGAGGGTGCAGCGCATTTCGAAACTGTTCACATCTTATTCACATCACTGCCCTCTCGCCCTGCCAACGGCTTGAGATTAGAAATCGGAGCAAACCTCGACAAGCAAAAATCTGAATTTTATTTTGTGCGCGCGTTCAAAAAAATCTTGACTGAAAAGCGAATCGAAGATGTCGCGGAATTACACCAATGTCATCTCCCCGACGAGTTGACCGAAGCGGCGCCGTCCTGCACTTTCGGCCAATAACATTCTTCTCCTGGCATTGAAAAGTGACTGCAATCTCGGACGATTTTTTCACTCGGTGAATGATTCATCGGGCCTGATGTTTCGAAGCGCGCAAGTGTCGCGCGTGCATGTCGCATTCATTTTGTCGATTTTGTTCGTCACGTTTTTCTTACCCGCCCGGCCGGCCCGGGCGGCGGACGAACTCCTGCCACCGTTCGGATTTCGTTGGAACGATTCAATGCCGCGCGTGGAGGCGGTCCTGAATGGGGCCAAGGCAAGGATTGTCGCCCGGGAAAAGAAGGAGAACCGCGAAGTGTGGACCGTAGAAGGCCTCGTTCATCCCGGCCTGAAACGAACTCTCTTCACCTTCAAGCAGGGCTCACTGTTCGGGGTCGAGCTGCAATACGAATATCCCGACCGAACAATCGAATGGTACAACCAGCGCATGGGCGAAATCCGCCGTTACTTCGACGCCAAATTCGGAACCGGCAAACTGGTCTCCCGCTCACGCGATACGGATTCGGAAATCATCCAGACCCTCGTCGGATATCAGTGGATGGTGGGAACCACGATGCTGGAGCTGTTTTATTTCTCGGCCGAACGCGGGCCCAACCTCTACCGGACGATCAGCGTCGATTACAAAGCCCTCTGATCCACCAGTCCCCGCTGTTGCTGCGATCCGCGCTCTGTGTCTTTTTGCATTCGCTTTAAGCGGCTGGCCAATGCGACCTTTGCCGCCGAACTCATTCGATCGATGAACAGGATGCCGTTGAGGTGATCCAGTTCATGCTGTAAAGCGCGAGCCAGCAACCCGGTCGCCTGCATCTCGATCGTTTCCCCCTCCAGTGATTCAGCACGCGCGACGACAGATTCGGCGCGCTCGATTTCACCGGTGATTTCGGGAAAACTCAGGCAACCCTCAACCCCCACTGAAGTCTCGGTGCCCAGGGTGATTTCCGGATTCACGAGCACGAAAGGGGACGCTGTTTTCGGGTCGACTTCAACGCCATTCAATTTGAGTGTGCTTGGTCGATCTTCCACGTTGGATACGTCAAGGACAGTGAGTTGGATAGCCTCGCCGACCTGCTGCGCAGCGAGCCCCACGCCACTTGCCCCGCGCATCGTTTCGATCATGCTCGCCGCCAGTTCGCGAATTCGCTCGTCGATCTTGTCGATTCTCCTGCCTTTCGCGCGCAAGACAGGGCTGCCGTACTGCAGGATGGGAAGTCGCATTATTCCCCTCGTGTAAAGGCCGGCAGATTTTTCACGCCGGCCAGCTTGAGCGCGTCCATCACTTTGATGATGACTCCAAAAGAAGCCTTCTTATCAGCTTGCAACGCCAGGGACGAACGGCGCGTGGCCGGTAAATCGCGTACTGCCGTCTCCAGCTCCTCCACTCCAATCGCGTGTCCATCGAGCATGACCGCATCATTCTGGTCAACGGTAACGACGGCGTTTTCGAGCTCGGTGGGCGCGGTCGTAGCGTTTTTCGACTCCGGCAGATTAATTTGCACTTCCGGTTGATCCTTTTTGAATGTTGTCGAAACCACGAAAAAAATGAGAAGAATGGTCAGGACATCGACGAGCGAAACGATGATGATCGAGGGAGCCCGCCGCTTTTTGACAGCGAATTGCATAACGTGAGTCTAAAGCGCCTTCACGCCACCGGTGCGCGGGCCGGCATGGGCGCTCTGGGGGCCGGCGCTTCTCCGGCGATCCGTCCGAAATAGAGCTTCGAAAGCAGATCGGTAATGAGCGATTCCATTTCCACCGACATCACTTCCACTTTTTTTGAGAAATAAACAAAGCCAACCAGGCTTGGCACCGCAATTCCCAGTCCGAAAATCGTGCAGGTAAGCGCCTCCGAGATCCCGAGTGCGATACGCTTTGCATCGCCTGCGCCAGCACTCAATCCGAGACTGGCAAAGACGTGAATCAGGCCGGAGACGGTTCCGATCAGTCCAATCAACGGCGCAATACCGGTGATCACCTCGAGAATGACCAGGCCCCGTTCGAGCCGCACCATTTCGTGACGAGCGCGTGTTTGCACGGTCTCTACGTTTTCCGACCGCGGCCAGCGCAGGTGAGCCAGGGCCACACGGGCAATCCGAGCCAGGGATGATGGATCATGATGAACGATCCGAGCCAGGCGTTCCGCACTGGCCCCGGGAACCAGACGTTCCATCTCGCTCTCAATAACCAGTGGGATGACATTTTTTTCCCGCAAAGCAATCGTGCGCAGAATGATCGTCGTGACCGCCATGATCGAGCAGACCAGAAGCGGCCACATGAATATGCCGCCCTTGAGGAAGAATGAAGTAACGCTATGCAGTGCTTCTGGCATCGGGAATTGGGGTCGGTCTCGGAGTTGTTAGTTCGGGTAAATGATGAAGTTCATTCCTTCGATTTCCAGCCCTTCACTGGGCAACGTATTGGCAACGTCTTCAGGTATCGGCGGAAGTTGCGCTTCGAGTATCGATTGCAAACAAATATTGGCAAAGGTTTCGTTGGAAGAGTTCTCGACGATTTTGAGGTTTTTGATTTTCCCGGACCGATCGATGACAAAATGCACCTGCACCGTCCCGATCGTAATCAGGTCGACCTTCGGCTGAACGTAGGCATACCAACGCGAGCCGATCGCGTCCTTGAGTATTTTTTCGTAGCGTCCCAATGGCGTGCCGATGGCGTTGACGGATGAAATTCCGCGGTTCGAAATGCTTCCGGAAATCCGGGTCTGCTGACGCTCCGGGCGATACGCAGAAGCCGGGTGTTGCGGGGCCGGCGTAGGCTTGGCCTGTGGCACGGGCGTATGGGTCAACATCGCCAACTGATCGGCTGCGGTCGGTTGCGGTGTGACGGTCGGCGCCTGTGACGGTTTGGGTGTCTCTTGCGGAGCAACACTTGGCTGTGCCTGAATCCCCTGGTTCGGAAGTGAGTAATGTTGATTGTCCAGATCCAGTGCCGGCCGGTCCTTTCCTTCCTGGGAAGGTAACGGAAGCGCATCGGTCTTGGGATTACCCTGACTCGCCGCAATCGAATTCGCATTCGATTCGAATGTTTTCTCTTTCGGCGGCTCGGCCGTCTGCCGCGATTCGTCCGTCTCGACAAACATGTTGTTTTTCGGCTTCTTCGGGACGGCCGGGGACGTATCCATGATCGTGAGTTCAACCGGCTTGTCTTCAATCGCAGCGGGCGTGGGCTGAAAGCCGCCGAGAAGGGCCAGCGTCGATCCCACGATTAAGTGGATGATCAGCGCCGCGAGAAGCGCCCAGAGAACCTTGCGCGCTTCCTGTTTTCGCTCAGTGGCCAGTTCTCCCACAGGAGAGAACATCATTTCCGCGGTCGTCATAAGCGGAACCTGCCTATTTTAAGGCAGGGATTTTCCGGGGGATATCACACATTGGAAGACGGAAATTTATCTCAGGCACTCGCTCGTGACAAATTGCCTGGTTTCGCAGCACGGCCCCGCTTAGGCGACGGAGGCGCCGGCCTAAGATTGTGCGACAAACCCGCGCTGCGGCCTCGGATTTCACCAGTCCGGGCATGATGAAACAAATATTGCTGCGCATACCCGCCATATTCTCCGAAATAAGTGTCCGAGAACGCTCGCAATGTTTTCGACGTTGGTTTGCGTTTTCCGGCAAAATAGTCGCCTCTCAGGACACGTTCGATCCAGACATCGATCGGGAATGCTCGCAGGCGTTCGTAGGCGAAGAGCATGACACAATTAGCAATCTTTGCGCCGACGCCGGGCAGCTCGCAAAGGCGCGTTTTGAGTTCCAGATCGGATAACCTGGTCCAGCCCTGCAGGTCAGCCTCTCCGTTAGCGACCAGCCGGGCCGTTGCCAGAAGATTCTTGGCCCGGTAACCAAGGGCGCAGTCGCGCAGTTCTTTTTCCGAAGACTCGGCCAGGCGCTGCGGCGATGGAAAAGTGCTGACCAAATGCCCCTCGATTTTGCGCGGCTGGCCGAAATGCAGCCGTAAGGCGCGGGAAATTTGCCGAATGTGAGCAACCTGCTTCATCGACGAACAAATGAAGGTTGCGAGGCATTCCCATTTCGGCTGACGGATAATGCGGAGACCACGACAATAACCGCGCGCAGCATTCATCACCGGATCGTCCGGAAACGAGCCGCAAATTTCGGTAAGCGAGTGATCCAATGCGAAATAATTCGCTACTGTCGCGGCGGAAGCGCCGTTTATCCGCAGCTCTTTGCCATCCTGTTCCAGGCAGACAGCAGCGTCGTCTATTGCCCCACAAAATCCATTGCCGACTGCTTCCCAATGAAAGACCTGGCCCGAGTTCAGGGTCATCGCGAGATTGAAATCAGCCGCGGCGATTTTAGTTGGCTTCATCAAAGATTTCTCGCCCCGGATTAACACGGATTAAACACAGATAGATCAGTCAGACCAGATACGAGAGAAACTCGTTCATCTGTGGCTAAGAAAAATGCGGATTGCGCCCAGCGATATTTCTGGCAGCTAATCACAGATGGACGCGCGCCTGGCAATCGATGCGGTAGTTCTGTTCGTCTACTTCATTGGCATTGTCGTATTGGGACTTTGGGCGGGACGACGAAATCGGAACCTGGAGGATTTTTCGCTCGGCTCGCGCTCGATTCCGTGGTGGGCCGTCCTTGCCTCAATCATCGCCGCGGAAACCAGCGCTGCCACTTTTCTCGGAACGCCCGCCGAAGGCTTTAAAACGCGCGGTTATTTCTATGGCCAGTTGGCCATCGGCACTGTGCTCGCACGCGTCGTCATCGCCTTCACTTTCATCAAGCCTTACTACGACTATCGAGTTCAAAGCGTTTACGAATTCCTGACCGTTCGCTTCGGCACCAAAACCAAAAACGTGGCGAGCGGGATCTTCCTGTTCACGCGAGTGCTCGGGATCGGTGTTCGGCTGTACCTCGGCGGCGCGATCATGGTCGTGGTGTGGCGTTACCTGTTCCCTTCGCTGCCGGTCAATCTCAACACTTACATCTGGGGAATCATTTTCGTGACTGTGATCACAACCGTCTACACCGCGGTCGGTGGAATAAAAGCGGTCGTGTGGACGGACGTCATTCAGGCGGTGCTGATGTTCAGCTCTGTCATCTTCGCGATCGTTTTGCTCGTTCGACATATCCCTGGCGGTCTAGAAACCGTGAAAACAAACCTGGGCGGATGGTCGAACGTTAAACTTTTTCAAACCGGCTGGAATGCGCAGCTGCCCTTTGGGCCCGCATTGAAAGCAATGTTTGAAGAGCCGTACACAATCTTTGCCGCGTTCATCGGCTCAACCTTGCTCACGATGGCGACCCACGGGACGGACCAGGATATGGTGCAGCGCATGTTGACCGCGCCCGATCACAAAAAATCTCAGCTCTCGCTCATCCTAAGCGGTTTGATGGATTTACCGATCGCCGGCGCGTTTCTTACCGTTGGCATTCTCCTGTCCGTTTACTATTCGGTCGTTCCCGGCACGACGTTGCCTGCCGCGGACAATGAAATTTTCGGTCATTACATTGTCCACGAAATGCCAGTCGTATTTCGTGGACTGATTATTGCCGGCATTTTCGCCACAATGATGGGCTCCACCTCCGCCGCATTGAACGCACTCGCGACCAGTTTTACGAAGGATTTCTATCTGCCGTATATCCGACCGGGCGCGACAGATCGTCAGGCCATCCGGGCGGCTCGAATCGCTACCGCGATCTTCGGTGTTCTCATGATCCTGGTCGCGACCATGGCCGCGAACGCCGTCCTGCAAGACGCAAAGCTGACCATCATTCCCATTGCGATTGGGATCCTTGGCTATACCTACGGAGCGTTGCTCGCAGTATTTTTGCTGGGGATGCTCACCCGAAATCGCGGCGCCGACTGGCCTAACGTTGTCGCGATGATCGTCGGAATCATGTCAGTGCTCATTCTTTGCAAGGTTGCGATCCCAGCTTTCGATTTGGCGGCACTTTTTTCGGGCAAACTAGTGCCGGGAACGTGGAACTTCGGATGGTTCATGCCGGAGTGGTGGCCGAAGATTGCATGGCCCTGGTTTGTTTGTGTCGGCTGCGTTGTCACTTTCTCAATCAGCGTCCTCTTTCGAACACCACCACAGCAAGTGGCAGCGGCCAGAACGCACGTTGCTTAACCTCGCCACCTTGCGGCAGGAGCAGATTTGTAGCGGTGGTTGTGCCAACCACCGAAACTAAAGGACAGGTGCTTGGCACAAGCACCTCTACAACGGCGCGCGCGCTGCGTTTCAAGGAGCGGCGGTTTCCAAACCGCCGAACTAGAAAATACGGCGACTTGGAAGTCGCCGCTCCTTGATTGCCGGAGCAAAATCGCCGCTCTACGTCTTTTCTTTCGCCAACTTGATTCCCAAATCGCGTAACTGGTTCGGATCGACATCGGCCGGCGATTGAGACATCAAATCCATCCCGCGATTGTTTTTCGGGAACGCCATGACGTCGCGGATCGAGTCCTCCCCGCAGATCAACATCACCAGACGATCGAGCCCGAGCGCGATTCCACCATGCGGCGGCGCCCCAAGCCGGAAAGCTCGCAGCAGATGGCCGAACATTAATTGTCGGTCCTCGGCCCCGATGCCAAGCGCTTCGAACATTTTTTCCTGCAGCTCCGGTTCGTGAATTCGCAGGCTGCCACCGCCAATCTCTACGCCGTTGAGGACGACGTCGTAGGCTTCCGCTCGAATTTCACCGAACTTTTTGGCCTCGAGTAACGGCATGTCCTCCGTTTTCGGACGCGTAAACGGATGATGCACCGCATTCCATTTATTCTCCTCCACACTCCACTGCATAAGCGGAAAGTCCGTCACCCAAAGAAAATCGAGCTGCTCGGTCCGAGCCGGACTGGCGGAGTCACGCACCAGCTTTTGATATTCAGCGACGCGCAAACGAATCCGGCCGAGCACTTCACACGCGATGTCCCATTTATCCGCCGCGAAAAGAATCAGATCCCCTTCTTCAATCCTTAATTTCGATGTCAGCGCGGCTTTTTCGGCGTCGGTGAAAAACTTCACGATCGGCGATTTCCACTCCCCATTTTCGACCTTGATGAAGGCGAGTCCTTTGGCGCCAAACGTCTTCGCAATTCCAGTCAGATCGTCGCTTTGACCGATGGTAAGTGAAGCGAAGCCTTTCGCGTTAATTGCTTTGACCACACCGCCGGCATCGAGCGCTCCGCGAAACACTTTGAAACCGCTCGCGCGGAAATCCTCGCCCAGGTCGGCCAGTTCCATGGCAAAACGGCGATCGGGTTTGTCGCTGCCAAAGCGATCGATCGCTTCGCGATAGGTCAGGCGGTCGAACGGCAGCTTGATCTCAACGGATCGGGTCGCCTTGAAAATGGCGGCGAGCATTCCTTCCGTCAGTGCGAATATGTCTTCTGCCTCAACAAAGGAGGATTCAATGTCGATTTGGGTGAACTCCGGCTGACGATCGGCCCGCAGATCTTCATCCCGAAAACATTTCGCGATCTGAAAATACTTTTCGACGCCAGCGACCATGAGAAGTTGCTTGTACTGCTGAGGCGCCTGGGGAAGCGCATAAAATTTTCCCGGCATAAGCCGGCTCGGAACGAGAAAATCACGAGCCCCTTCCGGCGTGCTCTTGGACAATATCGGCGTCTCGACTTCGATAAAGCCCTGCGCATCGAGATAATCCCTGGTCGCCTTCGTCGTTTTGTGACGCAACCGCAGATTGCGTGAGAGCTCCGGCCGCCGCAAATCGTAGTAACGGTAGCTCAGCCGGAGATCTTCATTATGAATTTCTGTATCAAGCTGGAATGGCAGGTTTTCCGCACGATTAAGAATTCGCAGCTCGCTTGCAATGATCTCGATATCCCCGGTGGCGAGCTTTGGATTGTCCGTTCCGGGCAGCCGTGGCGCGACCTTGCCTGTCACCTGGATCACATCCTCACTGCGCAAGCTATGGGATTCGCGCGCTACATCGGCGTTTTCTTCCGGTCGAAATACGACCTGGGTGAGTCCCTGGCGATCGCGTAGATCGATAAAAATAACTCCGCCATGATCGCGCGAGACATGGACCCAGCCGGCCAGCGTGACCTGTTTGCCGATGTCCGCTTTACGCAATGAGTTGCAGTCGTGCGTTCGATACATGTGGCCTCACTCTGGGCAAAGTGCTGAATCTGGCAAGCGATTAGGGCAACGTCTCATGTTTTGGGGAGCACAGGCTGCCAGCCTGTGTTTTTCGGCAGCCTGCCGAGAAGAAAAGTGTGGTCGGCAAGCTGCCGACCACTGCAGGCAGGCTGCCTGCGCTCCCCGGAAGCCGCGGGAATCAACTCAGAAGCGGCTCCAGACGCGCGAGCAAATCTTCGCCAGCAACCAACTCCTGCTCGCCCGTCGTCAGATTCTTTACCTTAACCTGCGGCCACTCGTCGCCGAACAGGATCGCGAGACTCGCGCCCAGCTCTTCCGCGGCTTGGAATTGTTTGCCCACTTTCGCCGGCGCGAGCGGGTAATCGACCCGATAATTATTCTCTCGCATCTGCTGAATTTGCGCGAGCGCGTTGGCCCGCTGTTCTTCCTTGGCGATGACAACATAGATGTCGATTTTGTTCGTCGCCGCGATGGCGTTCTGCATTTGTTCGCGGGCGGCCGAGGCACCGTTGATCAATTCTCCAAGAACGACGTCGCCCATGGCGAAACCGAGTGCCGGCAATTTGGCCGCACCGTCACTTAGTTGCTCAACCAGGTTGTCATATCGACCGCCACCTGCGATTGCGCGAAGTTTCCCAGTGCGATCGAACACTTCGAAAACGATTCCCGTGTAATAGGCCAGGCCACGAACAATCCGGACATCAACCTCAACAAAATCCCCCAGTCCACGCGCTTTCACCCCCTCCAGAACCTGATCGAGCCGCGCGCTCCGGGCTCCTTTGTCAAAAACGGCAAAGACCGGATCAGCCAGAGGACCCAGCTTTTCAGCGGTCTTCTCGCGCGGTTCGCGTTCCGACTTGTCGATTACCTGCAAAATTTCCTGCCACTGACTTTCCGCCACGTCATTTCTGCGCAGGAAATCGATCCAGAATTCACGATCACTAAGGCGCACGACGAAATCCTGTTCGTTCAACCCAAAACCTCGAAGCAGATCGATGGAAAGAGCCACCAACTCGATATCGGCGTTGAGCGAGGTTTCGCCGATCACATCGCAATTCAGTTGATAATGTTCGCGCAACCGGCCGCGCTGTTGTTTTTCGTAGCGGAAAAATTGACCGATCGAAAACCACTTGAGCGGTTTCTTGAACTCGCGCTCATGCTGCGCTACGACTCGCGCCAAGGTGGGCGTGAGTTCCGGACGCAAGGCAACTTCCCGTTCGCCCTTGTCCACAAAATGAAAAAGTTGCTCGACGATTTCCGGTCCGCTTTTCTTTCGATACAGTTCGGTCGGCTCGAGCGGAGGTCCGTCCCATTCGACAAATCCATATCGGCGGGCAACGTCGCGCCAGCGGCTGAAGATGTAATTGCGCACCGCGCAGTCGCTCGGCAAAAAATCACGGAAACCGGGCAGGCTTTGTATGGTCATCGAAGAAAAAACGTAAGGCTGTCTGATTCAGTGCTTTGGAGGCGGCCGAAGCCCACCCCAATTACGAAACACAGATGCGGTTGAATAAACTCTTGCTGGAAGGAGTCCGATAGAATCACGACGGAGAGCATCCGTTTAACCAAAGCAAAGGACAAACATGAAAGAAACTAGATTAACGAAAATATTGGTGACAGGCGCTGCGTGCGCAATAGCGATTGGCACAGCCCTGGCCCAGGAAAGCAGCACGACGACTACCTCCGTTGGGGGTGCCGGCGTCGGCGTCAGCACCTCGACGAGCACGAGCTCATTGAGCGGCACAGGTGTTATCAGTGCTTACACTCCGGGATCAGATTACATCACTTTTCGCGGAGAAACGGAGACTGCGGCTCCCGCGAAATATTACTACAGCAAGAAGACCGTGTTGGTTGATCCCGAAGGGAAGACTGTCGAATGGTCGGCCATCCGTCCCGACATGCCGGTCAACTACACCTACGTCAGGGAAGGCGATCGCATGGTTATCACAAAAGTGACCTTGCAAAAACCGATCTCCACCTACGAGAAGACGACGACGACGACGACCACAAGGCCTTAAAGGGCGGTCGATTGTTTAAAAATTCAGACGCCCGCGGAAGAGATTCTGCGGGCGTTTTTTTTCTGTAGCGGCGCTCTATGAGCGCCGGGTCTGAATTTATCTGGGCGGCCATAGACCGCCGCTACAACCTTCAATCGCCGTATCCGCGCGGGAACTTTTGATGCCATTTCCAGGCGCTCTCCATGATCATCTCGAGAGATTGGAACTGCGGTTCCCAGCCCAACTCGCGCTTTATCTTGGAAGACGAGGCGATCAAGCGTGGCGGATCGCCGGGGCGCCGCGGTTTTTCGATGACCTTGATATCACGGCCGGTAACTTTGCGGCCGACCTCGACAACGTCCCGGACGCTCGAGCCACCACCGGTCCCGAGATTGTAAAACTCACTCTTACTGGAGCCGAGCGCGAGGACATGCGCCCGCGCCAGATCCAGAATGTGGATGTAGTCACGAATGCATGTGCCGTCAGGCGTTTCATAATCGGTACCGTAAATTTCCACGCTCGGTTTCTGGCCCAGCGCCACTTTGAGCACGTTCGGGATCAAATGTGTTTCACACCGGTGATCTTCTCCGAAGTTGGCCGAGGCGCCGGCAGCGTTAAAGTAGCGAAGAGCGACGAAGCGGAGCCCATGCAGCTCGCCATACCAGCGTAAGATTCGTTCGAAGATCAGCTTCGACTCGCCGTAAGGATTGATCGGAGACTTCGGCAAAGTTTCATCAAGCGGCAGCCGTTCAGGCGGACCGAAAATCGCGCAGGTGGAAGAAAAAACGAAATTTTTGACGCCGGCAGCGATCATGGCGTCGAGCAGGTTCACGCCGTTCGCGACGTTATTCCGAAAATATTTCGATGGGTCGCACATCGATTCTCCCACCAGCGCGCTGGCGGCGAAATGCATGACGGCCTCGGAACCATGCCGGGAAAGAGTAGCATCGACCGTGGTTCGATCTGCCAGATCGCCCTGGAAGAATTTTGCGCGGGGATCGATTGCTTTCCCGTGTCCTTCCGAAAGGTTGTCGAAAACGGCGACATCATGGCCTTCATCGAGCAGAACCTCGGCACAGATGCTGCCGATGTAGCCCGCTCCGCCGACAACCAGAATCTTCATCTTGAACAATGCGCGCGGACTGCGCGTCAATCAATCCAGGACGTCGTTCGACGAACGCGATGAAGGCTTCTTTTGCAGGGCAACAATCATGCGGCGCACGACTCTATGCTTCGCTCGCGGCGTCAACACTTTCAAACTTTGCTGGTCGGATCCCCATTCCAAAATGTCGATGTCGACATGGCGAACTCCCCAGCGCCGCATCTCCAGCCGGCTGGTCTTGTAAAGATCGATCGTATTTGTTCCGACCAGTGCAGTTCCGTAATCGTCGATGATGTATTCTTCCTTGGTATCGACAATTCGGAAATGGGTGCCGAGCGGGAAACGCGACCAATCGGATGCCGCGCTCATGACGCGGCGGCTGGAAAGCGTGCTACCCACCGCATTGTGTCTACCGCCTGTCTCACCTCGTGAGTAGGCCGTCGTCCGCACCTTGCGCATGTGTCGCACTGAGGCCACAGGTCCGAGTGGTTGTTGCGTGCAACCGACCAGAAAGCAGCCCAATCCCAAAACGATTGTAAGTCTTAGAGAGGTCACGATTTAGCCCCGCCCTGAATACCATTGAAGGGATTTGTGGCAAGTATAATTTAACTCCGTTAAACAATTTTTGATGAACAACCATGACCTGAACCGTGTCGAGATCGCCAATCACGTGCTTCTCGATGGACGCCTGGCCCTCTTTCACACCAGGCGACGGTGGCTCGCCGTGGCCGATTTGCATTTCGGTTATGAGCTAAGCCAACGCACCGCCGGAAATCTCTTCCCGCTCTGGGGCATGCAAACGATTCAATCCCGGCTCGAAGATCTGCTGCGTGATTACAACCCAACACACCTTGTTCTGCTCGGAGATCTCGTTCACGATCGCAGCGCTGCGGCGTCGTTGGCTTTATTACTGCGAGAGCTGCGGCGCCAAACACGCATCGTCCTAATTGCCGGCAACCACGATCGCGCGATGGGCAAGGATTTCGAGATGGTTCCCTCCTGGCACAGCGAAGGGTTTTGTTTTCATCACGGTCACTGCGCGATCGAGAGCACAGACGAGGTCCAGATCATTGGCCACCACCATCCGGCGGGCGTCCTCCGGGATGGGGCGGGGTTGCGGCTAAAACTTCCCGCGTTTGTGCAAAAAAAAGGTTGCTGGATCCTGCCCGCATTTTCGCCATGGGCTGCCGGCACCGAATGGCCGGAGGCGGAGTCAGAGCGCGTCTGGCTTTGTTCGCCAACTCGGATTCTCAGAATCCGTCCCGAGAGCGCCCAGTCCCTCGCTGGCCAGGATTGATCTGAGGCTGAGAGGCCGCAGGCTGCCCAGCTACGCTCGCGCTGTTGCGGATACGTCGCTCGTGCAATGCGGACAACGGGTCGCCTTAATCGGAATGGACATGGCACAGGACGGGCACTCTTTAGCCACCGGAGCCGTGTTGGGAGAGGGCCTCTTCATCCTGTTCAGCGCCCTGACCATGAGAAAAATACAAAATGCTATGATTACGAAATTGATCAGCACGGTGAGGAAGTTTCCGTAAGCGAACGCAGGCAGCCCGGCTTTCTTTACCTCAGCCAGCGACATTCCGGGCGCAATCTTGTCCGAGAGCGGCCAATAAAGGTTCGAGAAATCCAGATTGCCAACGATCCGACCAATGGGTGGCATCAATAGATCGTCCACAATGGAGGTTACAATCTTGCCAAAGGCGGCGCCGATGATTACGCCAACGGCGAGATCAATCGCGTTGCCTTTGACCGCGAACTCCTTGAATTCCTTCCACATGGTTCGCTTATCTAAGTTAGGCGGCTACGATGTTGACAAGCTTTTTCGGCACAACCACGATTTTATGAATCGTTTTTCCCGCAATGCTTTCTTCTACTTTCGGATTAGCCAGAGCAGCGGCTTTAATGTCTTCGTCGCTGGCGAGAATGGAAACCCTCATCCTGTCGCGCAGTTTGCCATTCACTTGCAAAACGATCTCAACCTCATCTTCGACGAGCCACTGCTCATCATGAGCGGGCCATTTCTGACTCGTTAGGTCGTTCGGTCCAGCGTGGAATTTCTCCGCCAGTTTTTCCCAAAGCTCGGAGGTCAGGTGTGGCGCAAAGGGATTTAGAAGAACAAGGAGCGTGCGCATCGCCGAGAGCGGAATCACCTCGGCATTGGTGAACGCGTTCACAAAAATCATCATCTGTGAAATTGCGGTATTAAAAGAGAGCGTTTCGATGTCTTCCGTGACCTTCTTGATCGTGCCGTGAATAATTTTTTGCTGCGCCTTGTCCGGTTCGACTTCTCTGATCGCTTCGGATAGCTCCCACGTTCCATCCTGGCGTTCGATCATGATCAAGCGCCAGACCCGGGCCAGGAAACGCGCCACGCCCTCGACGCCGCGCATGCTCCACGGTTTCATTTGCACGAGCGGGCCCATAAACATTTCGTAACAGCGAAATGCGTCCGCGCCGTACTCATCGATCACTTCGTCAGGGCTTACGACGTTGCCGCGGGACTTCGACATTTTCTGATTGTCTTCGCCGAGTATAACCCCCTGATTGACAAGCTGTTGAAATGGCTCGGTTTTGGACAAATAACCGAGATCGAAAAGAACTTTGTGCCAGAAACGTGCGTAGAGGAGATGTAAAACTGCATGCTCTATTCCGCCGACGTAGAGATCGACTCCGCCCGGCGTATCCGCGGAACCCATCCAATAGCGCTCGGCCTTCTCGCCCACGAATCGCTCGTCATTCTGCGGATCGCAGAATCGAAGATAATACCAACAGGAACCGGCCCACTGCGGCATGGTATTGGTTTCGCGCATGGCAACGTCGGAATATCGAATCCACTCTTTCGCCTTGGCCAGGGGCGGCTCACCGGTTCCGGTTGGTTTGTAATCTTCCAGTTCGGGAGGCACGACGGGTAACTCGTTTTCATCAAGCGCCCGGTGCTTTCCTGCTTCCCACACGATCGGAAATGGTTCCCCCCAATAGCGCTGCCGCGAGAACAACCAGTCGCGCAGCTTATAATTGACGTTGGCGCGCCCGTGACCGTTCTCTTTTAGCCATGCGATCATCTTCTTTTTCGCTTCGGGCGTCGGCAATCCATCGATAACCGGTGAGTTGATCGCGATTCCGTCCCCGAGAAATCCGACCGATTCTTCCGCAGTTTTTTCCGGCGCTTGAACGACCGGCACGACGGGGAACGCGAACTTTTGCGCGAAGTCAAGATCGCGCTCATCATGGCCGGGAACTCCCATGATCGCGCCGGTGCCGTAGCCCACCAGCACATAGTCCGCGGTCCAGATAGGGATCTTCGCGTTATTCGCCGGATTAACCGCGTACGCGCCGGTAAAAACGCCGGTTTTCTCTTTTGCCAGGACCGTGCGTTCCAGATCGGATTTGGCGGATACGCGGACGCGATACTGTTGCACGCTGGCGCGGTGCTCCTCCGTGACGATCTGGTCGACCAGTGGATGTTCCGGTGCCAGCACCATGTAATTGGCGCCATAAATCGTATCGGGCCGCGTGGTGAAGACACGGATGATGGGGAGCGCACGCGACTCGCGTGCTTGATCGGGCGACTCGCCCGATTTCTTTTGATCCAGAGCAGAGGTTTCCGGCGAGTCGCCGGCAACGGCACGCGAGTCGCGTGCGCTCCCCAGATCAATCGCAAAGTCGATTTCCGCTCCTTCGCTGCGGCCGATCCAATTCCGTTGCAATAGCTTGATCGATTCAGGCCAGGCCAACCCGTCCAACTCCTCGATCAGGCGGTCGGCGTAGGCCGTAATCCGCAGCATCCATTGTCGCATCGGTTTCCGTTCCACCGGGAACCCCCCGACTTCGCTCTTCCCATCGACCACTTCCTCATTGGCTAATACCGTCCCCAACTGCGGGCACCAATTCACCGGCACCTTCGCGACATAGGCCAAACGGACATCATCGGGATTGTTGCCTCGATAGGTGGAAATCGGTTCCGCTTTTCTGGTCTGCGGATTGAACCACGAATTGTAAATCTTAAGAAAAATCCATTGTGTCCATCGATAGTAACGCGGGTCGCTCGTATTGACCTCGCGCTGCCAGTCGTAGGAGAACCCGATTCGCTTTAATTGGGCTTTAAATTTGGCGACGTTTTCGCGGGTCGTAACTGACGGATGCTGGCCGGTCCTGATGGCATATTGCTCGGCCGGCAGACCGAACGCATCCCAGCCCATCGGATGCAAAACATTGAACCCACGCAGACGTTTGTAGCGAGCAACGATGTCGGTGGCGGTGTAACCTTCCGGATGACCGACGTGTAACCCGGTGCCGCTTGGGTAGGGAAACATATCAAGCACATAGAACTTCGGCCGGCCCGGATCGAAATCCTTCTCGCCCGGGTTCGGCGTGTGAAAGGATTGTTTTTCCTCCCAGATCGCCTGCCATTTTTGATCGATGACGTCGAAAGGATAAGGTTTGCGGCGCTCGCTCATGGAAAACACCAGAAGTTCAGCGAATCAGGAACGCAGGAAAGCGTGAAATTTCAAATTCTTTGCTGCGACGATCAAAGCGGGTTTAACCGCCGAAAATGAATTTCGCCCAAGATTGTCACAGATGAAACACAGATGAGGGAAAACCAGGGTTTAGCTATCTTGCGACCAATTCACGGTTGGTGTTTCACAGAAACGACCTACAAAACAGAATTTTTGAGGCGCCTTGTTGCTTTTTAATCTGTGAAAATCATCTGTGTGAATCTGTGGCAAAAATGATTCCTCTGCTCATTGCCACCCACAATCCGCATAAGACCCTGGAGTTTCAGCAGATCTTTGGATCGGATTTCCGGGTTTGCGATCTTTCCGACTTTCCTGAATTTCCCGCAATTGTTGAGTCGGGAAAAACATTCGCGGAAAACGCCCGCGTGAAAGCGTTGGAAGTATCGCAGCGAATGCCCGGCCTGGTTCTGGCAGACGATTCCGGGTTGGAAGTCGACGGCTTGAGCGGAGCGCCGGGGATTTTTTCGGCGCGGTACGCAGGTGAAAAGGCGACCGATGAAGAAAATATCGTCAAACTATTGAAAGAGCTTCGCCAAAAAGACCCGACAAAAGAAAAGCGTGGCGCGCGATTTCGTTGCCAGGTCGCCCTGGCGCACCGCGGAAAATTGTTGCAGACATTCAGCGGAGTGGTCGAAGGGATAATTGTTGATCCACCGCGGGGGGAGAAAGGTTTCGGATACGATCCCATCTTTATGCCGAATGGATTCGAGCGAACGTTCGCCGAATTATTGGATACGGAGAAAAACCGAATCAGTCACCGAGCGAATGCGATCAAAGCGGTGAAAGAGTTTTTCACAACTGCGCCCCGGTCATGGTAAAGGTGATCGGGATTACCACTTTTGCTGGCACTCCCGGTTTGAATCGCCAGCGCCGAAAAGCGCTCAATGCCGAATGATCCAAAATCGCGTTTCCCGTGCCCTGTTCCATCGTCGCATCGACGACGAAGCCTCTCGCCGGATCAACGCTCACGATCGCAACGCCACTGCCGGTGATGTGGTGACGACGAGCTTCGTAGGGATATTCGGGCCGTGGAGCAACGATCGCGACTGTTGGTCCGATAGCGCCTGGAATCCCTCGCCTGGCCGCAAAGCTCGAGCGGCGGATGGGACTGATTGCCGGTCTCCTAACGATTTCCCGAACCGGAGAAATATCAACGAAGTCCGAAGCGCTAGATGTCTCCGGTTGAGTTTGCGGCTGAACTTCCGCCGGCTGCGAAACCGTTTCCGGGCTGGTGGACTCGAAATCAATCTCAGTGAATGGAGCGGTAAAGGAAACAGCCGGGAGATAATGATGGTACGATGCGAAGAAGATGGCGGAGAAATATATTGTGACTGCCGCGGTAAATGCGGCAGGCAGCTCAATGTGCGAAATCGGCTGGTATGTTAGTGCCTGGGTTGTCATCAATTCCTTCCCGAGTTGAACACGCGAGCCGGAAGAAAATTAGCCAGATAGGGGCTCATGACCGTTCACCGAAGGCCAACCCCACGCTGCGACGATCCTAGGAGCTAAGCGACAAATGCAGGACGGTCTTTACGAACGCAATTGTAGGGCGTCTGTGTCAGACGCCATTTGATTTAAATGGCGTTTCGCAGAATGCCCTACGATCAGAGAACGCCCGAGACCTACCGCGGTGGCTGCTGCGGCGGTGGCGGGGCTCCAGGAGCGCCGGGAGCGGGAGCGGCGCCCGGGAGCTGTGCCGCTCTGATTTGATAACCGACCTTCTTGATTCCAACCGTGCGCACTTTGTCCAGGACACTGATAACGTCGCCGTGCATAGCCATCATCTCCGCGCTGATCGACACCTTCACATCTGGATTGGCCTGATGCAGTTGAAACAAGCGCGGCATCACCTGATCCTCTGGCACGAACTGATTGTCGAAGTAGTAGGTCGGTCCGGCAGCGACGCGGACCGAGACGAAATCCTTCTGCTGATTTTGCTGAAGAGTCTGATTGGACGGCAGGGCGACTTTAATGCCCTTCATGTGAGTCTGGCTCAGGCTCACCATCATGAAGCTCGCGAGCAAAAAGAACATGATGTCAATCAGCGGAATGATTTCGATGCGGGCGCGCTTTTTAGGGATGGGTGAAGAGACTTTCATCGAAAAGACACGCTAATAGGATGCACCTGACATGGTGAAAGTGATCGGAACCTTGACCTTTGGCGCAGCCGCACCGGCTTTAAACCTCCAGCGTCGGAAGCCGCTTATCGTGGCATTATCCAGAATCGGGTTGCCTACACTCTGCGCCATGGTTGCATCCGTCACGCTTCCGCTGGCTACGTCTATGGTTAAGACACAAACACCACTGCCGGTAATGTGGCGACTCCGCGCTTCGTAAGGATAATCCGGTTTTGGCGCAAATGTCGCCACAGCTTTCGCACCTGAAATCGACATCGAGCCAGGAGGACGACCAATGGCCTGTGGAGCCTTGATCGGCGCCGCTTTGGCCTGCTGCGGACGCTTCGGTGGTGGCGTCGACTCCTCCACGAACTCCGGTTTTATGTCGGGCATCGGCGGCGGCTCGGGAACGGGAATGTCTTCCGGCGGTGGAGTCGGCTGTTCTTCCGCGGGCGTCAACATGGCTTCGACCGAGGCTGTCGGAATATCGGAAAGATCGACCGGAGGCGGCTCATGTTTCATTGCCGCCACGACAGCGCCCACGTAGATGAAGACGGCGCAACCAAGGGCGCCCCAAACAAGCTTCTTTGGGGGAGGCTGATAAAGAATCGGTTTAGCCATTTTGACTTTCGGTTAATGCGAGGTCGCGGAACCCGGAGCCGGAACTCCTTTCGCGGCCTCACTTTTGATCTCGAAGGCAACCTTGTAAAACCCAACCGATCTCAAGATATCGAGAACTTTGATAATGTTGCCATGCACAGTGTCGCGATCTCCTCGGACGAATACTTTGGCCTCGGGATTCTCGGCATAGACCTGTTTCAATTTCGCAGTGAGTTTATCGTAAGTCATCTCCTCCTTGTCAAAATACGGGTTGCCATTCGCGTCGACGGACACGCTGATGTAATCGCGTTTGGATTGCGTTTCTCCCGACTGCCCAGTCGGCAGCGTCACCTTCATGCCCTTCATATGAACCTGACTCAGACTCACCATCATGAAACTGGCGAGCAGAAAGAACATGATGTCGATCAACGGAATGATCTCAATTCGCGCTTTCTTATGAGGGATGGGAGAGGTGACTTGCATTCGGTTTATCTTTTCATGATCTCAATATCTCCACGTCGATCGCGGCCGAGCCCGGGCGATTACCTCGAAGGGGTTAATTCGGCTTCACGTTTTGCCCGTGCATTCGCTTCCAGCATAACCTCCAGGTTAGTCGCTGCGGTCTGCAGCTCGAACTCTAAGTTAGACACCCGGGAAGTGAAAAAGTTAAAGGGAATTAACGCGAAAATGGCGATGCCAAGACCGCACGCCGTCGCGATCAGGGCCTCGGCGATACCACCAGTAACTGCGGTCACGGCAAGTTCTTCGTTACCGAGGAAGCTGAAAGATCGAATCAAGCCCGTGATCGTGCCGAGCAAACCGAGCAACGGAGCCAGAGTCACGAGGGTATCCATTACCACCAGAAATCGTCCGGCGCGTTTGATCTCGATACCGGCCGCCACCTGCAGCGCGCCCTGCAACGAGGCATGCTGGTGATTGAGGCCGTTCCACATCATGCGCAACACGGGGTCACGTGAATCGCGCGACAACCGCGAAGCTTCCGCGACGTCGCCCACTTCAATGGCCGTGAACACTTTCTCGATGCGCTTCGGATCCCGGCGGAACCAGCGCCCGGTCCACCAGAAAATGCGCTCGATCACGACCGTCAAGGCGATGATCGAAACGATCAAAATCGGCCACATAATCGGACCGCCCTTGCGGAAGTTATCGATAAGAAAGTTACCGGTTAAGGGAGGACCCGCCGGCACACCACTCGCCGGGCTCGCGGAGGCGGCCGGTGATACTCCAGGTGAGAGGCTGCCACTTATCGTTGCATTAACGCTGGCGCCAGGTGCTGGCGATACGCCGAAAGCACCGGCCGGAGACATCCCTGGAGGAGGAGGAATAGGGGCACCTGGGGCACCCGGAGCACCTGGGGCACCGGGAGCGCCCGGCATCGCGCCCGTATTCGCCGGAGGAGCTGGATTTGTCCCCGGCGGAATATTTTGACCAGCGGCTGGCGCGCCGGCGTTTGGCGGCGGAGGCGGGGGTTGCGCAGGCCGATTCTGCGCGAAGCAGGTCAGCGTAATCAGGGTGAGGCAGAGTGTAAGTAGTGTTTTCATAAGTGCGGCCAGGGTTGAGTTACCAGCTCGATTTGTTGTGAACCTCCCTTTATTCCAGACGGAATGAATAAGAGTCCAGCAAAACTTTTTAGCTTCTTCGATTGGACGTTCCAGGTTTCCATGAAGGGTGCTTACTAATTCGAATTATCTCTGCCTGAGGGATGTAGGCAAGCTCAGCAAAACGTGATTTAGCCAAGAAAATCGCGATTGAAACCCCCTTTTCGCGGTTTTTACGCGCAGTCCGGACGCTAAAGGAACCAATTCGGACAGATGCCCCATTTCAGAGTCAGCGCGCGTTTGTGACGCGATTTCGGAGCACTGGCCAGTCACTGATTTTCGCTTCGAGCTCGTCGCCGGCGCGGATCGGACCAACGCCGGAGGGCGTCCCGGTAAGAATGACATCTCCGGGCAGCAGAGTTATCGATTGGCTGGCAAAAGAGACAATTTCTGCGGGCGAGTAAATCATCTGGCTGGTCCGCCCCTGTTGGCGCAACTGTCCATTCTGTCGAAGCTCGATCGGCACATCGGTAATGTCGATGTCCCTATAAATAAACGGGCCTAACGGCGTGTAGGTGTCGAACGATTTGCACCGGCCAAATTGCTTTTCCGTGTTCTGCAAATCGCGGTCGCTGATATCCAGGCCAATCGTGTAGCCAAACACATACTCGAGGGCGTTTTCAGGCGACAGGTTTTTCGCGCGCCGACCAATCACCATCCCCAGTTCGACTTCGAAATCTGTCTTATGCTCCGGATACGCAATTTCGATTGTGCCATTCTGCGGCAAAAGGGAAGTTGGTGCTTTGAACCAAATCAGCGGTGTCCCCAGCGGTGTCCGCTTCATTTCGGCAATGTGATCGGCGTAATTCAATCCCACTGCGATCAGTTTCGACGGCGCAACCGGTAAGGCTATCTCCGTGGTTTCAAGGCTGATCTCGGCGCCAGTTGGCTCAATATCGATCCAATAGGGATTCTTCAGGACATGAACTTCATTGCCCCGGAGTTCGCCGTAGAAAAATTTATCACCTGATTTGAAGCCGCCGAACGTTCTCATATCGTGTCACCCTGAGCGAAGCGAAAGGCTTCGCAAATGAAGAATAAAAACAGAACCGGTTGCAAAATCGGCGGACCCTCACCCCAACCCTCTCCCATAGTCACTCCCAGTACTTTTTCACGGACAAGAATTCCAGTCCGGGCCGTCGGGGAGGGACGAGCTTGTCTCGTCCCAAATATTACGGACGACGGCACCGCAAGGCATGTAGCGGCTTGTGCCGGTTATCCATTTGAAAACGAATTAGTAGGACGAGACGAGCTCGTCCCTCCCGCGCAATTGTAGCGGTGGTTGCATGCCGCGCCGAAGCTGCGCGAAGGCGGGTGCCAACCACCGAAACTAAAGGACAGGTGCTTGGCACAAGCACCTCTACAACCCTCTTCTGTCATTACGTCGAGGAATCTCTCATTCTAAGAATTCGGGGAGTAAGAGATGTCTCGACGGAGTTTATCCTGAGCAGCGCCGAAGGGCTCGACATGACAGGAAGCCAATTGGGCAACGCACCCGAGCTCGTCCCTCCCGAACTGGTCACAGCCTGCCCTATCAGTCGGTGCGCAATCCTTCACCCGAATCCGAAATGAAGCGTCCCGTCACCGGGCGAGGATTCCGACGAAGTCCCGCACGGTTTTCTCTTCCGGAATCGAGAAAGCACTGCCGTCTTTGCGCTTAAACCAAAAGGCACTGGACGATCCGCCATCCAAATTCAACGCGCGCTGGACTTTGAAATCCCCGAGTCGGACGGTAAGAACGCTGGCCAGTTCAGCCAGAGTCGCACCCGAACAGAATCCCAACGCCGCGCGATTGCCGCGTTCCACCGCGGCAAAGGTTCGACGTGCTGTCCTGGTCGCCTCCAACCCAGCTACGCGATTGCCCAGATCGACAATCATTGGCCCGCACTGGATCGCCGCGTTGATTTTTTTAGCCCGGGAAAACTCGCCCAGGCGGAGAATCTGGACCGAACCGTTTGACGCGAGCACGCCGCTCATCAGGCGGCCTCGCGTGAGCCTGGCCGTTGGTTTCCCATCGATGATGCGCAAACCGAGCGGGGCGAAATTCGGATCGAAGTATCCGCCATTGACTCCCGCAACCAGGCCCGCACGATGCATCGCGGTTGCCAGATCGCTCTCGTCCGTGCCGTTATCGATAACTCGCAACCGGCACGATGCCGAAGAAAAAAGGGCCAGCTCGATGGCGGCGCTCTGCCCGGTTTCGGCATCCTCGAGATCCAGGTGTCGATGTTCAACTCCAGTGGTGCCTGAGGCTTCGCTGCGAACTGAAGACACACGCCACTCCGCCGATAACCCATTAATCGCGCAAAGCAGGAATACAAAACTGAGGAACAGACGTTTCACGTTCCTAAAGTAGGCGCTCGGAAATAGCGTTGTGTCAAAATTTGCTATTACCGTTCCCGTCGGCGGATCTTACGGGACGTTCTCAGGCCCGCGGCCGCAGCGGCCAGAATTACTTCATGAAAGATAAACCCGCCCCAATACGCATACGCGTGGCGAAGCCGGACGACTTCAAGCTGCTCGCGCAACAACGTTACGCTTTTCGCTCCGAAATCGGGCGCAACCAGGAAACGGAATCTGCTTTTCTAAAGCGTTGTGGTACGTGGATGAAAAAGGCGGTTGCGACAAGAAACACCTGGCGCTGCTGGATCGCGGAGAGTCGCGGACGTTTCTTCGGCAATGTCTGCGTGCAATTGATTGAAAAAATCCCCAACCCCGTTTCCGAGCGGGAACGACACGCTTACATCACAAACCTATATGTCGTTCCAGACGCCCGCGGTAAGCGTATTGGGACGAGACTGCTTCGCACGGCGCTAACCTGGTGCCGCCGGAATGAAGTTGACGCTGTCCTCTTATGGCCGTCGCGCCGCAGCCGCGCGCTTTATCAAAGACATTCCTTTGCTGTGTCTGACGATCTTTTCGCGCTGCGTCTCCGTAGTTTCCGGTAAAGGATTAATCGCCGCGCGTCCGGCACCTGCTGCACAAGCCCGTGTCGACAGGCGGAAAACTGAACACGGCGGAAATTCCTTGCTGGAAATAAGACGGGAAGCACTCGCCCAGCGGAGATGTCAGTTTTCAAGAAGCGGTCGTGCCACGTCATCGAAATAGAAAAGGAAGAAACGAAATAATGATCGCGAGAGTATGGCATGGATACACGAGGCCGGCAGATGCCCGTACTTACGAGGCCATGCTGCGCACCTCAATTCTTCCGGACCTGCACCGCATCGCCGGTTACAGAGGATGTCATATCCTGCATAGAAGCGAAGGGGCGGAGGTGGAGTTCATGACCATCACAATGTGGGATTCGATGGGAGCCGTGCGGATATTCGCCGGCGCCGATTACGAACAGGCGGTCATCGCGCCGGGCGCGGCACGCCTGCTCAGCCACCACGACGACAAAGCAAAACATTATGATGCCGCTCACAGCGGGTAGCGAGAGAGGGCACTCTCATATTTCATCATGCCGCGGTTAAGCAGGCTGCGGTAATGATCGTTAGGCCTTGACCGCGTACTTGTCGAGCAACGCCTGAAAGCGCGAATCGGCGCGCAGAGGATCCCAAACCGGATTGATCCGGAGCATGGGCACGCTGACCGTACTCGGCCGCGCCAGCAATCCGTCGAGAAGTTCGATTGCACGGTCTTTGTCACCGACAATCGTGTAGACCGTCGCTAACGATTCGGTAATGGACGGTCCTTCAAATGCGTCTTTGCTTTCCGGAAGCATTTCAACGGCGCGCATGCCTTCGGCAATCGCGGCATCTTTTTCCCCAAGGCAGGCGAGCGTTTCGGCCAACTGGGAATGCGCCCCGGCATTTGACGGGTCGTCTTTAACTCGCTGTTCGGCAAAACTCCTGGCCTTCAGGAGAGCCTGGCGCGCCCCTGCGTCGTCATGAAGCACTTTCCGGATAACGCCGAGCAGCGAATATTTCGAACATAACCCGTCCGGAGAACCGGCGATGACCGCATCGGGTATGTTCTCGATCTCGCGCGCAGCCTCGGCGAATTTGCGCTGTAAGACCAAAAGGGTTACGCGCCCAATGGAAAGCTTGGCGTGAAGATCGGGACTGGTCGCAGCGGACTGGAGAATGGCTAACGCTTTTTCCGCGACACTGAAATCGCCCTTCTCTTCCAGCGCCACCTTCGCCTTGATTTCCCAGATGCCGAATAAATTCGGATTGATCTCCAAGGCGCGATCAAGGGTTTTATTGGCAGAAGCAAAATCGCGCGTCATCTCATAGTTAATCGCGAGGTTTTGCAGGATCCACCCATCCTTTGGATTCAGGCTCGACGCTTTCATGAGGTTAGCCGTCGATTCGCCCCAGCGTCCCTGCCGCCGTTGAATCGCGCCGAGGGCGAGAAAACCTTCCGACTCATTCGGCAACCCTCGCTGTGCGATCAAAAATTCGTTCAAGGCCGCTGCGTAATCGCTATCGCCATAATAATGGGAAAATCCCATGGCGAGATGCGCTTCCGGAAGATCCGGCTGCAATTCCAATGCACGTTGGGCCAAAGCGCGCGCTTTTTCCCTGCGCGCCGGTGTCGGATCAAAGGAATGCACGATCCAGCTCTCCAGTTGTGACAATCGGGCAAAAGCGAGAGCGAACTTCGGATCAAGCCGAATGGCGTTTTCGTATAGCTTCTCGGCCTTCTCCAGCTTCTCCCGATCCTCGTACGCGACATTCAAATCGTGCGCCTGCACAAAGGCGACATACGCTTCGCGATTCTCGGTCGGCTTATGCGACAGCTGTGCCTTCTCGGTCGGCGAAAGCTTGGCCTGCAACGCATCCGCGACTTCGCGGGCCAGATCCGTTTGAATGGCAAAGACGTCGGTCAAATCGCGATCGTAATTGTTGGCCCAAATGTGTTCGTCGTTGTTCGCATTGATCAGCTGGACGTTCAGCCGAACACGATTGCCTTCGCGCCGAACACTTCCTTCCAGGATGGTGGACACACCCAGCGCCTTGCCGATTTCCCGGACATTCGGCCCTTTCCCGCGATACCCCATTACGGAGGTGCGCGAAATCACCTTAAGATCTCCGATCTTGGAAAGATTCGTTAGAATGTCGTCCTGGATGCCGTCGGCAAAAAAAGCATTTTCTTTTTCGTCACTGAGATTTTCGAACGGAAGAACCGCGATTGATTTATCAACCTTATGCGCGACCGCGGGGGGCAGGAGAAAAAAGCCTGCGGCAGCCGAAACGATCACACCGGCTGCGCCAAGCACAGCGATATTGCGACGGCGATGCGACACGGCAGACGATTCCGGCGTCACCTTGATGCCTTCCGGCGTGACATCGAAAGCCCAGGCAAGAATCAGCGCAATGGGAAAGCCGATCAGCAAAAGCGCGATGACCAGACGCAGGGCCCAGTTCGGCAATTCCCAGGCCGGGAAAACCGCCGAACCGATCTGGATGATGAATCCGGCAGCGATGACGTAAGCCGCGGCTACGCGATAAACCTTACGTCGCTGCACCTCTTCGAAGAAGCCGCTCATACTGAATGATTTGAAGTAAGGTGCACCTTCGCTCTCCATCAGACAACCGGAAGGCTCCGATTGTTCGTTTGCGACTGTAGCCGCCTCGCTCTGTCGAGGCGCAGGACAAATCAGATTTTTTTTGGTGGATCGACTTCTCCGTAGTTAGTGGCGGCGAAGCCGCCTATGTTTTGAACAACGCGCTCGGAGATCGCGTTCCACCTGATTCTATGAAAGGCGCGTTTTTCATTGTCGGTCCAAGCGCCACGGAAAATCCGGCACGCCGGCTCGGCGTAGCTACAGCTCACCAGGAATAGTGGACCGTGTAATTGATCGTCTTTTCTTCGTCCGGTTTTAACTGCACGCGGAACTCGGCCGTCTGCGCGTTCGTCTTCACGAACGGCTCGGATTTTTGTGCGATATCCCACGTAAACCAGCGGAAAAGATGCTCAACGACCCGAATCTCAACCGCCTCTTTCTTGTGGTTGCGCAGCTTGATTTCAAACGCTTCATCGAGCCAATGATTGTTTGAATCCACTTTGAAATTCGTCCGGCGGCGTTCGCCGACGAGGTCGAACGCGTTCCCGGTGTAGATGCGAATCGTCTCGTCCTTCGGTGTGTGATCGATTGTGTTTTCGCCGGTGAATTCGAGCTGTTTGTCATTGTCTTGTTTATAAAAACGGACCCGGCCCTTGGGCAAAGGCATGCCGAGATGATTCGTCTCTGAATTCTTGAACTCACGCATGATCGCAACCTTGGTTTCCATTTCCGTTCCGAGATCCTGGTTATTGCGCATGTTTTCCATGCGGTAGTTGCGCCATTGGTTCCAATCGATTTTCAGCCCGTCATATACGTAGACCTTCTGTGATTGGACTTTGCCGGCACGAATAAACTCGACCTGCTTCGTTTCGCGATCGTGCAAAGTCGTGGCCCGCGCCAGCGTGTAGAGATGATAATCTTCGAACGCTTTTTCGGTAACGGTAGGCGCCGCCATCCGACCTGCCGCCAGCTCTTCGTTTCCGCCGTATGCCATAACATCAGCTCGCCTCTGAATCTTACTCACGTCGCCCGCCATTAATTTGATCTTCGCATTCTCAAAAGTCTTGCCGCTCTGGTTGTCCATTGTCACCCACCCGATCAAATCGATCAGATCGCTGTTTTCCGGCGCCACCACGTTGTAATTGGCCTCCCAGCTCATCCCACCCGTGACATAGGCCAATTCAGCGTCCAATTTTCCCGCTTTATCGGTCTGAATCTGCCAATCAATTGTCGGCTTCAAAATCGCGTCGCCCGCCAGCGGAGGAAAGAGCGGCTGCCCGGGCAGGCTGAAACGAAGTTTGCCATCGACTTCAATGATCGGCTGTGACGTTCCCCCCGTGCCATAAGCCATTGCCGATTGGGACATCGCGTACTGCTGGCCATACCTTTGCATTGCCGACTGGCCGTGCGCGATGTAACCGCTGCGCACCACTTTTCCCTGCACGACCTTGCTCGGTTGGTTCGGTTCCGTGACAAGAAAATCAATCGTTTTCCCCTCAAAGATCGACAAGAGAAGTTCCTGCGAGACGGGATCGTTCCGGTAATTTTGCTCGAGAATCTGCAGGTTCGTTTTCCCAGCGGGATCACGCAGGATAACAGAATCCGTCTCCAGATGCGCGGTCGTCTCGGTAAAGCGGATATCGTTGACGCCCGCTTTCAGATCGAGTGGAACCGTATCGCGCACGACGGCGAAGTTTTGATTATAAATGGTCAGCGCCGGGGACGCGGCCGATGCGATTCGCGCGAGCATGAGGAAAAGAGCAGTGAGGAGGAATATCGCTTTCATGGATTCAAGTTAGACACCCAGGCGCGACAAAACTGAAGGGGAATCGATGTAGCGGCGGTTGTGTCAACCGCCGAACCCAACCAAACAGGTGCTTGGCACAAGCACCTCTACAACGGCGCTATTCGCTATTTTACGCCGGTGGCAAAGACCGTTTGAAAATGGGGGCTCTGTTTTTCCCGTGCCACCACTCGCACGTCGATATTCTTGAACCCGGCATTTTCCAGCATCTCATGCAATTCGATTTCGCTAAAGCCGAGCCAATGGTCGGCGTAAAGCTCCCGCGCCCGCTCGAAACGATGGCTCAGTAAATCCAAAATAACGACGCGGCCGCTTTTCTTTAAGATTTGATAAGCGGAGGTAACGGCTCGCTCGGGCCGGATGGCGTGATGCAACGCCTGACTGAACACGGCGAGGTCGACACTGTTTTTTGCGATCGGCGGATCTTCGATGTCGCCCAGCCGATACTCGACATTTTTGAATCCATGCTTACGCGCGAGCGCCGAGCCGAAGTCGACCATGTTTTGAGAATTATCAACGGCAATGACTTTGCGTGCATTCTTGGCGAGCAATTGGGAAAGCGTTCCCTCTCCCGCGCCGAGATCGGCCACGGTGAGCGGAGGCAGAAGGGAGATGAGCGTATGGGCCAGAGCCTTCCAGGAGCGGCCGGGCACGTAGCTGCGCCCAAACTTTCCGGCCAGCTCATCAAAATACTCACGAGCTTTGTCCTGCCGTTTACGCAAGGCCAGTTTGAGGGCGGTCCGATCGCGCGCGGTTTCCGGCAGTTCGCGGGCGAGAGCCCGAACGATTTCATCGACCCGGGCGTGCGCACCGTTGCGGTGCTGCCGTTTAGCGGGGCAATAATAAACATTCTTGCCGGCGCGACGGCCTTCGAGGACGCCGGCGCGTTTCAACTGGGCCAGATGACTGGAAATGCGCGACTGACCCATGCCCATAATTTCCTGGAGCTCAGCCACGGTCAGCTCGGCTTCTCCGAGGAGGAGAAGGAGGCGCAACCGGGTGGGATCGGCCAGGAGCCGGAGTAAATTAATGGTTGACGCCATGGAGCGACTAAACGATATATCGACATATCATGATTGGTCAATATGTTGTTGATCTCCTATGGTTAAAAGAGTTACCTTGTTTGAACGGCAGATCATGTGACTCGCCGAATAATCCAATTTAACCCTGTCACGATTTAACCCATTACCTCCTTCACCCATGTCGCATCGCTATATCTTTTCATCTGAATCCGTCGGTGAAGGTCACCCCGACAAAGTGTGCGATACCATCTCGGACGCAGTGCTCGACGCCTGTCTCCGCCAGGATCCGCGGAGCCGTGTCGCCTGCGAAACTTACGCCAAGGCCAACCGAGTCATCGTCGGGGGCGAGATCACCATTCCGAATCTGCCTTCCAACAAACCGATCGAAAGCATTTTGCCGATTAACAAAATCGTCCGCGATTGCGTTCGTGAAATTGGCTACGTCAACGATGACGACGTTTTTCACGCCGATAAGATCGACATCCAGAACATCATCACGGCGCAGTCTCCCGACATCGCCCAGGGCGTAGATGCGCGCCAGGCCGAAGGCAAGGAAACGGCCGAACAAGGAGCCGGTGACCAGGGGCTGATGTTCGGTTATGCGAGTAATGAAACGCCGGAACTGATGCCCGCCCCGATCATGTTCGCCCATCGGCTCGGTCGCGAACTCACCCGGGTCCGTAAAAGCGGTCGCGTGCCCTGGCTGCGGCCAGACGCCAAGTCGCAAGTCTCGGTCGTTTACGAAAATGACAGACCGGCGGCCATCTCCTGCGTCGTCGTTTCCACCCAACACTCGCACGACGTCAAACATTCTGAGATCCGCAGTTTCGTAATTGAAGAAATTATCCGCAAAGTTTTGCCAGCAGACATGTTGAGCGACGACACGAAATTTTTGGTGAATCCGACAGGCACTTTCATCGTCGGCGGACCACAAGGCGACACCGGGCTGACCGGCCGCAAAATCATCGTGGACAGCTATGGCGGCATGGGCCGGCACGGCGGCGGCGCCTTTTCCGGAAAAGACCCGAGCAAAGTGGACCGCAGCGCAGCCTACATGGGGCGATGGGTGGCGAAAAACGTCGTCGCCGCCGGGCTGGCCGAAAAATGCGAGATTCAATTTGCCTATGCCATCGGCCATCCCGAGCCGCTGAGCGTTCACATTAATACTTTCGGAACACACAGTGCCGACGAAGACGCGATTGAGCGGGGCGTTCTGCGAACTTTCAGCTTCAAGCCGGCCGACATCATCAAACAACTCGATCTCCTCCGCCCGATTTACAGTAAAACGACCAACTACGGTCACTTCGGCAAGATCGACGATCCCGACATTACCTGGGAAAGCACCGCAATCGCAAAGGACCTTAAGACAGCAGCGAAGTAATTTATGAGCACCACCACAACCAGCACTGAGACAAAACAAGATTACAAAGTCGCCGACATTTCGTTGGCTGACTTCGGCAGAAAAGAAATCTCCATCGCCGAGAGAGAGATGCCCGGCCTGATGGCCATTCGGCAGAAATATGCCAAAGAAAAACCGCTGCAGGGAGTCCGTGTCACAGGTTCGCTGCACATGACCATTCAGACCGCGGTCCTGATTGAAACTCTGGTCGACTTGGGCGCCAGCGTGCGCTGGGCCTCGTGCAACATTTTTTCAACGCAAGATCACGCGGCCGCGGCGATCGCCAAGGCGGGCGTCCCCGTCTTCGCCTGGAAAGGCGAGAGCCTCGAGGAATATTGGTGGTGCACCTACCAGGCCCTTTCGCACCCGGGCGGAAAAGGTCCTCAACTGATTGTCGACGACGGTGGCGACGCCACGCTTCTAATCCACAAGGGCTATGACCTGGAAGAGGGCAGCGACTGGGCCAAGAGCAAATCAACCAACAAGGAAGAGCAGGTCATTAAGGATCTATTGCTCGAAGTGCAACACGAGAATCCATATCGCTGGCACGAAACGGTAAAAGATTGGCGCGGCGTCTCGGAAGAGACGACGACCGGCGTGCATCGGCTTTATAAGATGCACCAGGAAAACAAACTGCTCGTCCCGGCGATCAACGTGAACGATTCGGTCACGAAATCGAAATTCGACAATCTCTACGGCTGTCGTCATTCCCTGGTTGATGGATTGAACCGCGCGCTCGATGTCATGATCGCCGGTAAAGTGGCCGTGGTCTGCGGCTATGGCGACGTCGGGAAAGGCTGCGCGCAATCGCTTCGCGGACAGGGCGCGCGCGTCGTGGTCACCGAGATCGATCCGATCAATGCGCTCCAGGCAGCGATGGAAGGCTACGAAGTCACCACGATCGAGGATACCCTCGGCCGGGGTGATATTTACGTGGCCGCGACCGGCAATGTCGACGTGATCAAATTCGAACATATCGAGCGCATGAAAGATCAGGCGATTGTGGCAAACATCGGGCACTTCGATAACGAGATTCAGGTCGACGCGCTGAACGAAGCTGCCGGCGTCAAACGGACCAACATCAAGCCGCAGGTGGACAAGTACACATTCCCGAATGGCAATGAGGTTTTTCTTCTCGCCGAAGGACGGCTGGTAAACCTGGGATGCGCCACTGGTCATCCGAGCTTTGTCATGTCGAACTCATTTTCCAATCAGGTCCTGGCTCAACTCGACTTGTGGAAAAACCGCGAGACCTACAAAGTCGGCGTTTACGTTCTATCGAAGAAACTCGATGAAGAAGTCGCGCGCCTGCACCTGGAAAAAATCGGCGTCAAATTGACGAAGCTGACAAAACCGCAGGCTGATTATCTCGGCGTGCCGCTGGAAGGCCCGTTCAAGTCAGAGCACTATCGATATTGAAAATCGAGGGGCACGTGACAGCGTGCCCCGGGAATAATGGGACGAGACCCGCCTTCGCCGAGAGCTTCGGCGTGGCAGGCGAGCTCGTCCCTGTTGCCCAAATTAGGGCCACATTTCAGGCTCGATTTCCATCTTTTGTCATTCCGAGCGAAGTCGAGGAATCTCTCATTCCAAGAAATACTAGCAGTAAGAGATGTCTCGACTGCGCTCGACATGACAAAAAGAGCAATGGGACGAGACGAGCTCGTCCCTCCCAAAGGGAGAGGCGAGTTTACTGCTCCACCTCTGCGACGTTGACGTAGCTGCAGCCCTTTGTCTTACCGCGCTGCCATGTTCCGGACACGTGGACGTTTCGGTTTCCGTTCGCGGCATCGGTTAGAATTTTGCTCTGGCGCATTCGCGCCGCGAGATAGACCGGCCTGCTCGAACCTCGAGCGTTGAAGTCGAACATAATTTGCGACGTACACGGTTGCCCCGTGTGCAGCGCAACCCGGCCGATTGCCTCAAAGCGCGCCCCAACCGGTGCCGCTTTGGCGGTCTGAACGTTTCTCTCTGGTTGCGCGCAACCGGCAATTCCGAAAAGCAATGCCGCGGCAAAAAAAGAAATGAGTTTCATACTTTTAACTTTCCTCTCTTTATCGGACTTGAATTCTCCAGGCGATGGGAAAATCAAGTTTCACGAATGTCGCTTCCCTGAATGCCACGTTTCCGCAGCCGCGCGCACAAGAAATTCTCGCACGTCCGCGTCACTGACCTGCGAAAAGTCCTCATAATATTGGCCCACAGCCTGGAACCACTCCGGCGAGATCACACAAACCATCTCATCGACTTCGCGCTCAAATTCGCGGCAGGTCTCGGCCGCGCCGACAGGCACACCAACGACAATCCTCGCTACCGCACGTTGGCGTAACGCCTCGACCGCAGCCCGCATGGTCGCACCGGTGGCCAGGCCGTCATCGACCAGGATGACGGTACGTCCGGCGAGCTCGGGTGCAGGACGCCCATCGCGATAGCTGGCCTCGCGTCGCTGCAGTTCGGCCAGTTCCTTCGTTGTCACCGAGTCGATCAACTCCTGCGCATTCGGCAGGGCGTTAACGACATCCTCGTTGAGTACGCGAACGCCGCCGGAAGCGATTGCACCGAGCGCGAGTTCTTCGAAACCGGGTACACCAAGTTTACGGACGACGAAAACGTCGAGTGCAACGCCGAGCGCACGGGCAACTTCGTAGGCCACGGGCATACCACCTCTCGGCAACCCGAGCACAATGACATCTTCGCGACCCGAATAAGCCGACAGCTTTTTCGCCAGGGATCGACCCGCTTCCGCTCGATTTGGAAAAAGCACTTCCATCGGCATGATTAAGCCCGACAAACGCCGCGACTAACGAACCTTAGTCCGTTTGTCTTGTTACGCACGCGCCTCCCGCTTCTCTTAACGAGTGAGCCACCAATGTGTAGCCGCGGCGCTATGCGGCATGCGCGCATAGGCGACAGGCCGGCGCCTGCATCGCGCGCGAGACCTTGCAGCACCCAAAAAGTTATTCGGAAGCGAGAGTCGCTGATGGCGACGGGTCGACTCGCATTGGGACCAGTCGAATTGCCGTGCCGTGCGATTCTTCAGTGGGAACGGACGTGTCCGTCTCGTGGTATTCCGCGTCACCGTTGACCTGCCAGAGATCATAGAGCTTTGTATCAGCCAGGATATTTTCGGTGCAAAGCATCGCCGTCATCATGGCGTGATCCTGGTTGTTGTACTTGTGCATGCCGTTGCGGCCGACCAGATGCAGGTTCGGATATCGTTCCTCCAACTCTTCACGAATGGTCGCAACATGCGTCGCGTAATCGTCGTCGTAAACAGGATACGCTTTCTTCTGACGCACCACGCATCCGTCAATAAAATCCCCTTCCTCGGCCAGGCCAATCTGGATCAGCTCGCGCCGGGCGAGCTCGATCAAGTCGCTGTCGCTTGATTCCCAAAGGCCATCATGCTCAAAGCAGAAATATTCCAGGCCATAACAGGCCTTGTCCGCGTCGGGCACCATTTCGGGCGACCATGAGCGGAAGTTTTGCACTCGACCAACCTTGACGCTCGGATCGTGAATATAGATCCAGTTGTCATCGAACGTTTTTCGGTCCTTCAAAATGAGCATCACGGTTAGAAAATCGCGATACTTCAGACTCTCGGCGGCCTGAAGAGCGCTTTCCGAAACCTGCGGCTGCAATCCCCGCACCAGCTCCCGCATGGGAGCGGATGAGATGACATGTTCGGATTGAAGATTGTGAACAACGCCGTCGCGATCCTGGAACTGCAGATTCCAGGTCGATGTCGCCTCGTCGTAACGGCAACCGGTAACGCGGCAACCCATCTCGACTTTGCCGCCGCGAGCAATTGTCTTCTCGGCGCACGCTTCCCACATCATGCCGGGACCTTTGCGCGGGTATCGGAATGAGTTGATCAATGTCTTAATTACTTTCGCCCTGTCTTTCGGACGGCGCTGCGGGAAAAGCGCATTTCGAATGGCACTCCCGAGTGACAACCCTTTAATGCGTTGCGCCGCCCAGTCGGCCGAGATTTCCTTGCAACTCATGCCCCAGACTTTTTCGGTGTAGCTCTTGAAGAAAGTGTTGAAAAGCCGCTTGCCGAATTGATTGCTCACCCAGTCCTCGAAATTGCGCGGATCGCGAATTGGCCAAAGACGGGCCTTCAGCCAGGAAAGCACGCATAGCGTCGATTTGAAAACACCGAGCTTCATCAACGCCTCGAATGGCTTCAGCGGATACGCGAAAAACTTGCCGCCATAAAAGATGCGGGAAGAACGCGGACGCTCCAGCATGTCGTTAGGCAGGATTTCCGTCCAGAAATCTTCCACCGCCTTGCACTTGGAGAAAAACCGGTGACCACCGATATCGAAATGAAATCCCTTGTAGGTGGCCGTGCGCGAGATTCCACCAACGTAAACCGGATCGGCTTCCAAAACGGTTACCGCGATATCGTTTTTCGATAAGAGATAGGCAGCGGTCAGCCCAGCTGGTCCCGCTCCAATAATTGCTACATTTGTTTTCATGTTTTTTTAGGCAACCCAGTTCCCCCGGGTAAAATTCCAGACATACCATCCCTGCAGACCTAATCCCGCAGCGCTGCCCAACGCCACCGCCGCCACTCCGAGCGCGCGCACCAGCACCGGAGGGGTGCGAAATTGATGCAGGAAATGCAAAAACGCCAGTACGATTAACGGGTGCAGGCAAAATTGGTAGCGCAACATGCTCTCCATCTCGACGCCGGCCACGCCGCTGACCGAGATGTAATAGATGACTAGGGCGCAGAAATAGATCCCTACCCGCGCGGTCCAATCGGTGCGGCGGCGAATCGCCGGGATGAATTCACATAACCCGATCAATCCGAATAAAACGCCGGCCAACGTCATCGCTATCTGGCTGGCCTCGGTTGGATTGTTCATCGCCGGCACAAGCCAGCGGTAACTCGACGGTTTGAAGACGGCCAGATAATCAGGCGCGATCCCCCAGCCCGCTGACTGCGTCAGCATGTACATATCCCAGCGGCCCCATTGCCACTGACAATAGACAAAGAAAAAGACCGCCCCGAATACCGAGACAACCGTCAAGCCAATCGCAGAGGCATGTAATTTCAACCAGGAGATCGGCTGTCGAACGCGACCAAATCCCTTTGTGAAAACGGAGTGCACCACCGGAAAAGCGGCGCATGGGATACCGACGATGCGCGTCGCCGACATGAGCATGCCGTGCAAGGCAGCCCAAATCCAAGCCGAGCGCCGGCCCGAAGTACTCCAATAAATGAATCCAAGCAGCGCCATGAGGAAAAGCGATTCGGAGTATCCGGCGATCAGGAAAAATGCGGCGGGGTGCGCCACGATAGAGAGTGCGCCGAGAATCTGGAAGGCAGGGGCGAGACTCCAGCGTTCGCAGAAAAGAAAGAAGTAACTCCAGAATCCCCAGGCTGCCGCCTGCGCCGTGATGAGAAGAGCGTTGTCTGTTTCCAAACCGAAGGCGTAGCGCAACGTGGCAGCGATCGCCGGATAAGCGGGAAAAAACGCGACATTCGATACTTCCATCACCTTGTGGTTGACCGGCGGAACCGTGGTTTGATAACCGCGATTGACGATGTTCATGAACCAATAACCGTCATGCTGCACGAGGGTCGAATAGCGATAGGAAAGCGGCCCTTCCGGCGCCAGAAGTCCCACAGCCAAAGCGACCTGCGCAATGGTCATGAAAAGCCCGGCCAGGAGCGGTTTTAGCGGGGATCGGGATGGGCTCATGGCAGCTGCGTCAGGAATCGCCGAGGAGATACGAAAGGCTTGCCTATTGCAAGAACTTGTCCGCCTCTCCAGTGGTGCAGTGTCAATTCGCATTAGTTTGTAATCCCGGACGCTAATTTTAGTGGCACGTTTGACGGCGCGCGTGGGCGTTTATTCGGGTATGTGTAGCCGCCCCGCTCTGCCTGCCGAGCCGTAGTCCCGCGACTGCCGGACGAAGGCTGGTCGAGGCGCTCTTCTGAAACGGGAAAAGACGGCGATCCCGCAACGGCGGGACCGTGGCTACAAGTTACCAATTTAGGCGGCCGCCACTGCGGCTGGCCCGATCAGCTCCGAATAGAGCTCTTCATAACGTTCCGCCGCCCGATCCCAGGAGAAATTGCGGGCCATCGCCTGCCCGACTAACTCTGTCCAAAGCGCCCGGTCTCCAAAAGTCGCACGCGCACGTTTCATCGCATCCCAGAACGCCTCGCTCGAATGTTCGAAACAGAGAAAACTGTAGCCGCGATCGAGAGTCGGATCGTAATCCTCCAAAATCTCCTGGATGCCACCGGTCATGCGCGCCACTGGCAGGGCGCCATATTTCAAATTGTACATCGCGCTTAGTCCCGAAGGTTCGAAACGAGATGGAATCAAACTAATATCCATCCCGGCCTCGATCACGTGGGCCAGCTTGTCGTCGTATTCCCTGCGATAGACAAACTTCGTGGGAAACTTACGCGCGGTCACCGCGAGAGCTGTTTCATAGCCTGGATCGCCCTCGCCCAGAATAATCAGCCGGACGTCATCGCTCAGCAATCGGTCCAGGATCGGCATAAGAATGGCAAATCCCTTCTCCTCCACCACGCGTGTCACCATCCCAAAGACCGGCCCGTCCGCCGGAGAACTTAATCCGAGACCGCTGATGAGCGCATCGCGGCAAAACTGCTTGCCGGAAAGATTTGTCATGTCGTAACGCGCGGGCAGGAAAGGATCAATGGCCGGATCCCATCGCGTGTGATCCGCGCCGTGCAGGATAGCACCGAGTTTGTGGGCGTTTTCTCGCAGGACGATATCGAGCCCGCAACCTCCTTCCGCCGTCAGCATCTCGCTTTTATAGTGTTCACTTACGGTTGTGATCTTGTCCGCGTAAACAATTCCGCCTTTCAAAAGATTCAGTCTGCCGAAAAACTCGATGCCGCGCAGAGTGAAGAAGCGTTCGTGCAGGTTGGTCAGTTTGAAGTCCAGTCCCCAGAAGCTGCCTTGTTCCGCCAAATGATGAATTGTCAGGACAGTGACAAAAGGAAGATGATAGGCGCGAACGAGGACCGGAACGAGCGCCGCCGCCCAGTCATGGACATGCAGAATTTGAACGGATGGCGTTAAACGGCGGGCCAATTCCACCGCTGCTTTACAGAAAAAGATAAATCGCGCGGCGTTATCCTCATACGGTTTTCCGTGCTCGCCATAGATGCCGGGGCGATCGAAAAACGTGTCGCACCGGACCAGAAACAATTGCACACCGGTTGTGCTGCGGCCTTCGAGGAACTCGGCGACGTACGTAGTCTCGCCGAGCCGGACATCCACGGTGATGCCGGTGTCTTCACATTGAAACTCGGGATCCTCTCGTATCTCCCGATAAAAAGGCAGGACGACACTAACCTCGTGGCCACACTCGCGCAGCTCTCGCGGCAAAGCGTCCATCACGTCGATGAGAGCACCCGTTCTCTGCAAGGGCGGACCCTCTGCGGCGATCATCAGAATTCTCATCGGTTCTTGATGTTCGATCTTTGAAGTTCGATGTCAAAGCCAGCATCCGATCGAGCATCCGATTGGGCCATCGCGTTCTTTCCGGCATCTTTTATGACGGCGGGTTCTGGCCTAACGAATATTCCCGTTTTACCCATGCGAGAGCTGCCTCCCGATCTTTCAGCGCGCCCTCCAGTTGTTGTGTTTCCACCGCCTCGAGGATCTCACCGAACCGGGGACCGGGCTTCAGCCCGAGCGCAATCAAGTCCTCCCCGCGCACCAGCGGTGGTGGGATGATCGGTTCGTTGGCGAACTCCTCCTTTTTGCGCAACAGAAAATCGTAATTCTCCATGATGCGATGACTGCTCGCGCAATCGACGCGATGCAGTTCCAGTTCCTCATCGAAAGTCGGCCGCGCCATGAACCGCTTTAATTTTGCCACCCGCATCTTGGGCACATCTTTGAACACCATGTGCTGACGGACCATCTCCACGGTCGCGTCAATATCCGCGCGTGAAAACCTTAGCCGCTCCATGACCTTCTCGGTCATCTCCGCTCCGATTCGATCGTGCGCGTTGAAACGGATCCGACCGGTCTCGTCCTCCTTCGCCGTGCGGGGCTTGGCAATATCATGAAACAAGACTGAAAAAACGAGAGGAACCGAGACTTCTTCCGGCAACATCTGTAACATAAGACGGGTATGCTGGAACACGTCTCCTTCCGGGTGAAATTCGGGCGGCTGTGCGCAGCCTTTCATCGCCTCCAGTTCGGGCAAAATGACGCCTAACAGACCGCTTTGATCGAGCAGGTCCCATCCGCGCAAACGGTTCCGAGAAATAAAAATGCGAACAATCTCCTCCCGGATCCGTTCGGCGCTGATCTCGGTAATTGAGGACGCGTTCGCCCGGAGGGCATCCCACGTGTCTCGATCGATTTCGTAGTCGAGGACAGCGGCAAATCGTACCGCACGCAGCATGCGCAGGCGATCCTCGGAAAATCGCGCCACTGGATCGCCGATGGCGCGAATAATTTTGGCCTCGAGGTCGGCCTTGCCACCAACGAAATCGATTACCTTATCGGCCACGGGATCATAAAACATCCCGTTGATCGTGAAATCGCGACGCTTTGCATCCTCTTCGGCTGAGGAAAAATGCACATCGACGGGACGCCGGCCATCGAGATAAACACCGTCGGAACGGAAGGTAGCCACTTCGAATTGAAAATCGTCCCGGAGAACAACGATCACTCCGAAGTGCGCGCCGACTGCGTAGGTGCGCTGAAAAAGCTGCTGCACCTGCTCGGGCCGGGCGTCCGTGGCGATATCGATATCCTTGGGCGACTGGCCGCGGACCAAATCGCGCACACAACCCCCGGCGAAGTAGGCGACGTGTCCCTTTTCACGAAGCCGGGCGACGATGCCCCTCGCCGTCCGCTCCATTCCCGAACGTTCTGTGCTGTCGGTATCCATCGCCGTTATACTGTAGCGGCGGGCTATGTCCGCCGCACG
>JBEEGV010000061.1:0-3386 GCA_041167085.1 Verrucomicrobiota bacterium
GCCGACGGTATTGATTTCATTGGCGAATGCGCCGGAAGATCTTCGTCGCCTCGCACCTAAAGGAATTCGGGTTCTCACCGCCGGTGCGCCGCCGGCGGCTTCCACCATCCAAAGACTCGAAGAAGAACTTGGTTGGACGATTACGCACGTTTACGGTCTGACGGAAACAGCACCATTCATCACCGTCTGCGAGCCGCGTCCGGAACACGCGCCGCTCTCGAGCAGCGACCGAGCCACGATCAAAGCCCGTCAAGGGGTCGAGCTGATTACGTCAGGCGAGTTACGCGTGGTGGATGCGGAAGGTAACGATGTGCCGCAAGATGGGATTACCCAGGGCGAGATTGTGGCCCGTGGCAACGTGATCATGGCTGGCTATTACAACGACCCGGAAGCGACCGAGCAGGCTTTGCGGGGCGGATGGTTTCACACCGGTGACGCTGCCGTGGTGCACTCGGATGGCTATGTCGAGATTCGCGACCGCTTGAAAGACGTCATCATCAGCGGCGGAGAAAACATCTCCTCCGTCGAAGTCGAGAGCGTGCTTTTGCGACACCCGGCAGTGCAGGAGGTCGCGATTGTTGGGATGTCGCATGAACGCTGGGGCGAGGCGCCGCATGCCTTTGTTGTTCTCAAGCAAGGCGCGCAGGCCGATGAAGGCGAGCTGCGCGAGTTTGCGCGGGCGAACCTCGCGCATTTCAAAGCCCCGCACAGCGTCACTTTTATCAAGGAACTTCCCAAGACCGCGACCGGCAAGATTCAAAAATACGTCTTACGCGCACGCCAGACAGCAATCGCTCCGCAGTGAGTGAGTGTGCCCACTACGCGTCAACGAACCGGCTGGCTTCGGCGGCACCGAATCCGCGCCCGACCCTTCGTCATCCTCCGCTCCCGAGCTCCCGACAGGATTCGAAGGTCGAATGGGCAGTTCGCCAGGAACCTGACTCGATGCGCTGATCCTTGGGACTGGCCAGTTCCCGTGTACCTGCTTAGCGCCAAAGGCGCGCCGTCATTCTAGCCTGGGGCATCGCCCCAGGGATTTTGATCGAATTATGGACCAGCGCTGAAAGCGCGATTCATTCCGGCACCAATCTGTGTGGGGACTGACGGTGAGCCGGTGCGTTGAATCGCGCTTTCAGCTTTTACGCTCTCATGTGTTGCGCCGTAGTCCGGCAGCTGCCGGACGAAGGAGGAACCACCAACGCGCAACTTTCTTGAATTGCGCCAGTCTGCGATGTATTCGGACGAGATATTTGATTACAATTAGTTGCAATGCACTGGGTCGTCTTTCTTCGCGCGGTGAACGTCGGTGGAACCAATCGATGCCAACCGGCGCTGATCGCGAAGCAGTTGGCCAGGTTCGATATCGTCAACATAGGCGCGGTCGGCACCTTTGTAGTGCGCGGAGATGTGAGCGAATCGGTTCTGCGCGCGGCGTTCACTCGGAAGCTGCCCTTCAAATGCGATATTATGATCTGTCCCGCGCGCGACATCGTTAAACTTGTATCCAAGGATCCCTTCTCAGGACAACCCTCAGGCCCGGACATAACCCGGTTCGTGAGCGTGTTAGCCAAACGACTTCGCGCGCTGCCTCCTCTTCCTCTCAATCTACCCTCGGACGATGACTGGCTACTGAAGATCGTCGCGATCCAAGACCGATTCGTCCTGGGTCTGTATCGCCGGGAGATGAAGGCGATTAGCTACCTCGGCAAGATCGAGAAACGCCTGGGTGTGCAGGTCACCACGCGCAATTGGAATACAATTCAGAAGGTCGTGAAGATTCTTAACGACGCGTAGCCCTGCCCTATTCTTCAACGATCTTGAATGCCAGTCGACGCCAGTGCAGCTCGTAACTCGGATCGGCTCCACGTCATCTCCTGCACGACAATCAATCTCGCCATAGCTTCGATGGGACGAGACAAAGGTGGATCGGCCGCTCCGCGGGCGATGTTTGTCTTGCGGCTACGCCGCCCTTATTTTGGCATCGAGCGGCGGAGCGCTCGATCCACCCCTGGCACCGATGCCGGGAGCCGACGTCGACATCTGCTTCGGAGGCCGCATCGCCGTAACAGCGGTCCGGCTACTGTAATTCGTGTTGCTGGAGCTGGGCGAGGTGGAATCAAAAAACAAGTCCCTTCGCTTTTAGACGCGACTAGTTGAGAGCCGAAAAGCTGGTCGGGTCCATGAAATACCGGTCGATATGGTCCACCAGTGCCCCGTGCGCCTCCGATTCGGCCTTCACTTTCTGCCATTCCGGATCGGCTTGGAAAGCGGCCCAATTCTTCTCCCCCTCTTGCCGGCTGGGATGCTCCAGAATGTAGATAAACAGGTTCTGAGAACTCGGCGCATCTTCGGGCGACCAATAACCGACACTCTTCATGTTGTGCCGCTTGAAGATCGAGTCGGTGTGATTGCCAAAACGAGATTTGAGAGCCTCCATTTTGCCCTCGTTGACGTGATACAGGCGCAATTCGTAAACGTGGTGTCGGGATTCCGCCTTCGATCCGCCGAGCGCGCTGAAGCCGAGCATCACCGCGGCGCCGCAAAGAAAAGATAGTAAATAGGATGCTTTCATGTCGTTCCTTTCAAAAGGTTCAATTAGCGCAGCGATTTGAACGCCGCGCGAAGCTCGGTCACGAGGATCTCCGGCTGTTCCCACGCGGCGAAGTGGCCGCCTTTGTCGACCTTATTATAATAGATGAGCTTGGGATACGCCTTCTCGGTCCAGCTCCGCGGGGCCTGATAGAGCTCGTTCGGAAAGGCGGTCACCGCGACAGGGATAGCGATGTGTTTCGGGGCAAAGAAGGCGAGCTTGCTTTCCCAATACAGACGAGCCGAGGACACCGTCGTGTTCGTCAGCCAGTAGAGTGTGGCATTGTCGAGGATGTCGTCTCGCGTCAGCCCCTCAGGCTTACCATCAAAGACGCGCGCGATGAGCGCGTAACTATCCGCGTCGTGGTCGATCATCCATGCGGCCATCCCGACCGGCGAATCACCGATCCCGTAGATCGACTGCGGGCGGTTCGCCATCTCGTTGGCGTAGCCCAGGCCCTGCTTGTAGAAAAATGCGAGCTGATCGTATGCGTGCTTCTCGTCGGACGAGAGACCCGACGGGGCCGGCGCACCGGCAAAAGCCGCCTTGTCGATGTCGGGCGGCACGGTGGCAGGCATGTTGGTGTGAATGCCGATCAATTCCGGAGCTCCTAGCAAAGCCATCTGTTCCGTCACCGAATTTCCCCAATCCCCGCCTTGCGCAACAAATCGTGTGTAGCCAAGGCGCTTCATCAGCACGATCCACGCACGTGCGATGCGGGTGGGCTCCCAGCCGGTCGTCGCTGGCTTGCCCGAGAAGCCGTAGCCCGGGATCGACGGGATCACCAGATCAAATG
>JBEEGV010000062.1:0-163252 GCA_041167085.1 Verrucomicrobiota bacterium
TCCCACCGCAACGCCTTCCCACGAGGAGATCGCGATTTTAGCCGGTAAAGGCGCATTTCCCAGAGTGGATTGGCCTGTTTTCAGGCACACGGGCTGCTTATAAATACCATAGTTATGGGTATTCACCATAATCCCAGCTTTCCATCTCCCTCGAAAATAACCCTCACCACCGGGCTAATCCTTCTTTTTTGCTGCCTGGCCCAAATCCCGGCCGGCGCCCAAAACGCTGTCACGCTGGCCTGGGATCCAAGCGGGAGCCAAGACGTTGCCGGGTACCGTTTATATTCTGGAATCACCAGCGGGAATTATACGCAAACGACCGACGTCGGAAACATAACGTCAGCCTTGGTGTCAAACTTGATAGTCGGGACCACATATTATTTTGCCGTAACCGCCTACGATACGTCTAATCAGGAAAGCGCGCCCTCAAACGAAGTCTCCTACCTCGTACCGAATCCCACTCCAACTCCAACGCCAACGCCGACTCCTACCCCTACGCCAACACCTACTCCTACTCCTACTCCTACTCCTACTCCTACTCCTACTCCTACTCCTACTCCTACTCCTACTCCTACTCCTACTCCGACTCCGACTCCAACTCCAACTCCAACTCCGACTCCAACTCCGACTCCGACACCCACGCCAACGCCGACGCCAACGCCAACGCCAACACCTACGCCTCAATTCACAAGCTTCGTAATTGGCGATCGGAACGCAGTCGTCGGGCAACGCGTGACATTTTGGGGCGCGCAATGGGCGAAAGTAAATTCTCTGAGCGGCGGCGGCGCGCCTGCGAGTTTCAAGGGCTTTGCGAATTCCACGAACACGAATCCACCGATCTGCGGCGGCACATGGAAAAGCAATCCAGGCAACAGTTCCGAACCGCCCAGCAACGTCCCGTCACAAATCACGGTGATTGTGACAAGCTCGATCACGAACTCGGGCAAGCCTGGTAAGCCAGGTAAAGGAGGAGGCAAGTCGGGTTCGGCAATCAGCGGGAACATTCCACAGTTGGCTGTCGTCCAAACCGATCCCGGCTACGGCCCCAATCCAGGCCATTCCGGGACAGGAACAGTGACAGCGGTAACTTGTCACTGACGTGACAAAAAAAGTCAGGGGATCGCCGGTGGGAGCGCACCTTCGCTATTCGTCCGCGCGACGGCCCGTCGCGCCCTACGGGTTTGTGAAAACTAGTCGCCTCTAACGACGATCCCGTTTGTTTTGGCGGTGCCATGGCGCTTTTGGAGCGACTGCCAAGATTGAGCGGCAATGTCAAAAAGGTATCAAATGAAGGGTCCGTAACCCGCAGAAAGCCGAAGATTTGGCCCAGGGACATGCCAGCGCCCGCCACCCAGGTCGACGGCTTACCTAAGGCCGAGTGACAAAATGGGTTCGGAGGGGGTTCGTCCCAGGAGAAATCAGCTTTTTCGGCTGCCGTTTTTGCTAAAAACCAGCCGTAAATGACAAAAGGGGAGTGAACGGGCTAGGCTCCAGTCCCTTTTTTGTCAATTCGTTAGAAGACTTGTCGCCTGCTGATTTTGATATATAAATGACCCATGCTCGCGCACCCGCATGATCACCATCGGCGTGTGTCGTAGGTGCACCGCGCGGGCTCGAGCTAACTTCTACTGCACGAGCGATTGGCCCGCGGCACCGCAAGGTTTCGCGGGCTTTTTATTACCCATATGTATCTCGATTTCTCCAAACTCCAGGGCCTTGTGCCTGCCGTCATCCAGGACCACGCCTCCGGGCGCGTGCTGATGGTTGGCTTCATGAATGACGACGCATTTCGCCGCACTGTGGAGAGCGGCAGCGTGATGTTTTTCAGCCGATCCCGAAAGGAGCTGTGGCTCAAAGGCGAAACCTCCGGTCACCGGCTGATAGTCAAGGAAATTGCCACCGATTGTGATCAGGATTGCGTGCTCGTGAAAGTGGAAGCGCTCGGGCCGGGCGTCTGTCATGAAGGCTACGAAAGCTGCTTCTTTCGTCGGCTGGAGAACGGAGAGTGGATCGAGGCGGAGACAAGAACGTTTGATCCAAAAGCGGTTTATGGAGGATTGAAGTGAAACTCAAAATCGGCATTCCGAAAGGAAGCCTGGAGAACGCGACGATCGAGCTATTCCGCAAAGCTGGGTTCAACATTACCACGAGCAATCGCTCTTATTTTCCAGCGATCGACGATCCGGAGATCGAGTGCATGCTGATTCGCGCGCAGGAAATGGCGCGTTATGTGGAAGATGGAGTCCTCGACGCCGGCCTCACGGGTCGCGATTGGGTGGAAGAGAATTCGGCAGACGTTGAGACGATAGTGGACCTCGTCTATGCCAAGCAGAGTTTCGGAAAAGTGCGGTGGGTGCTGGCCGTGCCGGAGACATCGCGGTTTCAATCTGTGCAGGATCTCGAAGGCAAGATTATCGCGACAGAACTCGTGGAGACGACGAAGCGATACCTCGCGCAAAACGGCGTCACGGCAAAGGTTGAGTTCAGCTGGGGCGCGACGGAAGTGAAGCCGCCGGTCCTGGCTGATGCGATCGTTGAAGTGACCGAAACCGGTTCGTCGTTGCGCGCGAACAAACTGCGTATCATCGAAACTGTCCTCGAATCGAACACGCAGCTGATTGCGAATAAAACGGCGATGAAGGACGAGGCAAAACGCCGCAAGCTTCAGGACATTAAGCTGCTCCTGGAAAGCGCGATAAACGCGCTCGGAAAAGTGGGACTGATGATGAACGTCTCGAAGGATAATCTTAACGCGGTGCTCGCCGTTTTACCCGCATTGAAGAAGCCGACCATCTCGCACTTGAGTGATGAGGACTGGCTTGCCGTGAACACGATTCTGGATGAATCGACGGTGCGAACCATTATCCCGCGCCTTCAAGAAGCAGGCGCGCAGGGCATCGTCGAGTATCCGCTGAACAAGATCGTCCTGTGACGCGATGATCCGTATCATTGAGTCGAGCGAGGCGGACGAATTGCTCGCGCGTCGAAAGCGGGCCTTCGCTAAAGCGGAAGCAGTCGTGGGTCCGATTCTCGAAAACGTGCGCGCGCGGGGCGACGAAGCGTTATTTGAGTATGCGCGGAAGTTTGATGGATTCGATCGTGTGACACCGCGGGTGTCGCAGTCGGAATTAGATGCGGCGGCCGACAAGCTCAGTCCCGGGTTCCGCGAGGCGGTGGAGATTGCGAGTAGAAGTATCCGCGCCTTCGCGAAGAAGCAATTGCCCGCGGCATGGTCTGTCGACCTGGCGACTGGCCTTCGGGTCGGCCAGATTGTGCGGCCGCTCGATACGATCTGCGGATACATTCCGGGAGGGCGTTATCCACTGCCTTCCACATTAATGATGACTGTTATTCCGGCGCAGGTCGCGGGCGTTCCGAATGTTTGCGTCACAACGCCGAAGCCGGTGCCGGAAATTCTTGGTGCCGCGGCAATCCTTGGCGATGTCAGCCTCTTTCTCCTCGGCGGGGCGCACGCGATTGCCGCGTTCGCGTTCGGAACTGAAACCGTTCCGCGTGCAGACCGCATCGTGGGGCCTGGCAACGTCTACGTCGCGGCAGCAAAAAAACTTCTCGCGGGTGAAGTGGGTATCGACTTTATCGCCGGGCCGACGGAGATCCTGATCATTGCGAAGGATGGAAAGCCGTCGTGGATCGCCGCGGACATGCTCGCTCAGGCGGAACACGATACCGACGCGTCCGCGATTTTGCTTACGACCTCGCGCGAGCTCGCGGAGGAAGTAGCGGCGGCAATCGAGAAGCAGCTCGCGACGCTCACGACCCTGGCCGTTGCCCGGGAGTCGATCGATCACAACAGCGCGATCGTGCTCGTCAGGTCGGATGAGGAAGCGCTTGAGCTAAGTAATCGTTTCGCGCCGGAACACGTGAGCATTTACGATGCACGGTTACTTCCGGGCATTCGGCACGCCGGCAGTGTCTTCATCGGCCCGACTAGTCCGGAAGCGGCTGGCGATTATGCAAGCGGGCCGAACCATATTCTGCCCACGTCTGGAGCGGCGCGAATCCGTGGTGGTCTTTCCGCAGCGGACTTTGTGAAAATGATTTCTACACAAGAATTATCTTCTGAGGCGCTCGAGACACTGGCGCCGACGATCACCACCCTTGCCCGGGCGGAAGGGCTCGAAGCGCACGCGCGGTCGGTGGAGGTGCGCATCGGTGAATAAGCCGCTTCGACCTCGCGAAGCGGTCCAACGGATGGCGTCATATTCACCGCCGACCGGTGGTCGCGCGGATAAGCTACGTCTCGACTTCAATGAGAACACCGTCGGCTGCTCGCCCAAGATTGTGGAGTTTCTGAAGACGCGTATCAGCAAGGAGCAGCTTGCCATCTATCCGGAGTACGCGGAAGCGAAGCGCGAACTCGCGGCTTATTTCGCCGTCGCGGAAGCCGAAATGCTGCTGACCAACGGTACCGACGAAGCGATTCAGGTAGTAATCAATACGTTCGTCGACGATGACGATGAGGTCATCATCCTGCAGCCGTCCTATGCGATGTATAAATTCTACGCAGAACTTGCCGGAGCGAGCATCCGCGAAATCCGTTACCGTGATGTATCGCTCGAGTTTCCGCTCGAAGAGTTGCTCGGAGCGATTCGCCCCGAGACGCGTGCTGTGCTGATTTCGAATCCAAACAACCCAACTGGCACCGCCATAAATCTTGACGGCCTTGAACGGATCCTGAAGCACGCGACCGGCGCAGCCGTTCTAATCGACGAAGCCTACTTCGAGTTCTTTGGCAAGACTGCGCTGCAGTTCATCAGTCAGTATCCGAACCTTTTCGTCAGTCGCACTTTTTCAAAGACGTATGGTATGGCGTCGATGCGGCTTGGTTGCCTTTTTTCCGACGCGAAAAACATTGTGGCTGCGCACAAGGCGCAGTCGCCCTACAGCGTAAACATGCTTGCCGCCCTTGCTGCACAAGTCGCGATTCGCGACATCGAATACATCGCGAATTACGTGGCCGAGATTCTGGCCGCGCGCGATGTTCTGTATGCGGCACTCGAAAATCTCGGCATCCCCTATTACCGGAGCGAAGGAAATTTTGTGCTGGTGCGCTTCGGTCAGCGCGCGACCGAAGTGCGCGATGAGCTGCACGCAGCCGGTGTTCTCGTTCGTGACCGGAGTTACGAACTCGCGGGGTGCGTGCGCGTCACGGTCGGCACGCGGGAGCAGACCGGGCGGTTTCTGGCTGAACTGGAGCGGATATGGCGTTGAACGGAACGGAGCAATCACTCCTGGTCTTCGACATGGACGGGGTCCTCGTCAATGTCGCGGATTCCTATCGCGCAGCGATCGCGGCGACGGTCCAGTACTTCGGCGGCAAGGCGATTTCGGCGACTATGATCCAGCAATACAAAAACGCTGGTGGCTGGAATAATGACTGGGCGCTCGCGCAGAAGCTGATCCTCGACACGGCAAGTCTCGAAATTCCTTACGATGAAATTGTCGCTGTTTTCCAGGACCACTTTCTCGGAAAGAATAATGACGGGCTGATTCTCCGCGAACGTTGGATCCCGGCGGATGGTCTCCTTGAGAAATTGGCGGTCACACATCGGCTCGCCATTTTCACCGGGCGACCTCGCGCGGAGGTGGACCTGACGCTGGCGCGTTTCATTCCAAGTATCCGGTGGAGTAAAATTATTGCCGATGGCGATATCGCGAACGCGAAGCCCGCACCGGATGGCCTGATCGCTATCGCGGCGGCGCACTCCGGCAGCCGGTTGACCTATTTTGGCGACACGATCGATGATGCCCAAAGCGCACGAGCCGCGAGCGTCCGTTTCATCGGTGTCGCCGACGCGCGTTCCGAAGGGCTCCGCGAACTTCTGAAGGTCGAAGGCGCCGAAACCGTGATTGAAAACATCAACGAAATCGAAGAGGTGCTTTGATGAGAGAAGCGACCGTTGAACGCAAAACGAAAGAAACGCAGATCATCGCGCGGCTTGCAATCGATGGCACCGCTAAATACAAAATCGCGACCGGCATCCACTTTCTCGACCACATGCTGGAACTTTTCACGAAACATGGCGGCTTCGATCTCTCGCTCAAAGCAACGGGCGACCTCGATGTCGATCAGCACCACACGGTCGAAGACGTTGGGATTGTTCTCGGCCAGCTATTTGACAAGGCCCTCGGCAATCGTGTCGGCATTAACCGCGCCGGCTACTTCGTATTGCCGATGGACGAGACTCTCGCCGTTGCTGCCGTTGATCTCGGCGGTCGGTTCGCGCTTGTTTATGCCGATCGGGTGAATGTCCGCAAACTCGGCGATCTTCAGGCAGAGCTGGTGCACGATTTCTTTCATGGCTTCGCGCAACATGCGAAAGCAAACGTGCACCTCAAGATCATGCATGGCCGCTCTAACCACCACAAAGTCGAAGCGCTCTTTAAGTGCTTTGCGCGGGCGATGCGCTACGCGTGCTCCACGGACAAGCGCCTGAAAGAACAGCTCCCGTCGACCAAGGGCCTGCTGTGATCGCGGTCCTCGATTACGGAGCTGGAAATCTGCGCTCGGTCCAGAACACGCTCGACGCGATTGGCGCGCGATATGAAATCGTCCGTGACCGAGGCGGGCTCGAGCGCGCTTCGAAAATTCTCCTGCCCGGCGTTGGCCACTTCGGCCAAATGATGCGGGCGCTCGATCGACTGGACATCCGGGGAACGTTAAAGGAGCGCATAACTGCGGGCGTGCCTTTTTTGGGGATTTGTCTGGGCTTGCAGGCGCTGTTCCAGCGCAGCGCCGAAGCACCGGATGTCGAGGGTCTCTGCGTTCTTGCGGGATCGGTTGAACGTTTTCCGGCTAGTGCACGTGTCCCGCACATGGGCTGGAATACAGTGACACTCGTTAGGCCAGCGCGGCTTTTGGAAGGCCTTGCCGCGGAGCCTTATCTTTACTTTGCAAACAGCTATTACGTGCCGATCTGCGACGGGACAGCCGCAAGCTGCACCTACGTGCTGTCGTTCACTGCCGTGCTGGAAGCCGGTAACATTTTTGGAGTTCAATTTCATCCCGAGAAATCCGGGAGCGCGGGCCTCGGGATTATCCGTCGATTCATCGAACTGTAAGACGAGGCATGCTGGCGAAACGAATCATTCCTTGTCTCGACGTCGCGGCAGGTCGCGTCGTAAAGGGCGTACACTTTGTCGATCTGCGCGATGCCGGCGACCCGGTTGAATTGGCGGAGCGGTATAACAACCAATCCGCTGACGAGCTCGTTTTTCTCGATATCACTGCTTCGAACGAGGAGCGCGACACGATGTCAGAAGTTGTCGAGCGGACAGCGCGAAGAATTTTCATTCCACTCACGGTAGGAGGCGGCATCCGCTCCGTGACAGACGCGCGTCGAATCCTTATGGCGGGAGCTGACAAGGTGAGCGTGAACACGGCGGCGGTGCGGCAGCCGGAACTTATCACGGAACTTAGCAGCGAGTTCGGGGCGCAGGCCGTCGTGCTGGCAATCGACGCCCGGCGGCGCGCACCAGGCCAATGGAATGTTTATAGCAAAGGCGGCCGCGTTGACGAAGGAATGGATGCAGTTGCATGGGCCCAGCGCGGCGAAGAACTCGGCGCTGGCGAGATCCTTCTTACCTCAATGGACACTGACGGAGTGCAGACTGGGTTTGATTGCGACCTGACGCGCACGGTTTCGCGAGCGGTGAAGCTCCCAGTAATCGCCTCCGGTGGAGCGGGAAAGCCAGATCACTTCGTTCGTGTCTTCGATGAAGGAGAAGCGAGCGCCGCGCTGGCGGCTTCGATTTTCCATTACGGCACCTACACGGTCGACGATTTAAAGCAGCATCTTGCCAAACACGGCATCGTTGTGCGGAGGGTAGAGAGGTGATCATTCCCTGCATCGACCTGATGGACGGCGTCGTGGTCCAACTTGTCCAGGGTTGCGAGAAAGTGTTGGAAGGCGACACGCCGGAAGCGATGCTGGAGAAGTTCGCTGCATTTCCGGCCATTCAAGTGATCGACCTCGACGCCGCGCTCGGGCAGGGCTCGAACGAGAAGATCGTGCAACGGCTGGCGAGGCGGCCGGGTGTGCGTATCGGGGGTGGACTCCGAACGCCCGCAAAAGCGCGACGCTTAGTGGATCTCGGCGCGGAAAAGGTGATCGTCGGCACGGCGGCGTTTAACGCCAATGGGCCGGATCATGCGTTCCTGCGGGAACTCGCCGCAAACATTCCGCAAGAAAGAATTCTGCTCGCGCTCGATTCAAAGGGAGGGCGCATCGTCGTGAAAGGCTGGCGCGAATCGATCGACCTTTCCGCCGAACAAGTGATTCGTGAGCTGGAGCCTTATTGCAGCGGCTTTCTTTGTACTTATGTCGATAAAGAAGGCATGATGCAGGGCACCGACCTCGATTGGTTTGGGAGGCTCCGCGCTGCGACCTCACTCGAGATCACCGCAGCGGGCGGGATCACGACATACGAGGAGATCGAATCACTGCAACGAATGGGCATCCACGCGGCCCTCGGCATGGCCGTGTACACAGGGCGTCTCGACCTGGCGCGGCTGGCACAGATGTGACAAGCCGTGCCGTCATTTCCGGCAGCGAAAGTTGCTCGCGCACCCGGCCGTGCTCTCGAGCGTTTGTGATCTTAACGATCCACAAGCGAGACGCTCGGCTTATTTAGGTTTACTTGGAGCCTTGCAATCGCAGGCCTTCCCGCAAGTGCATTCCTTGTTGTCGTTCATTGGACAGTTCTTGCCGCTCTTCTTACAACCGGCTGGCTTGTCCGCCGCAAAAGTTGTTGTGCAAAGCGCCGCAACCAGGATCGAAAGCAGGATTTTCGTGTAATTCTTCATGAGCTGAGTTTTATTCGCTATAGGCAGGTGGCTGCCAGCAAAAAGTGAATGACGCCTCGTCCTTGAACTTCAAGTCGATGAAGTCGTCGTGTTATCCTCGGAATTTGCTCGCGGCCCGTCGCACGGGCGCCTTATGGGCGAATTGTTTTCCTTGCTTTGCGGACACATTATTTGATTGGGAAGAAGTGTCCCGCCTGGGGATCGGCCCACCGCCGCGAAAGTCAGGTTTATGTTTTTGTTTGGGCATATCGGAAGGTCGAGGAAATATCTAAGCAGGAATGGATGGGTTGGTCGTGGCCCTGCTTGATTGTTGAGCAAGACGAATCTTCTCGTTCGGAACACGACGCAAATCCCGGGTCAGACCCACTTTTGATAAAGTCCAAATGATCCATTTCCCGGGATCGAAGTTCCATGGCTTCACTCCATTACGATAGTCGTATTGAAATTCGTGATGATAATTGTGGTAGCCTTCGCCGAAGGTGAAAAACGCCAGAAACAGGGAATCGCGCGCGCTGCAACGTGTTGAGTATGGCTGGCGGCCCATGCAATGGCAGGCAGAGTTGATGAAAAACGTGCAGTGCTGAAGGACGACCACCCGCGCAACTCCTGCGATGAGGAATGCGCCCAACGCGCCGATCCAGCCATTCCAACACGCACCGATCGTCACGGGTAAGGCGAAAGTCACCAACACCGCAATCACGTGCACATAACGGTGCTGCCACATGATTAAGGCGTCCTTCTTCAGGTCCGCCACGTTATCAAAAGGGGGCTGCGGCAATAGCTTGAAGAGCAGCCAGCCAATGTGCGCATGAAAAAACCCCTTCGAGATATCGTAAGGATCTTCGTCATGATCGACGTGTTTGTGGTGACGGCGATGCTCGCTCGCCCACATCAGTGCGGAATTTTCAAACGCGCCGGCTCCGAAAATTAAAGTGATTAGGCGGACCGGCAGTCGGGCGCGAAAAGCCAGGTGCGAAAACATCCGGTGATAACCCACCGTAATACTGAAGCCGACCGCGGCCAGCATCACGAAGAAAAGCGCTATTTGAAACCAGTCGAGGCCGAACTTCCAAAGGTAAAGCGGTACAGCGGTGAGAGTCAGCGCAAGTGTCCCGATCAGGAACGAACTCGTCGTCCAGTTAACGCGTTCCAGAGGAAACCAGGGAGTAATGCGGCGTAGCCATGTGGGCCCCGGGTTTGGTGTGATATTGGCGTCCATTGGGGCGTTTCTAATCTAGGGCGTGGGCTCGTGTCGTATTGGCTGCGCCGATGCTCCATCCAAGATCACTTGTTTCCCAGCGGGATGCGTTTTGCGCGGCCGCGGCCTGCTTATGCGGCGCCAAGTTTCTCGGAATCGACCAGTTTCACAAGATAGTCGATCGATATCAGCTTCTGTAGTTTCTGGAACTTACACCGTCGCTCCGCGATTGCAACCGTCGATGCCATGCATGTGTGCGTCTCGGGATGGTCTTCCACCAGTGAAATTCGGCGTGGCGCCGGTTTCAGCGGCGCGGCTGATTGATCCAACGGGGCGTGCATTGTGGGAAAAAGCATTTACCTTCGCCAAGCTGATTATGTGCCGCCCCCTGTCTGGTTATAGAATCCTTGTCGCGCTTGTATCGATCGCGGCGTGGTTCGTGGCGAGTAATCACTGCGCGATGGCAACATCATCGAAGGCGTCGCCACCGAGGATGGACTCAGGCTGTCCGATGCATGCACAACATCAGGATGCGCCGCATCCAGAGAAAGGGGGCGGTTGTGGTGATTTGCCATGCTGCAAAAATTTGCCGGCGACCGTCGCCATCGGAAAGACAATTCCGAAACCTATCAGCGTCGGAGATTTCAATTGGTTGTCTTCGCAGCTGGTTAGGCTGATTGAGGTTGAGCATCCAAGGTTGTCGCCTTTGCTCGACACCGGGCCACCCGGTGAGAACAACTTTATTCAGCTTGTTCTGCACCGGAGCATTCGCGTTCACGCTCCGCCCTCTTTGATCTAAGTAGGGATTTCTCGCCGCGATAGCCGCGGACGGGCCCTGCGCCGCCTCTGACAGATGGCGCCGTGTTATTGCACGGCGGAGCACGTCGTTTTCAACTCTTAATCCAGCTAACAACTATCTTGAAAAATCTATTTACTTCTTTGATCGGCCTTAGTTCGATCCTGGCTTTGTTTCTTTTCGCGGACGCTTTGTTCGCCGAATCACCACCGCAAAAATTTACGTGTGTCATGCACCCGGAAATCGTGAGCGATAAACCCGGCTCATGCCCGAAATGCGGGATGAAACTTGTGCCAATAAAGGCAGATCAAGAACATCGAACATCGAACATTGAACGCCGAACGCCGAACGCGGCTGAGCAAGACGAAGGGAAGCACGAAATGCACATGTCGATGCAGTCGTCGATCAGCATTGCTGATCCGATGTCTCGTGAAAGCTCGGGCACAGCGTGGGTGCCCGATTCTACGCCGATGTACGGCAAAATGATGATGTTCGGCAACGACATGCTCATGTTGCATGGCGGTGTCTTCCCCCGTTACACCAATGTCAGCACAGAGCGCGGTGACGACCGAATCGATGCGCCGAACTGGATCATGGGGATGTACTCGCATCCGCTGGGCGATAATGCGCAGTTAGGCGCGCGCGTCATGATGAGCCTCGATCCGCTGACCGAAGGAGGCCGTGGTTATCCACGGCTTTTTCAGTCCGGTGAATCCTGGCACGATCAGCCTTTGCATGATCGGCAGCATCCGCACGATTTGTTTGACGAAGTTTCGGTCAGTTATTCGCAAAAGTTCACAACCGATCTGTCCAGCTACCTTTACTTTGGTTATCCCGGCGAACCCGCTCTGGGACCGCCCACTTTCATGCACCGCCTGAGTGCAATGGATATGCCTGATGCGCCAATCGGGCATCATTGGCAGGACTCAACGCATATTACGTTCGGCGTCGCAACCCTTGGCGCGATCTGGAAGAATGTGAAAGTGGAGGGAAGCGTGTTCACCGGGCGCGAGCCGGACGAGAATCGCTACGATTTCGATCGCCCGCGATTCGATTCGTTCAGTGGCCGCATCTCGTGGAACCCGATCCAGAATCTTGCTCTGCAGATTTCGCACGGTTACATCAAGAACCCGGAAGCTTTGGAGCCGAATGTAAATCAGCACCGCACGACTGCGTCCGCAATTTATAATCTGCCACTCGGTAATGACAGCAACTGGGCTACATCCTTTGTTTGGGGACAGAACGACACAACGCGCGAAGGGAAATCGCAATCTCTTCTTTTCGAAACAAACTACCAACGAGGGCCGAACACCGTTTATGCGCGCTGGGAGCGAGTTGAGAAATCCGGCCACGAGCTCTCTTTGAACGCGGCCGACCTGGACAGAATCTTTCCGGTTTCGGGATATACGGTCGGTTACGTGCGGGACGTCATGCATGGCAAAGGTGTGGATGTCGGTCTCGGCGCCCAATTCACCTTCAACGATATGCCGGACGATCTGGAGCGATACTACGGAACCGATCTCGCTTATTCGTTTGAGGTTTTTCTGCGCGTCCGGCCCTCCCGCATGAACATGGATGCCATGACCAATATGGAGATGTCCAAGTGAACTGGCTCTGGATGGGGCTTTATCACGCGCTGGTCATGTTATGGATGACCTTTTGGGCGCTCGTGCTTGGCTTTGGCATTTCCGCCGCGTTGCAAGTGTTCGTCAGCAAAGAGCGTATGAGCCGCGCGTTTGGCCGCACCAATCTCAAAACAATGGTCATGGCAACGCTTTTTGGCGCCGCCAGTTCTTCCTGTTCCTACGCCGCAGCTGCCGCCGCCCGAAGTGCGGTTAAACAAGGAGCCGCATTGATTCCAGCTCTCGCTTTCATGTTCGCTTCCACCAATCTGGTTATCGAGATGGGCATCGTGCTCTGGATGTTGATGGGCTGGCAATTCGTGCTGGCCGAGTTTGCCGGAGCAGTCGTTCTCATCGGTACATTGTGGTTACTCGCGAAACTATTCCTGCCGGCAGCGGTTGAGCGGGAAGCGATGCAAAATGCGGCTGTGGCCGGTGAGGATCATTGTCACCATCACGAAAATGACGCCGAGGCAGTCTCCATCGGCAAATGGCACCAGCTCGCATCCGCTTTCCTCATGGATTGGCAAATGCTGTGGAAGGAAATTCTGGGTGGCTTCCTGATCGCCGGTTTTCTCGCGGCACTCGTTCCGCCGACGTGGTGGAAAGCTTTATTTCTGCAAACCGGCAGCGAACCGCTTCGCCTGATCGAGAACGCTCTCGTCGGTCCGCTCATCGCCATTGGCTCGTTTGTCTGCTCGATTGGAAATATTCCGCTCGCTACTTTGTTGTGGGCCAACGGCATCAGCTTCGGCGGAGTGATTTCCTTCATTTACGCCGACCTGCTGGTTGTTCCGATCATCATCATTTACTTCAAATACTACGGCAAACGCGCGACGGTTTATTTCGTTGCCATCTTTTATGCCTCGATGGTGATCGCGGGAATTGCCGTCGACCTCCTATTCGCAGGATTGGGAATCATTCCGGCCGGTGTCCGGCCTCCCAGCGCAGTGGAGCATGCAATGATCACATGGAACTACACCAGTTGGTTGGACATCGCTGCTGTCATCGTCTTCGCCATCATGTTGTATCTGCAAATTCGGCAGCCCGGACAAACGCACGAAGATCATCATCCAGCGCACATGCATGGTTAGTTTTCGACGAACTCACTTTTCAATTCACTGGTTACAAGCGATCTCGTAAACATTTGCGTTGTAGCCGCTCGCTCTGCTCGCCGCGCCGAGCCACGCGAAGGCGGGTCGGGGTGTGCTTTTAGGTAGGGACGGCTCTCCCCGCCGGGCCGTAGGCCCCTGGGCCGGAGGCGAGCCGTCCGCGGACGTTTCGGAGAAACGTCCCTACCTGCGTGGGGAAATTATCTGCACGGCGACAGAGCGCCGTGACTACAATGCTCTTTATGAGATGCGGCAGTAAGGAGCATACTGGTTAGCCGCCGCAGCCGCTATGAGCATGAATAATCCTTCGCCGATCCGTCGCCTCTTCGCCGGCAATGATGGTGTCCATCCCATTTGGCGATTTCTTGCCTTCGCGCTCGGGATTTTTCTCTTCGGCCTGATGGTGGAAGATCCTCTTTTGCTGTTTCTCGCGACCAAACTGCAACTGAATATTGCTCTCCTTTCGCCGCAGTTGCTGCTCCTCGAAGAAATTCTGAGTTTCATCGGTGTTGTCGTCGTGACCGGCGTATTTGCAGCACTGGAACGCCGCCGTATCGATGGTTACGGACTGCTGGTCGACTGCGCGTTCCGGGGCAAATTTTGGGAAGGTGTTGTGCTCGGGCTGCTGGGGGTAGCATTTGTCGCGATCGGGATGCTTTTAACCGGCGGCATGGAATTTCACGGAATCGCTCTGCATGGACCCGAGCTGTTCCTTTTCGCCTTTCTCTGGCTGATGACGATGTTGCTCGTCGGACTTAACGAAGAATACTTGTTTCGCGGATATGCCTTACAGACGCTCACGCGCGGCATCGGTTTCTGGCCCGCCGCGCTTGTCACCTCAAGCCTCTTTGCCGGCCTGCATCTGTCAAAGCCGCACGAAAATGCGATCGACATCGGAATCATTTTTGTTCTCGGCTTGTTGATGTGCTTCACGCTTCTGCGAACCGGTTCCCTCTGGCTCGCCGTCGGTTGGCATGCGGCATTCGACTTCGGCCAATTCTTTATCGTCGGAACAAAAAACGGCGGCGAAATTCCGGTCGGCCGGTTGTTCGACGTTACGTTCCCCGGTGCGGCGTGGAGCAACGGCGGCGAACTGGGCACTGAAGCGAGTCTCTTCATGATCCCGGTTATTATCGCGTCGTTCATCTACATTGATCGGCGTTACCGCGGGTCTATTTCGGCGTAAACGAGACCGCCGCTTTGTGGCGAGACCAGCGTCAACCGGGGCCTATCATCGGCTCACCGAAACCTATTGTAATTGCCATTGAATTTATGGTCTAATCGGCAACCAATAAAAACTATGAAATCATCGACGTCCCAAACAATTATTGTGAGTTTGGCCTGCAGTGCGGCCCTTATTTCATATGTGATGGCCGGCGCAGGCCTGCGTTCGGGCCCCGGCTTTGGTTCGGACAACAATCCGGGCGTGCTCGGCAAGACGGCCAAGGGTAGTCACGGTGGCCTTTTCAATTCTCTAAATAACCCCGGTACGCTGGGCAGCGAATTTGGACGTTCAAACGCGCCTGACGCCGCGGCAAATGGAGCAGCCCATAGCGGCGCCACCACTCCCGTCGCGGTTTTTAATCGTGATCCGAACATCATCGGTGCTGAAAATCGAAATGCCGCGGTGGCCGCAGCTGCTGCACACCGTGGACAACCTCATGGACAGCGCCCCAGCCCATTTCCGGGTGTAAGCCCTATCCCAAGCGCCACGCCTGGTGGAACCCATTCCAGTCCTTCGCCCATTCCAAGTGCAACGCCGGGCGGGGACCATCCCTCGCCATCACCTGAGCCGACTGAAACGCCGGGAGATCATGGAGTGAGCCCCATTCCAAGTGCTACACCTGGTGGAACACATTCCGGTGTGTCGCCCATCCCGAGCGCGACGCCCGGTGGAGATCATCCTTTACCATCGCCCGAGCCGACTGAAACTCCGGGAGATCATGGAGTGAGCCCCATCCCGAGCGCGACGCCGGGTGGGGACCATCCTTCGCCATCGCCGGAGCCGACAGAGACTCCGGGCGACCATGGAGTCAGTCCGATTCCGAGCGCGACTCCGGGCGGAACGCATTCAGCTCCTTCACCAATTCCAAGTGCTACACCAGGTGGCAGTCACCACGGTGGTGCCTAAGAAGCGCTAATATAAGAGCGAAAATAGGACGGGCGGGTTAACCCGCCCGTTTTCGTTTCGGGCTGAAGCGATCAAGCCTTTGATGGTTGGTCGCACGGTTGAACGCCCGCGCGCATTAAATTGGCTGGCGACGAGCAGGCATCCGCGCCACATTTCCAATGGCCATGGAGCGCGACCAGAACCACCGTCGTGAGGGCAAAATCGTCCGCAGCGATAACCCGCTCAACCTCGAAATGCCATTCGAGGAGCTTGATGGATTTGTCACGCCGACGAACTCGTTTTATGTGCGCTGTCATTTTCCCATCCCGTCCATCAGGAGGAACGATTGGCGGTTGCGCGTGGAGGGATCGGTTGGAAAGCCGTTTGAATTGAGTTACGACGAGCTGGTCAAACTCGAATCGGTCACGGTTCCGGCCACGCTCGAGTGTGCCGGGAACAATCGCGAGCTTCTCGAAGAGAAGGTCAAAGGAGTGCAATGGGGGCTTGGAGCGGTCGGAAATGCGGAATGGAAGGGCGTCGCTTTATCGACCTTGCTCGCGCGGGCCGAAGTCAAAGCGAATGCTCGCGAGATAATCCTGGAAGGCGCAGACGAAGGATCGCCTGAAGATCCGAAGGCGCCTTCCGGAAAAGTCCGCTTTGCGCGCAGCATTCCTCTGGCGAAAGCAAAAGAGGATGTCGTGATTGCCTACCAAATGAATGGCGACGATCTCCCGCCCGAACACGGTTTTCCGGTGCGCGCCATTGTGCCAGGCTGGTACGCGGTTGCCTCCGTTAAATGGCTGCAGCGCATCATCGTTGTGGATCGGCCGTTCAGCGGTTACTACCAGACATATGATTACGCCTTTTGGAAACGCGATGGCGAGAATGCAGAGCTGGTTGCGTTAACCGAGTTGCAGGTCAAAGCCGAAATCGCACAGCCGACGCCCAATGAAGTGCTTCGCGCGAATTCGACGAAAAAGATTCACGGCGCGGCGTGGACGGGCGAGGGCGAAATTACCAAGGTTGAAGTGAGTGTCGATGGCGGCGCCACGTGGAGCGAAGCCATCCTGAACCAAAAAGCCGAACGCAATACGTGGCGATTGTGGGAACACCAGTGGACACCATCGAAACCGGGAAAACACACGCTTGTTGCGCGGGCGACGGATTCAAACGGTCGAACCCAGCCGGTAGCACGAGATCCGGATCGCGGCACTTATATGATCAACCATTTGCTGCCGGTTAATGTTAACGTAGAAGCGGCTTCCCAGCCGCTTCAATGAACCCAAACGCGGCTGGAAGCCGCGTCTGCTTGGAGAAACTGTAGCGGCGCTCTATGAGCGCCGGATTTTTGTAATTTCGGCGGTCATAGACCGCCGCTACAAGAATCGCAGCGTCGATCTTGTTGAACTTCGGCTCGGCTTCGCGTTAACTCATTGCGATGTCGCTCATTTTTAAAACGATTCAAACCCCAGGCATTGCGGAGCTATCTTACCTGCTGGGTGACGACGATGAAGGTGTGGCGGCAATTTTCGATCCGCGGCCTGATGTGGACGTTTACATTGAGATGGCGCGCGATGAGAAACTTTCCATCACGCACATTTTCGAAACGCATATTCATGCTGACCTGGTCAGTGGTTCGCGCGAACTGTGCACGAGACTGGAGGCTGCCAAAATTTATGTCAGTGACGAAGGCGGCGCCTCCTATGGTTTTGTGCACGAAAGGATCAAAGACGGCGACCATTTCACTTTCGGCGAAGTGCTGGTGACCGCGCGCCACACGCCCGGCCATACGCCCGAGCATATGTCGTATGTCCTTGCGGAAGTGGATCATCCCGATACGCCGTGGGGGGTATTGACCGGTGATTCGCTTTTTGTTTCCTCGGCCGGCCGTCCGGACTTGTTAGGGGCGCAGCACACCGAGGGCCTGGCCGAGCAGCAGTTTCACACCTTGCGCGATTTCTACCTGAAATTGCCGGATCACGTGATGATCTATCCCAATCACGGCGCGGGGTCGCCTTGTGGTGCCGACATCGGAGATCGGCTGAGCAGCACGATCGGCTATGAACGAAAATTCAACAGGTTTCTGCAGTTTGGCGACGTGAAGAGTTTCACCGATTATGCGGTCTCGAGTGCTCCACCCGTCCCGACCTATTATCCGCGGATGAAAGTGCTAAACGCGCACGGGCCGGAAGTGATTGGCGGCTTTCCGCGTTTACCGGCTTTATCGCCGAAGGCCTTCAAACAAGCGATTGATAATAAGGCGGGCATTTTGGTCGACGTTCGAAGCATGCTCGCATTTGGCGGGGGTCACATTCCCGGCGCGCTCAACATCGGCGGCTCACCCATTTTATCGATTTGGGCCGGTTGGATGCTTGATCCGGAACAGCCGATTCTTCTCGTGCTCGAGGATGAGAACGATCTGGAAGGCGTTCTCAGTCTGTTTCTTCGCACCGGTTATTCGAAGTATGCCGGTTATCTCGTCGGGGGAATGAAAGCGTGGGATGCGGCAGGATTCCCGAACGCCCAGATCGGGCAGATGACGGTGCACGAGCTGAATAAACGCGGCTCGTCTTTGCAAATTGTCGATGTCCGCTCGCCCCGCGAATGGAAAAAAGGACACGTGCCGGGAGCCCGTCACATCTTTTTGCCCGAGCTGAAGAATCGCGTAGGCGAACTCGACCGCACAAAACCGACAGCGGTTTATTGCGGGAGCGGATACCGTGCGAGCATCGCCACCAGCATAATGAAGCCGATTGGTTTTGAGGCGCTTTGGAATGTTCCCGGAAGCTGGGAGGCATGGCAGAAAGCCGGCTTTCCGGTTGAGAAAGTAAACGGCCAATGAATGGGACGGCCGAAGCGAGTCTGCCACGCCGTTCCTTCGGTCAAACGATGCGGGCCGACGTTTGGTGGACGCAGCCTCTTGTCGTATTCCTCGGCCTCGGAGCGTTTATCGTTTATTCCACGTGGGCGGCGTTCCAGGGGCAGCATTATTATTTCGGAAATTATGTCTCACCGTTCTATTCGCCCGAGCTTTTTGGTGATTCGCCGCATCGCTGGTTTGGCCCGAAGCCGGGATGGTGGCCGGCCTGGCTTTTGTTTTCGCCTGCGCTTCTGATCCTTTGGGCTCCGGGAGGGTTTCGGCTGACGTGTTATTACTATCGCGGTGCCTATTACAAGGCCTTCTGGGCCGATCCACCGGCCTGCACGGTTGGTGAACCAAGAAAAACCTATCTCGGTGAACGTTCCTTTCCGCTGATCATGCAAAACGTGCATCGTTATTTCTTATATGTGGCGCTGCTCTTCATTCTGATTTTGTCTTACGATGTCTGGAAGGCACTTTGGTTCGTTGACCCAACGACCGGCAAAAATTCGATCGGTCTCGGGGTCGGAACTCTTGTCCTCGCCATCAATGTTGTTCTGCTGAGCGGTTATACATTTGGTTGTCACTCGTTACGGCATCTGGTGGGTGGTTTTCTCGACCAGTTTTCCAAGTCGCCCACCTGCTTTGCCACCTACGCTTGCGTCAGCTGCCTGAATCGCCGCCACATGATGTGGGCTTGGATGAGCCTTTTCTGGGTCGGATTCACCGATCTTTATGTACGACTATGTTCGATGGGTGTGTGGCATGATTTGCGGATATTCTGATCCGAGCCGCGTCGTTAAATCGTTGAATCGAGAATCGTGAATCGTGTCCGACAACAATCTGTCTTACGATGTAACGATGTAACGTTTTAACGCTTCAACGAATCTCATGCCCGAATACGAAACTCACCAGCACGACGTCCTTGTCATCGGGGCGGGTGGCGCCGGATTGCGCGCCGCGATTGAAGCTTCCACCGCGGGTGTTTCGGTAGGGCTGGTTTGCAAGTCGCTTCTCGGCAAAGCGCATACCGTCATGGCTGAAGGGGGCATCGCCGCGGCTTTGGCGAATGTCGATGACAGGGACAATTGGAAGGTCCATTTCGCCGATACGATGCGGGGCGGGCAATATGTTAATCAGTGGCGCATGGCCGAGTTGCATGCCAAGGAAGCGCCGGATCGGGTCCGCGAACTCGAGGCTTGGGGCGCGGTTTTCGATCGCACAAAAGATGGCCGGATTCTGCAGAGGAATTTTGGTGGACACCGATATCCGCGGCTTGCTCATGTCGGTGACCGCACCGGTTTGGAGATGATTCGGACCCTGCAGGATCACGGTATTCACCAGGGTATCGAGGTCTACATGGAACAGACCGTTCTCGCGTTGCTGAAGGATGGCGATCGGATCGCGGGCGCGTTTGGATACGAACGCGAACGTGGCCGCTTCAAAATCTTTCGCGCCAAAGCCGTTGTGCTCGCTACCGGCGGGTTGGGACGCGCTTACAAAATTACGAGCAATAGTTGGGAATCGACCGGCGATGGTGTCGCGCTCGCCTATGAAGTAGGCGCGGACTTAATCGATATGGAGTTCGTGCAATTCCATCCCACCGGAATGGTTTGGCCGCCGAGCGTGCGCGGAATTCTCGTAACCGAAGGAGTTCGCGGCGAAGGCGGAATTTTAACCAACAAAAACGGACGTCGCTTCATGTTCGATGAGATTCCGGACAACTACAAAACGCAGACCGCGGACAACGAAGAGGAAGGTTGGCGTTATTGTCAGGGTGATAAGGACGCGCGCCGACCTCCGGAATTACTGACGCGAGATCATGTCGCTCGTTGCATCGTGCGGGAGATCAAAGAAGGCCGGGGATCGCCCCATGGTGGCGTCTATCTCGATATCGCCTGGATCAAACAAAAGCTCCCAAATGCGGCGGAGCACATCAAACGGAAATTGCCGAGCATGTACCATCAGTTCAAACAACTGGCCGATATCGATATCACCGAGCAGCCGATGGAGGTTGGGCCGACGACACACTACGCCATGGGTGGAATTTCCGTCCACCCCGATACGCAAATGTCGGGCGTGCCGGGATTGTTCGCGGCAGGCGAATGCGCCGCCGGGATCAACGGCGCAAACCGGCTGGGAGGAAATTCGTTATCCGATATTGTCGTGTTCGGAAAACGGGCGGGCGAATTCGCGGCGAAGTTCGCCAAGGAGAATGCGTTAGGCAATCTCGACCAGAGTAGAATCGAAAAGCTGGCGGCTGAAGCCGTTGCCCCTTTTGAGCGAAGCGCCGGGGAAAATCCGTACGAAGTGCAGAAAGATTTGCAGGAAATGATGCAGGACAATGTCGGCATTGTTCGGACTGAGACCGAGATGCAGTCCGCTCTGGATCACCTCAGGGGATTTTGGGACCGGGCTAATCGCGCCGGGGTTACCGGCCATCGCGAGTTCAATCCAGGGTGGCACACCGCCCTCGACTTGAAAAATCTCCTCATCGTCTCCGAGGCAATCACACGCGCCGCCCTGGAGCGAAAGGAAAGTCGCGGCGCGCAATTCAGGGACGATTTTCCGGATAAAGACGAACGCTTTTCCAGGGTAAACACGATCATTTCCAGAGGGGCCGATGGCGGCATGCAAATCCGCCTGGAAGCATTGCCGGAGATGCCGGATTATTTAAAGCAGGTTATTGAGGAAATGAAGTAAAGGCGTGAATCGAGAATCGAGAATCGAGAATCGTGAATCGTGAATCGAACCAGCCGTTGAATCTTATGACACAGCAAACTTTACATTCCACGTTCGAAGACTTGGAAGTATACCAAGTGGCACGCGAGTTCAGGAAAGCCATGTATCGGGTAGCGAAGCGATTGCCCGACATCGAAAAATTCGGATTGGCTGGTCAAATTCGACGCGCAGCGCTTTCGGTTACCAACAACATTGCCGAAGGTCACGGGCGATATCATTACTTAGACCAGATCAAGTTTACGTTGCAGTCGCGCGGCTCTTTGGAGGAATTGATTGACGACCTGAATGTTTGTCATGATGAGCAATATCTCCCCATCGAAGAGATTGCTTCCCTCAAAGAACTGGGTTGACGCGTACGACAATTGATCGACGGTTATATCCGTTATCTGCGCGACCGAAAGAATTTAAGAGACTCTTCTTCGGTCGGAGAAACATCACCGGTTTATGATGACGACGAAGTCGACATCGATTCACGATTCACGATTTAACGAATCACGCATGTCCTCTGCCACCAGGGTAACATTTAAAATTTGGCGGGGCGATGTCAAGAGCGGCCAATTTCGCGACTACGCGACGGAGATTTCCGAAGGCATGGTCGTCCTCGATGCCGTGCATGACATTCAGCGAGACCAGGCTAACGACCTGGCGTGCCGATGGAACTGCAAGGCGGGAAAGTGTGGATCGTGCTCGGCCGAAGTGAACGGGATGCCCAAACTGATGTGCATGACTCGGATGAGCGACTTGCCGCTCGACCGGCCGGTAACAATTGAACCCATGAAAGCGTTTCCGGTCGTAAGAGACCTGATTACGGACGTTTCCTGGAATTTCCGGGTGAAAAAGAAGATTAAGAGATTCAAGCCGCGTCCGCCTGATGCGGCGGACGGCACCTGGCGAATGCAGCAGGAGGACATCGATCGGGTGCAGGAATTTCGAAAATGCATTGAGTGTTTTCTTTGTCAGGATGTTTGCCACGTGTTGCGTGACCATCACATGCACGACCGCTTTATTGGGCCGCGTTTTCTGATTTACACGGCCGCGTTGGAAATGCATCCGCTCGACACGGAGGATCGGGTCGAAGAATTACGGAACGCTCATGGGATTGGCTACTGCAATATCACGAAATGTTGTACGAAGGTTTGCCCGGAAAACATCGAGATTACGGACAACGGCATCATTCCTCTGAAGGAGCGGGTGGTAGACGATTTCTACGATCCTCTTGGTTGGATCTGGAAAGGGGTCAGGAAAGTGTTAAGTCGTTAGAAGCGTGCAACGTTACAGGGTGAGACCGCCCGGGCTTCCAGTTTAACAATGTAACTCTTTTAAATTCTAACCACCCCAAACCCCCATGTCGGATCTGAAACCAATGTCGAAGGAGGCCATCCCGTCCGCATTGGAGAAGGCGATGCGTTATCGATTGCTTAATGAACCGAGCGAGGCCGAAAGCATTTGTCTGGATGTCTTGCAGATCGACCCTGAGAATAAGGATGCCATCGTGACGCTGCTTTTGGCTGTGACCGATCGTTTCACGAAAGGTTACGGCGTAAGTGAAACGCAGGCCAAGGAACTGCTCGCTCGGATCAAAGATGAATACGAACGAGCGTATTACTCCGGAATCTTCGCCGAGCGCCGCGCTAAAGCGAAGTTGACCCAAAACACACCCGATTGCCGTTTTCAGGCTTACGATCTTTTTTGCGAAGCAATGAGTTGGTTCGAAAAAGCGGAAAAGATTCGGCCACCCGGTAATGACGATCCGCTCCTGCGCTGGAACACGTGCGCGCGAATCATTAATCGCAACAAGTTGGTCGCGCGCGAGCCGGAAGAGCGCATCGAATTCCCACTGGAATAGCCCGGCGCTAGCTTATTTTCGCAATTCGGGCGCTCTCTTTGTGATGTTAAGCCCGGAGGCGAGATCGGGTTGGGAAATGCTTCCCAACATGCGTCGCCGGTCGACAGCGGACCGGTAGTACCACCGATGGAGGCGATCAGGCGAAACGCCAATCCGAAATAAAATAAGAAAAAACAGATTTCGGAGGGTAACTTTCCACGAGCCATTCTCGATTTGTTTTGCAGCCGAACTCTGCATCGGCGGATCGAGTAGAGTGATCTTGCCGGAACAGCGGAAGCGCCGGGAGAAATCGACATCTTCCATCAGCGGGATGGGCGCGAAACGGCCAATGCGTTGGAAATGCTCGCGTCTGACAAAGATGCTTTGATCGCCGTAGATCGTCCCGAAAGCCCGAGAATGCCATCGCTCAAAGCTTTCGAGCCAGCGCAAACCCGGATGGCGTTCATCGAACTTGCGATAAAATGCGCCTCCGATCCGGGCCGGCTCGCTCATCGCATGAGCGAGCGATTGCAGATGCGCCTCAGTCAAAACGGAATCGACGTGGTGAAAGAGCAATACCTCGCCCGTGGCCACTTCCGCGGCGACATTCATTTGCAATCCGCGGCCGGGTCGAGCGGTTGCGCACTGCTTGATTTTTGGATGGGAGAGATCGTTGCTGGTTTGCACACCGGCGATGATGACTTCGTGGATGAGCGGGTGTGAGGCCCATTTTTGGGCGAGCAAAAGCGCCGCCGCCCGATCTTTCCAACAGGGGATAACGAGACTAATCACACCAGGGCGCCGCCGCAGCTGGAACCGGCGCCGGCTGTGCAACCAAAGCAATGCTCGCCGGTCAGGATCTCGCGCGTTTCCACTGAGTCGGGATCAATTTCCCAGAGGTGCAGCTTATGTCCATTCTCCCACTGCATTCCGAGCTGCTGATTGAAGTCGCAGTCGTAAACCTCGCCGCGCCATCCGACACTGATCGTGTTCCGACACATCAAGTCCTCGACCGTCGCGGGATTGAACGCGTTGATGAGCAGCTCCATGTATTCGTCGAGCTTGTTATGGTGGCGCAAATAAGCAGCGAAACGCGCGATCGGCAGATTCGTGATCGTATAAAGTTTATTGAAGACGATTCCAAAATTGGTCGCGAGCTCGCGCTTGTAATCGGCCTCCAATTTTGCCTGAGGCCCGGGCAGATGAGTGCCGACCGGATTGTAAACGAGGTGCAATGGCAGGTCACCGGCGACCCCGTATCCCCGCCGATTAAGCAAACGGAGAGCGGCAATGCTGCTTTCGAAAACACCTTCGCCTCGTTGCGTATTCACATTCTCCGGCGAGTAACAAGGCATCGAGGCAATGATTTCCACTTTCCTCGAGGCCAGAAATTCCACGAGATCTTCGTTGCCGGGCTCAACCAAAATGGTGAGGTTACAGCGGTCGATGATCCTGCGCGGTGGTTGTAACGCCCGGACATGGTCGATGAAGTAGCGAAAGTCCGGGATCATTTCCGGGGCTCCGCCGGTTAGGTCAACTGTGGATATTTCCGTTTGGGCGAGCCAGTCGACAATTCGGTTAATCGTCTCGCGCTGCATGATCTCCTTGCGTTTGGGCCCGGCGCTCACGTGGCAATGCATGCACGTCAGATTGCAAAGCTTCCCCACGTTAATCTGTAGCACTTCTGTCTTCGTGTGACGCAGCGGCAGAGAAAGGTCCGTTAGTTTTTGCGCAAAACGGTTCATAGCCGATAAGCGACGCGAAAAAATAAACAATGGATTGGGCCACCGAGCAGACCGCCCGCGATCGGAGCGATGACCTGTCGATTTTTTATCATTCAGCAGCTACCTCCGCCGTCACAACAGCTGCTCGCCTCCGTCGTGATCTGGTGGTCGTGACCTTTCGTCTCTTTCGGATGCCGTTGCGCCGTTCGTGAACAATCGAAGGGCTTCGCCCCGGCTAGAGGGATATCGGTTAGGGGATCGACGAATTCAAAGAAGTCGCGGTAGGGACTCTTCTGGTAGAGATTGTAGGTCTTATCGCATACCGCATAGCGGACGCCGCGTTTCATTCGATGATTGTCATCGTCGAGCACTTCCTTAAATGGCCCTCGATAAATCACGGCCTGGTTACGTTCGAAACACTGCCCTTGTTTGCCTTTGAAGGCCTCCATCGTAACGGAGCGAAATTCTATTCCGTTCACAGTGCGCCATGGCTCGACATCGCGTTTCAAGATTCGGATTCCGTAAAAGCCGGCATCCTCGAACGCGCTGATGAATCCCTCCTCGGTGAGAGCCCCGGAAATGCAGCCGCTCCAAAGCTCCGGGTCGCCCTGCATTTCCTCCGGCACTTCTTCGTCGCTGACAATGTCCGAGATGACGGCGCGGCCGCCTTTCTTCAACACCCGAAAGATTTCGTCGAAGAGCTGCCGTTTCGACTTCGGTTCGACCAGATTGAGGACGCAATTGGAAACGACCACGTCCGCCGAATCGCTTGCGATGAGGGGATGTTTGCAGCGCAATTCTTCCGCCAGTTCGTCCGCGGCAAGGAACGACGCGGCGTCGTTGATTGGGTTGGCTTGCAGTTCTCGATCCAACAATTCCAGATCGAGTGCGAGGTCCTGGATACGGCCTTTGCGAAACTCAACATTGGCGTAACCGATGTTTTCAGCCACGATCGGCGCGTTGCGGCGCGCAACCGCGAGCATTTCATCCGTCATATCCACGCCGATGACTTTACCCTTCGCTCCGACAATCTGCGCCGCGATGAAGCATATCTTTCCAGTCCCGCTGCCAAGATCGACGACCACCTCGCCTTCGCGCAGGTGGCGCGACGGATCGCCGCAGCCATAGTCCCGGTCGATCACTTCCTGCGGAATGGCCTTGAGATAGTCCGAGTTGTAATCGACGCGACAGCAAAGCCGCGCCTCGGTGGATTGGGCGCCGGCGGCGTAACGTTTTCGCACGGCAGATTCGACAGTTTTCATGGTAGAGAGAGTCGGAGGTTTGTAACCCATTTCATAATGTTCGGCGGCATATGGCAAGATTGCCTTCTGTAATTTCGCCTGTTCGCCGAGCGGCTATCAGCGAGATTCCTCTCGATGTCGCTTGCTCGAATTGTTTCTCTGGCTCCTATTGAGCGCGACGGATGAGCAGGCTTCAACTCGGTGTTAACATTGATCACGTCGCCACTTTGCGGCAGGCGCGTTACGCGACCATGCCGGAATCGAAGAATGCGGAACCGGATCCGATTGTCGCGGCCTCGATTTGTGAACGGGCCGGTGCCAGCGGAATCGTCGCGCACCTGCGGGCGGACCGACGGCATATCCAGGACCGCGATATAGCGCGGTTGCGAGAGAACATCATGACCAAGCTGAACCTCGAAATGGGGAACACGCCGGAGATCCTCGATGCGGTGCTTCGCATCGTGCCCGATGAAGTCTGCCTCGTTCCGGAAAAACGCGAAGAAATTACAACCGAAGGCGGCTTGAATGTTGTTGCTAACGCCAAGGAGCTGGAGCCCACGGTGAAGCGGCTGCACGCGGCCGGCATTCGCGTCAGTTTATTTGTCGATCCGACGCTGGAGCAGGTCGATGCCTCGGGCGAATTGGGCGTGGAGATGGTCGAGCTTCACACCGGGAAATTGGCCAACGCGTTTTCGGAGAAGATTGAGAAAGAGGAAATGGAAAACCTGCAGGCGGCGGCCCTGTGCGCTTCCGAGCTTGGATTACAGGTCAACGCCGGGCATGGGATTAACTACACCAACATCAGCTTGATTCACAAAATTCCCCATCTGACCGAGCTCAATATCGGACACGCCATTATTTCACGCGCGATTGTCGTCGGTCTTGAAAGCGCCGTCCGCGAAATGCGCCTCGCGATGGAAGGTTACACCGGATGAGTGTGATCGGTATTGGCGTTGATCTCGTCGAATGCGCCAGGATTCAGCATTCGCTTGACCGATTTGGCGATCGTTTTCTGCGACGAGTGTTTACCGATGGCGAGATTGAATATTCCAATTCGATGAAATTTCCCGCCCGACACTTGGCGGCGCGTTTCGCGGCGAAGGAAGCGGTATCGAAGGCGTTTGGCACCGGCATCGGAAAAGCGATGGGCTGGCGCGACATCGACGTGCGTAAGAAACCGAGTGGAGAACCATTCCTGGTCTTTACCGGTGGCGCCGAGAAACTGGCCCAGGAGCGGGGCGTCGTTTCCGCGTTTATCACGTTGAGTCACAGCGACCACCACGCCATCGCCACCATCGTCCTGGAAGCGAGCGAAGCCCGCCTTTAGCGAGATTGCGCTTTTCATCAGGGCCGGTGGTGGGCAGCATCGACACCATCTCCGTCAGCTTCAACGAACACCTTATTATGAATAGACGGTCCATTCTCGCTTTGTCGGCAATGTCGTTCCTCGCCCCGACCATCTCCGGTCTGGCAGCGGAACATCCCCAACCTATTCGCCAAACAGCGATCCAAGCGGCTCAGCAGGCAACCCCGGCCAGGCCTTCCGTGCAGACACAACAAGTGACAAACGCAGATATATCGGCCGGGATCAAAAAGAACATCGCGACCGCCGTCAAAAGATCACGGGACAAGAAGTTTCATGTCAAGCATCAGGGAAAAGATCTGGCGCTCGATCTGGTCACGGTGCATGACGATCGGCTTTCCAATCTGGCCAACGGCAAATATTTTGCGTGCGTTGACATGAAGGCAGCGGACAGCACCGCTTACGATATCGATTTCTTCCTGGCCGGGCAGCCCGGCGCGATGAAGGTGACACAAACGTCTGTTCATAAAATCAACGGCAAACCTCTGTACGATTGGAAAGAAGACAAAGGCGTCTGGAGACAAGTTAAGAAGTCCTAAGGAGCGATTTTATAAATATGCGTCATCTAATCATGTTACCGGTAATTGTGCTCAGCGCGCTCCTGGTTCGAGCTGCGGAAGGGCCTCCGATCATCAAGGGGTCTGATGAGTTTGAGTTTACTTACCGCATAAAACTCCCTGAAATTAAGGGTCAGGCCCGCCTCTGGCTTCCTCTCGCGAAAACCGACGCGTTTCAGGTGGTCGTTCAGGAGTCAATGGACACCTCGATCAAATGGGAAAAGGTCGCGGACCGCGATTACCATAACGATATTTGTGTTTTGCACCCGGGCCCTAACGACCGCGGCAAGACCATCGAACTGCATTACCGGGTCGTTCGGAAGGAAAAAACAGCGTATTCCTCGAATGGAGAGAGTCCCGCGCGGTTTTTGCAGCCGGAGAAATTAGTGCCGATAAATGAAACGTTTAAAACCCTCGCTGAACAGGCGACCGCGGGAAAAACCAATGATTTGGATCGTGCCAAAGCGCTCTACGGCCACGTTCTGTCCCGGATGCGCTACGATAAATCGGGGACGGGTTGGGGCAAAGGAGATGCGGTTTACGCATGCGATGCAAAGACGGGAAACTGCAGCGATTTTCATTCTTATTTCATCGCCCTCGCCCGCAGCATCGGTATCCCGGCTCGGTTTGCGATTGGCGCCACGATTCCTGCCGACAAAAACGAAGGGCCGATCGAGGGATATCATTGCTGGGCGGAGTTTTTCGCCGATGGCCGCTGGGTGCCGGTCGATATCAGTGAGGCTTGGAAGAATCCAAAACTGGCTGAATACTACTTCGGCCACAATCCGGCTAACCGCTTTGAGTTAACGAAAGGCCGCGATCTCGTCGTCGATCCCGCCCCCACCGGCGGACCGATCAACTTCCTCGTCTATCCAATCCTGGAGATGGAAGGTAACGCTGTGAAGCCGGAGACGAGTTTTAGTTTCAAACGTACCGGCGCCTGAGACTGTAGCCACGGCTCTGTGAGCCGTGTGCACGCGTCGCACAGCGACGCGGCTACATTGTCTGCGGGAATCGTCGGCGAGATCGCGAGTTGCGCGGGACACCACGTGCCATCAGTTTGTCGCCGCGCATGTCCCGGATTTTTACCGTTACCACCGCCATCGACTACACAAACTCGGCGCCGCATATCGGGCACGCCTACGAGAAAGTTCTGGCCGACGTCATCGCTCGCTACCATCGATTGAAGGGCGAAGAGGTGTTCTTTTTGACCGGGGTCGATCAACACGGACAGAAAGTGCAGCAGTCGGCTGCCAAAGAGGGCCAATCGCCGGCTGAGTTCGTCAAAGGCGTTACGCAAAAGTTCATCGATCTTTGGCAAAAGCTGGATGTGAAATATGACAAATGGGCTGAGACGATCGACCCGCAACATAAACGCGTCGTGCAGGGGATGCTCCAGCGTTTGTTCGAGGAAGGGGAAATCTACAAGGACAAACAGGCTGGTCATTATTCCATCCGCCAGGAGCAGTTTCTGACCGATAAAGAGCGCGATGCGAATGGTGAGTTCGGGCCGGAATGGGGCCAGGTCGAATTCAGGGAAGAGGAGAACTACTACTTCAAGCTTTCGAAACACAAAGACTGGCTGTTAGGCTATATCGATCGTCGCACAGACGCGATCCTACCTGATTTTCGTCAGACCGAATTGCGCAATGCGGTCGAGAGATTGAACGGCGATTTGTGCATCTCGCGCCCCAAGTCACGTCTTGACTGGGGAATTGAGCTTCCCTTCGACAAAGATTTTGTCACCTACGTCTGGTTCGACGCCCTGACGAATTACATCAGCTTCGCTGGCTACGATCCGAGTCTCTCAACTTTCAACTCTCAACCACCAACTTTCCGCGATAAGTGGCCGGCTTTGCAAATCATCGGCAAGGACATTCTCGTGCCGGCACATGGGATTTACTGGCTCATCATGCTGCATGCCGTTGGATTTCCTGACGAACAGATACCCCAACTTCTCGTTCACGGGTGGTGGAATCTTGGCGGTGCGAAAATGAGCAAGAGCGCCGGCAACGTGGTGGATCCAAACGTGCTGGCGGAAAAATACGGCGCTGAAGCTTTGCGTTATTATCTGATGAGCGATATCGCAACCGGCAATGATGCGGATTTCTCCGAAGAGCGTCTGGTCGCGCGATACAATAGTGATCTCGCCAATTCGTTAGGCAACCTGGTCAATCGAACGTTGAACATGGCCCACCGATATCGAGATGGGGTTGTGAAACACCGGGGCGGTGATTCTCCATTAGCCGCGCAGTCTCGCGATCTTGTCCAGCGGTATGAACGGGCAATGAGTTCATTTCAAATACAGGCGGCTATTGCCTCGGTGACTGATTTCGCGACGACATGCAATACCTACATTGAGATGGCGGCGCCCTGGAAGTTGGCGAAAGATGCAGAACGTGCTGATACCCTCGATCACACCCTGTTCGCCCTGGCCGAGGCGTTACGGATCATTGCCATACTCGTGTCGCCTATTCTTCCGGTCGGCGCCCGAGGTATCATGTATCAGCTGAATCTTAGCCCCGATTACTCGTTTGCCGATGCCGCCTGGGGCGGTCTGCCGCAAGAGCATCGGCTTGGTAAACCCGTCCCGCTTTTTCCGCGGATCGAGGCTAGTGACGATTGACTGGGAGGGACGACCTCGTGTCGTCCCACTAATTCTAAGAATGGCCCCACGGCGCAGCAACCGACCAGGCGGCCGCTTCGTCCCTCCTGTCATTCCGAGCAACGTCGAGGAATCTCTCACTCTAAGAATCACGGGAGTAAGAGATGTCTCGACTGAGCTCGACATGACAAGAAGCCAGTGCGGCAACACGCCTGACCTCGTGTCGTCCCATTATTTCCTCACTGCGCGCATTCTTCGAACGCCGCCGGTTTGCCTTCCAGGCAGGCCAGAACCTCTCCGGCGAAGTGCAACGAACCGGTCACCAGAATCGGATCAGGTCTCTCACGCGCCAGGCGAATGGCAGCGTCGATCGACGGAGTAAGGGAGTAAGGGAGCGATGGAGTGTGGCGGGAGAGAATCTGTCCCACTGTCTCCGGCGAGAGTGCGCGTTCGCTGCGGATTTGGGGCAGGAATACATGTGCGCTGATTGGCGCGAGCGCTTCCCAGATTCCCTGCACATCTTTATCCGACAGGACGGCGAAGATGAGCGTAGCGCGCTGGTCGGCAAACATCTCCCGCCACGTTGCGGCGAGGACCCGGGCGGCCGCAGGATTATGGGCACCATCAATGATGACCCGATCGTCGAAGCGCTGAAATCGCGCCGGCCATTCGACGTTGCTGAGTCCGCGAGCGATCGTTGCTTTGTCCACTTCAATCTTTGCTGCGGCCAGCGCAGCAATGGCCAGCGCTGCATTATGTTTTTGATGTGCGCCGCTCAAGGCAATCGGCGATCGCTCGTAAGGTTCGCTCACGAAGAGCAACGGCGCCTCGCATTCCGCGGCGCGAGCACGGATGACTTCTTTTGCTTCTGGTTGCTGGGTGGAGGACACAACTGGAGTCTTCGGTTTGATGATGCCAGCTTTCTCCGCGGCAATGCTTTCCAGTGTTTGGCCGAGCCATTTTTCGTGATCCAGACCGATCGGCGTAATAATCGACCCAGTTGATAGCACAGCGTTCGTGGCATCAAGTCGTCCGCCCATCCCGGTTTCCAGGATGATGACGTCGGTCTCGGACCGCGCGAAATGTTGCAATGCGAGCGCTGTGACGATCTCGAAAAATGTCGGATGCGGATCCCATGAAGCGACAAGTTCGCGAATGGCAGTCAGTAAAGTCGCAACGGCACCTTCCGGAATCATCTCGCCATTCACTCGAATGCGTTCGCGGAAGCTGACAAGATGCGGGGAAGTGAAGAGGCCAGTCCGGTAACCACCGGCGCGAGCAATGGCGTCGATCATGGCGCAAACCGACCCTTTGCCGTTGGTGCCGGCTACATGAATGACCCGCTGGCCCCAAGGAGCGGCGATTTCCAAATCGCCGTTTACATGAACGGCGGTCTGGAGACCGTCGCTCCTTGAAAGCTCCGCGATGAGCCGCTGAATGTTTTCGAGGCCGAGCTTGATCCCGAAAACTTGCAGTCCGTAAAGCCAAGCCAGGCTTTCTTGATAGGACATCGGGAGTCGCGACACCGGGACCCCTCCACCGACTACGGTGTTACCGAAAAATATCCGAGCAACTCGCTGATCTGTTCCCGCATGCGTTTGCGGTGCACGATCATGTCGATAAGACCGTGTTCCTCCAGGAACTCGGCGGTCTGGAAGCCTTCCGGCAAATCCTGATGTGTCGTTTCCTTGATCACACGCGGTCCGGCAAAACCAATCATGCTTTTTGGCTCGGCGATGATCACGTCGCCGAGTGAGGCGAAGCTCGCCATTACCCCAGCCGTCGTCGGGTTCGTCAAAACCGAGATGTAGGGCAGCCGCTGCTCGGCGTGGCGAGCGAGTGCGCCGCTGGTTTTAGCCATTTGCATCAGGCTGAGCATTCCCTCGTACATCCGCGCGCCGCCGGAAGCGGCGACGATAATCACGGCAGCCCTCTCAGCCGTACCATGTTCGATGACCCTCGTGATTCTCTCGCCGACGACAGATCCCATCGTCGCGGCCAGGAATCCGAAGTCCATCACCGCAAGCGCGACTTTGTAACCGTCGATCCTTCCGTGACCGGTCAGGACCGCATCGACCAAGCCGGTACTTTGCTGATATTTCTTTAACCGATCCTTATAGCTGGCCATGCCCTGGAAACGCAAGGTGTCGACGGACCGCAGGTCCGCATCCATCTCGGTGAAACTGTCCGAATCGACCAGACTATCGACTCTCTCGCGGGCGGATTGGGACAGATGATAATCGCAACGTGGACAAACGCGCTGGTTTTGCGCCAGCTCCAGTTCGTGAATTACATCGGAACAACCCGGGCATTTCTGAAAAAGGCCATGCGGAATATCCCGCTTCTTCGGGCTTTGCGTCTTCAGGGTAGGCTTTTTGAAAATGGCCATTGATTTATGCGCGGGCTGCGGTGGCCGCATAAACGGAAGCTGCGCCGGCATGTTTCAGAACACGGGCGCATTCGCTTAAGGTCGAGCCAGTTGTCAGGATATCGTCAATCAGCAACACCCGTAAACCTCGCACGTCTCCCTTTTTCCGTAAACGAAAGGCGTCATGTAAATTTTCCATGCGTTTTGCGCGGTCAAATGCCGTCTGGGTGGTGGTATAACGAACGCGTTCGAGAACCGCCTTGACCGGCAGCGAAGCGCGCTGGGAGACGAGATCGGCCAGAAGCGCGGCTTGATTAAAGCCGCGGTCGCGCTGACGGGCGGGGTGGAGCGGCACGGGAACCAGGATATCGAACGGGCGGCCTTGCAGACGCGGATCTTCCAGCGCGGCATAAAGCCATTCGGCAATCACGTATCGCAGATGAATCTTTTTGCCATACTTAAACTCATGCACCAGCTGCCTAACGATTCCGCGACTGAGGTAAGCCGCCGCCGCCGCCTCAAAATGCAGCTTCTGGTGCGCGCAATTTCCACAGGTAAATGATCCATCGATAGCTCCGAAAAACGGTTCGGAACATTTTTGGCAAAATGGCGCGACGATTCGCTGTGCCTTGGCCTGGCAAACATCACATAAATAAACATTTGAGCCGACATGCGCCGAACAACCGGCACACACGGGCGGGTAAAATAGCGAGATGAGTGCGCTGAAATAATCAAGTTTTGCCATCGCGTTGCCGCCCGAGCCAGAGTCGTACGATTATCCACGTAAGGCAGATCACGCCGAGCGGAATAATGCCGATAAGGAGGTTTTTTCCCAACCACGGCAATAACATGATCTGGCGTCGGGCGATTTTGTTGAACACTCCATTGCCCAGGATCCAGCCCGCGTGGAGACCAATGGACACCCAGAGCGATCGGGTTCGCACCCGAGTGTCTCCCAGGATCCAGCCGATAAGAAAAAGGGTGGTAAATCCGGTGAGCACGAGCATCGGCTCCGAAAATTGGGCAAAGGAATGAGCGACCGACCGGAAGCCGGAAGTCCAAGTCACAATCGCGGATGTCCGTTCCGGCGCTTTGAGGAAATGCACGATCGCGAATAGCGCTGAGGTGATACCTATCGACAGATACTGACGGCGGCTTCGGAGAAGAATGCCAAGCACCAAACCGCGGAAGAAACTCTCCTCGATCGCAGGAACAACAACAGCGGTTAGAAGGATCGCGCCCAGAGTCGACCAGGCGATATGCAACCGGATGGAGTAAACCTGCGTTGTGACCAGGATCAATCCGCAACAGAACAGGGGGACGATTGCCGAAAGGAATCCACCGAAAAGATGCCGCCAGCGTCGCGGGTTCGGTTGCAGATCAAGATCGCTGAGCTGGCGCACTTTGATTGCACGGAACAGGGGCCAGATCAAAAGCACTGCCGCAAGCAGGAGGGCACGGTGAAAAAACGTTTCGAAATCGAAGCGGGCGAGGAAGGGGAAAATGTCATGCGCCGTCAGCCACTGCGCGGCCCAAAACAGAATGGGCGCCAGCAACGCACCCAGCACAACCACTGTGACAAAATAAACGACTAATCTGACAGCGTCTTTCAAAGCGATTAATGTAAGATTTCTCCCCGATGCCGAATCAACACATATGGAAAGAGAAAGATGATGAAGGTCGTAAGCGCGAGGTGCGAGCGATCAAATTCGGCGGCGAGTGGCGGGTGCAAGCGAAGTTTTCGGACGAACTTTCCTGGACTTATTATGATTATCCACAGCTCGAAGATCTTCTCACCCTCAAAGATATCGTAGAACGCAAGTATCGGCGGCGCCGGGCTTCGGCTGAGGATGTTGCTTCGGTGGACAAACTGATCAAGGAACGCGCCGCCGGCGGCGCAGGTTAATACGTTAATAGGTTAAGAGGTTAAGAGGTTAAATGAGTTACATCGTTACATCGGGAGGGACGAGGGAGAAGGAGGTTAAAACGTTAAAGAGGTTACATAGTTACAAAGGGAGGGACGAGCTGGTCTCGTCCCATTTGTCTCAGGCCGGCTCGGCTTGTGACGAAATCTTCTTTCCATGACTGATTGGGACACGGCTGAACTTGTTGCCGCGGACAAAAAGTTCGTCTGGCATCCGTTCACTGACATGCCGGCCTGGTGCGCGCCTGAGAATGAGCCGCTCGTTTTGGTCTCGGGCCAGGGTGCTCTGCTGCGCGACAGCCTGGGCCGGGAATACATTGACGGCAATTCCTCCATTTGGACGAACATTCACGGTCATAATCATCCTCACATCAACGAAGCGATTCACCGTCAGCTCGATCTGGCAGCGCATACTTCATTTCTCGGATTCACCAATCCAGCCGCCGTTAAGCTGGCCGCGGCGATCGTTGAGCTGTTTCCGGCAAACACGCTCAACCGCGTCTTCTATTCAGATGACGGATCCACCGGGATCGAGGTGGCCCTTCGCATGGCTGATCAGTACTGGCGGTTGCGCAATTCGAGGAGACATCAGTTCGTAGCGTTTCAGCATGGTTATCACGGCGACACCGCGGGCGCAGCCAGCCTTGGAGCGGGGGCAATGTTCCAAGTGGGAGGACCCGGCCGCTGGAATTTCCCGGCAATCCAGGTACCAAATCTTACCGCGTTGGAGCGGATGTCGGCGCCCGACGTGGCCAAGATCGCGGCTGTGGTCATTGAACCTCTTATTCAAGGCGCGGCCGGCATGCGGGTTTGGCCTTCGGGAACGCTGCGTGGCGTACGGGAATGGTGCGATCGGACCGGCACTCTGCTTATTGTGGACGAAGTGATGACTGGATTCGGACGCACTGGCCGCATGTTTGCCATCGAGCATGAGGAGGTTGTCCCAGACATCCTTGTTCTCGGCAAAGGACTGACGGGCGGGTATGTTCCGCTGGCTGTTACAGCCGTAACAGAAGAAATATTCTCGCGTTTTGATGGCTCGGTTGCCGACGGTAAGGCGTTGGCTTATGGACATAGTTATACCGGGAATCCGCTCGGATGCGCCGCGGCCCTGGCCAGCCTCGAAATCTTCAAGGAAGAGAATGTTCTGCAAGCCTTGCAGCCGAAGATCGATCAAATGCGCTCCGAGCTTGGCCTGTTCGCGAATCTTCCCGCCGTCGCGGAGGTGCGTCATTGTGGTTTCATTGCCGGGATCGAGCTCAAAGATTGCGGCTCAAGTAGAAGCGCACCGCGCTTCGCTGCCGATGTTTGCTACGCGGCGCGCCAGCGCGGATTACTTACCCGCGCCATTCGCAATGTGATCGTGCTTATGCCGCCTCTTTGCATCAGCTCTTCGGAATTGAGCAGAGCGATCGAAGCGATCCGCGCATCGATTGTGGATCTTGATCAAAACAGTTGATGGCATGGCCAAGCGCTCGCGTCTCGATACTGTTCTGGTCGCGCGCGGTCTCTTTGCCAGTCGCGAGCAGGCGCAACGCGCCATCATGGCGGGGCAGGTCAAGGTCGGGACACGCGTGGCCCTAAAGGCATCCGAGTTATTGGCCGCGAATGACGAAGTAGTAATTTCTCATCCGCAAAAATATGTCGGCCGCGGGGGCTTGAAACTGGAGGGGGCGCTCGATTTTTTCGACATCGATGTCCGGCAAAAAATCGCGCTCGATATCGGTGCTTCTACCGGAGGATTTACGGACTGTTTGCTGCAACGCGCAGCGGCCAAGGTTTACGCCGTGGATGTCGGCCACGATCAGTTAGCATGGAAAATTCGCCGCGATCCGCGCGTGGTGACGCTGGAGAAGGTCAACGCACGGTTTTTATCGCGGGAAGACATTCCGGAGCCGATCGATCTCTGTGTCATCGATGTCTCCTTTATCTCGCTGACTTTGATCTTGCCCAACGCCTTTGACTTGATAACTCCAGACGGTGTGATCATCGCCCTGATCAAGCCGCAGTTTGAGCTGCAGCGCAGCGACGTCTCCCGTGGCGGCATTGTCGCCAAACCGGAATTGCACGATAAAGCAAAGAGCAAGATCGTGGAATTCGTCCAGGGCCTCGGTCACATGGTCGTAGATATGACGCCATCAGTGATCACCGGCACGGACGGCAACCAGGAATTTTTCGCATGTCTCCGAAAACGATCGGCCTAATCGCTCATACCGGAAAACCCGGAGTGGCGGAGCTCGTTTCCGCCGTCGCGAAGGAATTCGCGCGCTTCGCCATCACGGTGCGGGTGGAGAAGGCAACGGCTGCACTGGTTGGGCAAAGCTCGGAAATGACAGTTCCCCAACTGGCTAAAGAAACTGACCTCTTGGTCGTGCTTGGAGGAGATGGAACGATCCTTAACGTCGCGGATCAGCTGGGCGAAGATATGAAACCGATCTTCGGTATCAATGTTGGCTCGCTCGGATTTCTGACCTGTTCCAACTCCGCCGCTTATGTTGAAGCTGTCGAATCCGTGGCCAAGGGACGAATCACGTTCAGCGAGCGCAGTCTTCTTGAAGTGAAGATGATGATTCAAGGCAAACAAACCGCTTCTGTCCTTGGATTGAATGATGCAGTGCTAAGTCGCGGTGAAATTTCCCGGCTGATCCGGCTCCGGACACGCGTGAACGGAGAAGCCTTAACCGAATTCAATGCGGACGGTATCATTATCGCGACGCCGACCGGTTCGACCGCATATTCGCTTTCCGCCGGCGGACCGATCATGGCGCCGGAATCAGGCGTTTTCGTTATTACGCCGATTTGCCCTCACGTTCTGACGAACCGATCGATCATCGTTCGCGAAGATTCATTGATCGAAGTTGAGGTAACGGAATCGGATTATCCGGTGTTTCTCACGGTGGACGGTCGCGATCCGGTGCGGGTCGAAATGGGCACGGTTGTGGCCATTCAGCGAGCCAGGAAAACCTTGCCCCTGGCCGTGATGCCTGAAGTTTCATTCTTCAGTGTGGTCAGGCAAAAACTCAAGTGGAGCGGAAGCAACATCTGAGCAGGCCGCAAGCTCGTTAGTGCACCGCGTTTGAAGCATCGTGCGGGTGTTCGCCCGGACTGTTTGTGCTGAAACACGGACGCCTCGGAGATGCGTCCCTACCTGACGCTGCGTGTTTGAGGTAGGGACATCTCTCCGAGATGTCCGTGAGTGTTCGGCCGGACGGTGTGTGCTGAAACACGGACGCCTCGGAGATGCGTCCCTACCTGACGCTGCGTGTTTGAGGTAGGGACATCTCTCCGAGATGTCCGAAGGCTGTTCAACGTTTCGAAGTTCAGACAGGAGAAATCATCCTTGATTAAAGAATCGCCCACCGCTCTTCTTCATTCCGAGTGACCGGCAATTTTCTCGATCAAATCTTCGTGCGGGGGAAAGAGCAGTTGCTTTCACTGTTGCAGGGGGCGCCGGATTGGGTTGTGCCGATCGTTTCCAGCCTGATCAACATTTCCGCTGTCCTGGTTGTTTTCTTGACGATTTTTGCGCTTATCTCGGTCCTGGAGCGAAAGATTCTGGCCCGTATCCAGAATCGCTATGGGCCGAATCGTGTCGGTCCCTTCGGTCTTTTGCAGCCGGTGGCCGACGGCATCAAGATGCTGATCAAGGAAGACATCGTGCCGGCGCGCGCGGACAAGTTGATCCATTTCATTGCGCCGATCATGATTGCCGCGACCGCCATTCTCGCGCTGGGCGTCATTCCCTACGGGCGGAACATGACGCCGTTCGCCATCGATGGCGGGATACTGTTTTTCTTTGCCATCGGCTCGACCACGGAGCTGGGAGTCTTCATGGCGGGGTGGGGGAGCAACAACAAGTTTTCCATGTTGGGTGCGATGCGCGCGATCGCGCAGATGGTCAGCTACGAACTGCCGCTCATCATCACAACACTGCCGGTCGTTATGGTCGTGGGTTCGCTTTCGCCGGATGCCATCGTTGCGGCGCAGGGCAATTATTCGTTAGGCATTCTTCCCCACTGGTTCGTCGTGACGCCGTGGGGCGCTTCTGCTTTTATCCTATTCTTTGTCTCCGGTCTGGTCGAATCGAATCGCACTCCATTCGATGTCCCGGAAGGAGAATCCGAGATCGTGGCTGGCCACATGACGGAATACTCTGGATTTAAGTACGCGAATTTTTTCATGGCGGAATATTTTGGAATGTTTGCCATTAGCGGGCTGGCCGTGACGCTATTTCTTGGGGGCTGGCAGGCGCCGATGAGTGCCTTGCAGATCGTTCCTTCCTACCTCTGGTTTTTCGCGAAGTTGAGTCTGCTGCTTTTCGTTTTCATCTGGATTCGCGGGACATTGCCGCGCACGCGTGTGGATCAGGTCATGAATTTCGCCTGGAAATTCATGTTGCCGATGTCGTTCACCTGCTTCATCGCGGCCGCGATTTGGCACTATGCCGGCCGGGGCGTGTCTGCCTGGCTCTGGTCCGCGGCGTTTATCGCTTTCGTTTATTTGATGCTGTCCCTTTTGCTCGATACGAAAAAGAAGTTTGCCCCGCGCATTTATCGTTTCGCGGAATGAACAATCTTGCCTTCAGCATCATCGCGGTGGTCGCCCTGATTGGTGCGCTCGCCGCGGCGTGTCTAACGAGACTCATTCATGCCGCTCTCAGTCTCGTCATTGTTTTTGTCACTGTTGCCGCCTTTTACTTTTTGCTCGGTGCTGAGTTCGTCGGCCTCGTCCAGGTATTCGTTTATGTCGGCGCGGTCGCGGTGTTGATCGTCTTTACGATTCTACTGACGCGCCGGGAAGTCGACGCCGCGGGGTTTAAATGGTCCGGAGCTGTCGCCTCCGGGGCCGTATTTGCCGCTCTGCTCTGGGCAATTCTTCATACCCCATCGCTCGCCGTTGCCGCGCCTGCGATCGAGCCGCTGACCGTCAGACAAATCGGCGAGGTCCTGATGAATGACTATGTCTGGCCGCTGCAGTGCGTGGGTCTCGTTTTAACCGCTGCGCTCATTGGGGCGCTCATTCTTGTTATCGAGGAGAAACGATGACGCGAGTTACAAAAGTTAAAATTGTTACAAGGTTAAATGGTGAATCGTGGTCTTCGCGCGTGACCCCAAACGGCGAAGCCGCTGATTTCCTTTGTAACAATGTAACTCTTTTAACTCCTGTAACTTTCCCATCCCGCTAGGCCATGCCCAGTCTTCAACTCATTCTTACTGTCTCGGCCGCTCTTTTCTGCATCGGTCTGCTCGCCGCGCTGAGTCGGCGCCACGCGATCTTCATCCTGATCGGTATCGAGTTAATGCTCGCTGCCGCAAATTTAAACTTCATTGCCTTCTGGCGTTTCGCCCCGCAACCGCACGCACCAACCGGCGTGATGGTCGCAATCTTTGCCATCGCCATCGCGGCGGCGGAGGCGGCGGTCGGTCTTGCCCTGGTCATCGCAGTTTACCGCCACTACCACACGACGAATATCGACAGGTTTAATCAGCTCAAAGGATGATATGACCGAGTCAAACGCTGACCGATTGCGCGCTTGTGCGCTGGACGTCGAGCCGCTTGCTCGGGAGAGCCTGCTTCCGCCAAAATGAGCTGGATCCTTCAAAGTCTTTGGTTGATTCCCGCGGTGCCCCTCGCGGCTTCATTGGCAATTCTCAGTCTCGGAAATTCGCGACGTGCAAGTGCCGCGGCGCTGGCCATCGGTGGCCAGATCGCTGCCCTGGCGCTTTCTTTTGCCGCATTTCTGCCAACGCTGCGCATGCCCGGCTTCCGCGTCTTTCACAATTTTGTCTGGTTCACCTTCGGCGATCAAACACTGCGTCTCGGTTGGGCCGTCGATCCGCTCACCATCGCGATGTTGCTGATGATCACTTTCGTCGGCCTTTGGATTTTTGTTTTCAGTGTCGGCTACATGGCTGGTGACAAGGATTTTACCCGCTTCTTCGCCTACCTGTCGTTTTTCTCAGGCGCCATGCTCGGCCTGGTTCTCGCGAATAGTTTGCTGCTTCTTTTTATCTGTTGGGAACTGGTTGGCCTCGCATCCTATTTATTAATCGGATTTTGGATTCACAAACCGAGCGCAGCAGCCGCGGCCAAAAAAGCATTCATCACCACGCGCATCGGAGACCTCGGTCTCTTTCTTGGCCTGCTCTGGCTTTGGAAAGGGAGTGGTACGCTTCTTTTCTACGATAGCGGCAACGGTTGTCTCGAGCATGCCGCACTTCTGACCCTCGGTGGCGGAACGACAGCCGTGGCGTTGCTGATTCTGTGCGGCGCCATGGGTAAGTCGGGGCAGTTTCCACTCCACGTTTGGTTGCCAGACGCGATGGAAGGCCCCACTCCTGTCAGCGCGTTGATCCATGCCGCGACGATGGTAGCCGCGGGCGTGTTTTTGGTCGCGCGAATGTATCCACTCTTTTCGTTCGGCGCGATCAACGGCGTGACGCCTTCGCTTGTCGCGGTTGTCTGGATTGGCGTCACCACCGCGTTGCTCGGCGCACTAATCGCGATTGCCCAGGCGGACATTAAACGCATCCTCGCCTATTCGACCGTGTCTCAGTTGGGACTGATGATGGTCTCGTTAGGCGTGGGCGGAGTTGCGGCCGGCATTCTGCATCTGCTCGCGCACGGCTTTTTTAAAGCTCTCCTTTTCCTCGGCGCGGGATCGGTCATTCACGGTTGTCAAGAGGAACAGGACATTCGAAAGATGGGAGGTTTGCGCAGAAAGATGCCGATAACGTTTCTGACTTACGGCGCGGGCATGTTGGCTCTGAGCGGCGTGCCGCTCATCTTTAGCGGGGGTTGGACGAAGGAAGAAGTCCTGCACGCTGCATCGCAATGGCCCCAATCGGACGGACCTTACTATCTGATGCTCCTTGGCGTTCTTCTGACCGCGCTCTACATGACTCGACAGATGATCTATGTCTTTTTTGGCCGGACTCACGCCGCGTCCGAGCAGGCGCACGAAAGCCCCCCGGTAATGACACGACCGCTTGTCGTCCTGGCCCTCTGCGTCATCGCCCTGAGCGTTGTTCTCACGCCGGCATGGCCATGGCTTCACGATTATCTTGTCGGCGACCGGCCGCACTTCGATCTCGCGCAGCTCGTTCCGCCGATGTTGCTCGTCTCACTTGTCCTGGTCGCCGCCGGAATTGGATTGGGCATTTTCATTTATCGTCGTGCCGAAGACATCGACCCGCTGCAAAAGGCGCAACCGCTGTTGTTTCGCTTTCTCGAAAACAAGATGTGGTTGGATGAGCTTTACGAACACTCCGTCATCGCACTCGGCCGAACAGCCGCGCGAATCTCCGATTGGATGGACCGATATGTTTGGGACGGCGTGGTCTTGATCGTCGGCAAGCTCGGCCAATTGGCCGGAATCGTGAGCAAGGGTTTCGACGAGCACGCGATTAATAACGGAGTCGACGAAGGCGTCGCTGGTGCACAGGGCCTCGGACGTTTCATATCGGGCCGGCATACCGGTCAGGTCCAAGGTTACCTCGGGGTCCTGGCCATCGGGGCGCTGACGCTACTAATCATTTACGCGTGGCTGGCATGATTACCTTTCTCATATTCATCCCGCTGATCGGCGCTTTGGCCCTTTACGTGGTCCGGCCGGTCAATCCCCGGTTCGTTGCCCTTACGTTCGCCGCACTGTCCGCATTTTGTGCGGCAATGCTCTGGCGAAACTTTGATTCCGCGGCCGCCGGGCTTCAGATCGTCGAGCGCCATATTTGGATCCCGGCGATCGGTGCCGAATACCTTGTCGGCATTGATGGCCTGAGCTTGCTGCTCGTATTGCTGACGTCGCTTATTTTTCCATTCGCCCTCTTTGCCCAACCGATGAGCCGGGGCTTTTGCGCACTCATGCTCGTCATGCAATCCGCCCTCTACGGCACCTTCACCGCGCAGAACTTTGTCCTTTGGTTTTTGTTTTACGAAATGAGCCTCATCCCGGCGTTTCTGCTGATCAGGATTTGGGGTGGCGAAAAACGGGACCGGGCTGCGACGAAATTTTTCGTTTACACGTTTCTGGGCAGTGTGGCGATGTTGATCGCGTTTCTCGGGATCTATTTGGCGAGAGGAACATTCGATTTTGCCACTCTGACCAAGCTGGGACCGAGCGGGCTGATTCAGGGCAACCTTGGGTGGCTGGCCTTCGCCGGAGTCTTTCTCGGCCTCGCCGTCAAGGTGCCGCTTTTTCCATTTCACACCTGGCTGCCGGACGCTTACGAGACGGCGCCGATCGGAACATCGATGGTGCTAACGGGTGTGCTGTCCAAGATGGGCGTTTACGGTTTTCTGCGTTTATTGCTTCCACTGTTCCCTAACGAAATCAAAATCGTTGGGCCCTGGCTTCTTGGTCTCGCCGTCTGCTCCATTGTCTTTGCTTCTCTGGCCGCGTGGGCGCAGTCGGATCTGAAACGGATGGTGGCTTATCTTTCAATCAATCATCTCGGGTATTGCATGCTGGGACTCTTTGCCATAGCCGCCAGCAATGCGCAGTCACCGGGCGATATCCAGGCAGGCTTAAGCGGGGTATTCATGCAGATCTTCAACCACGGGATTACCGCCGCTGCGCTGTTCTATTATGTGGGATTGCTCGAACAACGCCGCGGGCTGCGCGGAATGAGCGATTTCGGCGGACTCATGCAACGCACGCCGTTGCTCTGCGGCTGGATGAGCGTGGCGATTTTTTCTTCGCTCGGTCTGCCGGGATTAAATGGATTCATCGGCGAATTTCTCATTTTCAAGGGTTCGTTTGCCATCGCAGCGGTGTTCACCGCGCTGGCGGTTCTCGGGCTGCTTTTCACCGCCATCACCTTGATCCGAACGATGCAGGCTCTTTTCAGCGGACCGTTAGGCGAAAATTGCCGCATGTTTTCCGACCTTATGACAGGCGAGAAAATGGTGATTGTTCCGGTCACGCTGCTCATGTTGAGCATCGGTCTCGCGCCGCAATTCGTTTTCAACATCTTTAACACGACGGTCGCGCAGATGGCGCGTTTGTTTGCCTGACCTGCGCCGGGATGAAGAGAGCCACTCGTTTCGCCCGGTAGCCAATGATTGCCTGGACGATTTACCTCAGCTTCGCAGGCGCGGTTCTCTTGTTATGTCTGCCGGCTGCGTCGGCGCGATGGATTGCGCTGGCAACGACGTGCGCGACGCTTGGGATCAGCCTGATTGGTTTTCTTTCTAACGCCGACTTCGCTCACTTCGCAACAATTGTGCGCGTGCCATGGGTGCCCACGCTCGGGATGACGTATCATCTTGCGGTCGATGGCATCAGCTTGACGCTGATCCTCGTTACCGGAATTACGGCTGTAAGCGCGGTGCTGTTTTCGTGGGACGTTGAGCGCCGCCCGAACGAGTTTTTTTTCTGGTTACTGCTCGTCGTGGGCGGTTCTTACGGCGTTTTCCTGAGCGCAGATCTATTCCTGCTCTTTGTCTTCTACGAACTCGTCATCGTGCCGAAGTATTTCCTGATCGCGATCTGGGGATCGACCAACAAGGAATACGGCGCGATGAAACTCACTCTTTATTCCTTCTTCGGGGGCGCTCTTGTCTTTATCGGCTTGATCGCTGCCTATGTCTCGGCCGACTCGCTTGACCTTCAGCAGATGGGGCAATTCCCATTTGATTCACACCTTCAGGCTTGGGCATTTCCCGTGTTGTTCCTCGGGTTCGCCGTGCTTGCCGGCATTTGGCCGTTGCACACCTGGGCGCCGACCGGCCATGTCGCTGCACCGACCGCGGGTTCCATGCTCCTCGCCGGCATTGTCATGAAGCTCGGCGCCTACGGTGCATTGCGGGTCGCGATGAACCTCTTTCCGCAAGGTTTTGAGATGTGGCGCGAATGGCTGGCGGTTCTCGCTGTCATCGGGATCGTTTATGCCGCTGCGGTCGCGCTGCGACAGTCGGATCTAAAATTTGTCATTGGCTATTCCAGTGTCAGCCACATGGGATTCGTGCTTTTGGGATTGGCGACAGGAAACGCGCTTGGAGTTTCGGGCGCGGTTTTGCAAATGTTTTCCCATGGGGTCATCGGCGCTCTCCTTTTCGCAATCGCCGGCACCATTTATCGACGAACCCACACGCGTGACCTGGACGATCTCGCGTCGCTTGGTTTGAAGAGCACAATGCCTTTCGCCGCATTCGCTTTTGTCATCGCCTCGGCCGCTTCGATGGGTATTCCGGGATTCAGCGGGTTTGCCGCCGAAATAACGATTTTAATCGGCACCTGGAAAAGTTTTCCGGCAGCGGCATGGATCGCAGGCGCCGGGATGGTTCTTGTCGGTGCGTTTACTCTGCGCGCACTGAAACGCTCCTTTTTCTCGGATCAGCCGACGAAGCCGCGGCCGGTCGGAACGACTCATCAGGAGCAAATCGCGCCGATCACGATCGCTGAAAAATGCGGAGCCACCTTGCTGATGTTGGCCACTCTAGCGGTCGGCCTTTATCCGAAACTTCTGCTCGATCGTATTATGCCCGCAGTAGAAGCAATGAGGTTCGTGAAGTGAGAAGCTCGGAGTTTTCAGCGGACTGGGCGGTTAATAGAATTCTCATTCATCGATGAACATGAGCTACATGGAGCTTCTTCAACTGGCATCGCCCGAAACGATCGTTGTGCTGACGGCGCTCGTCGTTCTCACAATCGGGGTAGTCAGACCTGGGGCGGCATCACTTTGCTCCGGAACAGCTGTCCTTGGGCTGGCTCTTTCCATAGGTGCAACCCTGCTGCTGCCGCAGCATGCGCGGTTGTTTCACGGCATGCTCGTCATCTCGCCGCTGAATTCGCTGTTCAAAATCATCTGTCTTTCACTCGCGCTTTTCACTGTGGTGTTGTCTCAAAACGAGAAGTCGCTTCGCAATCGGGGCGAATATCTCGCGATGCTTCTTCTCGCCACGATTGGCCTCATGCTTCTGATCGGTAGCGAAGAATTGCTCATGATTTTCGTTGGTTTGGAGCTGACCGGTCTCGCTCTTTATGTCATGACCGGTTTCGACAAAACCGACGTGCGCAGCGCCGAGGCTGGGCTGAAATACTTCCTCTTCGGCAGCACCGCGAGCGCCTTCACGCTCTTCGGTCTTAGCTTCGTTTACGGTTGCGCAGGAACGACTGAGCTGGTGGCTATTGGACAGAGATTTTCCGCCGGACCTGTCGAACCTCTTCTGGCGGTCGGGATCGTGATGACTCTTGTCGGCTTCGCCTTCAAAATTGCCGCGGCGCCATTTCATCTTTGGGCGCCGGATGCTTATCAGGGGGGACCATTGCCAAGTGCGGCGTTTATCGCTTCCGGATCGAAGGTCGCTTCTTTCGTCGTTCTCGGAAAACTTGTGCTCATTGGATTCGGCGGCGTTCGTGGCAGCGCCGGCTGGCATACAATGGTGGCTGGCTGGTCGCCCGTCCTGGCCGTTCTGGCCGCGCTCTCGATCGTTATTGGAAACTTTGCTGCGCTAAGGCAAAGAAACATCCGCCGGCTTCTCGCTTACTCCGCTGTGGCACACGCCGGTTACACTTTGCTCGGACTCGTCGCCAGCGGAGCAAACGGATTTTCCGCGACGTTGTTTTATACAACAACCTACGCATTAACCCTTGTCGGAGCATTCGCCGTGGTCGCGGTCGTTCGGCGCGAAGCTGGCGGCGACGACCTCGAGCATTTTTCCGGACTTTGGTCATGTCACCACAATCGTGCGGGAGGGCCACTGCTCGCCGGAGCCATGGCGATATTCATGCTCTCCCTCGCGGGGTTGCCTCCATTTCCCGGGTTCTTCGGCAAGTTTTATCTTTTCAGCGCTGCGCTCGGGGCCGACCGCGGGCTGCTCTGGCTGGTCGCGCTGGCGCTTTTCGGAAGCCTTGTTTCGCTTTATTATTACCTGATTGTTTTAAAGATTATCTTTGTTGGGGAAAAGCCGGCGGGCCAGAAGCCATTATTGCCGGCCGACGATGGTGGAAGGCAGGATTTCCTGGCCCAAATTACCGTGGGTATTCTGGCGTTCGCGGTTCTGCTGCTGGGCGTTTTGCCAACGCTCTTGTTGGCTCGGATTGCCAGCTCACTGCAATAGGCCCAGCAGGCATTTGCTTCCCGCGAACCGCTTGCCTGCGATATGCGGACGGGATAGGGCGATCGACGGTATCGCTAGTGCCCCTGCACGGGCGGCAAATAGTTGCGCGAGAATGAGTTTGCTTGTTACGGTTTTGTAATCAATAATTACCACATAACCGTGCGCAGGCTCTATCTCGTCTTACTTCTTTCGATTGCTTGGATGGCCAGTGCGAATGCGCTGCCCGTGACGACGTTTTCCACGAACACGGCGGGCGGGTTCGACGCCTGGATTTATCCAACGCTGAGTGACGGCACGTTCTCCCTGCAAAGCGGTATATACACTTTGCCTTACGCCGTAAATCCCGGTTACGTCATCATTCTCGACGATCCGGCGCTCGGGGTGAAAGACACCTCCAACTGGAGTGACGTGATTCGCTTCATCAATAACGGCTCCGGCAAAGCGTTTACCATGCAAATGTTCGTCGGCGGCCCGGATCAGGCCAGCTATTTCCCGTCGCTATCGAAGGTCATGAACAGCTCGCACGTATTCATTACCGAATCGGGCGCGACCAACGGAGGGTTCACTGATTTCACCGATTACTCAGTCACTGGGGTCAAGCCGAGAAACTATCATTTCTTCACCGGTGTTTTTGCCGTTCCGGATAGCGGTTCGACCATGCTCCTTCTCGCGATTGCGACCGGCTTTTTGTTCATGATTCACACGGTCGTGAAGAAAGGCGCGCGCGGCGGCCTTCTCAGAAAAACAGCCATTCGGATTGTCGTAACTAATCGATAGCGGGCGGCGCGCTGGCATTGGCAGCGCCTACGGGAGTCGAACCCGTGCACCAGCCTTGAGAGGGCTGTCCTAAATCGAGGAAATCGGGGTAAAAGGAGGTTTCCCGACGATAGCGTTTTACGCTTGCGCAGGAAGACGTCGAGACGTCTAATGGATTGAGTGAAGTATACCGATAAGAAGCGAAAGCCGGGTTCGGTGCGGGACGCGATCATCGACGTATTAGCTTATCGACCGAGCGGAGCGACTGTGGCTGAGATCGCCCAGGAGGTCAGCAGTCGGATCGGCGAAACTCCCGCTTCGTCAGTGCGGTCGTACTTGCGCCTGAATACTCCTCGTTTGTTTACGAAGGTGGATCGCGGCTATTATCGTGTTCGTGAGGAAGTGCAGACCACGCTCGCATTACCGCAACGGAATGGGCATCGAACCGCCAAAAACGTCCTTGTCCGCGGCGCGTTTCGTTTCGGCAACGCGACACTGGTCCACGGTGATTGCTTTGATTGGCTGGCGAAGGCGGCTACCAACAGCATTGAAGCTGTAGTAACTGATCCGCCTTATGGTCTGATCGAATACAGTACCGAGGAACAAGAGAAACTTCGGGCGGGGCGCGGCGGAGTCTGGAGGATTCCCCCTTCATTCGATGGCAACAAGCGCGCGCCGTTGCCACGCTTCACCGTTCTCGACCGCGATGATCTAGCCGCTCTCGACCGGTTTTTTTTTGGATGGGCCAGGTTACTCCTGCCAATAGTTACGCCCGGCGCTCAAGTGATCGTAGCGTCCAACCCACTTCTGTCGTTCGTCGTCGCTCACGCCATCACTCGCGCGGGGTTCGAGAGACGTGGGGAGGTCATCCGCCTGACGATGACGATGCGTGGCGGCGATCGCCCGAAAGCGGCGCATAAAGAGTTCACCGACGTTAGCGTAATGCCCCGCTCGATGTGGGAGCCATGGTTGCTTTTCCGTAAGCCCATCGAAGGTCGGGTGCAGGACAACCTGCGGCGTTGGAAAACGGGGGGGTTCCGCCGCCCAACGAAAGATCAGCCATTTGGCGATGTGATTGCCTCATCTCCTACCCGCAAGGAAGAGAGGGCGCTTGCTCCTCATCCGAGTTTGAAGCCGCAAGCGTTCTTGCGAAAGATTGTACGCGCGGTCCTGCCGCTCGGTGAAGGCACCATCCTCGATCCCTTCGCTGGCGCAGGATCTACGCTAGCGGCGGCAGAAGCTGTTGGTTACGCGAGCATCGGCGTGGAAAAGGATGAGCGATATTTCGACATTGCTCGTTCGGGCATTCCGAAGCTTCGCGCTCTCAAGTCCGAAAGCATCGCAGTCCGGGTTACCTCAAACTGAGTCACAAGATCGAATCAGTGCGGTTGCCGGTAAATCCAATTCTGGCGAAGTTTCAGAATGCCTTCGCGATGAAGAGTAGCTTTACGTGTCCCAAGCTCTCCACGAGGATTCTTGCGGAAGTCGGCAACCTCCACCTTTCCTAAATATACTTCGGTGAAGGTCATGGCGCGTCGGTCGCGTGCTGGTTCGGTAGCAGCGTCCACGTCGTACACGAAAACCGCCATCCACTGATCTCGTGCTCCGTGAGTATCGACAGCGCCACCGCTTTTTCGCGTTGTCTTAATCTCCACGCCCTCTGAGCCAGCCTTCACCCGATCGCCGGCGTATACGCCCTTTAGAACGAGATCGGGGTGTCCATTAAAATACGCGTTCATCGTGAGCGCGCGCGCATGTTTCGCAATGCTCGCGGTCAGCAAATCGGATATTAAACCTGACATGATGGCTGGCCTAAGGAAGTCGTCGAGCCGTTCCAAACCCTTATCAAGCAATCCGGAGTTCACGTCGAAGAAAAGGTCGTAGACGTCCTGCATTGCGATCTCGAAATCGTTAATGCGCAACTCGTATGGTAGCTGCGCATTGGTGTTGAAATTCTCGCGCTTAGGTCGATTACGAGCGGCTGGCATCGTGCGACAGGCTAACTACGAGCTCACTGAGCGTCAACGCAGCGAAGGAAGCATCCATTTTTCTATAATCGGGATTTGCGGTCGATTTCGCGCAAAGAAAAACCCACTTCTCATAGGTAAAACGGAGTGGCAGCGCGTACGGGAGTCGAACCCGTGCACCAGCCTTGAGAGGGCTGTGTCCTAACCACTAGACGAACGCGCCGTGATTGAGCGCGATTAGAATAACCGACCGGTCTCGGTGAGCAAGCTCGCAGCAGTCAGGATTCGAAGAATCCCTTGTGCTTCTTCTTTTGTTTCTTCTTCTTTGGCGGCGGTGTTTCGCCGCTCCCGGGACGAACTCTCGGCTGGCTAAGCAAAGCGATATGTTCTGCCTTGGCGCTTTCCGCCGCTGACCGTAACTCCGGGCGTGAGGTCTTTTCGGCAATGCGTCGATAATAAAGATCGTAATAACTGCGCAGGCGTTCGCGTTTTTGGAGATCAGTTCCGGCCGCATTCGCCGCGATTTTGGCCGCTCGAATCTCGGGATCGTTCACCACTTCGTTCTCCAGCCGCCGCATCTCGACGCGAATGCGCATGTCGTCTGCAGCTTTTCCCAACGTGGTTTGCTTGAAAGCCTCGTCAAGAACCGATAATTCGGGCAGCGCTGGCGCAGAAGGCGGCGGCGACGGCGACGGAGTCGCCTCCGGGTTGTTATTGGGGGGAAGATCGACCGCCGGTTGGGCCGCATCCTGAGCCAGCAGCGTCACAGGAACGTGGAATACCAACGCAAAACCAAGGAATCGCAGAAGCTTCATTAATTGCGTAACTCTGAGGCGAAAGTGGAACATAAGCGCTCTGCGGCGGCGGTCCATTGTCGCCCGGGCTCCACTTTATTATCGGGGCGACAGGATTCGAACCTGCGACCTCGTGGTCCCAAACCACGCGCTCTACCAAGCTAAGCTACGCCCCGGATGCTGTGTTCACTTATCATGACTAGGTCCCTGCCGCATGCAGAAAGATTGAGCAGTTTGATTCTACCGGGTGATAGTGCGGGCCGAAAATCGACTGAAACGACCGCGACTACGAAAAATTTCGAAAGTTTGTCAGGGGGTCAGATTCGGGAATAACGATTGCTAACTAACCGATTCCATGAGAACCTGCGCCGTTGGTTTGAGTGGCCCGGGTTGGCTGCTTCTGCCCTGCGCGCCACATGTTTAAGCACGAAAAGCTTCATCTGCTAATCTTCAGCGTTTTGGTCGTGTTGCAATTGCTTGGGCTCATTGGCCTGTTGACACGGTTCCATCTTTTTTACCTCTACTTCATCATTCCGCTTTTCTTCTGGGGAGGCATTAGCACTACCCTTTATTTGCACCGCTATCTCACGCATCGCGGCTTTGAAATGCCCGAATGGCTCAAATTCCTGTTTGCTACCGGTTCTGCTGTGACCCTGGCCGGCGACCCGGTGACCTGGGTCGGGGATCATCGCTATCACCATCTCAAATCGGATACGGACGAAGACATCCACAGTCCCGTCCATGGATTTCCCTATGCCCACATGATGTGGCTGATTCGTAAGCCCCCGCAGTTTCGCGAACGCTCAATGCGTTATGCCTCTGACGTGCGAAAAATCTGGTATTGCCGTTTGTTTGAGCGTCCCTGGCTTTATGTCATTCCGCATCTCGCCGTGGCCGCAACGCTTTGGTTCCTGCTTGGGCCTACCGGAATGTTGTGGTGCCTCTATGTGCCGATGTTGATCATCTACAACGTGACGTGGTCGGTTAATTCCATTTGCCACATGCCCCAGTTGGGATATCGCAGCTTCGAAACTTCCGATCAGAGTCGAAACAATTTTTGGATCGGCGTGATCGGGTTCGGCGAGGGATACCACAATAACCATCATGCGCAGCCGCGCTGTGCGGCGCATGGACTACGCTGGTGGGAATTCGATCTGACCCGCTATATCATCTGGACGCTGGAAAAGTGCGGCCTTGCCTGGAAGGTCGTCTGGCCGGCCACGGAGACGCAAGAGTCAACGCCTTCGGTGACCGAAGAATCGCCATCATTGGCGAGGAGCGCGGAGACAGCGAACGCGCTTCAAACGTCGTAGGACAGATTCGGAGAAAGCCGCTTCTCGACGGCCGCGACCGGTTCGCCTCGTCTTTCCGCATAATTTGCGACCTGATCGCGGCCGATCGGCCCGATCCCGAAGTATTTCGCCTCCGCATGCGAAAAATAAAGCCCACTCACACTTGAGCCCGGATGCATGGCAAATGATTCAGTGAGCATTATCCCCGCATTCTTCTCTGCCTTTAGTAAATCGAAAAGCGTTCGCTTCTCGATGTGATCTGGACAGGCCGGATAACCCGCGGCGGGACGGATGCCCTGATATTGCTCCCGGATAAGATCGGCCAGTGCCAGGTTTTCATCGCGGCCAAAACCCCAGACTATGCGCGTCTGTTTGTGCAAATATTCCGCGAACGCTTCCGCTAATCGGTCGGCCAGAGCCTTGGCCAAAATCGCGTTGTAATCATCATGATCGGCCGAGAACTTTTTCGCCAGCTCGTCTGCCCCATGAATGCTCACGGCAAATCCGCCGAGATGATCGGGCAATTGCGAATTTGAGTTCGGGGCGATGAAATCGGCAAGGCAATGATTAGCCTGCCCGGCCGGCTTCTGCATTTGCTGGCGGAGAAAATAGAAAGTTGTCAGTTTGTCTGTTCGCTTCTCATCCGTGTAAAGATCGACATCGTCCCCCCGGCCGTTCGCCGGCCAGAGTGCATGGAGGCCGCGCGCGGTTAGTAAGTCCTGCGCCACGATCTGTTGCAGGAGCTGTTGCGCGTCATCAAAAACCTCACGTGCCTGTTTCCCCACGACAGGGTCATCGAAAATTGCAGGGTAACGGCCGCGTAATTCCCAGGTGTGAAAGAAGGGCGACCAATCGATGTAGCTGATGAGATCGGCGACCGGCGGACACACAACCCGTGAACCGGTCCATTCCGGTTGTGGCGGCTCGTATTTGCTCCAATCGATCGGCGTCCGATTGGCGCGGGCGGCCTCGAGGCTAACGAGTTTCTTTTCGCGTATCTTGGCCGCGTGCTGTTCCCGGAGCGCCTCGTACTCGACCCGAGTCTTGGTGTCGAACGCGGCGCGTTGACGCTCATTCAACAAAGAATTCACCACTCCGACCGCGCGCGAGGCGTCGAGCACATGGACGGTGCTGGATTGATAATGAGGAGCGATTTTGACCGCAGTGTGGGCGCGGCTCGTTGTCGCCCCTCCGATGAGCAGCGGTAATTTAAATCCTTCGCGCTCCATCTCCTGCGCGACATGCACCATCTCATCGAGCGAAGGTGTGATCAGGCCGCTTAGGCCAATCACGTCCGCCTGTTTCAGGCGCGCCGTTTCCAGAATCTTAGCCGCCGGGACCATCACTCCCAGGTCGAAAACTTCGTAATTGTTACACTGCAGGACGACACCCACGATGTTTTTGCCGATGTCGTGCACATCTCCCTTCACCGTCGCCATGACAATTCGCCCCTGCGGTTTCGAGCCGGCTGATTTTTCCGCCTCCATAAATGGCATGAGATAGGCGACCGCCTTTTTCATGACGCGTGCGCTTTTCACTACCTGCGGCAAAAACATTTTGCCCGCGCCAAAAAGATCACCCACCACGCTCATCCCAGCCATGAGCGGGCCTTCAATGACATCCAGTGGCCGCGTGGACTTGCTTCGTGCCTCCTCCGTATCTACATCGATGTAATCGACGACCCCGTGGACGAGCGCATGTTTCAGACGCTCTTCCACTGACTCTCCGCGCCAGGCATCACTCTTGACTGCAACCTTACCCTTCGCCTGGACGTTCTCGGCAAACTCGACCAGGCGCTCAGTCGCGTCGGGCCGGCGATTAAGCAGCACATCCTCAACGCGCTCACGCAAGTCCGGAGCGATGTCTTCATAAACCGCCAGCTGACCGGCGTTGACGATTGCCATGTCGAGTCCGGCGCGTATGGCATGAAAGAGAAACGCGGCATGCATCGCCTCCCGCACCGTGTTATTGCCGCGGAACGAGAATGAGATATTGCTGACGCCGCCGCTGACACGCGCACCCGGCAGATTCTTTTTGATCCAGCGCGTGGCTTCGATGAAGTCGACTCCGTAATTGCGATGCTCTTCGAGGCCGGTAGCAACGGTAAGAATATTCGGATCGAAAATGATGTCGTTAGGGGCTAAACCGGCTTTCTCAGTCAGAAGCTGGTAGGCCCGCGCGGCAATGTCGATTTTGCGCTGGAAAGTGTCTGCCTGCCCTCGCTCATCAAATGCCATCACAATCACCGCGCTGCCGTACCGCCGAATGTGTTCCGCTTGAGTGAGGAATTCGCTCTCGCCATTTTTCAGGCTGATCGAGTTAACGACCCCCTTGCCCTGGACGCATTTCAATCCCGCCTCGATCACGCTCCACTTCGAGCTGTCGATCATCATGGGTATGCGCGAGATCTCCGGCTCGCTTCCGATCAGATTCAGAAAACGTGTCATCGCTGCTTCCGAATCGATCATCCCTTCGTCCATGTTGACATCGAGGATGTTAGCGCCCCCCTGGACTTGTTGACGGGCGACGGCCAGCGCGCCGTCGAAATCGCCGCCCAGGATGAGCTTTGAGAATTTGGGTGACCCGGTGATGTTCGTCCGTTCTCCCACGATCACGAAACCCATCTCGGGAGTGATGTTGAGCGGTTCAAGACCGGCAAGCTGAAGGGTGAGAGCGGCCTGCGAGGTATCGTCAGCGCGTTGTCGAAACTGTCGCGGCGAACAGTCGCGCACGACCTCGGCCAGCAGCTTGATGTGTTCCGGAGTGGTTCCGCAACATCCTCCCAGCAGGTTCAACCACCCATTTTCCGCCCACTTCCGCAATTTGGGCGCGAGACTCGATGGTGTTTCCGGAAAGCCTGTCTCGGAAAGCGGATCGGGTAATCCGGCATTGGGATAGGCACTAAGATAGTAGGGGGAAAAACGTGCGAGCTCCTCGATGTACGGCTCCATCTCATCCGGGCCGAGGGCGCAGTTTAATCCGACGACCAACGGCTTCGCATGCGAAATGGATGTAAGGAAAGCTTCCACCGTTTGGCCGCTCAAAGTCCGGCCGGAGCGATCCGTTACCGTGCCGGAAATCATCAGCGGCACCTTCCGGCCGACCTCTTCGAAAACATCGGCGATCGCGACCAGCGCGGCCTTCGCGTTGAGCGTATCGAAAATTGTTTCGACGATCAGAAGATCGACTCCGCCTTCGAGCAACGCCTTGGTCTGATCAAAATATGTCCGGCGAAGTTGGTCAAAACTAACGGCGCGAAATCCCGGGTCATTTACGTCCGGCGACATCGAAGCAGTAACCGGTAACGGCCCCAGCGAACCGGCGACGAACCGGCGTTCTCCCGTTTCCTGCGCTTTGCGGTCGACTGCCGAGCGGGCAATCGTCGCGGCCGTAAAATTGATTTCCTGGACCAGACCCCGCAGCTCGGCGTCGTCGACCACGCGTTGAAAGAACTCCTGATCTTTCCGGCCGGCTACCGGCTCGCCTTGAAAGAGAAAATCATGCAAACCGATGGTGGTCGCGCTGAAGGTATTGGTCTCGATGATGTCGGCCCCGGCGTCGAGATATTGACCGTGGATTTCGCCGATCAATTCCGGTTTGGTCAGCTGGAGCAGCTCCAGGCTGCCTTTCAGATCTTTGCCTTCCCGGCCGCGGAAGCGTTCGCCGCGATAATCTTCTTCGGCCAGTTTATAATGCTGGATCATTGTCCCCATTGCGCCATCGAGGAGGACGATCCTTTGTTGGAGGAGCGCTTCGATTGGGTGCAAAACAGGCGTCATGACGAGCGACCAATCTACCGAGGATACGTCAATTGATCAAGGAACAAATTAACGTATCATGATATGTAGATACGTAGTGGGCGGTGGTCGCCTGCCAGTATCCCTCACGGTTTGGCCTCGATCACCCGAGCCGGCAGAGATGTCTCGACTTCAACCAGCGACATAATTTAGCTGAAGAGGTGGAGGCGATTCGACTTTTCCGATCCCTCAATCGCGACCAGCGCAACACATTCATCGCCTGTTTTCTGGGCTGGGCACTGGATGCGCTCGACTTTTTCCTCCTTACTTTTGTGTTCGTGCCGGTGGCACACGAATTCGGTCGAACGATCCCGCAAGTCGCCTTCGCCATTACCCTGACGCTGATGATGCGTCCCATCGGCGCGATCCTCTTCGGTTTCCTCGGTGACCGCTTTGGGCGCCGCATCCCGCTGATGGTTGATATCATTTTTTATTCCGTCATTGAATTGCTCACCGCTTTTGCGCCGAACTTCACCGTTTTCCTGTTATTGCGCGCCCTCTTCGGCATTGGCATGGGCGGTGAATGGGGACTCGGGGCGTCGCTGGCCATGGAGAGCTTACCGACCGAAGCGCGCGGTCTTTTCTCCGGACTTTTGCAGCAGGGGTATGCCTTTGGCTTTCTTTTGGCCGCGCTGGTCAATTGGGTCGTGTTTCCGTATTTCGGCTGGCGCGGACTGTTCATTGCCGGCGCGTTGCCGGCCATTTTGGTCATTTTTATCCGGGCACGCGTTCCGGAGTCACCAGTCTGGAAGCGAGACCGCGCGCAAAAAACGGGGACCTCTTTCAACGCACGCACCTTTATCAGGGAGCACGGCGGATTATTTCTCTACGCAGTCCTGCTAATGGCTGCGTTCAATTACATGTCGCACGGCACGCAGGATCTTTATCCGACGTTTCTCGAGAAACAACGCGGCTTTGGAAACAGTGCCAAATCGATGATCACAATCATTTATGCAATCGGCGCAATCTGCGGCGGCACGATCGTCGGTTTTTTCTCCCAACGATGGGGTCGCCGCCGATCGATCATTTTGTGTGCGACGTGCGGGTTGATCCTGGTTCCGGCCTGGGTTTTCGCGCCCGGAACCGCGCTCCTGATGATCAGCGGGTTTTTGATGCAGTTTATGGTGCAGGGTGCCTGGGGAGTCGTGCCGGTGCATCTCAATGAGCTTTCTCCGGCTGGAGTGCGTGGCAGTTTTCCTGGAGTGGTATATCAGCTGGGAAACTTTGCCGCGGCTTACGCTGCGCAACAACAAGCCTGGCTGGCCGAACGTTTTCGCCGCGTCGATGGAAGTCCGAACTACGGGGCGACGATGGCCACGGTCGAATGCATTGTTTTCGTCGCGATTATTTTCCTCGCCGCCATCGGGCGCGAAGAGCGCGGCAAGGAATTCTAATCGTGGTGTAACGACGCCGGGGCGATTCCCGGACCTTCACTCGGAGGCTGCGGTTGTGCGACGGTCTGCGGTGGAGCGTGATATACTCCCGGACCGTACCGCTGCTCGACCACCGCTTCGGCGATTCTGTCCGCCAATAACTCGAGGTATTCCGTGTCTCGCGCCTGGCCACCCTCACGGCGATTACTCAGAAATCCACACTCGACCAGAACGGCGGGGTAGGTTGCGAGCCGCAAAACCCGAAAGTTTGCCGTATGCACACCGCGATTCGTCGAATGCGGAATCGTCATCAGCTTTAACTGAATTCGTTCCGCCAGTTCCCGGGCGTTCGCCGAATGGTAATACGTTTCGAATCCGTGAATCCCACGCCGGCGAGAGTCGTTAAAATGGATGCTGACAAAAATCGCTTTTTTCTGCTTGTTCTCGATCGCAACTCGCTCGTCCAGCGGAATGAAAACATCGCCTGTTCGCGTCATGACGGTCTTGAGTTGAGATTCGCGGAGTTTTCTTTCCAGACGGCGAGCGACATCCAGCGTGGCGATCTTTTCCGCGGGGCCGGAACGTCGATACGCGCCGCTATCCTTTCCACCGTGCCCGGCGTCGACGACCACGGTGTTAAAGGTTTTGCTGGTGTTCCTGGAGGTTGCTTTTGGCGTGGTGCTGCAAGCAGCGAGTGCGCCGAGAAGACCAACGGTGAAAGCTTGGCGAAGGAGCCGCGACATTCCGCCTATTTTAGGATAGGGCCGTGATTTCGCCAAAGATTTCTGCCCGAACCACGTTTCGATCGCTCATTTTGCGGCACGCCGCAGTTTCGAATGCGCGATGGAAAATAAAAACCGCTTGTTTTTTGTGTTCCTACGCATAATGGCGTTTACTTCATCTATGCTCATTCGATTAGCGATTTTCCCTCTCGTTTTGGCACTGGGCCTTTCGACTTGCAAGAGGCACGCGGCTGTCATCACCACGGCCCAAGGCGCAAGCACACCTGTCCCGGCGGCATCCGTCGCGCGATCGCCGAGTAGTGGCGGTGCCGTAGCTGCAACGAGTTCGCCATCCAGGCCCGCCGCCACCACTCAGGCCAAACCTGGAGGAAAGGTCGTCGTCGACCAGACAGCACAGGTCATTGTTTTTGGGTGGCATCGCTTTGTCGACAAGGTGAGACGCCCGGACACCGAGATCACACCGCAGGATTTTGAGAAGCAAATGCAGGAACTGAAGGATCGCGGCATCACCGTGATCGGGATGCAGGATTTCCTGGCTTGGAAACGCAGCGAAAAAGCTATTCCGCCGCGCAGTGCAATTCTCACCTTCGACGATGGTTGGAAATCGCAATACGAGGTGGCCTGGCCGATTCTGAAGAAATTTGGATACACTGCCACTTTGTTTATCTACACGGAAGGCGTCCGGGGCGGCCATTTCGGAGGTGGCGAAGCGATGACGTGGGAGATGCTGGCTGAAATGCGCGATGCGGGTTTCGACATTGAGGCCCACTCGGCGACACATCAGGACCTGCGCAAACCGTATGACAAGGTGGCGAAAAAGAGATTGAGCCCACCCGAATACGAGCAGTGGTTGCAGAACGAAATTGTTGGCTCCAAGCAACTCCTGGAACAGAGACTCGGCATCAGGGTAAATTGTTTCGCCGTGCCCTACGGATTTTACAACGAGCACATCAGGGAAGTCTGCAAGAACGCCGGCTACGAAGCGGTTTTCACAGTCTACGGCCAGCCACTGACGTTCAACGCCCCGCTCGATAACCTGGGCCGATATTTGATTGAAGCGAACAAGCCCAAAGTTTTCGCGGATGCAATCAAGATGATCGGCACTTCCAGTGGTGGAGCGACGGCGGTGGCGGAAGTGGGAGCGGCTAATCTTTCGACCCAGCCGGCGGATGGAGAAACGGTGCGGACCGCGCTCCCGCTGATTAAGGCAAATCTGGGCGCAATGGGCGCGATTGATCCCGCAAGCATACAAATGCGCGTCAGCGGATTGGGCGTTGTTCCCGCAAGTTTCGATGCAAAGACCGGCAGTGTTTCGTATCAAGTCACGCAGAAATTGCGGGACAAGACGTGTACCGTCATCATCAGCGCGAAATCGGAAGGCAAAAAAATCGAGGCGCATTGGACTTTTGGAATCGAGGACGGAGCGGCCGCAGTTTCGCCGGCAGCGACACCGAAGAAATAAGGCGAAGATGGTAACTCTCTTCCGGGGAGCACGCCCGTCTCGGGCGTCGGTTTCGGCGTCTCGCCGAAACAGCCTTGAGGAAGTTCGCGAAGGCGGGACGCCTTCGCCCACGGGCGGGACGCTCGTGCTCCCCGGAATAGGACGCAGCGCCGCATGAGGTACCTTTCCTGATGTTTTCCCAGTTAGGCGATAAGCTTCAGGATATCTTCAAAGATCTGCGCGGGCACGGCACGATCAGCGAGGCGAATGTGGATAGCGCGCTGCGTCAGGTCCGTCTTGCTTTGCTCGAGGCCGACGTGGACTTCCAGGTAGCGAAGAAATTCATCGCCCGGGTCAAAGAGAAATCTCTCGGCGAAAGCGTTCTGCGCAGCATTACCCCCGGACAGCAAATGGTGAAGATTTTTCACGACGAACTGACGGCGTTGCTGGGGGGCGACGCCGCGCCGCTCAACCTGAGCAAGCCTGGCCGAATTTTAATTGTCGGGCTTAACGGCGCCGGGAAAACAACGTCCTCGGCGAAGCTCGCGCGATTTTTGAAAAAACAGGGACGGGCTCCGGTGTTGATCGCTTGTGACCTGCAACGTCCGGCGGCAATTCAACAGCTGGTGACCCTTGGTCAACAGATTGAGGTGCCGGTTTACGCACCTGACGTGAACGAGAAAAGCCTCCAGCGCTCCACCCGGGCAGGGCTGGAGTGGGCCGAGCGCGAAGGCGGGGACGTACAAATTTTCGATACGGCGGGCCGGCAGGAGATTGACGAAACTTTGCTCGAAGAAGTCAGGCAACTGCGAGACCTTTTGCAGCCGCAGGAGATCTTGCTCGTAGTTGATTCGGCCACAGGCCAGCAGGCGGTGAGTGTGGCAACACATTTTAACAATGCATTGCAAATCACCGGCGTCATTCTGACCAAGCTTGACGGCGATGCCAGAGGGGGAGCGGCCTTGTCGATGCGTGAGGTTACGCAGCGTCCGATCAAGTTCGCCGGGGTAGGGGAAAAGCTCGATCAATTCGAGCCGTTTGTTCCGGATCGGTTGGCCGGTCGCATCCTGGGCATGGGAGACGTGCTTGGCCTGGTGGAAAAGGCAGTGGAGGCGGTTGACGAAGAGGAGGCCGCGCGGATGGAGCGAAAATTGTGCACGGCTTCGTTCGATTTTAACGATTTTTTGGCCCAATTCAAAATGATGCGAAAAATGGGCCCGCTCGAGAATATTCTTGGCATGCTGCCCGGGATGGGTAATTTGCAGGGCCTTTCCATTGACGAAAAGCAGCTGAAGCGAACGGAAGCCATCGTGCTTTCGATGACGAACGAAGAGCGGACGCGCCCCGACATTCTGAATGCGCGGCGCCGACAGCGCATCGCACGCGGCAGCGGCAGCACCGTCACGGAAGTGAACGAGTTACTGCGGCGCTTTGGTCAGATGCGGAAAATGATGAAGAGCACCGGCAAGATGAAAAAAATGATGGCGCAAATGGCGCGAATGAGAAATTAACATGTCAGTATCAATTAGATTACGTCGAGAAGGGGCGAAGAACCGCCCGTATTACAAGATTGTGGTGGCGGATAGCCGCAGCCCGCGCGATGGCAAGTTCATCGAGATCATCGGCACGTACGATCCCAAGAAGCAGGATCACAATAGTACCCTGAAATTGGATCGAGCCGAATATTGGATGGCGCGGGGCGCCCAGCCTTCCGATACGGTTCGGAGCCTGCTCAAGAAGAACAGGAAAGTTAGCTCGGCAGTTCCGGCAGCGCCGGTCCAGGCAGCTTCTTAGCCGGCCCTCGGGATCAGGCGACGTTGCGCAACTTTAATCCCCCTGACTGCACAATGTCCTGTGCATGATGGTAGACAGCGGCGTGCTGCCTCGATATCGTGAGACCGTGAAAGAGTTTCTCGAATTCGTAATTCGTCAACTCGTGGAATTTCCGGATGAAATGATGCTGACCGAGATTCCGGGAGCCAAAAGCACGATTTTCAGAGTCCAGCTTCGGCAGAGCGATGTGGGGCGCGTGATAGGGCGAAATGGCCAGACGATTCATGCCATCCGCGCGTTATTGGCCAGCTCGGCCGCACGGCATGGCCAGCGCGCCACGCTCGAGATCCTGGAGTAAGGCAGGCACTTTGCCTGCATATTGTAAGATAGATTTCACGGGCCGGATGCCCGTGTTACGGCGCTTATGAAGATTGATATCGTCACGCTATTCCCCGAAATCTGCCGCGCTCCCCTCAATGCCAGCATGATGAAGCGTGCGCAGGAAAATAAGATCGTCGATCTGAAGATTCACAACTTGCGCGATTGGACGACGGATAAACATCACGTGGTCGATGATGCGCCATTCGGCGGCGGGCCGGGCATGGTGATGAAGCCGGAACCGATTTTCGCCGCGATGGAGTCACTGGCGGCAGGGGATAGTTTCGTCATTCTGATGACACCGCAGGGAAAACCCTTGAGCCAATCACTGGCGCAGAATCTTTCGGAGAAGAAACACCTCATCATCGTCTGCGGTCATTATGAGGGAATCGATCACCGGGTAGTAGAACAGCTGGTTGATCTGGAAGTTTCGGTTGGCGATTACGTTCTGACCAATGGTGCCATCGCCGCCGCTGTGTTGGTGGACGCCACCGTGCGGCTGTTGCCAGGCGTTCTCGGGCATGAACAATCTGCCTCCGACGACAGTTTTAACACCGGCTTGCTTGAAGCACCGCAGTACACCCGGCCGGCCGACTTTCGTGGCGCGAAGGTTCCGGAAGTGTTGCTATCCGGGAATCACGCGGAAATCATGAACTGGCGTAAAGAACAGGCGCTGAAACGAACAACGGAAAATCGCCCTGACCTGTTAGGCAGCGATTGAGCCCATCGTCATCAATTTCTCTCCCAATTTGGGGGCTCCCACGGGAAGGGGCTGTTGTCCAATCCCGCGACAGGGATTGCAATAGACGATAGGCCCCTTTTGTCATTCCGAGCGAAGTCGAGGAATCTCTCATTTCAAGAATTCGTAGAGTAAAAGATGTCTCGACTTCGCTCGACATGACAAAAAGCGAGTTGGGCAATAGCCCCGGGAGAAAAGCGGTCCCTTCTCCCACTGGGAGAAGGTTAGGATGAGGGCATCCATTCCGGGCGTTTCGGATAACGGAACCGGGAGACGTCGACGGGCAGCCCGAAGGGAGAGCTTTGGGGAAGAAAGCGAATCAAACGTCCCTACTTGATTCGTCCGAGGATAATACAGGCGTTGATTCCGCCAAATCCGAACGAATTGCTCATGATATAATTCAAATTCGCATCTCGGCCGTGATTCGGCACAACGTCCAGGTCGCACGCGGCATCTGGATTTTCATAATTAATGGTGGGCGGAATCCATTGTCGATCGAGCGCAAGGGCACAGAGTCCGGCCTCAATCGCGCCGGTCGCGCCTAACGGATGCGCATAATATCCTTTCGTGCCGGTAACCGGGATCTTCCTGGCACGGTCGCGGAAAACCTCCTTGATCGAGATTGTTTCGGTGCTGTCGTTTAGCTGGGTGGAGCTCGCATGCGCATTCACATAATCAATTTGCTCGGGGCCAAGCCCGGCATCGGTCAGGGCTTCGCGCATTGCCCGAATGCAGGACGCCCCACTCGGCAAGGGCGACGTCATGTGATAAGCGTCGTTGTTCAAGCTGTAACCGAGCACTTCTCCGTAGATTCGAGCGCCGCGGGCTCGCGCATGTTCGAGTTCTTCAACGACGAGCGATGCCGCGCCTTCGCCCATGACGAATCCGTCGCGCAACCGATCAAATGGACGGCATGCGCGCGTTGCATCACCGGTCCATTGACTCATTGTCTTGATGATGGCGAACGCGCCAAAGGTCAGCGTCCCGAGCGGCGCCTCGGCGCCTCCGGCAATCACGACGTCGGCCATACCATCGCGAATGTAGCGGAGCGCTTCTCCCACAGCGATTGTGCCGCTGGCGCAGCTGTTCGAATTGGTCGTGCCGACACCGCGAAATCCAAATTCAATTGCGATATTGGAATGCGCTGATCCGCCAAATACCTGCAAAGCAAGCGTAGGGTTGACGCCGCGAGTCCCCTTTTTCAAAAACCGGATATGTTGATCTTCAGCCTGGCAAACGCCGCCCAACGCCGTGCCGAAGCTCACGCCTACGCGATCCTGTGGCTGATCGCGTGAATACTCGATCCCGGCGTCATCCAGAGCCAGTTTGGCTGAGGCAACGGCAAACTGTGCGTAGCGATCGAGCCGCTTAAGCCGATGCGGCGGAAAGATATCCTCCGGAATCCAGTCGCGAATTTCTCCGCCGCAATGCGCGTTGAACCCGCTCGTGTCGAATGTTGAAATGCTGCTTATCCCGCTCTTCCCGGCCAGGATGCCATTCCAGAATCCCTCCACACCGGTCCCAATACAGGTGATTGGACCAAGTCCGGTGATGACGGCACGTCGTTTATTCATTTCACGACCAGCTGTTCTCTGGCTTCCACGTATCTCTTCATACAACGCAGGGTCTTACCGGCAACATGGTGAATGAAGAAATTGCCGATGATTATCTCCGCGAGAGGCGCCAGCGCGCGGACGCGAAACTTCAAGTCGTGCAGAATTTCAACGCGCACACCTTCAGCGGTTTCATGGAAGCTCCAAACCACGCGCATGCCTTTGGTCAGGGCCTTCAGGTGGTGGAATCGCACTTCCATGTTCCGCCGGTCGATAATCTGCTCCGAAGTCCAGACGATGGGAATCCCGGATCGGCGCGCGGCCATCTCGACGATGTTGCGGTCGGATCCACGCTCGAGGTAGCGAATGTAGCGATAATGCGGCAAAATAACGGGCCAAAGCTCCAGGTTCGCGGCAGTCTCGAAGACAGCCGATTTCGGGGCGCGCATAAGGATTGAATTCGCCTTGTGCATTTCAGTTGCAGGAAATTTAGCTTAGAGTCTATCGGCACGATGACGAACAAAGGCAAATAAATGGCACTGGAAATGAAAACTCAATGTGAGAAGTGCGCCGCGAAAACGGTTCCCGAGGGCGAAGCGTATATTTGCACATTCGAGTGCACGTTTTGTCCTGACTGTGCCAGCAAGATGGAGCGGGTCTGCCCTAATTGCGGTGGCGAACTGGTGCGGCGTCCCCGTCCCGGGAAGACCGCGTGATCTGCGGGGCCGCCAGGTCATCGGACTCTTCGATGTTTGATGCGGTACGTTAGAAAACATTCATCTCCCACGACGCGCATATCCTTCAGCACGCAGTGCACGCTTTGCGGAAGAAAGGTTTTGTCCAGCCCTGTAATGGTGGGTGCGTCAGCGCCGCCGAATAAGTAGGGCGCTATCGTGAGATTGAGCTGGTCCACAAGATCGCGCTCAATCAACGCACGAAATAACGCGGCGCCGCCTTCGCAGGCAAGCGTGCGCACCTTGTACTCTGTTCGCAGGCGGTGAAGCATCTCCTCCAGATCGACTTCCGGCGACGCGTCAAGGTGTAGAGTTGCCTTTTTTTCGATCAAGGCGCACCGAAACTTTCGAGGCATGCGCACGGTGGAAAAAATGACAATCGGAGAAGTATCCGACTGAAAAATATTTAACTGGCTCTCAATCTTTCCGCTATTTGAAACAATTACCCTTAGGGGGTATGCGCTTTGGCCGCGTGCCGTCCGCGCTTCACGCATCTCAGCCTTCGGTAACCCAAGCCGGACGTTGTCTTTCTTTAACGTGTTATGACCAATAAGAACGGCGTCGCCAAGGGAACGCTGTCGCAAGAGATGCTCCTTATCCGTTCGCGAAGTGAAATCGACCGGTGAAAAATTCCGGGTCGTGATCTTTCCATCCACGGTCATGGCAAACGTGGCCATGACGAAGGGACGTCGCCATTTGTTGGAAGTTTTTTTTGCGCGCGAACGGCCTTGGCGGCGTGAGACGTTCTTTTTCACTTAAGTCCGGACACTACAAGGCAACACAGGAACTGCCAATGTGCGGCGATGGGGAAAATTGTAGGGCGGCAATCTTTGCCGCCAATTTAGAGTGCGTCGATCAAGATGACCGTCCTACAACCGTTTGGTAGCTGGGAGGGACACGCTCTGTCGTGTCCCTATTATTTGGGCCGACGCAGAGGTCGTTCCTCCCAAATTACGCGCTTACTCATTTTCGCTGATCTCATGCTCCAGCGTGGCGACTTCGCGTTCCATTTCTCGCAGCCGCACGTGGCCGGCTTCTCCGCTGGGCCGATAAAGGAAATAGACGAGGCCACCCGGGGCGCTACAAAGGAGAATGATGAGGAAACTCATGGAACCGATGAGCTTGGCCACGGCGATCGGGACGCCGCAAAGATTATTGAGCATGACCTGCAGGATCTGCTCGCGCAGTCCCACACCTGCAAAACTGATCGGTAAAGCGGTAATGGTTCGTTCGATGGGCAGCACGGCGAAGAAATCAAGGACAGGCACGGCTGCGCGAAAAGCGTAAGCAACACACAAAAATGTGGTGAAGGTGGCGAGATGGGCGACGAGTGAAACACCGAAGGCAAGCAGAGTGGCGACCCAGTGATGGGCGTAAAGGTGATATGCCGCCGAAATCTCGATCAATTTTTCGCGCCCCGGAAATTTGTGCGGCAACTTACGGAAAAGATTGAACCCGCTGATAATAAAGCTGGTAAGCAGACCGGTAATCGAACTGCCGAGAAGAACGAGCAGGATCAAAAGCAATTGCCGTGGGGTAACACCTGATTCAATCGTCACCGGAGTTCTCCACAGCAAATCGAACCGCAAACTTACCAGGGCAACGGTGATTACGACCAGCGCAACCAATCCGATCAATCGGTCGAACACGACGGCAAGAAGCGCTCCCGCTTTCTTTTTGGTCTCCTTTAGGAGCAAATAACTCTTAACAATGTCGCCCCCGGTGCCGCCAGGGAGGAATTGGTTGTAAAACATCCCGATGAAAAACAATCCCGAGACGCGATTGAAAGTGAGATTGATCTTCTGAACGCGCAGAAGAATCTGCCAGCGAACGGCGGCCGAAAATTCCACCAGGATATAGGTGAGAATACCGGCGCCGACCCAGCGATAATCGGCCGTGCGCAAGGCCGCGCTCATCTTACCCCGTTGATCGGGATCGTGGAACACCCACCAAAGCATGGCCACCGTCACGGTCAGCTGAAAGATGGTGAGCAGAATTCTTTTCATTCCCCGAACCGTTCTTTCCAGAGCGCGACCGACCGGCGAATTTCGTCCGCTTTTTTTCGCGGGCTCATTTCCCAGACAAATTGGCAATCCCTCGGAAGAAGAGGAACCAGCCTCTCGAGATCGACATCTCCGGCGAAAGGAGGCTGGTGGTCCTGCGCCGGCCAGATGCAATCCTGCACGTGGCAGCCAAACGCCCGGGAACCGATCGTCCGCAACCACTCGGCATGATCGAGAAAGGCAAGATTCTCCTTAATCTGAATGTGCCCGAAATCATGCCAGTATCCGAGCACCGGGGAATTAAACTCGTCGAGCAACGCTGGTAGCTCCCGTTCGGATGGAATTTCTTCGTAACCCCGGCGGCCTTCGATCCCAAGTCGGACGTCCTTTGTGCCCGCGTAATCAACAATACGTCGCAACACATCTCTAATCCGCTCCAGATAGGGCCGGGCTGCCGCTTCGCGTTTTTTTACGGCGCGAAGTTTTTTACGCACGTACTCTCGCGAGAACACTTTGCCGGCCTTGGCCAGTGCGATGAGAGAATCCGTTACCGGGCCGATGCGAACTTCCCCGAGGTGAAGCACAACGAACGGAGCCCCCAGACGAACGGCGAAGTCAATCGTTTGAAAGGTTTGTTTGACCGCGCGTTCGCGTTCTTTTGGATAGATGGTGGAAAATTGATAGCAATCCGGAGAAGCCTGCATCACTTCCACGGGCAAGGGACAGAAGTTGTGCAGGCTACTGAATGATACTTCGCCGGCATCGAACATCTGCTGGATACCTGGCATCAGTGATATACGAATCCCGTGGCCGAGTTCCACATGATCAAATCCGAGTTCTTTGATCTCGCGCAACATCGTGTCGCCGGCAGTATGGCGGCCGGAATTCCAGCAAGTCGAAAACGAAATCATCGAAGGTTACGGAGCGACTACCGGTTCCTGTGCCAGTTCCATTTCCGGAGCGACAGATGCCGGGCATTCGCATACTTTCCGGCCGGCTGCGTTCAAGACAATGAACGCCCCAATTCCGAAGACGACTGCGGCGATGGCGAGAGCGCTCCGCATTCCAATTAAATCCGATAGTCCGGTCACGCCCAAGCCGGCAATGGGCATTAATCCGAAAAAGCTTAAGCCGAAAACCGCGGAGATGCGGCCGCGCAGAGGCGCGGGCGCGCGTTCCTGCACGATGGTATTGGCCAGGCCGAAATTGATGGAGAGCCCGATGGCAAGAAGGCACATCGAAACAAGGGTGACCAAAAAGTTAGTCGAACGCGACATGGAGAAAAGGGCGCTGGCGACGGCAACAGCGTTGACGGTCATAAACTTGAATCGGTTGGCGGGAGCAATGGTAAGTAATCCGAGCGATCCGGATAAGGAACCGATGCCTGAAGCGGCCATGAGCCAACCCATTTCGCGCGGGCCGAGATGGAGGATATTTTTAACATAGAGCGGGAGCATGACCGCGATCACCGGGAAAACGAAAATGGTGGTGAGGGCGATGAGCGCGATCATTGAGATCATGATGCGGTCAGATTTGACGTAACGGAGTCCATCCATCATTCCGCTTTTCCGCTGTTCTTCTTCTTCTTTTGTTCCCGGCGTGCGCGGGGGCAAGGTCATCAGCGCGATGATCAAAGCAAGAAATGACGTCGCGTTCGCAAAGAAAGCGGAGGCCGCGCCCCACCAGGCCACGAGCAGACCAGCAACGGAGGGACCGATCAGCCTTGAGCCATGAAAAACCGAACGATCCATCGCGACCGCCGCGGCAATCTGGTGGCGTTCGACTAACTCCGGCACGAGCGCGGAGATGGCAGGCATTTCAAAAGCGATGGACGCTCCTAGCACGATCGCCAAGGCGACGACATGCCAAATCTGAATAAGTCCCATTTGCACAAGCAGACCCAGCGTCAAAGCGGAGAAAATCTGCACGACCTGTGTCGCGATGAGGATCTTGCGCTTGTCGTGCCGGTCCGCGACCGAACCGCCATACATGGTTAATGCCAGGGTTGGAAGTCCGGCCGCGAGGTTGACCAGCCCGAGGACGATTGCTCTGTTCGTCAGCGTACTCATGACCCAGCCTTGCGCCATCACCTGCATCCAAGTGCCGGTATCGGAAACGAGAGAGCCAACGATGTAGCGCCGGAATGGTCCCCTGCGCAAGAGCGCAAGAGCTTCCTTTCCGAATGGTGTTGTTTGGGCGCTCATCGCTTTGATTCATTAAGCGGGAAGCGAGCTTCCTGCAATCGACGGTGCGAGATCTGGCGGCTACGGATGCGGCCGCATGTGATTCGCAAAGACCAGAAGCGCACAAAGTACGCCCAGAGAGATGAGAATGACAGCAATCGCTTTCAGAGTGTCTTTGGAAATCGACATGATGGCGACCAATGTGAAACGGAAGTGCGCGATAGTCGATAATCTTTTATGTGACCGCGCCTAAGAGCAAGGAAGTGGTTTGGCGGTTACTTGAGCGGGGCAGTGAGTTTCAGGCTGGTTGAGGAGCTGATCCAACAAGCCCAAGGCGCTCGGCGTCGGCGGCAAGCGCGGCAATCACTCCGCTGATCACGTCGTCCAAAGGCTGGCCCAGCTCAGTCGCGCCGCGAACGATGTCATCTCGATTCACCGCGCGAGCAAACGCCTTGTCTTTCATTTTCTTTTTCACCGAAGCAACGTCCACTTCCTTAATGCTTTTTGAGGGTCGGACGCGCGCCACCGCCGTGATAAAACCGCTCAATTCGTCAACCGCATAAAGTGTTTGCTCAAGCGGCGTTTCTCGCGCGACGCCGGAATACTCGGCATGCGACAGAATTGCGCGACACACTTCTTCGCTCCAGCCTTGCTCGCGCAGCCAGGCGACGACGACAAAGGGATGCCCTTCAGTCGAACTTTGCTCCTGATTTGGATGACGCTCGTAATCCAGGTCGTGCAGGAGGCCGACCGCTTCCCATAAATCCACATCCGCACCTTGCTGGCCGGCAAAGTGGCGCATGGAGTCAGAGACGGCGTAGCAATGTTTTCTCAGGCTTTCCGATTGGACCCAATCGTGCAATGTCGTGAGTGCCCGCTGAGTAAGTGTGTTCATCGCAGAATAAGGTAAACTGACGATTCTTCTGATAAACGCTAATTTTTTAGAACTCCGATCGCGCGGACGTTGACGAAATGAAAGGCGCGCTCGAACGGTTAGGGGTTAAGATGTAATTCAGATATGCCGAAGTACCTGGTCATCAGCACGAGTGGAAACTCCGAAAGCAACAGCCGGGTCATGGGCCGGGTCGCCTTCGAACACTTGCAAAAACAAAAGGTGGATTGCGATTGGCTCGATATCAGCAGCTTGGATCTGCCCCTGTGCGATGCGGACAAATGTTATTTGAATCCGGCCGCACAGGAGTTGAAGAAAACGATCGAAGCGACGGACGGAATGATCGTATCGGCACCGGTCTATAATTACGACGTCAGCGCGGCGGCCAAAAACATGATCGAACTTACGGGCAGCGCCTGGGAGGATAAAGTCGTCGGATTCCTTTGCGCCGCCGGCGGAATGAGCAGCTACATGTCGGTCATGGCCTACGCCAACAGTCTCATGCTCGATTTTCGCACCGTGATTATTCCGCGATTTGTCTATGCCACTGGTGATTCGTTCGACGGCGATCAGTTGACTGACAAGAAAGTCGAGAAACGGGTCCAACAAGTGGCCGACGAGCTGGTGCGTTTTACTTCCGCGCTGCGCGGTTAAGGTACTCTCTCAAATTCCGGGGCGGCCTATCCGCCGCGCAGTGGCGAATATTAAACAACAACTCGATTTGCGGAATTGACCGGAGAAATGGGGCGGATTCAAGATAGCCGCCTCGCAAATCTAATCTCACCCTATGGAACGAAGACATATCCGCTGGCTACCGTTGGTCGCGGCGGCAATCTTTTTTGCCTACCAGTATTTTAGCTCTGAGAAATTTGTTAACCCTGAGACAGGTCGGAAGAGCCACGTTGGGATGTCTGTCTCACAGGAAGCGGCTCTCGGTTTGCAGAGTTATCGTCAGGTCCTCGCCCAGGCGCAAAGTATCGGTTCAGGTCCGGAACTGGAGATGGTGAAACGAGTCACTTCGCGGCTGGCCGCCGCCACGGGGAATGCCGGTCATGGGTTCGATTGGCAAGTTTCGCTGATTCAGGATCGGCAAGTGAACGCCTTCTGTTTACCTGGCGGAAAAATTGTCGTTTACACCGGCATCATCCCGGTGGCTCAAAATGAAGCCGCTCTCGCGACCGTGCTCGGCCACGAGATGGCTCACGCCACCTCCCGCCACGGAGCGCAGCGCGTTTTCGAACAAAATCTTGCTCAAACCGCAATGACCGGAGTTGCGGGCTCATTGTCGGACATGGATTACGATAAACAGCGCGCGATCATGGGTGCTCTTGGCACCGGCGCAAAGTTTGGGGTACTCATGCCATTCAACCGAAAGCATGAGTCGGAGGCAGACCATATCGGCCTCATCTACATGGCACGAGCCGGTTACGATCCTCAGGAGAGTATTCGATTTTGGGAACGAATGGAAAAGGCGGCGGCCCAATCGCAGGCGCCCCCGGAATTTCTCTCCACCCATCCGTCGCACGGGACCCGGATTCAGCAGTTGCAAGAGTGGATGCCCAAAGCTCTCGAAGAATACGGTCGCGCGGAACACGCCGGTAAATCCGCTTAAGACGGCTCAGCTTTCCGAGCGCGAAGCTTTTGGAGCCAGCCAAAATGAAACCGGTGCGCGTGGAAGTGAATGATTTGATGCAGAAGCATTACGTCTATTTGCGGACGAAACTGATCGGTCGCGAATTTCACTCGCAATTTCGTCCCGAACTTACGCCCAAACAGATGCTGCAGTTCGGAGTGTTCGGCGGCAAGTACATGACCGATTGCACCGGTGAATTCCCGGACGATTGGTTCACGCGCGCAAAACTTTGCTCCGCTCGACATGATCCGAACTTGAATTATTTCGGGGTAAACGCGTCACAACCTCTCTCTATCTGGCGTGCCAAAGATTGGATATATGACGAAGATCCGCGCGGGTGGTTCCAATGGTTTTGCCGATACTACATGGGGAGGCGGTCCGCCGATGATCTCCGGCAGGTTGGACGCTGGCGCGCCGTGCGAAGACACATCGCTCAGATCAGAAGGAACTGCGCGCAACGTGATCTGAATTGCCGGCGCCGGCAACGCCAGGCGCTCCTTCACTGGGCTTACGATTCGCGAAAAATCTAGGAGACTGCCGTTTCAGACTTTCTTCTTCGGCGAAGCCAGCTTCTGGGCGCGGGCGGCTGCACGTTGCGCATCGCCGGCGCGACCAACTGCCGTGTACTCATCAGCCAAATGCTGCCATGACTCCCGTGAGTTGGGCATGATTTGTGTCGCTTTTTCCAAAGCGCCGAGTGCTTCGCGATGGCGTCCTTGTCTTTGGTAGGCCTCTCCCAAATAATTCCAGACCGGCCCATAGCGGGAGTTTAAGCTCGCGCTTTTGCGAAGATGGGTGATCGCGGAGTCCGTCTGCCCAATCTTTTCGAGACAGTAGCCGAGTTCCGATTGGATCAGGAAGTCACGGGGTGCGAGGCGCGCCGCCTTTTCCAGTGGTGGGATTGCTTCTGGTATCCGATTGATGCTCTCGTTAACGAACCCGACGAGCGCGAGCATAACCGGATTGTCGGGCGCTACTTCAGCTCCCTTGCTGACCGCCCGCAATGTTGCGTCGTGGTGGCCCAGCTCATTCTCAGCCCGTGCTAACTGAAGCCACGCGACAGGTTCGGAAGGCGCCAGTTCGGTCGTCTTCTTTGCGTATTCAAGAGATTCCTGCTTTTGACCGGCCTTAAACGCGCACTCACTCAACTCATAGTAAAGAATTGCGGCTTTCGGCTCAGATTCACTCAACTGTTTAAGGTGAGGAATAGCTGCGGCGAAATGCCCTTGGCTCGCTTCGACCAAAGCCAAGCCGTAGTGACCGAAGGCGGCCTTTGGCTGAATCATAGTGGCGCTGCGAAACGCGCCCGCGGCTTCCCTGAATTGTCGGGCTCTCCACGCGATTATTCCGTGCATGCAATGGGCACCGGCGCTCCGAGGATAGCGCTCCGTCAATTTTCGAGAAGCCTCCAGGGCCGCGGAAAGATTGCCGACTCTGGCCGCCTGAATGGCCTTTTTTCCGAGAGGGTCCTGGGCCGCTGGATCGCTTGGTGGCAACGCCTGCTGCATGGGCTGTCTAATCAGTTTTTCCGGAGGCGGAAGTTTACTGAGTAATTTGTCGATAGAAACATCTTGTCCGAAGGCGGCAGAAATGCGGCTGACGGTAAGTGCCATCATGCCGAGCGCCACAGCAGGCCGGGGAGAAAGAAAGTTCATTACGCCCGATAAAATAAAACCTGAATGTTTCCTGCCAAGCAGCAAATTGGCGCGAAGGCTTGTGGCATGGCGCTTCCGCTGCTAAAGCGAAATCATGTGTCGTGCACGGAAATTCTGGTCCGTAACTTTCTGGTGTCTTGTAACAGTGGTTTGTCTCTGGCCGTTTGCCGCCGGCGCCGCTAGTTGCGTCTGGAAAGTAAGTGGACCAAAAGGCGGAATACTTTATCTGGGCGGATCCATGCACGCCCTCAGGAGCACCGACTATCCTTTACCATCAGCTTACAATAGGGCATTCGATGCATCTTCTCGTCTTGTCTTTGAGGACGATCCAAAGGAGGCGAAGAAGGAAACCAGTCAATTGATGAAAGCGGGCCAGTATCCGAAGGGAGACACTCTCAAGAACCATGTGGATCCGCGAACATACGCTTATCTGCGGCGATTTTTTGCTTTGGGAAAGGTGCCGGAAGATAAATTTAAGAATTACCGACCTTGGTTTATCGATATGATTCTCGAATCGCCGCCACCACAATATTACGATTTAGGTGTCGAAAATTTTCTCGCACAGAGAGCCCTGAGGAACTCAAAGCCAATCTCCGGGTTGGAGTCGCCCAGTGAACACAACGCCGTTTTCACAGCACTCGATGATCGTCAGAGTGAAACGTTGCTCTTGCTGCTGTTTGTCCGAGCCGGTCAGGAGACTGGGGGAGGCGACTCGATGATGAACGCCTGGCGTCATGGCGATGCCGAGACGCTCCAGCGACAGCTCTCCGAGACATATCGGGAATTCCCTTCTTTTGGTTACCGCCTGCTTGGCGCTCGTAATCACAACTGGATTCCCAAAATCGAAAGCTTTCTCCGCAGCAGCCAAACACACTTTGTCGTGGTGGGTGCTGGCCATTTCGGCGGACCGGATGGATTGCTAGCCTTGCTGAAGAGTCGCGGCTGGCAAATTCAACAGCTTTAATCTATCACCCAAAGTTGCGGATAGTTAGGGCGTGACGCCTTCGTCCGTCCGAAGTAATTTCGCCGGCATCGTGGAATCCAAGGCACGCGTCTGGAAAAAGATAGGCTGCTTTTATGGACTGACTCTCCTCTTCAGCAGTCTCTTTGATGCCCTCATTCTGCATGCGGGACGCTTCGACGCTGGCAACATGCTGTATGTCACCGGCGCCATGTGGAGTCCCGCGCTCGCGGCGTTTCTGACCAAGCGATTCTTCAACGAATCGATTCGCAGCCTGCCTTGGAATTGGGGGGCCGCGCGCTACGCCTGGCTCGGCTATTTGATACCGATTGCCTATAGCGTACCCGTTTACCTTGCCGTCTGGTTCACCGGTCTCGGTGGCTGGGCGCCCCCGGAATTTGTGAAGCAGACTGCGGCAGAGTTCGGCTGGACGAACCTGTCCCCAGGCTGGGTGATTATTTCCTTCGTCCTCCTCACTGCCTCTTTGCGTTTCGTTGGCGGCATTTCGCGCGCACTCGGGGAAGAGATCGGATGGCGCGGATTCCTCGTTCCGGAACTTGCCAAAGTGGTTGGTTTCCCGGCGATCGGCTTCATTAGCGGGCTAATGTGGGCCGCTTACCATTATGGGGCCGTGCTCTTTTCCAGTTACAACGGTGGCACATCTCCGTGGTTTAGCCTGAGCTGTTTCACGATCATGGTTGTGGCCGATAGTTACATTCTGGCGTGGCTCACGCTGCGCTCAGGCAGTCTCTGGCCGGCGGCGATCCTTCACGCCAGCCATAACCTGTTCATTCAGGGAATCCTGACGCCGCTAACTCGGGATACCGGTCCCACGAAGTACATCATTGACGAATTCGGAATCGGTCTGGTGATCACCATCGGAATCGGCGCCGTCATTGCCTGGCGCAAGGGCAGGCGATTAACAATCACCCCGGGACCGGAGCCGGCGGCGGCTCGTTAGGACAGTAGACCCCGAGCGATGGTGTGCTGCTGGTCAGTCACCTTGCTGTTTGACGTATGACACGGTTCTGCCGTTTGCTAGATTGAAACCTCGATCAAGGCATTTGAAGTGAATACGTGGATTGGCACCTCCGGTTTCCAATATGCCGAATGGAAGGGCAACTTTTATCCGGAAGACCTTTCGGCGGCAAAAATGCTGCCTTTCTATGCCGAGCGATTTCGAACAACGGAGATCAATTACACTTTCCGCCGCATTCCGGCAGCGAAGACAATCGAGAATTGGAACAATCTAACTCCCGAAGAATTTCGGTTCGCACTCAAGGCGCCCCAGAAGATTACGCATTGGTCGAAGCTGCGCGATTGTGGGGACACGATGCGCTACTTTCACGAAGTGGTGTCAGGGCTTCGTCAAAAACTGGGGCCGATCCTCTTTCAATTACCGCCTACCTTTAAGAAGGATACTTTGTTACTGGCCGATTTTATCAACTGCTTTCCAACCGACCTGCGTGCCGCGTTCGAGTTTCGGCACGACTCCTGGTTTGGGGACGACGTCTGGGAAATCCTCAAAGCAGGCAATGTCTCGCTCTGCATTGCCGAGACGGAGGAATTCGTTACTCCCTCAATCTTAACGGCCGATTACGGTTATCTTCGTCTTCGTCGCGAAGACTATGTGACGAGCGACGTCGAAAAGTGGACGGATTTCGTGTGCCAGCAGCGGGAGCGGTGGCGCGATGTTTTCGTTTATTTTAAGCATGAAGAGGCTGGGATGGGACCCAAGCTGGCCAGGCAAATGATGGAAATGCTCGCCGCGCGCGGCGGTTCTTAGTCGTTCTCCGTCGACCGGCGCCGCGGGTCAGCCGGTTGCTAAAGCGATTGGGTTCAGGAATGTTGTTAAACTTTATGAACACTCGGATCGTGGGCCTGGCTCTGGCCGGCATTTACATTCTCTCCATGAACTTGCTTGCGGCGGACATCATGCCGGCCGACGTAAAGACGCCGCTCTTCCGAATATTTGCGGCGGGTCCCGGAAAGACGGCGGATACCCAGCACATAAATTTCGATAACAAGCGGCCTCTGCTTGTCATCAAAGGCGTAAGTGATGTGCGTCTGGATCGGGAACGAAAAGGTGTCTTGATTACTCTGACGCGCGAAGACACAAAAAAGTTTGCTCAACTGACACGCGAATATAAGCAGGGCATTCTCCTGCTCGAAGGCGGAGGGCGCTTGCTCGAAGCCCTGCAGATCAGCTCCCCGATTGAAAACGGCGTCATTGAATTCAAATATCCGGACGACGCCGAAGTCGCGACGTATGTGCGAAAACGGTTTCGGCTGGCCGAATTTAAATAACGCTGAGCGTTTGACGCCTGCCGTTACGTTCACGCGCAAGGCAACGTCGTGAACGTCTTTATCACCGGTGGAACAGGCTACATCGGTAGCCGTCTTATTCGGGAATTGATTGAGCGCGGCCATCGAGTGCGAGCGCTGGTGCGAAGCGGCTCGGAAAAGTTGTTACCGCAGGGTGCCGAAGGTGTTGTTGGTGAGCCGCTTCAGCTGGATTCTTATACGACAACGATCCCACCGGCTGACGCATTTGTTCATCTCATCGGAGTAACTCATCCGAGTCCGGCTAAGGCTGCCCAATTCCGCGCGGTTGATCTCGTCTCGATCAAGGTGGCCGCAAAGGCGGCGCGCGATGCCGGGGTGCGACATTTCGTTTATCTCAGCGTGGCCCAACCGGCGCCGGTCATGAAAGCTTTCCTGGAGGTTAGGCGACACGGTGAAGAATTAGTCCGCGCAACCGGATTGTCCGCGACCTTCGTCCGCCCCTGCTACGTCCTCGGTCCGGGGCACCGCTGGCCTTATCCCTTGCTGCCATTTTATTGGCTGGCCGAGCGACTGCCCTGGACTCGGGAATCAGCGCATCGCCTCGGGTTCGTTACCATCCGGCAAATGATACGCACGCTGGTTTGGTCGATCGAGAATCCGCCTAACGGTGTTCGTATTCTCGGGGTTCCCGAGATCCGAGCAACGACGCTCAGTCTGCCGCAAAACGACCGGCTCTGATTCCGCGAGAAGGTTAGGGGGCTGGCTGGTTGAAGGTTATCTCCGAAATTCCAGCACGGTTGGATTTTGAGCCGCGAAACACCGACACGATTTCAAATTTGATCCAGTCTACCGTAGTTGGTCGTGTCAAATCGAACCGTTGAATTTTCAAGACATCTTCAAACGTCAGCATCTGGGTAGCGCCGTCGCTTAAAATCATTCGGAGCGTTCGAGCGCGACTGCACAATCGATAATGCTCTTCGTCACGGGCATCACCGTTGAGAATCGAAACGCTGCGAATCAGGACAGGAGATTTGAAATGCACGATGATTGATTGCTCGATCGCGTGGGACTTCGACATCCAAGCGGTGGCCGGATCACCATCAAAAGCAAGATTCGGCCGGCTGCGATCATTCAGGTAAGAAGAGGCCGCAACCTCGCGAACAACCGGAACATTTAATGTTCCTGAGAGCGGCGTTGGGCTTGCCGCGGGCGTGGGCGAGATGAGGCGCTGACCTGGCCGCAAGCGCGAAGGGGTTGGTGTCGCGGACGTCGGTGGTGGCTCTGCCACTATCGGCGAATGAAGAGGTTCACCGGGTTTTCGCCGTCCCGGCGGTGGCATGAGAGAGGGGCTCGGATTCTCCTTCAGGCTTGGCGGCGAGATGGCCGGAGCAGCCGCCGTTGCGCTTGGTTCCATGCTCGGAGGCGGCGTGGCGGTGGCTGCTGGCGACATTTCTGATGGTGAAACAAAAGGCTTCGCGGTTCGCGGTTGGAAGAAGCGCGTAAACATGTACGTGAGTCCAGCCAGAATGATCACTGCTCCTACCGCGGAAATAATGAGCAAAGGCCATGGACGAGGACCTGCGGGGAGGGTCCTGGAAGGCGTTACCGCAGTCGGAGGCGGAGGCGGCGCGCCGGGCGATTCTTCGGTCTTTTCCCAGTTTCGGATCGCGGTCAGCAATTCATCGAAATGGCTTTCGACCGGCTTCTCCGTCGCGTCCAGCCAGTGCGCCGCGCTGACGTAGAAAGCGATATTGCGCGCGGGTTGAACATCTTCCACGCGAAAGGGGAGGATGATGGAGTCGCTGCTGGCTGCACGTTCGACTTCGCGCACGACCTGCCGCGATTCATTCGAGTAACTGCTCAGGATTAGAACGAATACCCGGCATTCGTCGATCGCGTCCAGAATTGCCACGCCGTAGTTCTTGCCCGGTGTGACATCGCGTGGCGCGATCCAGCACAAAACGCCGTTTTTTTCGAGATAGGCGCAAACTCGCTCCGCGATACTTTTGTCTTCGGAGGAATGACTGATGAAGACGCTCCGTTTCATCAGTTATTTGGGAACCGGTTTATCTTCCGATAAGAATAAAGATGCCGGCGACGAGTGCAAGAATTCCGAACAGCAATGGCGGCAACACGAAACCCGCGAGTTGGGTCAGGCCGACGAGAATCAGGTAAATCGCGAGCAACAACATGCCTATGTTTTTAGTAAAGTTCATGCGGGCAGTATTCTAAGGTCAGGCACTCCTGACAATCTAAAATCTAAGCGGGACGCCATGCCTGTGAGTTGGCATACTCCGCTGCGGAAATGCTGGCTACTACAGAGTTTTTAGGTATTCGATCAGATCCTGCTTTTCCTGCCCTGATAAATTAGTGCCGTAATCGTGGCCTGAGTTTGAATTCCCGCTTGTCGCCGTGTCGAGGACGTAGGCGCCTTCGTCGGTATAACCGAGATTCTTTTCATCATAGACTCGCGAACCGCGATGAAATGTCTTCGCGCGCTCCTTTGGGGGAGTAAGAAGCTCCTGCATGCTTCTAATCGATCCATTGTGCAGATAGGGCGAACGCGCCCAGACGCCGTTCAGCGTTGCCGCCCAATATTTTCCGGTGCTGCGAACTCCAAATTCCTTGGGCGGCTCGTAGCCGATTGCCTGGAGGTCAGCCAGAAACTTGTTGAAACGTCCGGCCTGCAGTTGGGTAAACAGTTCAGCGCGGTGCCGATCCGTCCCGACTTGAGCGATCGAATATAACCGCTTGTCCGTTTCCGGTCCTCCATGACACGAGTCGCATTTCGCCGCGAATTGTTCCGCGCCCCGGCTGGCCGCCCGCTGGTCGATGGAAAATGGGTAATGAGGCGGCCGAATCATTTCCGATAAATCCGTCTGCCGTTTGACCACCGCAAAATCGAGATCGGCGCGCTTGCCATGGATCGCCGCACCGAGCCCGAGCGACGCCAACAGGTTACGGGCGAGGGGAGATTTAGTATTTCCGTCCCAATGGACCCAGGTGCGCTTATCCACATTCCAGACCAGGCCGAACTTGGTCGGCGCATAAGGTTGCGGCGCATTCAAGAGAGATGCGGAGAGCAGCCCAAAGGCGTCATTACGACCAGGACCGGAAGCTGGAGGCGGTTTCGCCGGCGGCTGATCGGGCACGTGCAACGCTGCCCGTATGTTATGAAAAAGTTTGAGCATGGAAGTGGCAATGGCTGCTACTGGTCCGGCTTCGGGTGAACCAGGTCTTGGCAAATCCAATTTCAAATCATCTGGTGAAATGTTGTGCAGATCTCCAGCCGTTACATCCTTGGAACCGAATGGATCGCTCGAAAGCGCTGCGGCAATTTGTTGGGATTCCACTTCCCATTCCTGATCGAAGAGAGCGCGGTCTTTTGTATCTGCCGGGCCTTCAACCTCATCGAGGTAAGCGGCAAGGAACCGCTTCATGTTCGCCGGGTCGGAAGTTTTGAACGTCGCGATCAAGACAGAACCAAAGAAGGCTTCCACGTCGAAATGGCTCGTTCCTCCGAGAATGCGAATCGCCTCGGAGCTGCCCGGCGAATTGATCTGGACGAAATGGCAAGACGCGCAATTAATGCCAACGGCTGACAATCCGCCGAGATGTTTTACTTTCGCCCGGCTGAAACCGATTGGCCAGCCAAACGCCGGGTCGGCGACTAATCCGAGATGCGTCAAGTCGGCTGTCGGAAATAAATCCGGATAAATTTTAATAAACGCGCGGAAGACGGCTTCGGGAATGACTTCCGTGCTCATCGAGCCGTGCAGGAAAAACTTTAGATCCTCCTCCGACCAGGTTGGGACCTGCGGCAGTCCCGGCGCGGCCGCCTTTTTTCGTGCCGGATCCTTTTCCGCAGCACAGACCTGGCTGACGAAGACCAGACCGACCAGGAACAACGAGAAGACGAGTGTGCCCGTCTCCGAGATCATGCCGCGAACGTGTCTATTCGTCACGCGCATGTCAGTAAATTCGGTAATCGATCACGCGCCAGCCACGGACTTGTCGGACGAGAATGACGCGCTCAGCGGTCGGCGACTTGTTTTCGAATGCTGTCTTGAAAATGATGCTTTCGTAATTTCCCTCAGGAAGTCCCACCAGTTTTTTCAGCGCCGTCGAGCCAATGATACTGCGGCCGAGCGTTCGCCCGAATGGTTGCCGACGTGCCTGCATGGAACGCACGAATTGTTGTTGCGTCCGTGAGATGCGAAAATCCAGAGCTTCCCATTCGAACGCTTCTTCGTAATCGCCCTGGTCGAGAAGCGTCAGCCATTTCGACGCGGCAATTCGGGCATCTACTTCATCGGCGCGCTTCTCCGCGCGTCTCGCTGACTGAGAAGTGCAGCCGCCGGGAAAAATGGCGAGCGTGCAGAAGAGAACCGCAAGTCCGCGCCGCATGGCAACTGTTTAACGCCGTCTTCGAAGAAATCGCAATCGCAAAACACGCGGATCATGAAGACGCCTGGTAACGGCGAAGCATTTCTAACGCAGATCCCGGCGCATGAGAAATTGGTTGAGCGGCTCGCGTTTGAACTCTAACGGACCGAAAATTTCAACGCCGAACTTTTCCGGGAAAATTGCCGGCGCGAAAAATTCGCGATTCGGACACTTCGCCATGATCGCAGTGAGAATCCTCCGTAAAGTTCCGTAGTCGGCCGTTTCACTAAAGAAACCATGCAGGCGAATCGCCGGCTGTGTCATGTCACCGACGACGACACTCGCTCCGTCCGTGCCGGCAAAGGCGTGCGCGATAGCCAGTTTGAGCATGGCATGTCGAGAAATCTGCCAGGGCATCTCAGGGAATTCGAATGCGTTCGGTCTCTGACCGATCTGCAAGATGGAGATTTCCTCGATGGGATATGCGGCCGCTTCAGATGCACTGATGTTTGCCGATCTCCGCCATCCGAAAAGACGGGTTAGCTCGCGAAAATGATGACGATGATAGAGCGCATGGGCCGGCGAGTTTTGTTCGAAAACTTCCAGCACCATTGCTTGATCGCCGCGTCCTTCTGCTTCGTCCAGCAAGTGACAAAGTAAGCGGCTTGCCGCGCCGGTCCTGCGCGCTCCGGGCACCGTGCCCATTCCTGCCAGGCGCGAAATGTTGCCGGTGCGGTTGATGTAGCCAAAGGCTACAAGCGAACCTTGGACGCGAGCAAAGCGGCTGTAGCAAAGGTCGGTGCCTTGCGCACAAAGAAATCGCGTAAGCATCGCGACGTCGAGCGGAACCCAGCCGGCGAGGTAACCCGCGAACGCCTGATTTAAAACCGCTGCTTGCTCCGACAGCGGTATTTCATCTGCCGTCACTACTTCGAACGGCGTGAACATCCTAAGGTTCAATCCTGATTTTGATCAACCCCGTTACGCCTTCACGAGTCATGGTTCCGCTCGTCCACCCATTGCTCGAATAAAAATATTGTTCGTAACGCCAGAGCATCTCCAGTTTAGCGCCGTTTGATCGTTTCCAGGTGAGCCGCTGATACGAAAAGCGTTTCCAGGACGGCGATTGGCCACTCATGAAGTTCAGATCCAGAGGAGTTGGCCAGCTCAGAACGCTATGGCGCATGCTGATCGTTGCATCGTCACCGGTTTGTGGTGCGGTTGCTAGAACATCGGTGTTATCGTCAGCCGTCTTTGGCAACGGCCCGAAGGCGAAGACCTTGCCTTCCGAGGCCAAAGCAAGCTGCCCATCTTTTGTCGAACCAATGCTTGGCGCCGGATGACCCGACACCGACGGAGCGAGATTCAATCCCACCTCGTTGACGTGCAGAATTCCTCCCGTTCCACTCCCATCGTAGCGAATCGATCGAATTCGCTCTGATCCTGTTTCAACCGTTCGGAACGAATCGAGAACGATGGAAACCTGCCGTCCCGCCGACATCCACGCCACGACGATCGCAACCATCAGGATGCTGACGATCGCCAATCTGATCAGGGTCTTTCGCACAATTCAAAGACTAGAACTCTAGGTGGACACGGATTCGCCAAGTTCTCTTCTGCTGTCTCATGGATGGTCATGAAGGGGGAGCCTTACCGCGTTTCGTACGTTGAATATATTCATCCACCTGCTCGTCGAGAATTTCGAGTGGCAACGCGCCGTTTTTCAACACCGCTTCGTGAAAGTCGCGTTGATCGAACCTTTGCCCCAACTGGTTTTGTGCGCGGATCCGCAATTCCTGAATCTTGAGCATGCCCACCTTATAGGCACAGGCCTGCCCCGGAGTAACGATGTAGCGCTCAATTTCAGATGTCACTTCTTTTTCGCCCATGCCTGTCTTCTCGCGCATGTAGTCTATGGCCTGCGCGCGCGGCCAGCGTTTGGCATGAATGCCAGTGTCAACAACGAGGCGGACGGCCCTGAATAGTTCTCCCTGCAACCGCCCGAGATCACCGAAAGGAGCGGCCTCGTACCATCCGGCCTCCTTCGCCAGCCACTCACTATAGAGTGCCCATCCCTCCATGTAAGCGGTGAATGGGATCACCTTGCGGAACTGAGGAAGGCCTTTCAGTTCTTGGGCGATGGAAATTTGCCAGTGATGGCCAGGGACCCCTTCGTGGTAAGCAAGGGTCGGCATGCTCCATTTTGGCATCTCATTCAGGTCGCGCAGATTCGCGAAAAATATCCCCGGTCGACTGCCGTCCTGTGCCCCCGGGTTATAATAAGCGCCCGAAGAGGTTGCTTCCTTGAACTCCGGCGTGCGCCGCACTTCGCATTTCGCTTTTGGAACGGTGCGAAATAGATACCGGGCATGTTCCGTTGCGCTGTTAATCAGTCGCGTGTACTCGGCCAAAACTTCGGCGCGACCACTATCGTCGTTGGCAAAGAGGAAACGGGGCTCTTTCGCCATCTTTTCCATCGCTTTCCCAATGGGAATTCCAGCATAGCCGTTTCCATCGAGAAGTACTCGCATCTCCCCTTCGATTCGGGCCACTTCATTCAACCCAATGGTATGAAGCTCTTCCGGCTTGAGCGACGTGGTCGTGTTCTCGTGTAAGGCGTAGGCATAGAAAGCATCGCCATCGGGAAGTTTCCAAACCCCATCGTCCATCGTTGTTTTCGGCAGCAGACCATCAAAATAGGAGATGAGCTTTCGGTAGGCCGGATAAACACGATTCGTTACGGCCGATTCGACGCGTGACTGGAATTCGTCCCGATCTCTATCGCTTAATTCCGGAATCTTCTGCGCGCGTGTTTTGAACAAAGTGGCGAGAATATTTTGCGAAGCGGGCTTCGTGACAAATTCGTTCATCTCCTTGAGCACTTCTTCCACAACAAAGCGCGGAGGGATGATTTGTTTCTCTTCGCGTACTTTTAATCCTTCGAGCAGTTGATCGAACTTCTTCGGAAGGGCGTCGAGTCGCATCAGGTAGTACTCGCAATCCTTTCGTGTGAACAGGCGGTGGATATTCGCCATGAAAGATGGGAATTCACTCTGGATGCCGGACATTTGGTTGACCGGATAATTGTGCCACTGCCACTTGCCACCGTTGACCTGCTCGGTCAGAAACCAGTCGAGAACGTGTGTGGAAAGACGCTGCGAAGCCGATTGCCGATCCAATGGATATTCATGCAACTGAGCAAGGTCTTTGTTCCAGCGATCGATTACGGCCTGTTGATGGGCGGGTGATTCGTCGTTCAATTTGCCGTTGTGCCCGGTGATTCCGAACTGTTCGACCAGCCCCAGCAAAGAAAGGAGTTCGGGTTCCTCGAAAACTGTCTCGGCAAAAATCTTCTCGTAAAACAGATTGAGATTCCAAGGTCGGAACCAGATCAGGTTAACGAGCAGGATTGCGCCTGCGATGAGCAAGGCCAGAACAATTCCGCCCAGCCATCTTAGCACGCTCTTTACCATGGCTTACATCAGCGGTTTCACTGACACCTGGTCAATCAAAAGTTTGGCGCATTACACTGTTGGATTTCAATGATCGAACGTATGGCAATACAGGCCGAGACTCGCGCTGCGCGAATTTATTGATATATCGAGGTATGCCCGCCAATCCCGATCACATCGATAAACCAGAGCCGCGTTGGCAGGCCTTGCTCGCGTTTTTAGCCGTAGGCGGAATTTATTTGGCCTTGCCTCGCGCGCTGATTGTCGGCCCTCCATGGCTTTTGCCCAGTTTAATCCTGATTTTACTTGTGCCGACCGTGGTGAGCCATCGCACGGGAAAGCGTTCTCTAAATAGATGGTTAGGAATCACCATTAGTTCACTGATTACTGTGGCGTTGATCGCTTCGGTGATTCTTCTAGTCAAAGCTTTGCCGTCGCACAAAGAAGGGCCGCTCCAATTGCTCCTTTCCGGTGCGGAACTGTGGCTGACCAACGTCATCGTCTTCGCGCTGTGGTACTGGCGGCTCGATGGTGGCGGACCAACCGTTCGTCAGGAACGCAAGGAATTTGGAAGCAACAGTTTCCTTTTCCCGCAAATGCAGCTCGAAAAATCTGAGCGTGGTCGATTTGAGTGCGAACGGTGGCGGCCACGTTTTGTGGACTATCTTTTCATCGCTTTCACGCAAAGCTCCACATTCGGTCCGACCGACGCCCCGTTGCTCGCACGCTGGGCAAAAGTCCTGGCCATAGTCCAGGTCTTTATCTCGCTCAGTATCGTCATTCTGCTGATCTCCCGGGCAGTGGGCGTGTTGTAGCCGCTGCGCGCAGATCGGCGAGGGCACGAACCGCGGTTCAACATATCGCTGCAAAGGCGTAAGAACTGCTGTATCTAAATGTTCTCCAACCCCTTTTTATCGACGTGCACGTCACCGCCAGGGGGACGACAACATGCGACCCTTCTCCCTGCAAAACCGCTCCTTATTGTTACACGGATTGCTGCTAACGGCGGTCATCCCGCTCTCCGGTCAAGCCGAGCGAATTAATCAGGAGGGCCGAATCCTTGGCCCAGCGCCGGTCGTCACCACGCCCACCTTGTTCAATACCGCGCAGGCAGATGCGATCGTGTCTGCAATGCAGATTTTTCCGGTGACCAATCCCTGGAATGAAGACATCTCGCGACGGCCGGTATTGACGAACTCCGCGGCCATGGTCGCACAAATCAAAGCCGATTTGTCCTCAAGCCGGCAAACGTTGCGTCCGTTTTACGAAATGAATTTCGTTTTGGTTCCGGACAGCCAGATGCGCGTGACGATTCCGTTTCTGGACTATCCCGACGAATCCGACCTGGATGGCGGCGTTTATCCCAACGGCAGTTACCCGATTCCGTCAAACATGCCCATTGAGTCCTGGCCCAAGGACACCGGCGGACTGACCCTGCAGCAGTGGCAAATGGATGTGAACAATACCGGAGGCGATCGTCATGCCATCGTCGTCGCGCCCGGCGTTGGCGCAATCTGGGAAATGTGGCAGGCAAAATTGACCCAAAGCGGCTGGCAATCCTCGAACGGGGCGAAGTTCAATCTCAGTTCCAACGCCTTGCGACCGGCCGGTTGGACGTCCGGCGATGCTGCTGGACTGCCCATGTTCCCCGCCCTGGTGCGCTACGACGAATGTCAGCGCAGCATGGTCGAACACGCTCTGCGGCTGGTCGTGGCCAAAACGCGACGTGAATACGTTTATCCCGCGACACATTACGCCTCCAGCATCCCAGCGACCTCGATTAATTATCCGGCGATGGGGCAACGACTGCGCTTGAAAGCAAGTTTTGCCATTCCAGCAACCTGGACAAAGGAAGAGAAAGCGGTGGCTCTCGCGCTGAAAAAATACGGCGCCATCGTGGCGGACAACGGAGGCTTCTTTTCTGTTTCGGTTTGTCCGGATGATCGATTTTCGGCAACGGCGTTCAACAATCTCTCGACCATTGATGTTAATAATTTCGAGGTGATTCAGACGACGGGGCCTAACGAAGGCCCGCGATCGCCGAATGCGCCAACCGCCAATGCGGGCGCCGATCAAGCGGTCGGAGGTCTGAGCGCGAATCTCTCCGGCGTCGTTGCCGATCCAAGCGGGACTGCCACCATCCAATGGACGCTCTACTCCGGCCCTGGTTCGGTCGCGTTAGCGAATCCCAACGCCCCCAGCACTTCCGCGACTTTCAATCAGTCTGGCTCCTATACTTTTCTGCTTAGTGTGAACGATGGGGTGCACGCCGTTGCCTATGACGCGGTGATTGTGAATGTGCAAGGGACTTCCCCGACACCAACACCGACCCCCAGCCCGGCGCCATCCCCAACTCCGACGCCTTTACCAACTCCAACTCCTACTCCTACTCCTACTCCAACCCCAACTCCGACTCCAACGCCGAGCCCATCAGCTTCGGCGACTCCGACGCCCAGTCCCTCGCCGTCGCCATTCGTCGTGCCAACAGTCAGGATCTCGGTTTCACCAATTCGGGTCAGCGAAGGAAACGATGCGGTTTTTACGATTACCAGCTCCGGAATTCTTTCGCAGCCGATTACAATCAATTATGCGATGAGCGGCACGGCTCGGGAAGGAGCAGACTACACTCTGGCAGGAGCTCCTGGGCAGGTGACCATTCCTGCCGGCCAAACGTCTGCCAATGTCGTCCTGCACGCGATTCCTGATCAGCTCGCGGAAAGAAACGAATCGGCGACCATGACGCTGATCAAGGGAGATGGATACAAGCTCCCGAAACGCGTTCGATCGGCAGCGGTGACGATCGTCAAGTGATCCTGGGCGTGTTGCCCAAAGGGGCAGCAACATTCCACGCTTGATCGATCTCCTTTGTCATTCCGAGCGAAGTCGAGGAATCTCTCATTCCAAGAGTTACTAGTAGTAAAAGATGTCTCGACTGCGCTCGACATGACAAAAAGGCCCCTGGGCAACACGCCTATCCTGATCTAGCCTTTTCGACAGGCCACCCGGAATTCATTTCCGGGGCGGTTTAAAGACAGCGTTACAATTCCGTGACGATTTGAGTAAGATTCGCTCGATGGAATCGGTTCAGGAAAATCTCGAGCGGGTTCGTGAGCAAATCGCGGCCGCCGCAAAAAAAGCTGGCCGCAAAATCGACGACATAGAACTGGTTGCTGTTTCCAAGACCCACGACGCGGAGCGCGTGCGCGAAGCGGCCGCCGCCGGACAGCAAGTTTTCGGTGAAAGCCGCGTGCAGGAGGCGCGCGTGAAAATTCCCGAGACGCCGTCAAATCTTCGCTGGCATTTCGTCGGTCACCTGCAGAAAAACAAAATCCGACATGCCCTCCCATTGTTCGAACTCTTTCATGGAATTGACTCGCTCGAGCTTGCCCAGGACATCAATCGAATCGCCGACGAAGCGGGGGCCGACGCCCGAATCCTCCTGGAGGTGAATGTAGCGGGCGAGGGGAGCAAGTTCGGTTTCAAACCCGAGCGCGTCCGCACGGAAATGGAATCGCTACTCGCCCTTCCTCGCTTATCCATCGAGGGATTGATGACGATACCTCCACTCGCGAGAGAAGCAGAGCAATCCCGCAAGATATTCGTGCAATTGCGCGAGCTGCGGGACGCGCTCGACCAAGAATTCGGTTTGAGGCTGTCTCATCTTTCGATGGGGATGACGAATGACTTTCCCATCGCAGTGGAGGAAGGCGCGACTTTGGTTCGTGTCGGTACCGCCATTTTCGGTGAGCGAGCGACTCTGAAGGCGCGTCGGACGTCGGAAACGGCCGGGGAGGACTGAACCCGGCCCATCAACGGCTGGCCCCGTCGCGAAAGGCTCTGAAGTTGCTCTTTATCCCGGGGTCCTGTTAAGATCGCGAACCCACATGCGTTTGGAGCCAACTAATATCCAGCAAATCGGCCCTGAACTCGCCATTCAGTGGAATGATGGCACTGAATCGTACCTTATTTTGGAGCAACTGCGACGAGCGTGTCCCTGTGCTGCCTGCGGCGGCGAACCCGATGTGTTGGGAAACATTTCCAGGCCCAATGTGAGCTACTCGAATGCGAGCTTTGATCTCATTGGGTTCGAACTCGTGGGCGGATATGCCGTGCAACCGCGATGGGGTGACGGTCATGCTACCGGTATTTACAGCTTTCAATATTTGCGCCGATTGTCGGCGCCAGTGGGTTCGAAATGAACGCTCCGACTCGATTCACAATCGTTGTTAGTTGTTGCGCCTTGTGTGCGGGCGGGGCGATTTCCTCGTCTTACAGGCAATCCATTGGGGTCGACAACACGAGAACTGCAGGCTTCACCAGCCTGGGCACCTATGAGTTTGCGTCGAGCGACCTCCAAAAATTCAATTTCGCTCAATTGGAAGCCATCATTCGGGCCGATGCCGTGCAAAAAGCGCCGCGGGCGCGCCTGGAATTCGGCTCGGTAAAAGTGGAAGACGGTGCGCTCGTAGCTCAGGTTTTGTTTTTCGGCCCGGACCCGAATATGCAAGCGTTTCTTTATATCCTCGTCCCGAACAAGAATTCCTGGAAGATCACGCGGGTTCAGCGGCTTTGGTTTATGCCTCGTTCCCAGCTTGTGCGGGGATTGCGCGTGTAACCCATTTGCAGGCCGTCGCAGTGACACTGCGATCTATCGGGGAATCGTTACGCGCAAAATAGATGTTCCGTCCGCAACCGGCCTTATCTGACGGACTGCCGACGAAGCCGGGATCAGAAAAAATTCCCCGGCTCGTAAATCAACTCCGCCGCAGTGAACCGCGCCGGTTAGGCAAAAGGCGATGGCAAACTCGCCCTGCGGCGAAATGTCGCGCGCCGCGGCCAGATCCCACTTTTGAACTTCGAAGAGTTCGTTTCTGACGAGCAACTCACCTTCGGGCTGGACGAGGCCGGGCCGGCAATCTTCAAAATCAATGCATTGCAGCGCTTGATTCACATGTAACTCCCGGGACTGGCCGTCTTCATCCACACGATTCCAGTCGAACACTCGATAGGTCGTGTCGCTGTTCTGCTGTATTTCCACCAGCAGATTGCCGCCGCCGATCGCGTGAAAACGCCCTGATGGCAGGAACATGGCATCGCCGGCTTTAACCGGGATTTTATGCACGTGTTCGGCCGCTGCCTCCGTTTTCAAAGCCTGTTTGAATTTGTCGGCCGACGTCGGCTCGCGTAACCCGACCAGAAGCTCTGCCCCTGGTTCGGCCGCGGCTACATACCAAAATTCTGTCTTTGCTTCGCCGCCGAGATCGCGGGCGACGTTCTCCGGGGGATGGACTTGCAGCGAAAGCTTGTCCCGTGCGTCGAGCAATTTAATCAGGAGAGGGAAACGATCGGGGAGCGCGCGCGACTCGCGTGCTGTTTTTGGCGACTCGCCAAAAACCTCTTTCCGATGAGCGATCCAGAGCTCGTGCAAACTCTTTCCGAGCAGTGGTCCATTGCGGACCAGGCTTTGCGCTTCGGGCCGGTCCGAGATTTCCCAGGATTCGCCGATTCGCTTGCCGGGTGGGAGTCTTTTGCCGAACTCCGATTCGAGACGACGCCCTCCCCAGATTCGCTCCATAAAGATCGGTTCGAAGGTGAGGGGAGCGGTGCGATCGAGCTGCGTCATGCTGACGGCAGCAAACGTCCAACGTCCAACGCTCAACGTCCAATTTTCAATTCAGAAGCGGCTGGGGAGCACGCCCGTCTCGGGCGTGGGTTTCGGCGTCTCGCCGAAACGATCCAAAGGGGAGTGTCCGAAAGCGAGACGCTTTCGCTAACGCCCGGGACGGGGCGTGCTCCCCAATCCTCGGTTTGTGCAAATTACTGATTCTCATAGAATACCCACTTTCTATTTGAACATGTTGATAGGTCGCCTCGTCAGTAGATGGATGCCAGTCGTTGCCTGGATGCTGTTGATTTTTGCCGGTTCGTCCGATGTGTTGTCGGCCGAACATACCTCCCGTTTTCTGATTCCTTTTCTACGCTGGCTCGATCCGACGATTTCTTATAATGCAATCGTTGCGATTCATTTTATGCTGCGCAAACTGGGACACTTCTGCGAGTACGCAGTCCTTGCCGCGCTTTTGTGGAGGGCCTTGCGTGGCACTTTTTCGGAACTTTCCAACCGCCTGGTATCCACAGGCACATTTCTTATTGCCGCAGCTTTTGCCGTTTCGGACGAGTTTCACCAATCGTTTGTCCCCTCAAGGACATCGTCGGCGCACGACGTGATGGTCGATTGCTTCGGCGTTGTCGCCGCCATTTTGATTTGCGAATTACTCTCGCCCTTCTATCGAAAGTTGGAGCCCGCAGAAAAGTAGAAATCACGCCCGCAATGAGCACCTTGATCATCGGCGCTCAGTCCGGCTCCGATTCGAGAGAGAGTGGGCCTGACTGGGCTCGAACCAGTGACCCTGCGCTTATCAAGCGCATGCTCTAACCAACTGAGCTACAGGCCCGTCGCCGCTGCTGGCGCGGAAAGTGAAACAGTGATTGGGGACAGCTAATCCGTCAAGCAGGACCCGATAGTACCTGGGGGTAGAAGCCTCGTCACATTGAGCCAGGCAAGGTGGAACGCGCTCTCCGAGCGCGTTGGTAAAGACGTGCGGCTCTGCCGCCAATATTAGCATCGCCCTCGCCTCCTTCGCCAAGGCTCCGGCGCGCCAGGGGGAGAAGCCGATCCACCTTACTCAGATTTCGGATACACCCACGGCCAATCTGCGGTCCCCTTCAGACAATTCTCAGACGAACGTTTCTTTGTCTGAAATGTCAAAGATCGAAATGTCATTGCTTTCTTTCGACCGCAATGGCATTGCCTTTGGCGCCGTCTCTCGTGAAAATTAGTCTCTTCTTTGTTACACTTGCTTTTGCTCTGTCGCTCGTTCAAGGCGCCAGCGAAAGTTCGAATGCGCCGGCTCCGGTAACGATTCCCCCAATCTCTTTCAAGAAGGCGACTCTGGACAATGGGCTTGAGATCTATTCCGTGGAAGATCATTCCAGCCCCACGGTGGCCATCCAGGTTTGGTATCACGTCGGCTCAAAAGACGATCCCGACGGGCGCAGCGGGTTTGCGCACCTTTTCGAGCACATGATGTTTAAAGGGAACGACCATCTGAAGCCGGACACTTTCGAGGAGTTGACCGAGAATATTGGAGGCGAAAACAATGCATTCACCGCGGCCGATATGACGGTGTATCACGAGGTCGTACCTTCAAATTATCTTGAACCGATTTTGTGGGCGGAAGCTGAGCGCATGTCGTCGCTGGCGTTGAATGACGCAAATTTCAATTCCGAGCGTGATGTGGTGAAGGAGGAATACCGGCAACGAATTCTGGCGAATCCCTACGGTGAATTCGGGCTCGCGATCGAGCAAAGTTCGTATGCAGTTCATCCCTATAAGCGGCCAACCATCGGAAACATTGCCGAGCTGGATGCCTCTCAGCTTGCAGAGGTGCGGGCTTTTCACTCGACTTTCTATCGCCCGGACAACGCGACCTTGATCGTCGTGGGCGATTTCCGACCGGGAGATTTGGAGACGTGGGCGAAAAAATATTTTGGAGCGATCACGAAGCCCGCTGTCAAAATACCGCGGGTGGCTGTGACCGAACCTCCGCGGAAAGAAGACGTCCGCAAGGTTCTTTACAGTGCAAAGGCTCCCCTGCCTGCCTTTGCCATAACTTACCTTGGACCTTCTATCCGCAGTGAGGACAATGCGCCCCTGGAGCTCGTCGATACGATCATTTCCGACGGCGAATCCTCACGCTTTTATCAATCCCTTGTTTACGAGCAACAGATCGCGGCGCGGGTTTCTTTTGACGCCGATCTGCGGCAGGATCTGGGCTTGCTCAATTTCCGCGTGATCCTGGCCAGTGGAAAATCGGTGGCGGACGCGGAAAAGGCCTTCGATGCACAGCTCGATAATGTTTTGAAGAATGGCGTGACCGAAGAAGAACTTACGAAGGCGAAGAATCAATTTCTGACCGGAAAACTGCGTGAATTGCAGACTGCGAACGGCAAAGCCAGCGCGCTTGGCGAGGCGGCAGTACTCTATGGGGATGCTGAACGAGTGAATACCGATCTTGCTCGAGCGCAAGCTGTCACAACGGAACAAATTAAGGCGGTCCTAAACCGGTACATTGCCGGCAGAAAGCGAGTCGTTATCGAATACCTGCCGGAAGCACTGAAATCAGCCGGCTCACAGGCAGGGGAGGGAAAACCGAAATGAAAATGTTGTTTTCCCATTCGATCTGGCTGGCAATTTTGACCGGCACGACGTGTACGATTTTCGCCATCGGCGGTGTCGATGCGCCACCGGCGCCTTCTGCGCCGCACGAGGTGCATGTTGCTCAGCCCAAGGAGACCAGGCTCGAAAATGGATTGCGCATCATCGTCACAGAACGTCCGGGCCTGCCCTTGCTCGCCGCGGAAGTGCTGGTGCGCAGCGGAGCCGAGGTGGATCCGGATAAGGCGGCCGGGACAGCGAGCATGACAGGCGCGCTCCTGACCAAGGGAACCGAATCAATGTCGGCGCCGCAGATTGCGAGCGCGATTGAATCACTGGGCGGCGATATTTCATCCGGCGCGGGGTGGGATGAATCAACCGCATCCGTGCTCATCATGTCGAACAAAGCAGACGCGGCTTTGGCGATACTGGCTGACGTAGTTTTGCATCCGGCGTTCAAGCCGGAAGAAATCGATCGATTGAAGAAACAGAGACTCGACGGATTGCGCGTTGCGTTACAGCAGCCGGGAGCTGTCGCGAGTTTTGTCTCGGACCGCGTCGTTTTCGGCGCAGGAGAGTACGGGCACGCAGCTGGCGGCACCATCGAGACACTGCAAGCCCTGCAACGCGAAGACGTCCTGAAGTTTTACAAAAGCCATTATGCTCCGGCGAACGCGGCCCTTATTTTCGTCGGAGATCTTTCGCTCGAGCAGGCGAAAGGCTACGCCGAAAAGTTCTTCGGCAAATGGAAGTCTGATGCCGCCGCCGTCGAAACCCGTCCTCCTCCGCGAAGTGATTGGAAACCGGCAAATGTCGTCGTCGACATGCCGCAGGCAGGACAGGCGGCTGTCACGGTCTCAAAACCGGCAATCAATCGTGCGTCGCCCGATTATTACGCAGGATTGGTCGCGAACGCCGCTTTGGGCAACGGGTTTGCCTCGCGCTTGAATCGTGAAATTCGCATCAAACGAGGGCTCAGTTACGGAGCACGGAGTTCGCTCGATGCCCGGCGCGATATCGGTCCATTCCTGGCTGCAGCACAAACAAAGAACGAATCGGCGAGCGAGGTGGCAAAATTGCTCATTGGCGAGCTCAAGCGTCTCTCGACCGACCCCGTGCAGGGCGATGAGTTGAAATCGCGTCAGGCTCTCCTCATTGGCGGGTATGCGCGTGGGTTGGAGACGAATGAAGGCATCGCTCAGGCGCTCGCTTCCCTTGCCACATATAACCTGCCCCTGGAGCGGTTGAACCAATTCATTCCGCGAATCAACGCAATTACAAGCAAGGATGTCGCCGCCTTTGCCGAGAAATATTTGGCATCGACGCCAAGCCTGATCATTGCCGGGAAAGCGCCGGCATTCATCGAGCCGCTGAAGAAGAATTTCGGAGGAGTCCGAGTGATCGCGCAGGAGAATCTGGACCTGAATCAACCCGACTTGGTGAAGCGGAAGTAGCCTGTTCAAGAATCCGTCGCATTCTGCGCCTGAGCGTTAAGGCCACGGAACGACGGGCAATTCGCAGGGGAAAAAAGTCCGCCAGAGAACTACGGCAAAGAGGATCAGACTACCGTTGCTGCATTCCTGCCCTGGCGGGGTTCGTAAGTCCTCGATCCATAGCCCCTGACGGAGCTGGCAAACTCGCGTCAAGACGGCCGCGGTGCAATAGCTTTTGAATCCTCATGCGAGCGCGTTGACAGCCGTGTTGGCTTCTGCTTGCATCGACCACGTGAGATTTCTGGTCCTGGCCGCGCTCGTCATAATGCAGTGTTCATGTACCACGCTTGTGACCCGGCGGGACCTTTACAGTCCCGAACCCGCTCCTGACTCAATCGAGCGGGCGCGGCAGATGACCACAACCTCCACGACGACGACAACGACGCGCACCGAACGGGAAGAGACAGTCCCGGCGGTTCCTCCGCAGTTCCGTTAGGCGCTGTTGGCACGGACATCGTGCGCGATGCCGGGCTCGGTGAAGCACGCTGACCTTATTTTTAGCCGAAAGGCAAATTCGCCTTTATGCGAGCCACGTCCGTCTTGTCCACTTGCGCAGCCTTGCTCAACTGCCGTTTGCGTTTGGAGTTTTTCGAGGAAAGCAGGTGGCGTCGAGACGCTTGTGCACGCATGACCTTGCCGCGCCCGGTGATCTTGAATCTTTTTGCGACGGCCTTCCGTGTCTTGCTGCGGGCGATGGACTTCGGCATAAGACGCGAAAGATATTTGCCGACGCGTCAATAACAAATGGTTTCTGCGCCAGCCCGCCAAGGTAGGCACGGACTGGGCCGTCCGCTTTTCTCTCTTCACTGCGGGGAATTTGTTGCTTTCATCCGGACGACTTGCTGGAAGATTGTCGGATGGAGAATGCGGAAACAAAAACGCCGCAAGTTGTCATTGTTGGTGCCGGGTTCGGCGGGCTCGAGGCAGCAAAAAAGCTCGCGGGCGAAAACGTTCGCGTAACTGTTATCGACCGCACCAACTACCATCTCTTTCAGCCATTGCTTTACCAGGTCGCGACGGCGGCGCTTTCGCCAGCCGACATCGCGGCGCCCGTTCGAGGTATTTTAAGCAAATTCAAAAACATGGAAGTCTACCTGGCCGAAGTGGAATCCATCGATGTGCGCGCCAAAAAGGTAATCATGGCGGACGGCGAGTTGAATTACGACTATTTGATCCTCGCGACTGGCGCTCGCCATTCTTATTTTGGTCATCCGGAATGGGAAAGACTGGCGCCCGGCCTCAAGAGTCTGGAAGACGGGGTCGAGATTCGGCGCAGAATCTTGATGGCATTCGAGTACGCGGAGAAGACCCCGGATGAAGCAGCGCGCCAGGCGGCCATGACATTTGTCATCATCGGCGGCGGTCCCACTGGTGTCGAAATGGCTGGCGCCATTTCTGAAATATCGCGTTACACCCTGGCCAAGGATTTTCGCCATATCGATCCATCCAAAGCGCGTATCCTGTTGATCGAAGGTTCGCCGCGGGTTTTGGCCGGTTTTCCGGAAGACTTGTCGGCCAGCGCGATGCAGCAATTGCGTGATCTCGGGGTGGAGGTGCGAACTGGAGTGCATGCGACCAACCTGACCGAGACCGGCGTGCAAGTCGGGGAAGAATTCATCCCATGCCGCGTAAAAATCTGGGCGGCTGGAAATAACGCGTCATTCGTTGGCCGGTCACTCGGAGTTGCAGTCGATCGTGTTGGGCGAGTCCTGGTGAACAACGATCTGACCATTCCCGATTATCCGGAAGTCCAGGTAATCGGCGATCTCGCGAATTTTCCCCATCAAACGGGCGAACCTCTGCCCGGTGTCTCACCGGTTGCCATGCAACAGGGGCGTCACGCCGCCAGCAATATCTTGTCGATGGTGGACGGCCGGAAAGCGCAACGCTTCTGGTATTGGGACAAGGGCAGCATGGCTACCATCGGTCGGAACAAGGCGGTGGCGGATCTTCGGTGGCTGCATTTCAGCGGATTTCCGGCGTGGCTGGCCTGGCTGTTCGTTCACGTTCTTTTCCTTGTTGGTTTCCGCAATCGGGTTGCCGTGCTTTTTCAATGGGCGTGGGCCTACGTCACATTCAACAAGGGCGCCCGACTGATCACACGTAACTTTCAATCGGAAGCGCGGCCTCCAATGTGAGGCTCTCCTAACCTTGGGCTCGGCCTTAAATGAATCGATAAGTCTCTCGAACCCATCTCATAAACAGGAAGGAGTGCGCTGAGGAATGGTGGGACCACAGGCTCTCGCCGCAGGCTTAAATCTCTTGCCACGCACTCCCTCTTATTTATTAGATGGGTTCTAATGGCAGCGCCTCTCCGCATTGCTGTCGTCGGTTCCGGGGCGATCGGCACTTACTACGGCGGCAAGCTGGCCGCAGGTGGTGCAGATGTTCGCTTTCTGGTGCGGAGCGATCTTTCGGCAGTTCAGCGCCAGGGATTCCGGATTCGTGGCCCTGATGAAGACGTCCGCCTGTCGCCGGTAAATTGCTACGGCGCCACCCGCGAAATCGGGCCTTGCGATCTCGTGCTGATTGCAATCAAAGCGACGGCAAATGCCAGTTTGCTCGATCTAATTCCACCTCTTCTTCATGACGGGACCCTTCTTCTGACATTACAGAACGGCCTTGGAAATGAGGATTTCCTGGCGTCACATTTCGGCCCAGATCGCGTGCTGGCGGGACTCTGCTTTATCTGTCTGAGACGAACCTCCCCCGGCGTGATCGAACGATATGATCATGGCCACATCACGATTGGCGAGTTCGAACGAAAACCTCGGCAACGAACGTACGACATCGTTGCGGAGTTCCAGCGCTGTGGGATTCAGTGCGGTGCTGTGGAAAACCTTGCCCTGGAGCGGTGGCGCAAGCTGGTCTGGAATATTCCGTTCAATGGACTCTCCATTCTCGCGGGCGGGATCGACACCGCCACGATTCTGGCCGACGAAAATCTGCGGCAGGCCACGGTCGAGCTGATGGAAGAGGTCATTGCCGCAGCGAACAAGTGCGGTTTTCCGCTGGAAGACTCTGCCGTTCAGGAACAGATGAAGCGGACCGCGACAATGGGTCACTACAAACCTTCTACCCTCCTCGATTTCGAGGCCGGAAAAGAGCTCGAGCTGGAACCGATATGGGGGGAACCCTTTCGCCGCGCACTTGCCGCCGGCGCAACGGTGCCGCGGTTGCACTTACTCTATTCTTTATTGCGTTCCGTCGATGAAGTTCGACGGGCAAAGGCGGATGACCGTCACAAATGATGCCGGCTCGTTCGCCAAGCGCGTTGCCGCCGCAGCCGACGATACATGTTCGGAATCTGCAACGTAAGATTCGAGTCAACGTTGCCCGCCTGCAGAGTTTTGCCGAGCGCGCTTTGCGATTATCTTTGCGAGAGACGCCGCGAAGCGGTCGACCGGGAGGACAACCGCGCGAAGTTTTTGTTCTTCTCATCTCTGATCGAAGAATGGCCGCTCTGCATCTTCAATTTCTCAGGACAGCCGGACCGACCGATGTCATTACATTTCAGCACGGCGAAATCTTCGTCAGCATTCCGACTGCGCGACGCAATGCGGCGCGGTTCGGGAACTCCCTGTTGGGGGAAATTCAGCTCTGCATTGTGCATGGGCTTCTTCATCTTCGTGGCTTTGACGATCGCAATGAACAACAGGCGCTCTCCATGCGCTTGAAGCAGGCTCGATTATGGAAAGCGTCCGGAACTGATTTTCGGGACTCTCATCCAACGTTGAAGTGAGGTCCGTGTATGTTAGGCTTTCAGGATGATCTGCCAGGCGCGGTGCGTCAGGGGCGAGGTGGTGCAGAGCGAATCAGTCTTCCACCCGCGTCCTGGGAATGTTGCTGGATCGACTGTGGCCGATCCGACAACGAAGAAAGAAGCCAAGCCGAAAGAGGATCTGGATATACCGTGGCAGGTGGTGGTTCACAATGATCCCGTGAATCTGATGACGTATGTGACGATGGTATTCCAGCGCGTGTTTGGGTACCCGCGCGAGAAAGCGGAAAAGCATATGCTCGAGGTGCATCAACTTGGACGCTCCATCCTGTGGAGCGGCATGCGCGAGAGAGCGGAGCTGTATGTTCAGCAATTACACGGTTACCTGCTGTTAGCGACTCTTGAGAAAGCGCAGTAATGGCTATGGATATTTGCCGGCGAAAAGACGGGCTCCAGATTTCGGAGCTCGATCCATTTTTGGCGGAGCTTTTGCGCCAAATTCCGGCCAGTACCAGTACCGAGAATGCTCCGACGGCAGAAGGAAGGGTTTTCAGCCAACCCACCGTAACGGCAGAAAACGATTTCTGCGCGGAATGGAAGCTCTACGTGCAACCGGAGCTGCGGCGCCTGTTTCAATCCGCCACCGCCACCGTGGCAGCTGATCTGGAGCAACTAAGTGGTAACGAAAAGACCTTCGCCAACCGAACCCTCTTCATTCCGGCGGCCCATGCCGATGCCTGGCTCAATGCGCTCAACCAGGCGAGGCTGGTTATTTCGGCGAGAAACGATTTCAGCGAGGGCGAACTCGGAGATAATTATCGTTCGCCTATCGGCTCTCGAAGGGACCTGAGCCTGTTTCAGGTGAATTTCTACGGCTTCCTGCAGGAATTCATCCTGCGCGAATTGATCGATTGCCGCGAAAGCAATCCTACCTAATGCTGCTGCTGTTGTTTCTGGCGGACCATCGCCATCAGGCGTTCCTTCAACCCGGCTGACGACTTGGCTGGGCGGAGACTGAGAGCAAACGCCTCATGCAAACTGTAGCATTCCCCGATGAAATCCTCGGCCTTTTGTCCGAATTCCTTCCGGGAACCCTCGAACTCTTCCAGCTCGTCCGACTCTAACGCTCCGATGACGTAGAGCCGGCAGCGATTCTGGAATTCTTCAAAGCTCATGTTCTAGCTCTTTCAGGCCGTCATAGATCTTTTTAAGCCCCAATTCAAGGCGGGTCTTGACCGTCCCTAACGGTGTATTCGTATTTGCGGCGATTTCGCGCTGACTCATACCGCGAAAAAATGCAAGTTCTATGGCCTGTTGCTGGGGCGGCGGCAGTGAATTGATCACTTTTCGCACCAGGACCCGGGTGTCGCCAAAGGTGATTTCCTGCTCTGTCGTATTATGGACCCAGGCATCGGGCTGCTGTTCCGTTTCGCTCTGCAGCCGTTCCTCGGCCCGGGCGTAGGCCTGCTTTTTCCGCAGGCCATCGATGGCACGGCGGCGGGCCAGAGTTACCATCCAACCGAGGGGTTTGCCCTTTTGCGCGGAGAAGTTTTTCGCCTGGTTCCAAATCTCCATAAAGATCTCTTGGAGCAAGTCGTCTGCCTCGGACTCATTATGAATTACCCGCAGGATCAGCGCTTTTAAGATGCCGTTGTAACGGTCATAAAGGAGAGCGAGGGCCTCAGAGTCTTCCCGTTGAATGGCTTGCATGAGTTCAAGGTCGCTCAGCTCGCCCGGTGTCAGAACCGGCCCTTGCGCCGACGGCGTAGCTTTTACAACCTTAGGCTCGAAAGGTTGTCTCAGCTCGTCAGCCATTGTGCACAATGTGAGTGGATCAGCAAAATCAGGGTCAAAAGGCCCGACAGTTGTAGTCTGCGCGGTGTGCTTCGTCCAACAGTTTCTCCGCAGGATGCAGAGCAAGCGGAGCGACCGCGATACCGCGATTTCGGGGCCGCAGGCAGGCTGCGTTGTCATACAAAGAACACGCGGTCGTTGCGTGGCATTGAATTGTGCGCCAAGAGTAGCTCAGCCGTGAGTCAGAACGAAACTAGCCTCGACCCCCTTTGGTACAAAGACGCGGTCATTTACGAGCTGCACGTTAAGACATTTCACGACAGCGATGGAGACGGGATTGGCGATTTCCGGGGTCTGATCGAAAAACTCGATTACCTCCACGAACTTGGCGTTACCGCCGTCTGGCTGCTGCCTTTTTATCCGTCACCTCTGCGCGATGACGGTTACGACATCGCTGATTATTACGATGTGAATCCGCGCTACGGCACGCTGGACGATTTCCGAGCCTTTCTGGACGCGGCGCACCAACGCAATCTTCGCGTAATCACCGAGCTGGTAATCAATCATACTTCCGACCAAAACATCTGGTTTCAAAAATCGCGTAGGGCAGTTGGCGCGGCTGCTGGTTCGGCTGGGAAGCGCACGGCAGTTTCAGCCGAAGACGCTTCCTTCAAAGATTTTTATGTCTGGAGCGACACGCCGGAGAAGTACGAGGAGGCGCGGATCATTTTTAAAGATTTCGAAACTTCGAACTGGTCATGGGATCCCGTCGCCAAAGCCTACTACTGGCACCGGTTTTACTCGCATCAGCCCGATTTGAACTTTGACAACCCCGCGGTCCACGCCGCGGTCGAAAAGGTTTGCGACTTTTGGCTGGATCTCGGTGTCGACGGCCTGCGGCTCGACGCTGTGCCGTACCTTTATGAGCGAGAGGGGACGAACTGCGAAAATCTTCCGGAGACTCACGTTTATCTCAAAACGTTGCGCGCCCATGTCGACGAGAAATTTCCCGGTCGCATGCTTTTGGCTGAAGCGAACCAATGGCCGGAGGATGCGGTGGCCTATTTCGGAGATGGCGACGAATCGCATATGAATTTCCATTTCCCTCTCATGCCGCGAATGTTCATGGCACTGCAGATGGAGGACCGGTTTCCGATTATCGATATTCTCGAACAGACGCCTCCAATTCCAGAGAACTGTCAGTGGGCCATGTTCCTGCGTAACCACGATGAACTGACGCTGGAAATGGTTACGGACGAAGAACGTGATTACATGTGGCGCGTTTATGCCAACGACCCGCATGCCCGCATCAATCTTGGTATTCGGCGGCGTTTGGCTCCGCTGCTGGCCAACAGCCGCCGCAAGATGGAGTTGCTTAATACCATGCTCTTTTCCATGCCCGGCACACCGATCATTTACTACGGTGATGAAATCGGCATGGGCGACAATATTTACCTGGGCGATCGGAACGGCTGCCGCACACCGATGCAGTGGAGTCCCGACCGTAATGCCGGTTTTTCAAAGGCCAATCCGCAGCGACTGCATCTGCCGATCATCATCGACCCCGAATACCACTACGAAGCGATCAACGTCGAGAATCAGCAAAAAAACCTCTCTTCCCTCCTCTGGTGGATGCGGCGCGTCATCGCCATGCGGAAGAATTTTAGGGCGTTTTCGCGGGGAACGCTTGAATTTCTCTATCCCGACAACGCCAAGGTGCTTGCGTTTCTTCGCAAATTTGAAAACGAGAGGGTGCTCGTCGTTGTCAATTTGTCGCGCTTTGCGCAATCGGCCGAACTCGATCTTGCAACGCACGCCGGCTGCGTTCCGGTTGAGATGTTCAGCCGCAATCCATTTCCTACCATCAAAAAATCGTCCTACACCATCACGCTCGGACCGCACACGTGTTACTGGTTTGTTCTTCAACCGAGAGCGGAAATGCCTCGGGGCGCAAAGAAACGCACTGTGCCGACGGTTAACGCCGAACCAAATCTTGAGACGCTCCTGCGGGACGGTCAGCGGGAGATCTTCGAGCGCGATATTCTGCTCGATTATGTGCCGACTTGTCGATGGTTCGGCGCGAAGGCGCGGACCGTTCGTGGCATGTCCATCGTCGAACATCCTTCGCTCAGCGGCAATGGCCAATCTGCGCAATTCTGGTTCGTCGAAGTCTCTTACCTGGATGGACCCACTGAGACGTATGCGCTGCCGGTAACGATTGCTTCTGGCGAAGCGGCGCGCCGTATTTCACAGAGCGCGCCACATGCAGTGATCGCGCGGTTTGGCGATGGATCCGTTCTTTATGACGCGGTCTGGGATATTAACTTTCGTGCGCAGCTATTCGATACCATTGCCAACCGACAGCGCATGAAAGGACAGGCCGGCGAACTCGTCGGTATCCCGGGCAAGGCATTAATGGAGAATTCCGCTCCGGCCGCTGCTACATCCCACGTTCTCGGCGCTGAGCAGAGCAACTCATCCATGCTGTTCGAGAACAAATTCTTCCTCAAACTTTATCGAAAACTCGAAGACGGTGTGAATCCGGATGTCGAAGTGACGCGATTTCTCACCGATCGCGCTAATTTTCCAAATGTTCCGGCATTTGGCGGCGCGATCGAGTATCGACGCCCGAAGTCCGAGCCCACCGTGATTTGTCTTTTGCAGAACGCCGTCAGCAGTGAAGCCGATGCCTGGACGATGACGCTGGATCACGTCGGCCGCTTTTTTGACCGCGTCCTTGGCCGCAAAGCCGATCTGCAAAACGAAATCACGCCGGCGGGCGTGCTTCTCGATGAGCTCATCGGTGGAGTTTATCCCGAAAAAGCGAAGTTGTTAGGCCAACGCACCGGAGAGTTGCACCTGGCGCTTGCCTCCGTGCCGGACGACCGTCTTTTTGCGCCCGAGCCGTTCAACGCCATGGCTCAACGCTCTGTCTTTCAATCCATGCGGGCTTTGTTGCGTCGCACGACCGCTCTATTGGAGAAAAAGCTTGGGAATTTGCCGGAAACGTTTCAGCAGGAAGCGACCGAGGTGCTGGGAGCGGAAAAAGAAATTCTGGCGCGCGAGAAACGGATTCTCGATCGCCGCTCGGTCGCGGCCAAGATTCGCATTCACGGCGACTATCACCTGGGGCAGGTGCTCTACACTGGAAAAGATTTTATCATTCTCGATTTCGAAGGTGAACCGGCGCGGGCGTTAGGGGAACGAAAGCTGAAGCGCTCGTCCTTGCGCGATGTCGCCGGAATGATGCGCTCGTTCCAATATGCCGCTTACAGCGCACTGTGGCAGCCCGCCATGCGGCCCGAGGACCTGGTATTCCTGGAGCGCTGGGCCGACCTTTGGTACCGCCACATGAGCGGCGTCTTCCTGCAAAGCTATTTGAAGATCACGGCCGGTGCCGTGTTCGTGCCGCAAAACGAAGAAGATCTGCAGGTTTTGCTCGAAGCCTATCTGCTTGATAAAGCGGTTTACGAGATTGGCTACGAACTCAATAACCGGCCAGACTGGGTTGTTATTCCCATCCGCGGTATCAAACACATTCTACGCTCAACGTGAGCGTGGATAAGCATCCGCCGCTTTGTACGCAGTAGGCGATCTTATAATGCTCCCTGGTTGTAGGGCGTTTCTGTGAAACGCCATTTGACGTTCCACAGGCAGGCGTCTGGGGAGCGCACGCGCCCTCGCGTGCAAACGCCAGTCCGGCTCGGACTTTCGGCGCCTCGCCGAAACAGATTTTCGCGGAAAGGGCTCGATGCCAACTTATTTTAGGGGAATAAGTTCGCGATGGCGAAGGCGCCATCGCCAGCACGCGAGGCGCGTGCGCTCTCCAGAGCTGAAGCATGTTCGCTGTTCCGCTCACGTTTCATCTGATACACGGCATTAGGTGCTAACGGCGCGACGCCTAGATCTCAGGCGTGTTCCCCGGGCTTTGCGATGCAATAAACCTGCGTATTGTCCACTCAGTTATGCAGCAACAAATTCTCGCTGGGAAAGTGGGTGTTGTCTTTGGCGTCGCGAACAAGCGCAGTATCGCGTGGGCCATCGCCAGGGCTTGGGCGGCCGCAGGCGCGCGGTTGATTTTTAATTACCAGGGTGAACGTCTGAAAGAAAACGTCGAAGAATTAACCGCTGAATTCGGAGAGAAAACGCCGCTTTTTCCCTGCGATGTGGGAAGCGACACAGAAATCGCAGGTTTTTTTCAAAACGTTAAAGGCGAAACCGATCGACTGGACTTGTTGTTGCATTCGGTTGCCTACGCGCCAAAAGAGGCGCTCGAAGGCGATTTTGTCAGCACCACGCGCGAAGCATTCCGCGTTGCCCATGACGTCAGCGCCTATTCACTGGTCGCGCTCGCGCGAGAAACCGCGCCGATGATGACAGGCGGTGGCAGCATGATCGCAATGACGTATTACGGCGCCGAAAAAGTCGTGCCGCATTATAACGTGATGGGTGTGGCCAAGGCGAGTCTGGAGGCCAGTACTCGTTACCTTGCTTACGATCTTGGTCCGAAAAAAATACGAGTGAACTGTATTTCGGCCGGTCCGGTAAACACCCTGGCCGCGCGCGGCATCAGCGGTTTTACCCAGATGTTGAAGCATTATCAGGAACGGGCGCCGCTGAAGCGCAGTTGTGATACGGCGGAATTGGGCGAGACCGGTGTCTTTCTCGCCAGCGACGGCGCAGCAGCGATCACGGGGCAGGTCATCTACGTGGATGGTGGCTACCAGATTATGGGGATGTAATGTCGCTGGCGGACGACCTGCGACAGTTGTTAGGCGATAGCGCTGTTGCGGACGATCCGGAAACGCTTGCCGCGCACAGCGGCGACAAATGGTTCGCGGCCGAGAGCCCGGAAGCAGTCGTGTTCGCGGGCGCAACAACCGATGTCAGCAAGCTGCTGCAGTTTGCGTCGGCCAGAAAAATCCCGGTGACGGCGCGTGGTGCCGGCTTTGGCTACGTTGGCGGTTGCGTACCGGTGCGGCAAGGCATCGCGTTATCTCTGATGCGGATGAATCGCATCAAGGAAATTCATTTCGCCGACGCCATCGCCATCGTTGAGCCGGGAGTCATTACCTGGGACCTGAAAACCGCCGCCCGTGCGCAGAAATTATTCTATCCGCCTGATCCGGCGAGCATGAAGGATTGCAGCATTGGCGGGAATATCGCGACAAACGCAGGTGGACCGCGCTGTTTGAAGTACGGCGTCACACACAATTACGTTGTCGGCCTGGAGGTCGTGCTCGCGAATGGCGATGTGCTTCGCACCGGCGGACGCGTGCACAAAAACAAAACCGGATTCCATCTCATCGGCTTGTTCGTCGGTTCCGAGGGAATGCTTGGAGTCGTGACCGAGATCACGCTGCGATTGCTGCCGCTTCCGCCGGCGCGAGCAACTTTGTCGGCGGCTTTCGCTACCATGTCGCAGGCTGCAGCAGCCGTTCAGGAAATCTTTGCCGCGGGCTTTTTGCCCTCGTCTCTCGAGATCGCCGATAGTTTCACCCTCGAGGCAGCGCGAGAGAACATTGGAAAGGCGATGGTCCCGGCGGGTAATGCGCATTTGCTCGTTGACCTCGACGGCCAGGAAGAGAGCGTGCGCAGCGAAGCCGCCGCTATCCGTGAACTTCTGGTGCAGAAGAAACCGACCGCGCTGGAGATGGCTACGGGTGAGGAAGAATCCGAAAAGCTGTGGGCGTTGCGTCGCGAATTCAGCAATTCGCTGCGCGCCACCGGACTGACGAAATTAAATCAGGATGTGGTCGTTCCGCGGAGTCACATTGTGGATCTGGTTGAGTTTGCGGAAAAATTGCAGGCCAAACACGGGTTTCCCATTGCCTGTTTTGGCCACGCCGGGGACGGGAACATTCACGTCAATATCATGGCGGACCGCTACAATCGCGAGCCGTCCGTCCGCGCCAAGGTTGAGCAGGCTTTGGATGAACTCTTTGCTCAGGTCCTGGCGTGGGGCGGCGTGATCACGGGGGAACATGGAATTGGTCTCGCTAAGAAGCGTTGGTGGCCGGAGTCAACGACGGAAAAAGCGCGTGAGCTTCATCAAGGCTTGAAAGATCTGCTCGATCCAAACGGAATCTTGAATCCTGGAAAGTTTCTGGACTAACGGTGCCGCTGTTTTCACGGCGCCCCATCGCGTGTCTTAAAACCGATTCAACATCCCTTGTAGCCACGGCGCTCTGCCGCCGTGTCCTAAATCCGCCCCGACCCGCCTTCGCGTAGCTCCGGCGCGGCGAGCTGAGCGGGGCGACTACAGCGAACATGTCGCTTCATAGAATGGAGCCGGCGGGGAGCCGAGCGACATAGACGGGAAGCCTGAAGAGGTGAGCGAACTGGCGTGAGCGAATCAAACGCCCTACAAAGATCTGGGACATTTTCTCCAAAACTGCTTGACCGAATGCCGGTTGCGGGGAGGTTCGGGGGCGCATTTGCTGCGCCATAAGTCTGGCCGCGTTACGCGCAACGTCGCGTGCCGGGCCGATTCACATAATAGAGACATTGTCTCAGGATCAGCAGCGCTCCGGCGCCTTAAATTTACAGAAATGAAACCCGGTACTGTTACTCATACGATTGCCGTTGTGCTTTCGTCGGTCTCATCCCTTTTTGCTCAATCGGCTCCATCCAAGGCCTCGCCGGCGAAAATCAAGGTTAGCAAAAAGTCCGACAAATTATCGGAAGATGTTTTGGTAAATCTGGATTCGTTAGCCTTTGTTCCACGCCGGCTCTCGGGCGAGCGCCCGTCCTCGGCTGAGCATTTTCCGTGGAAGCGCGACATCGTCACCACCGTCTTCTGGATTGGTGAACAACCGACAGCAAATAACCCAGTGCCAAATCGCTCGAGCTCATGGGACAAGAATTGGACAAGCAGCTACGGTGGATTCGATGATCCGAATCCGTCGCGGCGCAGTGATTACATTCCGGTGAAATTCACGCCACGCCAGAATCCGTTCTATTGCGCTCTACCGTACAATGACAAAGCAAATACAGGCCATCGGCCCGAGGCTGCGCGCGTGGTACCGTGGTTCAAGGAGGCATATCAGGGACCTGGAGTCTCGACCTGCAAAGGTCGATGGATAGCGATCCGAAAAGGCAATCGAACAGTTTATGCGCAGTGGGAGGATGCCGGACCGTTTCGCACCGATCATTGGCAGTATGTTTTCGGCAGTGAGCGGCCGAAACCGAATTTAAATAAAGGGGCGGGCCTGGACGTGTCTCCGGCAGTGCGCGATTACCTTGGGTTGCAGCCGACAGATGTGACTGATTGGAAGTTTGTCGACTTCAAGGATGTCCCGACAGGTCCGTGGTCAAAACTTGGAGATAACAATACGTTTGTTATCGCAAATCGAAAAACGGCCACGCAACTGGCCGAAGCGCCCAAGCCCAACTACGCCGTTCCGCGGTAATCTCACTCTTTCGGTGAGGGCAATCTTGACTTGCCACTCCGACCGCCGGTCGTCCCATTACTTTACACTGAGCCAAAAGCCGCGCGGCGGCGCTTTGTCGCAGACGTATCAACGGCTCATGGCGCTCCCGGCGCTGCCGTGGCATTTGGATGTTGCTGACTTCGTTGTTCGTTGACGCGCGAAAACGCCAGATAGAATCCAACCAGAGCAGCCATGACGATGACGAATAGAAATAGTATGCTGGCCGTCTTTAAGCGCCTGTTCCGCGCCGCGGTTTCCTGCCAGGCTGCCCGCTTTCGCATTAGCTCCAATTCGAGCAACTGGGTAAGCTCGTCGGGATTACTTCCTGCTGACCGCGGTTTGCTCTCTTCGCCAGGCATCCGGAAAAGGAATACAAGCTTTTGAAAAAAACAAAATAATTTCCATCGACCGCGTCATGTCTAATTCCAAAAAATTGATGGCTTACGTGGCGCCGATGGCTGTCTTCATCGGCCTGCTGGCAGTCAACGGACTGCTTAAAAAGATCGGTAACTCCTTCTGGCTTACTTCATCGGAATACTGGATTTACCCGCTTCAAGCGGTCTTGTGCGGCGCGCTATTATATTGGTTCTGGGGCGTTTACGACTTGCGCCGTCCAGTCTCATTACATCTCGGCCTCGGTGTCGGGATCCTGGTTTTTTGCCTTTGGATTTCACCGCAAATCTTATTTGGATTCGCCCCGCGGACGGTAGGTTTTGATCCTACCATTTTCATCAGTCAGCCGGTTTCATTTTGGTTGACCGTTATCCTTCGCTTTCTTCGCCTCGTCATCGTCGTTCCATTGCTCGAGGAGATTTTCTGGCGCGGCTTCCTCCTGCGATACCTGATCGATGAGAAATTCGACCAAGTACCCTTGGGGAAGTTTTCCTGGTTCTCTTTCGCGGTCGTGACCGTGGCCTTTGCCGCAGCGCATTCTTCAGCGGATTGGCCGGCGGCGCTTCTGACAGGGGCATTGTATAATGCGGTCGCTTACCGGACGAAAAGCCTTTCCACCTGTGTGATTACTCACGCCTCTACGAACCTGCTCCTCGGGCTCTGGATCATGCATACGAAACAGTGGGGTTTTTGGTAAAGCCGGGCTTTATCGCTGTTCTTTGGATATTGGAACTTGGGGCTTGAAGCTTCTGCTGAGGCAGTTCCGCCTCAGCAGTGGCACCTGTTCTGCTGCGAATGCCCATCGTGCACGCAACGTTCATGCAAAAAGTCATCATCTGTGCCGTACTTGGTTTCCTGGCTGCGGCGCTGGTCCAGTGGGGAAAAGTCTTCGTCGAAGGCGCCGATGATGCGTTGAACGCGGGGTACCAACATCGCACGACCGAGAACGCCCAGACGAAACCCTAAACGTCTTGCGCTAAATCACGGAGCTCCGTCGCCGTATGGTATATCCCTCCGCGCAGGATGCGTGTCTTTGCTAAAAGCGAAGAGTATCACGCATCGAAAAGGTGATTGCCCGGGCGGGCGTTGCGCATAACCTGCGTAGCCCGCATGAAGATTGGATTTGCTCAACTCAATACCACGGTCGGAGACCTCAAAGGCAATTTCGACAAGATTCTTCGGGCCTACGAGCGTTTGGCGGCTGAAGGTGCGGACCTGATCCTTACCCCTGAGTTGGCTATCACGGGTTATCCGCCGCAGGATCTCATTTTTAAGTCACGTTTTGTTCCGGAAACGCTTGAAGCGGTGGAACGACTGCATGAGCGCGTTGGCAAAGCGGCTTTGCTCGTCGGGTTTGTCGATCGTAACGCGGGTCGCGGAAAACCGTTTCACAATGCGGCTGCCTTACTGGAGCGGGGGAAACCGATTCGAAAAACCCATAAATCCCTTTTGCCCACTTACGATGTGTTCGATGAAGATCGCTACTTTGAGCCGGCTAGCCGGGTCGAACCGTTTGAAGTGGGGCGCAAAAAGGTTGGAATCACGATCTGCGAAGATATCTGGACGGAGCACTATCTTCCGCGGCCGCTGTACGACATCGAACCGGTCAAAAGTCTGATAGACCAGGGCGCAGACTTCATTGTCAATCTCAGTGCTTCACCGTTCAATATTCATAAGCCCGCCGTTCGTCGCGAGATGGTCGGCGCCCTGGCGCGCGCTTATCAACGGCCAATTTTTTATTGCAACGCCGTCGGGGGCAACGATCAACTCGTTTTCGATGGAAATTCCATCGCCGTCAATTCAAAGGGCGATCTGATTGCTCAATTGGCGTCGTTCTGCGAAGAGGAACGAGTCATCGAATCGGAGGAAAACTCAGTCATTCAGCTGCGCGAACGTCCCGTCCCCGAAGATTTGTTTGCTGCTCTCTCACTGGGTCTTCGCGATTACGTGTCCAAATGCAATTTCAAATCCGCCGTACTCGGCTTGAGCGGCGGCATCGATTCCGCTGTGGTTGCCGCAATCGCCGTCGAAGCGCTCGGTGCGGAGAACGTGGTTGGAGTATCGATGCCGAGCCAATATTCATCGCGTGGGAGTATCGAGGATGCGCTCGCGCTTAGCCGCAACCTTGGGATCAAGAGTTTTCAGATTCCGATCACCGATGCCTTCGCCGTGTTGAAAGGGCAGTTTAAAGACATCTTCAAAGGAAAACCGGAGGACATCACGGAAGAAAACATCCAACCGCGCTTGCGTGCGATCATTCTCATGGCGCTCTCGAACAAGTTCGGCCACCTCGTTCTCAGTACCGGAAATAAGAGCGAGCTCGCCGTCGGGTACTGCACGATTTACGGAGACATGGCAGGGGGCCTCTCCGTCATTAGCGATGTGCCGAAGACGATGATTTACGAACTGGCGCGTTGGATCAATCGCGACCGCGAGATTATTCCGAAGTCGACCGTGGAAAAACCGCCAAGTGCCGAACTAAAACCAAATCAAAAGGATCAGGACACACTGCCTCCGTACGATGTGCTCGATGAAATCCTGCGCCTTTATGTTGAAGAAAATTTGAGTGCGCGCGATATCATCTCGCATGGCTTCGAAGAAAAGACGGTTCGCTGGGTGCAACGCCGCGTCGATCTGAACGAATACAAACGCGAACAAGCCGCTCCCGGCCTCAAAGTCACGACCCGCGCCTTTGGGGTCGGCCGGCGAATGCCGATCGCGCAAAAATACGTCGACTGAGTTTTCCAACGCCGATGAATTGTAGGGCGTCTGTGTCAGACGCCGGGAGGGAGGCGGCGCAGGTTCCACAACTTCGTGCACCGTGCTGGAATCGAACCAGCAACCCAGTGATTAAGAGTCACTTGCTCTGCCAATTGAGCTAACGGTGCCACTGAGATGATGCTGGAATTGTATCGCGTTAGAGCGGAATCGCCAGCAGCGGGAACCGAAATTACACATACCCCGACGCGGCACAATCTGGAAGTTTCATGAATGTTCCTACCTGCGTTACGCTATCTCATGCAGCCCGAGAAATAGGAAGGAAGCGGGCAGGTTGCTTCCAAAATGTTAAAAAATATAGACGGGACCCTATTTTGATCCCATTTTCTGGCGGCGCGCGAACTGGAACACGCAGAAAAAGTCGGGTCGGGCAATGGCACAAGGTATCCCGTTTGGAGGAGCGTCAGTGTTGGCAGGCAAGACACCTTTGAGCAAGCGTGGCGTGGAAATTCTGCGCACCGCCTTCTTCCAGGCTGCCTACAATTGCGCGCAGCATGACCCGCAACTCAAAGCCTTCTACCAGCGCAAACGCGCCCAAGGCAAAAAGCACCAAGTGGCCATTAGCCATCTCATGCGCATCCTCACCCGCAGACTCGTCGCCGTCCTGCGCTCAGGCAAACCTTATGATCCTAACTACCACTCCCCACTTAAAAATGCAGCTTAATCAACTTGCAACCAAGCATAGCCTGTCTGCATCGCCTATTGGCCACTTCATGGGTGTAGCTGCAGCTCGAAATGTATCCTGATGTAGAGGCGGACCGCGACGTCGAGTGCCGGAAATGTGAAATACAAAGTAGCCATCAAAAAGCGACCAATGCCTCGGACTTTTGGAATTGGTAACCCGGACTCAGCATGCTGCTCGAGTAGCTGGTGGTAGAAACGATATCTTCTGCCGAGGATCACAGTGAATATGAAGAAGATAGAGGCAACCATGAAAAGTGCACCTGTGCCGATAAGGTAGCGATCCCACGGCAGATAATGGTAAAGCTTCGGGTCGAGTTCGCCATGCGTGGTCAAATAATCGTAGACCTCCTTGCGAATCAGAAATATGGCAGCCTGCAAGGCAGCTAAAACACTCACACCCCACTTACAGAGATCGAAAGCTATCTGACGAAAGGAGCGAATTTCGTCGCGTATGATTTCTTCTTTCGTTTTCATGCTGATGTGGAACGGCGAAGTAGCCTAACAATGATTGGACCGAGTTATCGGCAATTTAAGACTGAATCATTCAGTCTAACTAAGTGGGGAAAACGCACCTAATATCTTTATAGTCAGTTGCGCGGCCGGTAGAGCAGCGAAACAGTTTGTGAACAGTTAGACAGGTACTCGGGACTTGAAGTCGTCTAACAAGCAAAACGAGCGGGAATTTGATCCCGCACCGTCGCTGGATAGTGCGGCGTGAATGTTTCTATTGGCAGCCGTCGACCTCAACCCCGGGGTCAACAACCCTTGTCGGTTTATACACCGTTAAACGCTTAGGCTTCATGGCTTTTTTCGCTGAGTCTTACTTGGTGTGGAATATCGGGTAGCTTCCGGACAACTGTCGCAATACGAGTATAATTGTCCCGCGCCGTCTAAACTCCAAAAGACATAATTGGAATTTGGATCGCGGGTCTCTAGAATCCCATCGGAAAAAACTAAGTCAGCATAGCGACTGTGTATCACGGCTTCTCCGGTCGGCGTCTTGTCTATAAAACCAGTTCTTACGTCCATCGCATTCATACGAGTTTCGAGCGCACTCAACTTCGTTTCAAGTGCTCGAAATTCGGAATTTGGCACTCCGCCGAGTAAGCGCACGACCTGCTCGGATCGGAGAAAGGAAATACCTGTTATGATTACGACAACCACTAAGCCGCCCACAATGTTGGCGATCAGATTGTTGAGCCAAGGTTTTTGCATATTGCGCAGGAAAGCGTGGTTGGGTTTAACGAGGAAGGGGCAAATTATCTGGCAATGGCAGCGCGTTTCTTCACGCACATTTACCTCGCAAGTTGTGCGACAGGCAGAGCAGCGAAACAGTTTTTGAACAGTTCGTTAGGAGCTCCAGAAGGCGCGAATTCACAACGATGCAACGATACTCTTTCGACGCTCGTTATACTCTACATCTGATATCAACTTCTTTGAGTAAAGATCGTTGATCTGCTGTAGACGCTCCTCGATTGCTTCGCGCTGTTTTTCGACCAGCTCTATCTGCCTCAGCGCTAGCCCCAACGCCCTGTCCTTGCGGCCACTCCACCAACCTGCAAGCGTGGCTGTATTGGTAAGCGCCAAGCCAACAGCGGCCAGCACAAAATTGTCTCGTTGGACCGATAAGGCTTCTTCTGCGTTTCTGTATTCTTTATCGGCTTGCGCTGCCTTGTCGGTGATATGATCTACCTGCTTTTGTGCTGCCGGCGGCAGGTTGTTGGGCTTGCTGCCGGAAATAAGCTTTGTGACCTCCTCGCCGGCTTTATTCGCAGGCTCCAGCGGTTTCTTGAATGGCTTCCAGCCGCTGAAAATACTCGCCGGGGCTGGAATGGAGAGGGCTAGAAGCGACACTCCGATAATGACAAGCCTGACGCGCTTCATTTGCGTTCTAGATTATTCGTTGTCGTCTACAAGCGTTGAAAGTTGCCTAACTAGGTTATATGGAATTAAAAAGCCGTTGAGCACGAATTTATCTAGCAAGTTGCGCGACGGTCCGACATTGAAACAGTTTGGGAACAGTTAGCGAAACCCTCTGTGGGAACAAAAAAGCGCGCCGGTGATCAGGCGGCACGCAGTTTTTGCGGGGTAGGGGACATCGCGCGAGCGATGTCAGCGGCCGACCCGGCGGTGGTAACGTCTCACGGAGACGTTGCTACAACGTCAAACTACCATCAGCTCGCCGGGCCCGCTCCAGTCGGTGGTACCGGCTGTGCCGACGGCGTTGAGCTGCACGTTGTAGATCTGACCAGGGCTCAGTCCTTCGAACGTGTTGCTGGCTGCCGTCGTTTGCACCTGTTTCACGTACACCGTAGGCGCGGACGCTAACGCTACCCGCCAGTTGTAGATGTACGATCCCGCTACGGGTGACGTTGAGGCGTTCAACGAACCGGTAACGGCGCCTTGCGATAGGAACGGTGTCCCTGGCGGCGGCAGCGGTCCGATCGGCGAGCGACTCGTCTTTTGGGCCGGGAACCCGCTGCTCAGGAGCTTGGTCATGTCTTCATCACACGTGGCGAACACATAGCTCGACAACTGACGCAACAGCGATACCAACTCGGCTCGCTTCGCGTTCTTGATCGCGGTTTTCTCCACCCCGCCGTCTGCGGAGTCCGACAACGCCGCGGTGAAAGCGTCGAGCGCGGTTTTTATCACGGCCAACGTCGGCGATGGAGTCGGGAAGTTGGCGTTACCGGTCATCGACGCGATGATGGTTTCGGTATCCTGATCGAGTTGGGCATCGCTGTCCTTGGTCAGGAAACCAATTGCTGGTTTTACGTTCATTTTTGTTCTTTTTCTTTCTTGTTAGGTGCCGGCACCATGCCGGCAGTAACGGGCCGATATAGCAGTGCAGAGGCCATTGAAAATAAAAGGGTTACGCATACACGTAGGAATCGGCCTTACACGTCGCAAAACGCGGTTGCGACGCATTTTGCAACCACGAATTATTTTGCGGGGTCAGGGGTCTGTATTGCCGGCGTGATTGATCGGCAGATTAATTTTCGCAATATCGCGAGTAGAAATTGAGGAGAAATGTCGTTAATAAGTGACATCGTTAGGGCGTTGCCCTAAACGGTTAAATCGTTGAACGGTTGAAGCGTTCCGCCTTCGTGCAAGACTACGGCGCGACAGGTGAAGCGCTAATCGACAGAACGTTAAAGCGTTCCTTTTAAGAAGATCTGCGAAGAGTCTTCGCGAATCTTCGGAAATCTCCCGATGATCATTGTAGCCTTTCCGAGGATTAACGAAGGCGCTCCGATTATCTTTGGAAGCTCTAAGAATATCTTCGGAGCCTCTCCGAATATCATCGGAAGCCCTTCGAGTGTTAGCGAAGCCTCTAAGATGATCATCCCAGTCTTTCCGAATTATCAGCGCAACCTCTTCGAGTATCTTAGAAGAGGCTTCGATTGTCTTTTAAGACTCTCCGCCTATCAACGAAAGCGTTCCGATAACAGTCGGAACGTCTTCAAAGATCAACGAGCGCTTTGCGATGGTTAAAGGAAGCTCGGCGGTGATCTTCTGAACGGTTCCGAAGTACTGCGAAGATCTCGCGAAAGATTGCCCATACGGACCTGATTTGTCCTTGAACACTTAATTATGCCCGGCGACAAAGCAGGAATGCCGACTGCTAGTCCCATTGGGATGCGTTTTTTAGCGATCTTTCTCTGGCTTACCGTCGCTGCGGTTGCCCAAGCGCGCATTGGCGAGACCGCGATACAATTTGTCGATCGTTATGGCGCGCCGAAAGACACGCCGAGCTCGAAGATCCTCGATAAGAATTCGCCGCTAATAGAAGGGGCGATGCATCACGTCTATGAATACCAGGGCTGGAAAATCCGTGCCGCTTTTCTGCAATTGGATGGTCCGGCGGTGCGCATGGATTACTCGAAGCTCGGACCTGATGTGATGATCAAAGACTACGAGTTGCAAGCAATCATGACCGCGAACACACCGGCCGGGATGGCATGGGCACCGATAGCGTATAATAATCCAGACTCACCGAACAAAGGATTAGCGAAAGCGTTTGAGAGTTTCGTGGCGGTTGGCCAGAAAATGTGGCGACGCAGTGACGGCGCGATCCTCTGGCTACGAAGCAATTTAATTGTGCGAGTCGAACTAGCAGCCGCGCGCGATTACGAAGCCAAATTGAAGGCGGAAAAGGAACGGAAAGCCCACACCTCAGTCCCGCAGTTTTAAACTCCCACTGCTCCTTTTCGGGAACGCTTTGCCACAGCGGCGACGTGATGAGTGTTCCTAAGCTGTTTCACGGCTTATGAGTTTGGAATTGTAGCGCTTTTCAGTAATTCTTCGGGGCGAGCAAATCTTCGATTACAATTCGGGCTGAACATGGCAGTCGCCACAAAATCTTCCAAGAACGATACTGCCAGCTTCTGTGTCGAACAGAAGCACCGCTCGCTTGCTGGCCGAAAGCGTTTAGGTATCCCGTCTTATGGTTGGCTTGGTTAGCGAAGACTATTTTTCCGAGCTCGTCGCTCGCAGCAATCCCACGCCTACCATGGTTTCGGATATCCAGAAGCTACATCAAACGATCCGCGGTCTCTTTGATGAGACAAATTACGAAACCTTCTTGCAGGGCAGTTATCGCAACGATACCGCGACTAAGAAGATTAACGATGTAGACATCGTTGTTCTTCGAAAGAGCGTGGTAAGCACTGTCTTTTCGACCGAGCGATATTCAACGGTGATCCCTTGGCAGGATATCCGCGGTGAAATACGCGAGATTCTCTCGGCACATAGGCCATACCAAGGCCGTGTTCGCCCAGATAATAAGTGCTTCAAATTATCAGTTGGATATGAAGTTGATATAGTTCCAGCCGTGCGCGTCGCGTCGCGTTGGGATAACGACCCAATTGCTATTTGGGATGCCTCAACAGGAGAGATATCTACCTCGCCACGGACTCATTCCGACAATTGCGAACGCAAAAACCAGGAGACGGAGGAGGCATTTAAACCTGTCGTCAGACTGTTCAAATGGTGGGCGCGGCGAAACGTCCCGAAAGGCGGCGCACCTTCATTCTATCTTGAGAGTCTCTTGTATAATTTTTCGGATCAGCTGTTTACAGGCAGTTACGGAGGCGATTTTGTAAATATCGCAAAAGCAATTCTCGATAATCTTCGCCCAAGCGTCGTGGTCGCTAATACTCAAATCACAACCCCTGGCGAGAATAAGCCGCTGTTTAGCCAAACCGAGTGGTGTGACGCCAACTACACTACCTTTTACGGGCACCTGCTACAGAGTTATCAATTGATGCGACGTGCGTCGAGTGCAACCTCGATGCAACAGGCGATTGTGTTCTGGAAAGACATACTTGGCCCGGAGTTCCCGTCATCCGTTTGATTTCACAAGATTGTCCAGCCATTCACGGCGGACTGTGCATTTAATTCCGTGGCGTTTGCTCTCAAGAAGCTTTCCAAGCTCGTGATCAAAACGAGGTACTGCATCAACTAATTCCTCGTCCGTGCGGTTGTCTAAAAATGACAAAGAGTTAATCGTACTTGGAATATCGTAAAGCCATCCAGTCGCGCTTACTTTCACAGTGCGACCGTGTTGCTTTCCCATTACTGCATCTTGCAATTGCCTGTAGAACGCCGCGGCCTCTTGACCAACTCCCTGAGCCGGTGTCCGCGGTATTACGACGACCAAACCTTTTACTGCGATTGGTTCATTTCCTCGTCCTGCTTGCGGATTCAAAAGAAACACTTCATTTCGATCAATGGCTTCAGAGACTCTTTTGATGTATTGATGAAAGTACGTAATCGCTGACCACTTCGCCGCGTCATATGGACTCACCGCTTCCTCGCGCTCTGATAGAGATTCTGTTTCCCCTTCATAGGCCAGCGGTTTATCTAAGAAGGGAATCCAGTGCTTTTCGTAATGATCGTAGTCGAAGACCGAACCGTGCTTGTAACGGGGAAATGGGCAATCTGTAAGTCGGGCGTGTTGAGTTGCGAAACCTCTGTATCCCGAAGCGCCAGCATCCCATGCTGCGACCCGAACGAACCGGGCAGGAAAGTCCTTTTGACCATAGTCGTTTCTGACCGCTGTGGCTTGCTTCCGTCGAAAGATTTTGTCCCAATCATAGTCCCGCCGGACAATCGATCCGCACAAGATTATCTTATCTACGTTTAGACCATCGTACATGTCTAAGGCCTCGCAGGCGATATAGGTGCCGAAGCTATGCGCTACGATAGAAGGAACGACATCCTGAATACGGTTCTTTATGTTTCTGAATTCTCGCCGGAACCAGTCGATTTGGGCTGCCCGTTGCCACGGCTGGACAAAGCGAAAGCCTCTGAAAATGCCGTAGTGTAGAGGGTAATAAATCCATCCCTGCTCGGATATCAGCGGAGCCAATTGCTTTTGCCACTCGCCCTGGGATTCAATGCCATGAACCGAAATAATGACCTTACGTTTTTGTCGCATTTCCGAGCTTCACAAGATTGTTCAAAATGCACCAGCCACAAGAGTGTTCGCGTTTCGCGCGAACAGCTGGACCTCCACAACAAAGAAGTCGCTGTCATCGTGCCGCAAGAATGCGCGAACTTCGGTTAAGGCCATCACCCCTGGGCTAACGTCTTCATCATCTAATTCACTCCAATTCGCTGACTGCGACCCACTGAAACAGTTTGTGAACAGTTGGAGCGAACCCGAGGTAGGAAGGAATCGCAGCCTTGGAATAGCTCGCGGCATCCCCATCGAGTGTTTTTCAACTGTTTCATGCAGCTTTTCAGTGTTTTCCGCGGGGTTGTTCGGTTAGGTTTCCGACTCGAAGATGGCTCGAGGCAAAAACACCAAATCCTCTAAAAACAACAGTGCCAATCTTGGCTTCGAAGCGAAGGTTTGGCTCGCTGCTGACCTCCATCCCGATCTCCGAGCAAACTTCGTCCTCGCCAACCCGCCCTTCAATCCCGCCCCTTGCGGGACCAACTTCGCGTGGGTGCAGCACTTCATCCACCACCTCGCGCCTCAAGGCATGGCCGGCTTCGTCCTCGTCCGTTTCTGGTTCTGGATAAAATTGAAAGCCGCGCGCGTGATCAAGAGTTCAGATAGTCCTACGTCGGTTAGCTTTCGAGAACGCCGCCGCGTGCCCATCGAGGCTGTCCTTGCCGACTGCATGGTCGCCCTCCCCGGCCAGCTCTTCTACTGGATGCAGCTTCAACGCAATCACGCGGCCTGTTGAGCCAGTGCCGCGGCAGCAATTGGTATGAACGGTCTGCCGCCTCCGCCGCTTCCGCTGACGCCGGCTCAACGAATCGACGCTGCTGTAGAGAACGCGCTCGCCCTTCTCGCGCAGACACTACAGGTTCAGCACACACAATTCGCTAACCACGACGTGGTTAGTATTACCGGATGGAACCAAACGCCCGCCGTGCGTCGGGCAGTGGCAGAATATCTGGTCGGGCTGCGTGTGATGGCCGTGAATTCCGCTCTAGCAGTTCGCACTGACCTCGTGGGACCGTCCGGCCTGGCGGAAGTGAGACAAAATGTTGAAGCAATTATTGGAGTCAATGGAGCCGGGTTGACGCCCGACCAAGTTATCAAGAGCAGGGATCCCTGGATTGCAGAAGGAATTTGGCACCTTTGCCTCGCCGTCTCGATGTTGGTGCCGGGAATCCATCCACCCGGAGCAGTGTTCGCTCTGAGTTTGCCGCACGCTGATGCAACTGAGCACGGGATTGATATCGCGGTTCTTCATCAGGCACAGAACGGAATTGGCCTGTCGATTGTTGAAACCAAAGCCTATCGCCACAATCCCGCAGGAGCGGTCACTAAAGCAGCGAAATTCTTTCGAGGAATAAACGGCGGAGCCTATCGCATAAAGATTCGTGAAGCCGTCCAGCGGATGCGCTCAGAATGCCCCTTGGCGCTTCAGAATCAGATCACCGCACAACTGTGGGAGGAGCGCCGCTGGTATGTTCCCAACCCGCACTACGATAATGCTCACGTTGAGGATTGGGCGCAGGATCGTCCGGTGCTGACGAACCTATTAAACGCGCCGGCAAATCCCGCAGACCCTCCTCTTCCCGTCCCGCAAGGCATCGTGATCATGCCGCATGTTGTTACAGGTTTTGACGCTTACTTCGATGACGTCACCGCCGACATGATGGCCTTCGTGAACACTCTCTAGTCATCATGTTCGACGCCCATGCAAGTCAACTTATCGAAATGCTGCCCGCGTTGCCGGGGCTGGACCGCGTAGCCTGCCGACGTGCACTTTCGGCGGCATATCTTGCTGTGGTCCGTGTCAAGCTGGGTATGGCAGACGCGCCCGCAAATGCCGGTGAGTTGGAAAGCGTTCGCTCTCTACTGCGACGAATGGCTGACGCCCTGGAAAGCGCAGGCGTTTTCGACCCGCTTAATGGGGTTGAGTTAGGTGCCCAAGTTGAAGCGGCATGTGCATTCGTAGCGGCGGAGGCTCTTGCGCTGTTGGCCCAAATTCCACCAACACCTGCGGCGGTCGAACCGGTCGAACTTCCCCTACAGGAAGAGGCCGATGGTCGCTTGGTGGATGCAATGCAGGAAATCCAGTCCGTCCTCGCGATCGAGGCCGGACTCCTTTACCTGATTGGCGGATACGACGTTAATGCCGTAGCACTCGTGCGCGATTTGGCGTCGTTTGGCCAACGTCAACTCCAAACGCTTCGCGATGCGAGGCTTTACAATGCCGAAGTTCTTCGGGAGCGATTGAAAGACTTTTGTTCCGGCAGAGTAGGAACGGATTTGGTCGGGCAGCTAACGACACTCAATGGGGGACCCGAGCCGATTTACAGCAACCTTGTGGAGGAAGTGCGGACGTGGATATATCATCACCTTGCCAGCGCGCTAACTGAGTTCCTCGCGTGGCTCGGCGGTGAAGGTGACGACCGACGCGTGCGCGCCCGCGAAATTGTGGAAAAGGTGCGACGAGCGACCGCGCCGCAGGCCCGATTCCTAAGCGTTGAGTTTGCGGACATGCACCACCTCGCGTCCCTAATTGGTGCTGCTTTCGACCGCACAGCAACCCGCAGTGTGGCGCACGTGCTTCCGCTGCCACCAACTCAAGATGTCGGGTTTCTCTCGCAATTCGCGAACTACATCAAAAGACGTGTGAGAGGAACGGCTAAGCACCACGGAAGACCGTTTCTTTGGCCTTCGGCGATGGAATACGTTCAGGAGTGTTTGCCTGGGCCTTTCCGTGATGCCGTCATCGCCATGCCCACGGGAAGTGGAAAAGGCTTTGTCGCTGAACTGGCTATCGTCCACGCTTTGAGTGGCGGCAGCGTTCTTTATCTCGCGCCCACGAACGCACTCGTGCATCAGATTCGCCGCGACATTGAGTATGCACTTCAGCCGTTCGAGAATGTGAAGGCGTTGGCCTTCATCGGCAGTGGCGAATACACCGGCTTAGAGGAGGAGGGCTTTGGGGTGGCGCAAGGACGCTTCGTTGCCGTGATGACACCGGAGAAATGCGCTCTCGCTCTCCGACTCAATCCTGAAGTCGTGGCGACGTGTTCGCTGTGCGTCTTTGACGAGTGCCATCTGATCAATGACGAGCAACGAGGTATAACTGCCGATGTGTTGATGGCGCAGTTATTCCATCTTGCGCCAGCGATGCGATTTGTCCTTATGTCCGCGATGGTGAGCAACCCTGAGCAGCTAGCGGATTGGTTACACACCGCGCGAGGGCTCGATGCTCGCCCGAGTGTTACGAAGTGGCGTCCGACACGAACTTTGAGAGGAATGCTCGTTGTGGATCGCGACGGCCTGCAACAGCCTTTCCAGGTCGCGCGAGATGCTTTAGAAACCATAAGGCAAACTCAGCCCCACAGGAAAAACCAAAACTTTGCTGCTCCTTTGGGTTTGGCAGCCGGTTTGTCTGGCCCATGGACGATAGGCGCGGACGAGGAGGATTACCGCTTCGCGCCCATGGGTGCTTCGATTAGCGCCAAAGCAAGATGGGAGCCCCGCGGCATCGTTCCAAAGTTAGCCGCTTCGTGGAAAAACCCGGCGACAGGGATACTAGCGGAGAGGCTGTCCTCTATGGGGATTCCTACTATCGGCTTCGTTCTGACTAGCCGGCACCATCCTTTTAACTTTGCGAGGAAGGTGACCAAGGAAGTGCCTGGCCATGTTCCAGAAGGCACCCCTTTGCCAGTGCTAATAGAGGCATGGCTAGCAATTGCAGATGCAGAACTCGGCGTTCAGACCGAATTACGTTCCCTGTTGCGCAAGGGGATAACCGTTCACACGAGCGCTATGCTTCAGGTCGAGCAAGCTGCCGCAGAATACATGTTTCAAGAGGGTCTCGCGAAACTGATGTTCGCTACGGGCACGTTAGCCCAAGGACTCAACTTACCCGCGCTTGCTGTTGTTGTTGGTGGAACGACAATGGGTGACCCTCGCGACGTTGACAAAATCCCCGGCCTGGGTTCGCGCGTGGACGCCGCTATTCTAAACGCATTCGGTAGAGCCGGCAGACCGAGTTACTCCAACCAAGGCATAGCGATACTTGTACCGGATAACCCTGTCAGCACTACAAGCGGACATCCAAAACCTAGCGATGTCGCTCTGCATGCTTCCTCGGTACTTACCAGGCCTGACGCAGGTGTCGAAATTGGCAGCCCAATCGTCCACTTCTTTGACCGGATGCTCGTTAACGGAGCACCACTTCCGGCGGCCACACCTTTTGAACTATCCCTGACGGCCCAACTGGCAGAGCAGCCCATTGACGGGGATCATGCGGGCGAGGTTCTTCGGCGAACATTCGGTGGCTATCTGCGCCGCAATCTATTCACCCCGCAGGTATCGATTCAAATCCGAGACCGACTTGAAGTGGTTAAAGCCGAATTTCTCCAGCAACCGGGAATGCCTGCGTGGATGAATACCGCCGCGACACAAGCCGGGGTTGATATCTTTCGCGCCTCGAAGATATGGGCCGCGTTGGAGCAACACGGAGTTGTAGCGCGTGAGCTAGCCGAGGCTGTGGGCGTGCCCGGGTGGCTTACGCTCCTGTTTGACACGATTCGGCGTTTGCCGCCGAAATATCTGACGGAATATTCTTCCGACAATAAGACCCCGACTGTTCTAACTCGCCTCCGTGAGAGCTCGCTGGGGCACTTGGCGGTCGACCAGATACCATGGCCTGCGCCTGCAAATTGGATGGAGCAATGGAACGAGCTCCACGGGCTTGTTAGCGAATACATGGACGGTGCGAGCTACGCTGCGTTGGGCCGAGCTTACTACGGCGCTGAAAATATTCCTGAACCTTTCCCAACCTCTCGAACCACGTCTCCAAGCCCATACAACAATCCTCTACCTGGTGTTTTTGGATTTATTCGTGAGATCGTTGACCCTCTCGCACGAGACGCTGGATGCCTCGTTGCGATTCTCGAGCAGACATGGAAAGCCGAAGGTGCGGCGGAACCGCCTCAGGCGTTGCAAGCGCTTCCATTATGTGTCCGTTTTGGGTGCAATTCGCTCGAGACTCTCGCTTGGTATCGCTTTGGCTTTCGACAGCGGGTAAGTGCCCACGCGTTAGCGAAGGCGTTTCCTCTGCCTGTTGATGCGGCCACCGATTCCCAGCGCGCAATCGAAGTCCGTCAACTCAGAGGGCGTTGGTTGGCCGGGCAAATCGCACCGGCCATTGACAATCCTATTTTGCAAAATGTTGCCACGGTTCTGCGCGAAGCTGGCGATTAACCGCCAGGGGAGGTTCCACGAAACCAGGGCGGCGTGCTCTGGCACACGCAATGCAGCGGCAAGTCGTTCTCGATCTCTTCTATGCCGGCTGCGTCATCGAAGAGCCGGCGATGGAAAATCCGACGCTGGTTTTTCTGACTGATCGGAACGACCTGGACGATCAGCTCTTTGGCCAGTTCCAGCGTTGCCACGAAATCCTGCGGCAGACTCCGGTGCAGGCGGATTCGGTTGAGCATCTGCGCAAGCTGCTCAATGTCGCGAGCGGCGGCGTGGTTTTCACCACCATCCAGAAATTCATGCCGGAGGAGAAAGGCGGCAAGGCCCCGGAGTTATCCAAACGGCGCAACATCGTCGTCATCGCCGATGAAGCGCACCGCAGCCAATACGACTTGACCGACGGACTTGCGCGCAATCTGCGCGACTCGCTGCCGAACGCGTCGTTCATCGGCTTCACCGGCACGCCGATCGAGAAGACCGACGCCAATACGCGCGCGGTCTTCGGCGATTACATCAGCATCTACGACATCCAGCGCGCCGTGGTCGACAAAGCGACGGTGCCGATCTATTACGAGAGCCGCGTGGCCAAGCTGGGTTGAACCAAAGCGAGCTGCCGAAGATCGACGAGGAATTCGAAGCGATCAGCGAAGGCGAAGAGCTGACGCGCAAGGAGAAGCTCAAGACGAAGTGGGCCGCGCTCGAAGCCCTGGTCGGGAATCCGAAGCGGATCGACCTCGTCGCCGCTGATCTCGTGCAGCACTACGAGCGCCGGCTCGAAGCGATGGAAGGCAAGGCGATGATCGTTTGCTTTGCCGGTGACTGAGTTCCGGATACGATCAAATTCTGATCAATTACGCCAAATTGTTGCGTGACGCGCTGATCGATAACGCGCGCAATTATGCAAAAACGCAGAAGGTCGGGTCTGCGCACGTATATCGGAGCCGGGGAAAGATCCCCGTCACGTTATTCAGGGAGCACGATCATAAAGGCGTTCGACGGCACTACAATTTTAGCCCGGAGAGCTACGGGGCGATATTGGCGAACGATGATTGGCGGCGTCGGCTCCTCAAACCTCATAATGGGAAAAGATGGCTGGCGGGAGAAGATCAACCAAGCGCTTTAGAGCTCGACTCGTGCTGCAGCTCGGATGCACTGCTAATGAACATATTGTGCCATCCCTCAGCACAAACTAACTTCGCAATACAACAGAGCTTCCAACTGAATGAATCTCCTCAGATAATTTTTGGGTATAAGCCACATCTGCCATTTCACAGAGGCGGCCAGGAATCCCGAAGTTCCGAAATCGATTTAATGCTCAAGACTGCGCACCGCACAGTCTTATGCGAAGCGAAGCTCACAGAGAAGAATTTCACATCGAAGGAGAAAGCGAAAGTCGAACGATACAAGGATTTGAAAGCGGTGTTCGATGTCTCCAAGCTGCCACAAACCGACCGGTCATTTCTCCATTACCAGTTAATCCGAAATTTCTTGGCGGCGTTCCATCTTCGCGCCGACTTCGCTTTGATTTGTGACGAGCGGCGCCAAGATCTCAAGAATGCATTTGTGGCTGTCCGCGCGGCGACCCTGCCGGCGGTGAATCTCCGCAGCAATATCGTTACATGGCAGCAAATCGCGGCACGGTTGCCAGCTAAGTTGCAGGGTTTCCTAAGGGCAAAATACGGCATTTAAAGGGAGGCGGAGAGCAACGCACCCGACCTCAGCATCCTCTCCGATCAATTCCTCGCCGAAGTTCGTGGTCTCAAATACAAGAACGTCGCCGCCGAGCTGCTCGCGAAGCTGTTAGGCGACGAAATCAAAGTGCGGTCGAAGAGGAACCTCGCCCAAAGCCGCGAGTTTTCCGAGATGCTTAAGAAGACACTCAACGCCTCTCACAACCGCGCGATCGCCACTCAGGAAGTAATTGACGAACTGATCAAGCTCGCGAAACAGATGAGCGCCGGCACCCAGCGCGGCGTCGATCTCGGACTGAATGAAGATGAAGTTGCTTTCTACGATGCACTCGCCGCCAACAACAGCGCGGTCGAAGCCATGGGTAAAGACGAACTAAAAGTCATCGCCACAGAATTAGTTACCCAAGTCCGAAAAAGCGTCACCATCGATTGGACCCTCCGCGAAAGCGCCCGCGCCAAAATCAAAGTCTTAGTTAAACGTATACTACGCAAGCACGGCTACCCTCCAGACCTGCAAGACGAAGCAACAAAGTTAGTCTTGCAACAAGCCGATCTTCTATGTGCAGAATGGGCTGCGTGACCTTCAGCAGGTCAGTATCTTTAGTTATTCGCGATTTTCACCTGTAAGTTTCCGGCATCCACCTTGCCACTGTCAGCTCGGCTCGATGGGATCTCGGGGCTCGCGGGAACATTGCCTCGCTGTGTTCCATTCGGACCATGCCTGCTATTGCTCTCATCGCGACACGCAGGACCGTCTCCTCCGCCTCCTAGACCACCCAGACCGGGTTCACCAGGCGAACCAGGCTGCCCAGGGCGTCCGGTAAGTCCGCCGCGGACGTCAACGGCGACCTTTAATCCGTTAGGCCGACCGATCCTAAGATTGACGTAGCCTCCATTACCTCCGGCGCCCCCTACACCGCCAGCTCCACCATTTCCTCCCGGGCCACCAGGGCCACCGAACGCACCTCCGCATGCGCAGTCGGTTGGAATACGAACCCCACGAAAAGGGACTGCATAATTCTGTTTTCCCCGCCCACCACGTTGGCCAGTGCCGCCGATTCCGCCATCGCCGCCGCGTCCTCCAGGGCCGCCGTCCATTCCACAGTCGATGATCGTAAGCGACCCGGTAGCTTCTTCGGCCGATATATAGATTTTGCCGCCTGGCTTTCCTGGTGAGCCGGTTGCTCCCAGTTCGCCGTCTCCCCCTGGATTACCTACTCTTCCGTTTTGGCACTGGCCGGCTTCTGGTATGTCGGCGCCATGTGGTGTCTGAGGTTTGGCAGCGGGAGCGGGAAGACTCTTTTGAGGATCGTAGGACTGAATTTTCGCTTCTCCCTCTACAATGAGTTCTTTGTCGGCGCGAAGTCGAAGATCATTGCCATTCGTCGTGATCACTGTCCCACCCAAGATGCGGATAATTGGGTCTTTCCATTCAGCAGGCGCTTCGAGCTCGACTCGGCCTGGTCCGACCGTCCGTTCCCGATGCTCCTGCTCGACAGCCGGGTAGACGCTCATCATCCGAAACGCAAGCGCAAGTAGCGATCCCAGAAATAGGACGAATGCAATGAGCGTCATCCCCCCGGCTCGTCGAAATAGGACCATAGTGACCAGACTGATTACCAGAACGATCAACGAGAGTACTCCCAGTGGGGATTTTGAGGCTTCTCGGATTAGATCTGGGAATAGTTCTACGAATTTGTGTAGACCTGATGCAGACATATTGCAGTTAGGAATTAGGAGCCGGTCATTTTCGGTGGAGAGGCTTTTGTTCCAATAGAGCAACTACTGGAACGTCAAGGGCTTGCGCGATTTTTTCGATGGTTTTAATCGAAGGATTTCGCACGCCGCGCTCCACATCTGAAACGTAAGTGCGGTTAAGGCCTGCACGGAGGGCGAGTTGTTCCTGAGATATTTGCAAGGAAGATCTCCGCTCTCTGATCGCTGCCCCTAACAAACCGGTTAAATCTACGCCGTTGACTCCTGACGCATGGTTCCGATCGGAGTCAGCTCCCGAAGCGAAATTGGCCATTTCTTAAAATGAGGCCTGACCTTACCGGTGGGCTACAGAAACAGTCGCGGAACAGTTCGCAGGAAAAGTAAAAATTAGAATTTAGGAAGTAGAAAAGCGGGTAGAAAGAAGGAAGAGAACAGGGAACAGCCGAAACAATCGAGAAAGATTATTTACCGGGGTTCAGTTTGATCACCTGCTGCCTGAGCATCTTGGCAGTCCAAATGGTATGCACAGCCAGGAACGCGAGCACCAGTTCCACCACCACGAACGCCGTTCTTACGGCGCTGTAATCCGCATGAACAGGACGACGCAGCTGTGCGGTCGCATCGATCACGATCTCCCACGTGTCTGGAAAATTGATGAAGCAGAGCGCGGTGGCCACGATTGCAAGAGGGATAACCTTCGCCATCAGTAGCGCGCGGCATTTGCCATGCGCCTCCTTGTTGTTAAGGGGATGTTCGTCAATGGGCAGCTTTAACGCCTCGGAAACTTCCGGGTACCAAATCGAGTAAAGGATCGTAATAACCGTCAATAGAAGACTGGCTGCAGCCAGAAGGTCGGTCATACGGATCAACTACTTAATTGCACTCGCAGGAATTCCAAAGTTCTCACAGAGTTTGCGATAGGCATCCGGCTTCAATTCATAAGTTGCGAGCTTACCCGTTTGCCGCGCGACTTGATCCTGTCCGGCGTCGACCATCGTCAGCACTTTATTTAACTCTCCTACGACGCTCTCGTTATTAATAGTAACGACGAGAGCGCCGCTAACGTTCTTTTTTACCCGCCGAAGCAATTCTGTCAGTGTACCCGTAATGGCCTCAGATAATTCATATTGATATTTAGACATTACCGCTCGGAGAAGCCCTCTACTTTGAGACAGAGTGCACTGAAAAAGGGCACAAACAGTCTGCTCATCTGGAATGGCGCTTTTAAAGGCCGTGCGTATTAGGAGGAACAAGCGGTACTCCCGAATGTCCGAACCGCGAGTAAACACTTTCTGTCCCAAAAACATTCGAATGTATTCCAACGCAGCTGCCTCGGCGTAAGGTTTAAGGCCGGCGGGCCATTCAGATGCGTCCTTCTTCAGGATCTTCCGAAGCTCATTCTCTTCCTGCGAGGCAAGATTCAATTCTACATTTAATTTCATGTTATCGCTTCGTTGGTGAGAGACAGCGGATTAACTCCCGGATCGCATCGTTCGTTTTGAGTCTGGCGGCCGGTCATCCCGTGATTTCTGCTTCTTTTCGGGTGGAAGATGCGTGCTGCCCCGCATGTAATCCTTATCAAATCCCTCTCCACGTTTGATCGTGATCTCGATGATTCCAAAACCTGTCTCTTCTTCGGTAACGGTCCGTGTGTAGCCTTCGAATTCATCGGGCGGATCGGGCGCAAGCTTCAGATGTCGGTAAAGCGCGCTTACCAGACTATCAACAGGTGCATTGAAATCGTGGTGCTCACCTATCTCGAACGCAATGTGGCTAAAGAACACGTCCGCAGCGTTTGTAGCATAAGGGAAGTGCGAAATATCTACTGTGGTCGACCCACGGCGTCTCACCGCAAGAGCATGTGGCGAGATTCCATACGCGTTGATGTTACAGAAATGCGTCCGACACGGCACGAAACGTCCCTTTGCTGGCGCCCGCTCCATTAACATAAAGGAACCGAATTCGAGTGTCTTCGGCTCAGCTGTGTAGCGGCATGGACCACCGTTGCTTAGAAGCCCAAACTCGAAAACGGGCCAGTCGCTCAACAATTCGAGCTGGTTAGCGTCGATCTTGCAGCGGAACGTGCCCGAGTCGCAGAGCTTTACTTGATAAAGCACGCTCTTACGCTCAATAAGACCAGATGCAACCACATATTTAACCACTACCAAAAGATCTGCCAACTCACATTGGAATGTCCTGGGCGATTGTACTCGGACGCGCGGCTTTTGGTGGGTTTTTGCAATGCGGCAGCTGAGATTCAGTCCGCTCAGTTGGAGGTTATTTAAGTTATTCTTGATCTCGACAAGTAGTTTTCGAAAGAAATTAACCTCCCTTTGTTCATTGGTAACCGCGTTTTGAAATGCTTCGGTTACTGCGACCCTAATAACGTCGGCGTTCCATCGCACTGCGTCCCCGATATGTTTGGCAATGCTGCTGTTAAACATGGAATTGTGCTTCCGATGCGATTCGGCTAATCGAGCTAAGTCCGCCTAGGCGACCTTATTGCGTCTTCCGATCAGATCTTTACCTCGCGCCAAGCAGCTAGCCAGAGAAACAGTTTGTGAACAGTCCTTGGAAAAGTAGAAAGTAGAAGGTGGAAAGTATAAAAGCGGGAAAGAGGACAGCGGACAGAGGACCGGGAACTGTCAGAAGTAGAAGGTAGAATGGATTGCTTCAATCGTGCCCACCGAGTGACGGTTCAGATCCGGATGACTTCGCCGGCGTGGGTACCTGAACGAGAAATACTCGCCGCCAAAACTCTTCAGCACCACGATTTCCGATAAACGTTACCATCACGAGATAACTGCCCCTCTCAAGCGCGTAAGCAGAGCTTACGTGATAGAGTTCTCCAGGCTCGATCCAGAAATCGGTGAAGCCATCGCCGTTGCGGAAAATTCGAAGGAGATCACCCTCAAGGTCGTTGGGCTGTGGACTGTGCTGATGGTCTTCGATGAACCAGCTGGCGGGATGATTAGCCGTTAAGCCAGGCGGAATTCTCCGGATGAGCACGTCGCCGCCGTAATCAATGCACTCATCGGCATCTTTGTATGCCGGCCAAATCTTTCTTTCGGCTCTGACCGCGACCTGGCCCTTGTTCGTTAGACACACGTCGAAGTTCACAAGGTAGAGCGAATCGGAGTATTCTACCGAGGTTGCAGTCATATCGATTGTGAGCGCGGTTTGGGATTCTCGGCGTAGGTAGAAGTGAAAAACAGCCCACATGCCGGTTCCTACTATCGCTAACGTTGTTGCCCATTTTGAAACTGCGTCAGCAAGAGACACCCACATAGGATCTGAATCGCCTCCAGACATCGTCACGGTTTCTCTTTGCTGGAGCTGAATCCGCGTTCACCACAGGCCCTCCCCCTGCGTTGCTGCGCCGAAGGTGAAATCGCCATTCGATATGCCCCACCTGACGTCCGAGGAGTGATTCCGTTGTTCAGACAGTTAGCTGTTTGCGGACGCATTCGGTTAGCTTTTTGCGACCTTCGGAGGGGGCCACTGATTCTCTGCAGGCCAAAATTGCTTGTGCGACCTGGTATTCCGTTTTGTACGGAAACTCGTCTTGAATCGCTGATTTAAAGTATTTGTACTCGTGCGGCTGGCTGGACAGGAACCAGCTGTCGACATGTCGTAGATTGGGGTCATCTGCCATAAAGCCGAGAAGGATTAAATCGTTCTCGCTTGATCGCTATTGAAACAGCTGCGGTACAGTTTCTGGGCCCTAATATGCAACGGATTGTTTAGATCGACCTTTGGGGCACGAGGAACAATTAAGCCGCGAAAACTGTTCACAAACTGTTTCGCTCGGAAACGGCGCACGGTCTCTCGATTCTATTTCAGAAGCAGAAGTCTGAAACCCGACGATTTGTGGATGCCTCTAAGCGTAACTGGGATGGGATTGGCTGGATTGTTTTTGCCAGCGCAGCTGGCGGTTTCCTTTCGTGGCTTTATAGCCTGGTCCTAAAACAACCACTCTGCGACAGCGTTCTATTGTCCTTCACCTGTTCGATTCTCTTTGGCGTCGTTGCCGGAGGGACCGGTGTTTATGTGTTCAAGCTGGTCGACCAAAGCGTGTTCGCCCGGACTTTCTTTATCGCTGTGATTTTCGGATTTGTTTGGAAACCGATTATCGAGGCAATCCCAGCTTACGTGAAAAAGACGACTCTGGGGTTTGTGGAGAACAATGCTAAAGAGGTCGCTGCGAAGACTGAAGAAACTTCGCAACAACTCAAGCCGCAAGGGAATTCAGATACTCTCAAGTCCCAAATTAAGACTACCACGGATGATGCGGTCAAGGCGGTGGCGACTCTCCCAGATGTGAAAAGCAGCGCCGATACGCATCGAGTTGTTAGCGACAGCGCGGTATCTGCGATCACAGCGCTCGGAGAAGTGGCGAGCAAGAATAACGATCCTACGATCACAAAACAAGCTACAGAAGCTCTGAGCAAGGTGGGCTCGGCCGCACTGAGTACGCAGAGTTACGGAGTTGCCAACGCCGTGAGCAAGTCGTTAGACAATGTCGTCAACACGAGCAAGGACCCCGCAATCAAGGGACGGGCCTGGGACATAAAACACAAGCTCGATGCCTTAAACACGCCTGCGACTGTAACGACTAGTCCACCGTGAGTTGCGGTGAATGTGGTCGACACATCTGCGCCTTAGCTCGGGTACGGGTTTCATGAACGCAGATTTCGAGGTTGCCAAAAGGTAATGCGAATCCGCAACCGTTTGTAAAATTGCGAGGTGCACTGCGACAACTCCTGGCGACCAATCATAATATAAAGGGCGCCTTTGAAAGACCGGTGCCAGTGAGTATCACCGGCTCGCTTCTCTGGGATGGGGAACATCGCAACCCGAACAATGTCGGGCCGAAAAAACCGGTGGATATCCGGCCGAAGAAAGCGTGGGAGATCCATCCCATCCACGATTTCGTTCACTAAGCCGGCCGCGGAAACCTGGCGGCGATCTCGTCTGCGCCGCGTCAAATCAGAAACGTCGAAAGAAGTCCTCTGGCCAGCCAAATAATGTTCGAATAGGGGCGGCGTTTCCTCAGCGACGGCGCCACGGTTGGTCTGGTTCGACGTGTTCAGTCTGCGGCCTTGGCTCTTCACGCGGTACCGGAGAGGGCACTGGCGACGGGCGGCGGTCTGGCGCCGGCGGTGCCGGCCGTGGTTGTGGTTGTGGTTGTGGTTGGGTTGGACGATCGGGTTTTTCGGGCATAATTATGGCGGTGTAAAGAACTCACTAACTGGAAGCTCAGTCTCTACCGAAATCCGGCAATTCTTGATGATCTGTTTACTACACGGTTCACCATCTGATTGAGCGATTAGTTCCTTTTTATTCCGTAGGGCGATTCGAAATTCCGCCTTTGCGATATCGTCATATACCCGGCGCTCTTTGACACCGACCCGAATACACTGGAGCTCGTGTTCAAGCATTCGATATCCCACCGCTGATCGCTCTTTCTTCAATCGTCTTTCGGCAACAGGAAAAACATGCTTGAGTGCCCCGATTACGATGGCAGTTGCACCAAGTGTTTTCCAAGCAGTAGTACCCACACTGTTTTGAAGAAACCAAAATCCGCCGATGCTGGATGTGCCGGCGATTGCCACTATGACTTCGAGTATATTCGATTTGCGGCGGAGACTTTTGATGCTGCATTCAAGACATTTCACATTTAGACGTGCGGTTCGTAATTCGTTGTACACGTCCCAAACGGGATGATCTCTGGTAGACGACGATTCCTGGGACGGTTTGTCTGGGTGGGCCATATCAAATTGGCAATCCAGTTTTCACACTACCGGCGCGGCCAGGAACGGTCTGGCTCGACGTGCTGCGCTTCTGCTTGCTTTAGTGCAAGTCGAAGGTCGTCGTCGGTAATCGCGGCGAGCTTCGAATCGAGGACGGGGAGAAAGCTCGATGGCCAGGAATCTCCGCCCTTCCGGAATCGTTCCACGACACTCGGATGAATAGATTCGAAGGTTTTTGCCCCTCTCGCTTGGAACGCTCGTTCGCCTTTCCTGCGCCGGAGGGTATCCAGCCATGAGAAAGGAAAATCGAACGAGTCATGTAACCGTCCATCTACGTTTGGGGCGAACCAACCTTTGTCAGCGAGAAAGTCTTCGCGGAAACCAAGGCCGTGTGCCTTAGCTTTTTCAATTAGCCAATGGACAGCAGTATCCGATAGTCCCGTTTCGGCATAACCGCCGCCCACATCAGAGTGCACGCCGCAAAACCAAACCTGCTCTAACGTCTGATTCGATGCTCCAGCCCAGTCTTGTTTTTCCCACAAAGTCGGTCTGAAATCGCTACGCTTTTCATGGATTGCCAGAGCATGATACGCGTTCTGAATACTTCGACTCAGAGTCGTGTCATGAAACTGCCAGTCGATTCGCAAAAGCCTGGCAAGCCAAAGATGGACGCCTGGAACACCGAGCGCTCCCACGGTGTCCCAAACACCGATAAACTTGATGGGCGGTTCCCACGAATAAGTGTTGCGAAAAATGCGCGCGCGGGGCGCATCGGGAGCCGTGTCGCCATAGCGATCCCGATAAAGCTTCATCGCGGCGCCGATTTGCGCGACATTTTCCGGTTTCAGCAACCCGCAGTCGCGAATCATTCCAGCGAGACTTCGCGCTGTAAAAGCTCCGCGACTGAACCCAAAGATCCAAATTTCATCTTCAGGTTTATAATATTGAACGAGAAACGTGTAAGCGCTCTCGATGTTCTTTGAGATGCCGAGGCCAAACATTCCGCCTCGGAGCCATTCGCCGCGATGAGTTCCTACCCCTTCCAAATAGCAAAGTAGCTGTATCGTCCCATGAATGTCGACCGGCAGTAAAGCCGCCGCGAGCTTCGCCACATTCGTCGAGAGATGTTTGCCGCTTTCCGCCTTTTCAACCTTGTTCCAAGTGCCGTCGGCGCAAACGATAAGTCTTTTAGGCATTGCTGATTTCAAGCTCGCACTCGTTAAAAGAGCTTTTTCATGCGACCGCCGGACAGAGGTTGGACGTGTCCACGGCGTGTTCAACCTGCGTTAGCATCAGATTAGCTTCTGGCCGAACTTCCGTTTCTTTTCGGTTAATGGGTCCCCAGTGTTTCCGAATATTCCGAAGTCCCACCGCGGCGAATTCGGCGGCAAACGCCGGACAGGCTTTTGTTAATCGTTGAAACTCTTTCCCGTCGCCGCTTCCAAAGTTGTTCAGGCCTGCGGCTGTGCATTTAACTCCCTCTTTGAAAAGATCCAAAAATCCCGACGGGTTTGCGGAATATTGTTCAAAGAGCTTTGGCATTAACGGACTCCCGGTTCTCGCATCGAAACTTGCTTGGAATAAACCCGCCTCGGCCGTATCCGAAGTCACGTTATCAGCGGATTGGTCGCGACCTTCGCAGTAGGACCCGGAGCTCTCGCGCATGCCAAGGCCGATAAGAAGCACAAACAAATGGCGCAGAGTGTTCACACCCGCGGCCTCATTATTCATACCAGCGTCCTGAAGTATTTTCTTAAACCACTCGAGCGCATCTTTGGCAGCAACACCTGTGTTTGCCTTGGCCATTTCCACAGCGGCGGCGTCGCCAGCTTTGAGCTTGCAATAGACTCTGGCGTAAACGAGCGCCATCCCTTTGATGTATCCGCGAGGCGCGACTCCACGATTCTTCCATTTGTACGCGGCAATCGCCGACTGCGCTGCAATCTGGATGATTTCGTCCAGTGGTCCCGGCGCAGCAGCCGGAGTTTCAGGCACCAGAAATCGATGGGACGACCAGCCCGTCAAATTATCCTTTTGAATTTGGCACCAGTTCTCATCAGCTGACGAATCCAGCCAATCAACGATGTCACCCTGATTAACCGAACCGACAATCGCCGCTTGTAGTGACGCCGACTTACGAACGTTCAGAGAATCCGCGCTAACTCTAAGTTTTCCCTTGGATACTCTGGATTGTTGTTTTAGAGGCATATTGTTTGTCCACGATCTTCTCAGTTTAGGTCCGTCAACCTGTCGCTCCCGAGAGTTTCTGTTTGTCGGCTTGTGTGGCCAATCGATCAAGCGCATCGGGAATTAGACGCTCGGCGAATCCTGCGACAAAGGACCAGACAAGCAGCATCGTGAAGGAAATATCGTTTGCGGGATTGAGCGGCAGAAAGATCGGCAAAGCGCCTTCGGGTTGGCCGATGATCGCGATCTTAGGAAACAGCGATCCAGTAAGCAGACCAGAGGCGAAAAGGAATGCTAGCACGGCAGCGCTGAGTGCTCCTATGATCGGGGCGACTTGGACGCTAAGGCGGGTGGATGCCGAACGCATCAAACTCACTAACGAAATACGATCGCCTCCTGCCGTCTGAATCCGGCGCTGGGAGCTGAAGGTAGCGCCCAGAGCGCCGGCAAAGAGAACAAAAACTATTGGTTGAGTTCCTGGCCCCTTAAACATCCACTCACTGAAGATCATCCAGCCTATGAGCACCGCCGTGAGTCCCAGCATCACATAAGAAAGCCATCTGGTTAGCTTATTTCGGGATAACTCTTCCAACGGCTGAATGATGCAGAGCCATTGCAGGTCCGCTTGCACCTGTTCGATATCCGCTCGCAGTTCGGCTTCGTTGGCGCCGTCCGCTGGTGGCGGCTTACTGTCCAAGTACTTCTTGTAATCGTCTTCGCCAGCAACGTCCTTATATTCCATCCGAACGGAATTCGCCAGACGCTTAAGCCGCCCGAAGGGAACCGCCCGTGTCAGCAACCGCTCAAACGCATAAAGATCGCTCCAAATGAGCTCGGCCGCCTGTTTCTTACGCAGGTCGTCCAGGCGCTCCTTACCGGATGTCCCAATCGCCTTCTCCGCGTCGGGAATCAAGCTCCATTCTGTGCGAAGCTGCTCGAAATAGCCCAGCCCGTACTCGTTCCCCGCCAGCTTCTGATCGGCACCGTACTTTCCCAACTTGTTCCGCAATGCCTGCGCTGTGTCTGACAGTCCTGTATCGACTCCTTCGTCGCCGGGTTCTGGAGGCAATTTATTTAGATCCCTTCTTTTTCGTCGTTGTTGTCGTTGTTGTTGATGTGGTTGCTGTCGGGCTTGCTTCTTTGGCAGCTGCTTCCTGTATACCTGATTGTTTCGCTACATCGGTGAGCGCAGCGTCGAGACTTCCGAGTCGGCCATAGTCTTCGACGTCGCGGTATGCTTCGGCAAAACCGTAATCATTGTGAGTAAGACGCTCCTGGATGTGCGTAAGCTTCTCTGCGCGTAGCGCGTCCATTCGGCCGACGAAGGTTGTGATCGATTGATCAAACAGGATGTTCTTACTAAATGCCGCAGAAGTGCCGGTGACCGCGCCGGCAATTCCGGAAAGCACCTTAGTAGTTCCAGAAGTGGTCAACGTGCCCGCCGCATTCAGGCCGATGGCTGCGGTCTGAGCGCCAAAGCCGCTCCAGGAAGTGCCACGCCGGATAAGATCGACATACTTTTTGTACTCATAATCCTTAACCGCAATACCTTCATAAACGAAATCGGCTACAGGCATTGTTGGCGTTCCGGCCGTCCAAGGCGTCGTACCGTCAGTAGCATTAAACCGCGAATTCCATTGCTTGGCGACAGCCTTACTGGAGTGATCTGCGGTCGCGCAACCGGCAAGACATATCGCTGCCACGCATCCGCCAAGTCGATAAGTGAAGAATTTTCCTACCTGAAAATCTAAAATTTTATTTAGCCTTAGTGAATTCATGGCCATTTATTTCCTTTGGTAGTGCCGGTTGACTCCAGGATACCGCGATCGATGCCTTTCAGAATCTGCCGCATGAGACTGATCGTACCGTCAGTGACAAAGTAGGCGCCGTGAATATCAGTACCAGTGACGTTCGGCGGGAAGAAAGTGGTGCAATCGACGTCCCAGACATTGTCCGTCGCGGGCGGCTGCGTTATCAGCGGCGGACGGTTAGCTAGGCCGCTGCGACCGAGGCGACGAGTACCGAAGTGTTTGAGACCGGCTGAGGCACCGAGAACGGCATCGCGGCCGGTGTATAGAGCAGTGGCGCGATAGGTAAGATTGGCGATGGCCGCACCGTCATCGTTATCGGGCGCGCCGGCGTCGAAGAGATCGTTGTCCACATCGGCGGCAACCATGAGGAGCTGGTTAATTAGGCTGACAAGGAGCGGCTGGTTTTTCCGCGTCCAGGCGGCGGCCATGGCCTTTTGCAAGACGTAATTGCCCATGCTGTGAGCGATCAGGGAGACTTTGGCTTTGCACGCTTTCTCCGGGTCGCCGTTTGAATCGATGGCGGCCTGCTGTTTTTTAATGAGCCAGTCGAAGAGCTCCGAGAGGATGTCCGTTAAATCCCCGGCGCATTCGCGGGCGTGAGCGCGGTCAGGCTCATAGCCAACGACGGTGCCGAGCGATGGCCAATCATAGAGAATGCAAAGGCCGAGGCTGTCGGGGCCACTGAAAAGCTTGCCGCAGAATTGTTCGTAGAACGAGGTGGAATGATCGAAACTAACGTTAAAGCCATGGACCAGGATGGTGACGTGGCTCTGATTTTCATTTTCGCCATGCGGCAAGGCGGGAAAGGCGTCCGCCGCAGCGGCAAGGAGTGTGCGGAATTGAGTGGGGCTAGCTCTCTGCCAGTTCGCGATGTTATTGAGAGGGCCGTTGTCGCTCGTGAAGTAAGAAAGGCCGGCAACGTTGCGGCCGGTGCCGATGCCACCATTGTTGCGGTCGCTGATGAGCCAGTATTTAGGCATGACAAAATTACGCGGCGCTTTGCAGCGTAACGGCCCAGCTTTTCGCAACGCGAATGAAACAGTTTGTGAACAGTTGATTGTTGAAATGATGCTGCTCGCGTCGGCGAGTGGCGCAGTAACGCGGACTGCGTTCACCAGCGCAAAAGCGCGTTTTTTGAGACGGCGCTGTGCGTGAACGCTTTCGCGAGAGTAACCGACAACGCTAACGACTGACGAGCGGCTTCATGGCACAGTGTAGAATTGTTTGACGTCGTTATGCTCGCGCAAGTTCTCAGGCCGATAGGGCGTCATCATGTCATAATCCAATATTTCGGCCGCCTTGAATCGCTCGATTACAGAAGGATGAAGCGGCGCATCAACTGGAACTTTTCTCTGAATCTTTGAAAAAAAACGGAACAAGCTGCTTCGTGCTTCGTCATGTTGAGGTCCCGTTGGATCGGGGTAAAGCCGCAATACTGGTAGATCGTATCTTAGCCCAGCGCGAACAGCGGCTTCGAGCATCCACTCGAGTGAGATATCCGACAGTCGCGATTCATTCTCTGGATAACTACCGCCAACATCGGAGTGGTTTCCCGTAAACCACAGCTGTTCGAATGAGTGGTTCTCCTCTTGTCGATATGAGTAAGTTCCACCCCACGGTACGCGGTCAAAAGCCTTCCTCCGTTCGTCAATGGCCATCGCATGTCTGGCGTGCAGCACGTTTTCGTTGAGATGCGTCTCATATTTCTCTTGGTGCACTTCAACAAAATGAAAGAATCGCCAATTGTGCCTCCTAGGTAAGTCGAGCTCCGATCGCGTCAGGCTTTTCACTACCCGGAATGACGCCCAAGCGAGGACGATCACCGCAAGCCAACTGAGACAAATCCAGAACCGAGTTCCAAACGTCAGCCATACAAGAAGCACAACGGCCACCGTGGCGGTGGCGAATAGACCCCATGCAATCACGGGGTTCGCAAGCGACGCTACGGTGTCGAAGACACCAACGAAATGTGGGTAAGCGTTAGCTTTTCGACTGTTTGTTGGGTCTTCTGAGCCGTACGTTTCCCGAAACCGGTCCGCTAGGATGCTGCGTTGTGTGAGGAGCTCTTTTTCACGTGCATTAGTAATCACTTGTACCGATTCCGTGTGCTGGTAGACGGTCTTAACTGCTTTCGACGCGATGCGTTTCGCGTTTTTCTCATCCCGGCTTAACGGGCTTCCGTCTTTGTCTTGCGTCGGAACGCCGCAAAAGCCAAGCACTGCGCTGAGACATCGAATGGTATAAGCACCACGGCTGAAGCCGAAGAGAAAAATTCTATCGCCGGGTTGCCACATTTGGATAATCGCAGCGTAACAATCAATAATGTTGCGCGTGATGCCCAATCCAGTGGCTTGACTTATAAGATTGTACGCGGCACGGCAACTCACAGCGACAACACCACCGATGCCGTGCCCAAACGGCAGGGTGCCTAAGCCCGGATCATAAAACGTTAACTGCTCCGCAGGATTAACAGCGCAGTCGGGACCGCAGCGGGTCGCACGGAACAGCTTGTAAATGTTGCTTCGTCGCTCATCGAACATCATACCCCCGCGTTGGCCAGTACCGTCTGAGTAAATCACGATATTTCGCATAGGCTGCCTTTGCATTTTGCGTCACAAGAACTGCATAGGTGAGCGATTGATTGAGACATGACGAGTTGAGGCGCGCCGCAGAATAGAAACAGTTAGGGAACAGTCGAAAACCGAGGCGGTGGCGCGGTGGAAATTTGTCCTACTTGGTCCGGGTGATCCTAACGGCGATCATTCCGTGATTGTTCCAGTACATCCATGGAAGGTCGTTTGCGAACAGGTAAAGGCGGCCTGGGGAGGGAGGCAAAAAGTTTATCAATTGCGACCCGATGATGATCGGTGAACGGAGCGACTTACCAACGGTGCAAATCAGCTGAAACCACCGAGCTCGCGGAACGCGTCGAAAATTTTCCCATGGCCGAATCATCCGGTTCGAATTGTAACCCTCAGCACCGCATCGCTTTCTCCAATCGATCCATTTTTCACTGTCCGGAACCGAAAAAGCGAACGCTTGGCCGGAAATGACATCCACCCCAGAATCATTCCAGCGCCTGTCCGCGTAGACACAAATGTAAGCAGTGTGACCGACACGCATTGTGCCGTGCGATGCTTGTTGAGAAAAGGTTGATCTCACCCCAAATCCAATACGAGTTCGAGGCGCCGAAGTTTGGCCGAAGGTGATCTTCAGCTCCAGACTCCCTCGCGGAAGCCTAAGAATCAGTGGCTTAGAATGACGACAAACGTTGCGTCAACGAGAATTTCCAAACTTCAGTCCGCAGAAGTCGTAGTTCGCTGTGAGATCGTTATGGAAATGAATTGTCTCCCTATCTTCGGCCTATCGGGTTTGATCTTGCGAATTGGCCATAAAATTGAGAGTCTCGCACCCTGTGAAAACGGAGCCCCAAACCGAGCGCGCGCCGGAATCGCCGATTTTTGCGACAACACGTTGGAGCCTGATTTTGTCGTGCGGCGAAGGCGAAGAGGCGAAAGCCAAAGCTCAACAGTCGCTAACGGAGCTTTGCCGGATGTACTGGCGGCCAGTGTTCGCATTCATTTGTCGTCGCGGTTACTCGGTTCCAGACGCTCAGGATTTAACTCAAGACTTCTTTGTGATGCTGCTTAACGGCAATTTGCTCAGGCTGGCGGATCCAAACCGTGGACGATTTCGGTCTTTATTATGTACCGCGCTCAAAAACTTTTTGGCAGATCAACACGACAAGGCGATGCGTGAAAAGCGCGGTGGAAGAATGCAATTCGTTGCCTGGGACGATTGGATGGCAGAGGCGCCGTCGCAATTGAGCCTTGCAAGGGACTCGATGGCGGCGTGGACGCCTGAAAGAGTTTTCGACTTCCGTTGGGCGGCCACAATTGTCGAACACGCGATGAGACGGCTGGGAGAAGAATCCGCGCGCAAAGGCAAACTTCGCATGTTCACGGTGCTGAGCAATTACTTGGTTGTCGATCGCGTAGAGATTTCGTACGCGTCCCTTTCAGCGTCATTAGGAGTGCCGCAACCAGCGATCAAACGATTGCTGCACAGCCTTCGCGCTCGATTTCGCACCATCTTGCGGGAAGAAGTCTCGGACACAGTGGATCATCCGGCCGAAATCGATGATGAAATTCGTTATCTTTGCGCCGCACTAGCGAGTGATTCATAGAATCCATGCAGTTCTCTGGACTAACGGATTTTCCTAACAATTGGATCGATGCATCGAACCAGTGCCGCTGTGGCTCCGTAGTGCGGCTCCGATCGGGATTATGCGTAAGTTGTCTTTTGGAAGATACCCTGCAGGGCGAGCACTTGGATGAGGTAGCCTTTGATCTGGAGCTGGTCGCAATCGATATCCCCGATCGGGATTGGCGACTAGGCAACTATCAAATTCTCGAAGAGATAGCTCGTGGGGGGATGGGAGTCATATATCGTGCCCGACATTTGCCTTCCCAGCGAATCGTTGCTCTGAAGCGCGTGCTCACTTACCACAGTGATTCTCAGGAGACTCTCGCGCGTTTTCAGAGGGAGGCGCAGGCGGCCGCGAGCCTGGAGCATTCAAATATCTTACCGATCTATGATGTTGGAGCGACGGATGATGGTCTCCCGTATTTCAGTATGAAACTCGCCGCTGGCGGTAGCCTTCAGAATGTAAAAGATCAATTCTGCGACCAACCCCGGTGTTCCGCTGACCTTATTAGTAAGATTGCGCGAGCTATCGACTTCGCACATAGACACGGTGTCGTTCACCGCGATTTGAAACCCGGCAACATTCTACTGGATGCACATGGAGAGCCGATGGTTGGTGATTTTGGGTTGGCGAAATGGCTCGACAAAGGTGGCGATTTGACGTGCACCCTAACTGTGTTTGGAACACCGGGCTACATCGCGCCTGAACAGGCGCAGGGTATTCGCGCCAAGCAAGAACCTGGTGTCGACATTTATAGCCTGGGCGCCATTTTTTTCGAATTGCTGAGCGGCCGTCCTCCGTTCCTCGGCGAGCACGCGATTGATGTTATTCGCCAGGCTACTGACAAACCAGCGCCCAAATTGCGTTCTGTTGCACCCGGTGCACCTCGGGACTTAGAAACGATTTGTTCTCGCTGTCTCGATCGTAATCCGGCTAGTCGCTATGAATCTGCAGCGGATCTTGCAGCTGACGTTGAGCGTTGGTTAGACGATCGACCTATTGTCGCTCGGCCGCTTTCTCCTCCTGCCCGGCTTTGGCGTTGGGCGCGGCGGAATCGCGCTTTTTCGGCAGCCATCTGTGCATCCTCTATTTTGGCGTTCACCGCAGTGGCATGGCAGATTGATAGTTGGCGGTTAGATCAGAGAGTTCGTAACGAACAGATCGCCAGCCATTCGGTTGTCATTTTACCAATCTTAAATCTAGACGAAGCGATACCGGAACCAGAGTTAACGTTTGTAGTTACAAATTTCTTCCGTGCCCGCATGGCGGCGGTTGGACCCGCCAGAGTCGCTGACTGGGTTGCACCTCCGTCAAAATGGACAGGAGCAGGGAGTTCTGCGGAGGTTCGCTCAGCTCTTGTCGACGCTAATTGCCGCGCCGCTCTTGTCGGAATGGTCCGACAAATCCCGCAGGGCAGTCGTGTGTCATTTCGTCTAGTAGAGAAAGACCGCACTGAGCCTGTACAAAACTGGACGATTGACGTCCCTGAGGGGCGAGACCTAACGCAGTCACTGGTTGCACAGGATATTAGCGGTTCCCTCTATCGCATGCTGGATGGGTCGACGAAAATTCCCACGCAGCGCCTCGATCCCGTGTTCAACGACGCGACTGCGCGCGGATTTTTCAATGCCGGTCGGGCGCTGCTCGACCGCAGAACAATTCCGGATGCAGACCACGCGATTAATTGTTTTCAGGGTGCTGTTCGAGCCGCGCCTCGGTCAGTGTTAGCTCGTTCTTACCTGACAATGTCGTATCTCGGACGCAACTTTCTTACGGCCGATCCCAAGTACATTGAACGGGCGTACGAAGCAGCTAACGAAGCGCTTGAGATTTCTCCTAACGATCCAAGTGCGCATAGCGCCCTTTGTATGCTCGACACTTGTGTCGGACATTTTGACGAGGCGCTTGAGCACGGGTTATCCGCTCTTGAAAACGGTGATTCGAGTGAACGGGTATGCGGGCAAATTGCTTTTATTTGGGAGGAATTGGGACGACCGGACAAAGCCATACAGTGGTTTAACAAGGCGAAAATGACCGAACCTCAGCCAGCCGACTATGATGCAATCCTGGGTGATGCTTGGATGCTCCTAGCGCAAGACGACAAGGCGCGCGATGCATATCAAGCATCGGCAAATTTTCGACCGGACTTACCTGAGGGATGGTTAGGCCTATGCCACTTGGAGCTCTTGCACGGGAACTTCAAACAAGCCCGCTTGCTCTTTCAACAGCGCGCTGGTGAGTATTCCGCATTTCACACAACAAAGCCGTTCCAAGCTCAGATCGAATTCTTTGCTCGTAACTACCCAGAAGCCGAGCGCCTCTATGCTGAAATCCTGGCGGCCGATCCTCACGGCGTAGGCGCGCAACAGTATGGCGCGATAAGCAGCGCGGCTGCCCTGGCGAAACTTAAATCCGTGCAAGGAGATTCCGCGAACGCACAGCAATTGTTGAAAAAATCTACTCTTGCTGACCAGGCAGAATTAGAGAAGTCCCCGCGATATCCGGAAGTTCTTTACCGGTTGGCAGCTGACGAAGCCATTGCTGGGAACGTTTCTGCCGCCCTAACTCATTTGAAGGCGAGCATAGCTGCTGGATTTATTGACTACCGCTCGGCGAAAATAGATCCACGCTTCGATTCGCTCGCCGCCAATCCTGAATTTCAACAAATCCTTTCTCAGCTATCCACGCATGTGGCGAACCTGAGAGAGCGATCAAAGTCAGTAAACCCAACCACGCAACATTGAATCATATGAATAGAAATTGGAAATCAATGAAAGACAGAAGAGCAGCAGCAGAAGCTTTCCTGCAAAAGACTATAACCGATCCTGATATCCGTTCAGCCGTTTTAAAGGATCGCGCAGCCGCACGCCGAATTTTTCAACGTGAAGGTGATCTCGATATTCCCAATGATGTTGAGGTCATCTGCATTGGCCCCACCACGCAGGAGAGGGATCGATTGGTAGTATTCCTCTTACCGCCTGACGGTACTTCGTCGCACCATCTCGATCCTCTTAGATATTGGATGGGCGCCTGGACGCCGTATGGCGGCGAGATGATCGGAGGGCCGTCGCTGCGCCGGCAGGGGTCAGTTGAGAGAATGGAACATGTCGCACACGAGACTCACTGAGCGGAAGAGTTCCGAAAAGCTGTAAATTTGCGTTTCGCCGTCGGCGAATTCCCACACTGGAGGAATTCTGCCGGATCGATTTAAATAAGAGTTCTTATCGGCCCGGAGGGCAGCATGAATCGTTTCGCCAACGATATCGCTGCCCAACGGGCCAAGTCGATTGCCGTTTTCTCGGACTTCAGACTCCTTGAGGATGTAGTACCAAAGCGGCGTTTCCTCATTCAAACCACTCTGTTTGAGAATCCGCCCCTGGTCGGTTTCCTCGCCACTTGAATCCGTCGTCAACTGTTGATCGGTCAAGAGTTCGTGGCCGCGAGCGCGCGCCGCTCTCTGACCAGATATTATACGCAGCCCCGCTCCGCGCAGCAGGGTTCGGACGGCGAGCTGTGATGGGTTCTCAGTGACGCGGGAGAAGGGGCATTTTAGCTCCTGAGTTCCGATCAGGTCTGGCGGTAGCGTTTGAAACGGTGGCGCCAGTCTTGTGTCAATCGGACGGCTGGTGACCGCGCTGCCAGGTCCCGCTCCTTGAAAAAAGAATCCCCAATTAATCTCCAGGTTGTGGTTAAGAGGTCCGCGATCTGGTATTCGGCCAAATATTCCCGGCAAGAACATTTCCTGACCAAGATCGAAGAGATAATTCGGCCGTACCATTGCGTGACCAAACCGCATTGCGGCAACGGAGAATTCAACCGGTATGGAAAACGACGTCCACTCGATGTTGGCGTTTTCTTCAACAAAAATCCTTTGATACACATTCGGATTCAGGACGCTGCGCAAATAGTCGTGCACAGCAAGATATTGAAATTGCCAGCGCGTTTGCCGCTGCGCACGCTGAAACAACTCCCGCGGGCAGGCAGTTTCTGCGCGAAATTGCTCCACAGCAAAATTATGCAGACGAGCAAATACAGCGGTCATTTGCCGAAGGATGAGGTTTTCAGCCCCCCGGTCATCAGCCAGCACGCATTCACCGTGTTGCCCTACACAAATATCAAACGGTGTGCCTCGCGTTCCGGGAGAACCAACTTTTAGGCGCACGGCGTCGTTCTCATATAACTCCGGTGAATTGTCCGGACCGCTGCCATATAGAACGTCCAAATTCAGCCTGGGTGTCTGAAGATTTTCAAGCTCCTCAGGCTCCTTACGCCACGCCTCGTCAACCGAGCTGACATCCTTGGTCAAGTCATGAGCAACGAATTGGCCAAAGTAAGTATAGCCGGCGTCGAGAAGCAGTTCCGGACTGTCATCTGAAACGCGGGTGCCGTCGTCCAGCATGGCGGCGCCGAGCGCTGTAACAACCGCACAATAGCCATCAACATCTGGGGAGAGCGACGCCGGCGGAAACAGCCGTGAATAACGATTTTCCGCAGACTCGCAAAACGGTTTCAAGCCAAACAACGCCTCCGAAGTGGTTACGGCGTCTGGCGAACCGAGTTTCCTTTATCCTAAAAGAAACCCGGTCAAAGGCTCGAACTTTCGTCGGAAAAGATCGTATTCAATTGTGATGCGGCGACTGGAAGATGGCGAGCAGTCGAGATCTTCGGATCTACCAGGGTTGGAATACCTGGCAGATGAGTCCTTTCCTCCAGCCGACAAAGCAGCCGCTGTTCTACGCGTCCTGCGGCAGGTGGCCATTGATGGCCGCTGTTCAAAAGGATTGCCTTTCTATCCCATCCGGGCGGTTGCGAGACACTTCGGGTTGCCGCCAACAACGGTCACGCGACTGTACGAGCAACTGAAGACAGAAGGAATTTTGGGCAGTATCTGGGGTTCGAAGACAATCATTGAGCCTAAACAATTGGATAACGACATTCGGTTGCGAGCGATCGTCGCGCTACCGCTACCCTGGAGGGCATTTTCCGCCGTGCCGACTTACAGGCATTTTGTTCGCAGTATGCAGCGTTCATTAGCGAGAGAGCGATTTGGGTCGCAGGTAATTTTTTACGACGAGACGCTGCTCGATGTTTCCACGCTGACAGACGCGTTATTGGAATGCGGAAGCGATCTCGTTATCTGGCTCATGCCGCCCGCGCGAATGTCCAATAGTATTTCTCGTTTGAAGGATCGTGGCATCAGATCAATAACGATAGCCGACGAACTGCCGATCAACGGCGAAGCTGGATATTATCTTAGCTGGCAAGATGCGGTGATGGAGGGCCTAGCGACCTGGAAACGAGCAGGCAGTAGCAGAGTTTTCGTGATAAGAGGAGCTGAATCGAACTGCTCGAGTAGCCTGCGATCGTTACGGTCGTGTTTGGCGCGAGTCGGCTTTCCTTTTGAGTTACGCAATAGAGAGGAACTGAATACAGATCAGCTGTCGGCAGATTCGAATGGGAGCAGTCCTGGAGTAGTTCTTCTATCGCCGGAATCGGTGATACACTTCGCACAGGCGGGCCTCGGTGTATCACAGAATCTGCAACGGCATCGACGTGTCTTGTTCATTCATGGCGGTGTTGATCTGCCATTTCAAACGGATCTAAGTCGGTCCTTCGATTCGATTGAGTTTGATTGGCGATCAATTGCGAGGTGTATCGTGAGGGACTTGGTTGTTAGCCGGTGCACCAACGACGTCGACAGACAGACGATTTTCAAAGGCAAGTGGGTTAAGGGAATTCGTCCAGAAGCGTCTCGGTCGTCATAATCACGAGTCATTACAATGTCGCAATTTCGAAATCTAGTTTTTGAGGGTGGGGAGTAAAAGGTGTCGCTTATGCCGGCGCTCACGAGTTTCATTGAGACTGGAAACATTCGCACAACTCAGTTCGATCTGTCCAAAGGTGACATCGAGATGTTGATCAACAACGGCGAGACCGGCGTGCGCGAGTGCTTTACCTGGTTTAACAATCCAGCTTCACAGCCGCTCAATCACGTTTACTAGAATAGTCGCAGCCAATTTCGTAGCCGTCCCCAGCCTGGGCCGAGCAGCCAAATTGTCTTCGGATTACTTGCTTAGATCAGCCTAGAAGTTGGCAGCGGTGCTAGTAGGTGAAGCGGGGGCAGCTTGGTGATCGAGTTCTGCGTCGGTTTTTACCGGCGAAGACTTTAGGGAGCGCCTGATGTTAGCCGTTGAAGATTTACTAGCGGCCGGATTTGGATCTGTCTGCCTAATTAATTCCGACAGTCCAACGGTCCCGCCGACCATATTTGCTGAAGCGGCGGCCTCCCGCGGGCAAGATCGCATTTATGAATAACTTTCATTGTTTCGGAACTGTTTCCGTTGAAGAAATGCGCAGTGCCGAATCCAATGCGCGTGTGAAATCGAAACATTTTTTTATTCGAAGGGCGCTGGCCGCGGCCAGTGTTGCCGCTGTCGTGATCAGTGCCACGGCCGCTGCTCAAACGCCTGCGGCTTTAATTGCAGCCGCAAACGGCACCACCATGGTTGCAAACGGTATTGCTATTACTCTAACGCCCGGGTCTCCGCCTACCATTTCAGCTGTATCCACCGAGGACGGTTCTCCGATTGCAATTAGCAAGTCCGTTCGATTTGTCGGTAAGCACGGGCAAAGCGTGGATCCCAGTAGCATCACGCTCATGACCCGCTTCCAGCCGATTTGTGACACAACGGCTACTGGCCAAGTTATCCAGCAAATCCTCGTGGATAGAGACTAGGAGTTCAACAATATGATCACTAGGATTTTTGCATTGTCCGTCGCGCTGCTCTGTGCGTTTAAAATTTCCGCGCTCTCTCAAATCGCGTCGGGACCGTCCGCTGCTGATACGACGCCTACAACCGAAAGCGATGTATCGTCGATGATCATGACTGGAAGCGGCTATGAGGCGTGGGGCGGTTGCGTCCAGCGTCATGTGGTCGATTTCGAGGTGCCCGGCGCAATCGGGGGCCATGGGCTAAAATGGGAACGGACGTATTCTTCTGCTACTGGACAGTGGAATTTTGCTTACACTTGGCGCGTTTTCGGAGCACCTCTCGGAGCGGATTCTGCCATGTTTCCTGATGGCCGACAGACGCGGTTCCGTACCGGAAGCAAAGAACGACTGTTCCAAACCGGCAGCAAACAGCAAGGGGGTGGCACCAAGGAACTCTATCTTGAGGATGGCAGCATCGTGCACTGCAGCTGGGAATACGACTATATCATCCCAGGCGAACCGGGTGTAACCACTGATTATATTACGCCGCTTTGGGTTACGGACCGTTACGGTCGCAAAACCCTACTTGGCTGGGATCAATACAACGCCGCTGATCCCTTCCAGCTTCGCCTTTCGGAAGTGGAGGATGAGCTGAGTCACCATTGGATCCACATCACATACGCTCCGACGGATCCCTGCGCCGATGGCGGCGCTTTGGTTCCGATCTCGGTCGAAGGAAGTGATGGCCAATGGGTTCACTATTGTTGGAGCAAATTTTATTATGCTGATCAGGTTAACCACACCGGCCCATGGATTTGGTTCCTGAACCACGTCGATTACAGTGACGGCACCTCCGCCGACTATACCCGTGGCGTCGCGACTTATTGGACCGAGACGCAGGTTCCCCCCGACTATCATATCGAGCACACAACTGTACCTGGGCCCGTGATGACTATGGCTCAAGATACGCGCGCCGCCGGACCGATGCAGTCTATCGCATATGAGTACTACAATCCCGGTCACATGCAAGGCCAACTCTTGGCCGAACATCATCTTGATCTTCCGCCCGGCGCATCGCCGACGCCAGGAGTCGTTGTCTCCAGTTGCACGAAGAATATGGGCAAGTTCGATATCAACGGTGTCCAAACCGAGACTCGTGGAGATGGACCGACTCGCACCATTCGAATGGCGAAACTAAGTGGCACGTACCAGGGACGACCATTTGTTACCTTTAAATCAGACTATAACGGGGTGCTCGAAAGCTACGGCTACAACGCAAACTACTTTTTAAATTCGATCACGGATCGCAATGGTAACACGACGAATTTTACACTCGAATCAATGATCGGTAATCCGACCAAGAAAACACATCCCGACGCTACTCACATTGATTACACCTATTCAGACACGATGTACCCTTATTACGTAGCGACCGTAACTGATGAGAACGGGAAAAAGACTACTTACACCCGTAATTCGAGACTAAGTGCAGTAAACCCAAACGTGATTATCCGGATTGATTATCCGAGCGATGCCAATACACCAGCGTCAGCGGAAACTTTTGCCTACAACAATTTCGGCCAGGTTTTGGATCATGTGAGACGCAACGGTGCCCACGAGTTCGCGGCCTACGACACGATTGGGCGGCTGACCGACCTTTGGAATCCGACCCTCGCGACATCAGTAACGGACTCCGACCCGCACACGCACTTTGACTATTATGGACCGAACGATCCAATCGCTGGAAATGCTTGGATAGATCGCGTTAAGACCGTAACTCCACCAGCAAACTCTCAGGGGCTAGTCAATGTTCAAACCTACGAATATGACCGCACTCTGGTGAACGGTGAGAGCACAGGAACACCTTGTCTCGGGCGCGGACTAGTTACAAACATCAGTTATCCGAATGATAAGCACAATGGCGCTTATCCGACCGGCACTTATAAGTCGTTTGCTTTTGACAAATTCGGAAACAAAAAGTGGGAAGAGAACGAGCTGCGTCAGCGAACAAGTTACGTTCCCGACGATTATAAACGGCTTGTCAGCACTACGCTCCCAGCGACAACGCCAATTCCCAACGCCACTACCGTCCTAGATTATACGGCCACAAATGGTAGTTCATCGTACACCCATACGACAAAATCAATTCGCAAAACCACCGGTCCGGCTACGGCCTCTGCGCCTGGCGGGATCGTTATGGGGCAGACCTACGACAACAATTTGCGGGTCGCGTCAAGGATTCAAGCGCAAGGTGTGACGGGAGTCCAAGCCACGACCACACTTGGTTACGACGCCAACGGAAACCAAACTAGCCTGAATGACCCACGCAACTACACCACGTCCACGACCTACGACAATAGGAACCGTAAAATCAATTCTACGAACCCGCTCACTCAAATTACGCGCTGGGCTTACGATTCTGTTGGCAACGTGCTCGTCGCTACGCGCACAGATAACACAACTGAAACAAAAACGTATGATGCAATGAATCGGGTCCTGACCGACAAAAACCCTGATCAGGACCCGCGTAATTGTATGACCACCTTTACATACGATTCCGCCGGGACAGTCCATACCGTGAAGGATGCAAGGAGTAACCTCACAACTTTCACTTATGACCCCTTCGATTTGAAAACGAAGATGCTCTATCAGAATGGGGATCATCAGGATTATGCCTATGATGCCGATCATAATCTGACCAGCCGCCGGACAGCCGCAGTGGCAAATGTTTATCAAGTATTCACGTACGACAGCCGTAACCGAAAGTTGTCAATGGGCTGGCATAACAGCGCTGATCCCAACTCTGCTGACATCACTTGGGACAATGGCATCGACAAAAGTCTCTTTGACTATGATGCAGCAAGCCGGCTTACCTTTGCTAACAACGGCTTCTCAACCGTCACCCGCATTTACGACGCCGCCGGACGCCTCTATTCGGACGACCAAAATCTTGCCGCAACCGTGCATAAGAATGTCCAATACGATTATGACGCCGCCACAGAAAACACGCACTTGTATGTTAACGATGGTAACGGTTACGACCGAACATTCGGTTACGATCCAATGGGGCGATTTGAAACGATCAAGAATACTTTGCCATTAACGCCTTGGTTTCAATATCATTACGATCTATCCTCCAACGAAACCCAGCGTGATTGCTCCTTAATCACGAACTCGATGTATCAGAAATATACTCGGGACGCGTTGAACCGCATGTCGCGCAGAGACCTGCAAATTGGCACAGCCCCTATGTTCGCCTACGAAGCCTATGGTTTTGACGCCATGAGCCGGACAACAAGTATCGACCGAGAGGACGTTAAGCGCGATGCCTTTGGCTATTACCCGGCTGGCGAGATGAATTTGGCGCAGTACGGTCTTGTCAACGGGATCAACCCTACTCGCACGGTGAACTACACGCTGGACGCTGTTGGCAACCGCACAACTGTTGTCGACGCTGGGGTGAGCAAGACTTACGTGCCGGACAATATTAACCGCTACACTATTGTCGGCACAGAGAATGTAATAACTGGGCCATCGCATCAAATTGGCTCGTATCAGACAAACGCCTACCAGTATGTCGGTGACAGTTATGTCGCGACTATTAACACCCCGGCTTCCTATGCGCTGGGTTATGACGCGCTGGGACGTTGCGTGAAACGCACGCTCAATGGTGTAACAACGACCTATTACGTCTACGATGGTGAGAAGCCAATCCTAGAATACACCTCAACTGGATCGATTGCTGGAAATAATGTGTATGGCAAAGGGATCGATGAAATTCTGATGCGGACTGATTACCCCTCCGGCCAAACCTACTACTATCAGGGCGACCATGAAGGGAGCGTGACGCATCTGACTAATTCGGCTGGTGGGGTGATCGAGAGCTACCGATATGATGCGTTCGGTGCGCCGACAATTAAGAATGGTAGCGGTACGGTGATTCCCGCAACCGCGTTCAATAACCGTTTCCTATTCACGGGACGGGAGTATGTGTCTCAGTTTGGTATCTATGAATATCGAGCGCGAACGTATCATCCAGGGCTAGGGCGATTCATGAGCGAGGACCCGAAAGGATTCGATGCCGGCGATTATAATCTTTTTCGGTATTGCAAAAACGACCCCGAGGATTTCACCGATCCGACCGGTGAACAAGGAGGAGCAGAAGGAGAAGAGGAGGCAGCCCGGGACGAGCGCATTGAAAGAATCAGGATGACCAACCCTGAGGAGGCTAGGCGAACGGAAGCCGAACGGGGTATGCGCGAAATGTCAGCGCCTGAGGCAGCGAGGGCAGCAGAAGAGGCTGCTATGACAGTGCGCTTACAATTAGCGCGTGACGCAATGCGTTTGCGTCAGGACTTCGAAAAACATATCCAGCGAATTGAGAAGCAAGGTGAAGAACATGGGGAGAAGGCTTTGCTAAAATCGCTGCGAAGCCTGCAGAAAAACGTTGATAAGGAGGAAGAAAACATCACAAAATATAAGGACGCGGGGGGTGACACGAAAGCGGTCGAGAACGAGATCCGCGCCTACAAGCTGGAAATAGCAAGGCTCAAATACGTGCTCGATAAGACAAACAACCCTAAGCCCTCTGGGCAAAACCCAGCTCCTTCGCCACCTCCTCCACCAAGTTCTCCTCCGACCTCCACAAAATAGATAACGAGGTGGTTCCACCGGAACATTTGGAAAGTTCAAGCCTTGCTGCCGTTTCCCGTAGATTCAAAGGGACTTCATTTGTTGTTCGCGATGGCTTTAAAATTATGATTTTGACTACCATGCGTAATAAGTCGATGTGCTCATTCCGCGCAACTACATATGGAACGACATCAAAAACTATTCACTCCTAGCGAAGTTAAGGCACTCTCAGATCGATTATCCCAGGTTCCTTCGGTGACGCGGTTCGACACGCCTGGTGACTCTCAAGCAGCAGAGATCGCACACGCTATGTCCGGCTTTGAAGACTCGTTCAGCGTCGTGCTAGACGATCTATTACCGAAACTTGCTCATAGTGAAAATGCCTCACCGGAGGAACTCGATGAAATCCTTTTGAACATCGGAGAGGAGATGCGTCACATACTTTACCACATTCGCGCTACAAGGTATTTTGGATATTTAGACGATTGTTGGTCGGGAACCTTAGGCCCAGAACCAAACCGGGGGAAAACGCAGGAAGGAAAATCGGGTCAAATCTAACATTTGACATTGGCGCGCTGATTTTGCTATCGCTGCGCGATGGCCCGTCCTTTACGCGTGGAATTCGAAGATGCGACTTATCACGTCTGCGCGCGCGCAATGCGCGAAAGCGTATTTTTCACGACGAGCGAGACCGCGACTTCTTTCTCGAACTCTGTCTTAGTCTTACGTAAACGGCCAATGCCTTCGCAGTTGGGTGATGGTTCCGTTATACTGGTTCCGGTCGCAGCGACCGATGCCGATGACTTGGTGAGGTTCGGGACCGGCTTGGCCATCGGTGTATTGCCAGAGTGCGTATTTTTTCCAGCCGATCGGTAACACTGGCTTGATTGCGTTCTGTGCCAGCCAGAGCGGACATCGTGCAAGCAGATCATTGGGTTTGCCCTTGAGCTTTTCCTTCAGCCAATGGCCCGCCATATAGGATCGGGAGCCGGCTGTCCGGAACTGGAAGAGCGCGACGAACTCGCAGCTGATGCAGGGCCAGAAACCAATCAGGTAAATCGGTAGCTAATTCGGCAGCCTATGCTTGCCAGCTGAGAGAAAGCCCTGGTTAAGAGTCACTTGCTCTGCCAATTGAGCTAACGGTGCAAATGCGGTTTTCCCGGGTAAATGCCGGGCAGGATCGCATTCGCGCGCTTGTGAAATCCCTGGCGGATTCGATAGCGCCAAATGTATCGTTCTGGGCACTTGCCCCGTGAAGGACCGGAAGTTACTCATACCGGTTCGCTCCTCAACGCGGAAGTTTTATCTTCATCCGCCTTATTTACAGACCCACCGAAACAGTGGAACTCTTCTCAACGATGAGGGCTATAGTCTGGACCAAACGGCTGACGATTGCTTTTTGCGCGCTGGCGCTGACTGCGCTGCTGATCGGAGTTGTCCTGTTTATCGTACATCCCCAGGACGCCTTCTCCCACCCTGTTCAACTGCGAAAGGATTTTTCCTTCCAAAGGCAATTTCGTGTTTCATCAAACGCGATCTATCGGATAGAGGTTCGTTTCTCGCGTCTGCTCCCATTCGAGCAGATGAACGAGCTTTTGAAACGAAGCAATTTGGTCAAAATAGAATTGCTCAAAGATAGTCGCCCGACAGACGTGCACCATTTTCCCGCGGCCATATCATCGGCTTCACCCGCAACCCTCGGTTTTACTCAGAAATGGATTAGCCAGGACATCGGCACATTCAGGGGCGACCCAAAAGGTATCTATACAATTACCTGCTCCGTCGTCAGTCCAAGCGAGGAATTGGATAGAACGCATCCAATCCTTTTTGTTACTCTCGATCCAACCGAGGTAGAAGAAGCACTCGTCGTGAACCTGCTCCTTGCTGCTGTGTTTGTAATTTGTGCCCTGCTCGCGCTGGTTTTCGGCGGGTGCTTCTTAAATTTGCGGCGCCGCGGCCGGCATACACTTACCACAGATGCAAACCGCATAAGAGACTAAGGGCACGAAGAGCTACTATCCATCTCATAAATAGCCTCGGTGTCTCGAATTGTAGGGCGTCTGTGTCAGCTCCGAATGCTTTCGGGGTTCACAGAATGGAGCCGGCGGGAGCCGAGCGACATAGACGGGAAGCCTGAAGAGGTGAGCGAACTGGCGTGAGCGAATCAAACACCCTACAAGGCGGAGACCATTTATCTTTCCCGCGGACCTCGTTCTACTTCGGCGGATCGGGCCGCGGTGGTTTCGGACCGAACGCCCGGACTGTGTCACGCTGGGGCCGGGTCGTCCGAGAGATTGCGCGCTGGCGCGCCAACTCCGTTTCTCCCTGTTCCTTATAGTTCGGGCTCGTAAGCGACGCCATGAAAGCGACGAGATCGTCGATATCATTCTCGGTCAGGGCGAGCGGCTGGATGTCCTGATCGAGATACGGATTCTGTAAACCGGCGCCTTTGTTGTAGTGATCGATCACATCCCAAAGCGTTTCTTGTGAGCCATCGTGAAAGTAAGGTCCCGTCACAAGGACGTTGCGTATGTTTGGTGTCTTGAAGGAGGCAATATCGGAATCCTTCTTCGTAATAAGAAAGCGGCCCAGCGCGGACATGTCCGACTGGATGGCGGCGCGATCGATGGCCGCCGTGTCGCCGGACTTGATGAGCTGCGCGGCCTGGCGCGCCAGCGGGACTACCTGGTGTCGAACGGCGAGTACGCCGATATTGTGAAAGTCGTTATCGATAAGGTTCGTCACGTCCCGCGTTGTTTCCGTTAACGCATGACATTTATTGCAACGGGCCTGGTTGTTAAAGAGTTCCCAGCCGCGCTTAGCCGATTCATCGATCGCGTTCTTATCACCGGCGATGAAGTGGTCGAAAGGAGAATCAAAGGAAAGTTGGGTCCGTTCGTAGGAGGCGATGGCGCGCAACAGATCGGCGCCGTTAGGAGGGCGGCCAAAGACGGCACGGAAGGCTTGTTGGTACTCTCCAACCGCCGCGATCTGTGCCACAGCGGCATCCAGATTGGGATGGCCCATCTCAACGGGATTGACAATTGGCAACGCCGCCTGCTCCTCCAGCGTGTTGACTCGGCCGTCCCAGAACTGCGTCTTATTATAGAGCGCATTCAGAATGGTCGGTGCATTGCGTTGACCGACGCGGCCTTGGACGCCAACCGAGGCTGGCTTTCTGTCCGTGAAAGCAAGCGCTGGATCGTGGCATGTGCTGCACGAAACAGTGCCGTTAACCGACAAGCGACGGTCAAAAAAAAGTCGTTGGCCCAGGGAAATTTTCTCCGCGGTCTGTGGATTGTCCGCCGGGATCGCGGCATGAGTCATCTCAACCGGCGCGCCAACTTGTTGAAGCGGCTTCGGTTGTGCTAACGGATCCGTTTCTGGAATTAGCGGTAGTTGCGAGCTCGCCCTTTTCATCGAACGCTCACAACCCAAAACCAACACGGATGTCACTGCTACGATTACAACAAACACCCAAATGCGTTCCACTTTGGAATCAGGTGTAAGTTGCGCCTCTATCCTCATTGAACCTGACGCTGCAGTTGCCTTGATGAAGTTATGCCACTGCGTGGAGCCGGCGGCTGTTGCTCAATTGTCGTGGAGTCGTGATCGGTCGCGAGATAGTCAAAGACGGCTGAGAAATCTTCGGTGTCGTGTCCGCCACGCATCGCAAGTCGATAGATTTCCTTGGCTACGTTCGTTACGGGCATGGCGACGCCGACTTCGTACCCGCTGAGCGATGCGAGATGCATGTCTTTTTGCATCCAGCGCAACGGGAATTCGGCCGCGTAGTTCCCCTTGTCGATCTTATCCCGCTTCGACGCGAGAAACGGGGCGACCGCAGGCATGCCGAGCAAAGAATCAAACAACATTTTGCGCGAGATTCCGAGACCTTCGCCCAACACCATTGCTTCGGCGAAGGCGGCCATTCCAGTGCCCAGCAGCAGATTGATCACCATTTTCATGGAAGTCCCCGCTCCATGTCCGCCGACGTGAATAATTTTACCGCCCATGTGCAGCAGCAGCGGGCGGATCCTTTCCAGGTCTCCTTCCTCAGCGCCGACCCAGAAGACCAACTTCGCTTCGGCGGCCACGGGAGCGGAACCGGTTACCGGTGCGTCGACAAAGTGAATGTCGCGCCGCGCGGCCTCGGCAGCCATCTTCTTCGAAAACGACGGATTGACCGAACTGCAATCAATCCAAAATGCGTTCGGCTTGAGATGACTTAGAAAGCCGTCGCGACCCAAAGCCGTTTGCTCCACGGCATCAGGATGGGCTAGCATGGTGAACAAGATGTCCACCTGTTCGGCCAGTTTCGCCGGCGATTCGGCGAATGTTGCTCCTTGTTCGAGCAACGGCTGCGCCTTGGCGCGGGTTCGATTGAACACGACCAAATCATCGCCCTGTTTTCGCAGGTTCGCCGCCATACGGCTTCCCATTAAACCTAATCCAATGAATCCAATTTTCATTTTCGTTTCCTTTCTCAAGCTGCCGTGACTAACTCCGGTTCGTGGGTATTTTTTCCTTCAATCTCCGCGATTTCTTCGTCGGCGAGATAAAGGTCAGCCGCGCCGACATTTCCTTCGACCTGCTTCGCATTGCGCGCGCCGACGATTGCTCCGGTTACGGCCGGATTTCGCAACGCCCAGGCGATCGCGAGCTGGCCCGGGGGACGTCCCTGCCGCCTGCCGACTTCACGCAAGCGTTCAACCAGGGCAAGATTCTTCGATAGTCTCGGGTCGTGAAACTCCACGTCGCGACTTCGCCAGTCGCTGTCGGGAAGACTTGCTGCTCGTTCGCGCGTCATCGCGCCCGTCAACAAGCCGGAAGCCATTGGCGAATAGACAATCACGCCGAGCCCGTTAGAGAGACAATAAGGCAAAATCTCTTCCTCGACTTCTCGACGAACCAACGAATACGGAGGCTGTAGCGAAGTAATCGGAGCAATTGTTTGAGCGCGACGCATTTCATCTATGTTGAAGTTTGAGACGCCGATCCACCGGACTTTGCCTTCCTTTCGCAACTGCTCCATTGCGCCCCAGCCTTCCTCCAAGTCCTCTGTCGGCCAGTGGACTTGGTAAAGGTCGATAACATCGACATTCAGTCGACGCAGGCTCTCCTCGCACTCGCGACGGATTGAGTTCGCTTTCAAGTTGCGATGGACGTACCCCTGTTCATCCCAGCGCAGACCACATTTGGTGAAAACGTATGGCCGAGGCCCTCGCCAGGTTTTCAGGGCAAACGCGACCACTTCCTCGGAATGGCCCATTCCATAAACGGCGGCGGTGTCGATCCAGTTAACGCCAAGTTCGAGCGCACGATGAATCGCGCCGATCGAGGCTTGGTCGTCCTGTTCGCCCCAGCCAAATTCCCATCCGGATCCCCCGATGGCCCAGGCCCCGAAGCCAACAGGCGTGATAAGTAAGTCTGAGTTACCGAGCTGCTTCGTTTTCATTTCAATCTTTTTGAGTTTCGTTTTCATTTGTTCGGCATTGTTCGTGTTGAGATTTCTTTTGGCTTAGGCCGCTACCTGTTGATCGCGCGGTGCATGTAGTTCTGTAATCGCACTGGCGAGCGTGGCGGCGCGAAGTGGTTTATTGAGACAAGCCCGAGCGCCATTCGCGTAGGCGACCGCGGTTGTTTGCTCTGCGTCGCTCGAAATTGTTACGAGGACGGGTAATTGTGGATGGCAGGTATGGACTGCACTGAGGAGGGTCATGCCGCGGCAACCCTCATCGAAATCCATTAAAGCGAAGTCCAGTTCCCGGCCTCGTTGACAAATGATTTGCAGCGCGTCGCGGACGTCTCGTGCGATCAGCACGATTGTCGCAGCACCCAGGAGCGCTTCGCGGACCGATTGAGCGAAGTCACCGTCGCGTGTGAAAAGAAGAATCAACGGGGGCTTCACTCGACTACTCCAAGTGGTAGGACTGCCAGCGGCAACGCGCCCAGCGAGCTGGAAGTGAGCGCCTTCATGACGCTCACCTCCATTTGCTCCCTGTCTCTGCTCCTGAAACGTTCTGTGCCTTCCGCCGGCGGCAACGAATCCGGATACTTCGCATCGCGTAAGCCTTTGAGGATCATGCTGTCACTTGCTTGCCACCCTCTACACTCCCAGAGACTGCAGCGTCTCGGTCGTCAGCGTTCCGGTAACTGCGAGGTGTTGGTTGGTCTGGTAGCGCGCGAGCGCATCCCGTGTATCCCGCCCGAAGAGGCCATCGATTGCGCCATGGTAGTAACCGAGCTTGGTGAGATCGGTCTGAACGGCGGTGACGTTCGCGTCCGGGTTTTGATCGACCGAACTCGAAACCCCGGCACTGTAATACTCCGGTTCAACATCCGAATAATAGCCCGGGTAGTAATCGTATGGGTAGTAGTCGTAGGCGTAGTAAGGATAGTAATCCCAAGGATAAAACCCCTCATCAAGACCTATCCAGGCGCTGCCGTCATAACACCACCAGTGGCCGTTCGAGTAGTGGGCTCCGCGGTGATCCCAATCTCGGTGCCAATTGGTGTCGTGACGCGCAAAGATGTGATTCCCTACTGTCGAGGCGCGCTGATTCGAGGCGCGCTGATTCGTGGCACGCTGATTCGTCGCCCCTGCAACCGTCGAACGCGAAGCTTGCGCGGTGCGGCCCCCGGCCGAGGCAAAATGATTTTGTTGCCGATTGGATATCGCCGTGGTCGAGCGGACGGACCGGGCGATCGATTGGCCGGCCGGCCTGGCATAAACAGGATGCCCATATACTGGCCGCGTTCCAAAAGAGAACCGCGCGCCGGGGCTCATATGCACCGCGCCTCCCCCACGAAAACCACCACCACCGCCACCACCATGGAAACCACCACCACCGCCGCCGCCACCAAAGCCTCCTCCTCCTCCTCCCCCCCCGTGGCCGGCGGCCCAGGCGGTATGAGCGAGCGCGATCGATGTGATGCCAACTAAGCTCAGTAATGTAAACTTTTTCATATTCCAAGATCGTTAGTCTTCCATTTCGATGCCATGGCGCGTCGGTGGGATTTTGCGATGCCACATTCGGGGGATGCTTGCTCCCTCTTTGGGGTTAGAGGTAGGGACGGCTCTCCGAGCCGTCCGCAGAAACAAACATCGGACGCTTCGGAGAAGCATCCCTACCTTTCGGCCAAATCGATTTCAAACGTGGCGACAGAGGCCATGGCTGTAGCACAGGTCGAAAGGACCCATGAGGAACCTCAAAAGAGCGGCCACAACATTCCGATCAAAGCGACCGTGGCCAGAATCGAAGCCAGGATGACCTCCCAGGACGTGATGCTCGTCGCTTCGGAAAGATCTCCATTCGCATTTTTGCGACACCCGGATACTAAACGGAGACTTTCGGGATGATCGTCAAAAATCAGAATCCGGCATATTTTCCTGTCCACTGAATTTGCTGACCGTAACCATCCCGCCTGCTTGATGACGAATATCTTTCTTGCACGAATACCAGGTTGTCTAATCATCAAAAACGCCGGTGTCGAATTTGGTTGGCGATGGGCGATGTGCCTAACGAATGGCGGGAACGCCATCCGTGAATGGGGAAATTCTTTCCTTTTCATGATCCACGGTATGATGGGCCATCCCATCGGTGCCATGGCGCATGCGCGGGATTCTATGATCCTTCGCCAGAGGTGATCGCAACCACCTCTTTTAGGAGAGCGACCTTTGCTAGCGGATCGCGCCCTCGGCAACGCGCGGAGGTCGCACCAGGATCGGCAGCAAAGTGGAGACCGCCATAACCCCGGCAATGATGTGAAGCGCGCCGCGATACGAACCAGCTGTTTCGCGCATGTGCGCTATAAGCAATGGACCGACCGCGCTGGCAAAGCCCCACGCGGTCAACATTAAACCGTAGATCGGGCCGACGTTCTTCGGACCAAAGTAATCAGCCGCAAACGCGGGCATGGTGCCAAACCCGCCTCCGTAACACATCAACACCACAAACGTTACGATCGTCATTAACGTGACCGTCGCGATGTTCGGAAGAAACCAAAAAAGCAGAACCTGAAGGACGAACATCAGCGCAAAGGTCGCTCGCCGCGTAATCAAGTCGGATACCCACGCCCAGAATACTCGACCAACCGCATTGCCGATGCTCGCCAATCCTACCATGCTCGCGGCGACGATCGCAGTGGCTCCGGTCAACTCCTGAAAGATAGGAGCCTCCTGCGAGATGACTGAAATGCCGGCGCACGTATTTAGAAACAGCAGCAGCCAAAGGGCGTACCATTGCCAGGTCTTGAGCGCCTCGCTCAGGGTGAGATCGTGGCCCGCGCGGTGTGAAGTTTCGGTTGCGGTCGGCGCCCAACCCTCGAGCTTCCAACCATCGGGTGGGTTCTGCATAAAGAATCCGGCAATAAGGGTGACGATTAGGTATGCGATCCCGAGATAAGCGAATGTGTTCAAGACACCAACGCTCTGAATGAGTCGTGTCGCCACGGGCGCGGTGATGAGTGCGCCCGCTCCGAACCCGCCCACCGCGATGCCGGTAATAAGTCCCCTTCGATCCGGGAACCATTTCACCAGCACGGCCACCGGAACGATGTATCCCAAGCCGAGACCGATTCCGCCGATTACGCCGTAACTGAAATATAACCACGACAGGCTGTGTGAGAAGCTGGCGAGAAAAACGCCCAGCCCATAAAGTGCGCCGCCAGTCAGTGCAACAATGCGGGGTCCTTTGCGGTTCAGCCACAGGCCTCCGAAGAACGCGGCAAACCCCAGGACAAAGATGCTGATCGTGAAAGTCAGCGTAACCTCTGAGATGCTCCATCCGAATTGCTTCGTGAGCGGCACGCGGAAAACGCTCCACGCATAGACAGCACCAAGCGCGATCTGTAAGAACACTCCTGCGATCGCGATTATCCAGCGGTTATTCATTCTCATAAATTCCTCCTATGACAGCGGCGTAACGACAGCTCCATTCTTTGGTATCGCGTCGAAGGTGGCTTTGTCGATCTTCAAATGTGCCCTGACCAATTCCGGCGGCGTGTGCGCCAGCCACTCCGAGAATGAAAGGTCCTGAAAGCGATCGACCTTGCCGAATATCTCGAGGAACACCAAATCGGTGTCGCCCGTGTTCTCGACGTAGTGCAGCAAGCTCTTCTCCACGTAGCCGACGTCCCCCTCCTGAAAGTCCATTGTCCGAGCTTTGTTGCCGGTCGCCACCACAGTCATTCGTCCCTTGCCCGCGATAAAATACTGCCATTCGTCCGCGTTCGGGTGCCAGTGGAGTTCCCTTAATCCGCCCGGATGAACGGTGACCATGGCCATCGCTGTGCTTGAGACTTTGAAGTTGCTTGAATCGACGATGCGCACCTCGCCCCCTTTCGTTTGCTTTGTCGGCGGCATTTCCATCGTGCGAAAAGCAAAATCCTTCGCTGACTTTCCACGTGCTCCGGCCGCTGCTTTCTGATCGGCCTCCAGTCCTCCTGGAACATCCGCTTGTAAGATGAATAGCTCTTCCTTTGGCACATTCTGAAACGCTTGTTCGCCAACGCCGAAATTTTTTGCCAGCACCTCGGGTGGTAGATGCGCCATCGCGTCGCTCAACAGCACCGTCTCTGACTCGGAAAACTCACCGTCGTCGAACACGAGCATGAATTCGCAGCCGTCGGGATTGAGGCCCTGGATCGAGTGCGGGAACCCGCTGGGAAAAAACCAAAGATCGTTTTTCTTCACATCGGCAACAAAACTCTTGCCGTCCAGGTCAATCGCCGTAATCCGCGCCGTCCCGTAAAGCATGATGGCCCACTCACCGGCAGTGTGCCAATGCAGCTCCCGGCAGCCTCCCGGTGTGAGTCTCATGTTTACGCCCGCCAGGGTCTTGGAGACGGGCAGTTCCCGAACAGTCACCTCACGCGACCACCCGCCTTCGTAAACCCGCTTGTTCGCAAAAGAGAATGGATACTTGAAGTTTTGGACCAGGCTCTTCGAGTCCGTGCCGGGCGGCCAGATGGAATCCGGATTCTGCCCGTCAAGCCCCGGGTTGGCTGGACCCGGATCAGTCGGGTGGCCTGCACCAACTACTTTTTGGAATGCAGCAAAGCTGCCTATCGCTACGGCGGTTTTGCCGATGAAAGTTCGACGAGTAAATTCACTCATAATATTTCTCCTGAGGGTTTTGAGTTTGGGTTTTGGGTTTGAAGTTGTTCATGTCATGCGCGCCACACTTGGTACAAAATGCTGAGCAGGACCAGCGTCAGGCCGCCCCAAACAAACAGGATTTCTTCCAGGCGATTGTGTCGAGTGACCGCAAAATCGTTCTCGACATTTGGATCGCGATCGAAAAATTGGTGTCGCCGTCGCCAGATAAAGACTCCAGCCAACAGAAAGATGATCACCGCGACGGTGAACGCGATGCGTAGCGCCGGGATGCCGGCCTGTTCGATCACCGCTATCGTCAGAAAACCGTCCATTTGCATGTGAACACGGATAACGGTGTTCCCAATCGGTTTCTATGGCACGTCCGCAGGATATTCTGATCCCACTCAAGGACGGAGTGCGTGTCCCTCTTCCGAGGGAGGTCTGCCGGGGAGGAACCGCGGTCAGCGTTTCGATCTCCCCAGCGTATTCCCAGTCATTCGCCGAAGAAACCAAACCAGCGCGCACGGGATTATCGAAGACGTAATTCCATTTTTCGCTGTAACTTTCACTTGAACGGAGAACATGATCAAAGAATTCGCGCTGCCAAACCGGCGTTGTAGCCGCGGTCGCTGACCGCGGTCTCGAGAGCCTATTAATCTTCCGACTCGTCCAACTTTTCCACGGGCCGACAAATTCCGGCAGTGTCTTTGCATCGTATTCCGGTCGGCAAAAGAAATGAACGTGATTTGGCATAATAACATACCGACCTACCGCCCAGCCGTGTCGATCCTGCGCTGCGGACCATTTTGCGATTAAGATTTTCGCTACGTCATCTCGTGCGAGCACTGCGCGTCGATCTTTCGTGCAAGTGGTAACAAAATAGATCGGCGAATCGATCCAGACACGTTCTAATCGTCGCAGATGTTTCTGCATGGCTATCGTGCGTTGTAACCGAGGGCTACCTTTGGCCAGCCAACGATTGAAGCATCCGCGGCCAGCGACCGCGGCTACAACCGTTCTGCGGCGAAGACTGCTTCCGGATCGGAACCGGAAACTTTGCCCACCCAAATCCAACCAAATCGGCTAACGAGCGCTCCGATTAAAAACGAAAGCGCCGCGAATGGAATGAGACCGAACAGCCGGAGAACGATTGCGAGAGGGCCGTTCAAAACTTCGCCGATGCGGATGAGCCAGCCCGAACCATGCTCGTGTATTGCTCGATCGGCCATGCCGTGTTTATCGACACTGAGCCAGATCAGGAGTGCCGACTCAACCGCAGCAGCGTAAAACCCGAGAAAGTTCAGCGCGGGGATTCGGTGGCCTAGCAATTCCAACACCGCAGCCGCAGATCCCAATCCGGCGGTCCCAAAATGAATCGGTAGCAGCGTGCGATGCAAAAACCACGCCGGAATCGCGGTTGCCCCAATCAGCACGCCCGTGTAAGTCGCGAGCAAAGTTCCGAAGATCGATGAACTAAAAATAAAAATGCCGGCGGCGACGCGCAGAAGTTGATCGAGGCCGCCGGCGAAAATTTGATGAGTGTGCAGTTCAAGCGCGATCAAACCCGGAACGGCGCAAGCGCCAAATAGACTAAGGATCCAAGCACCCATCGACATGGCTGATCGATGTTTAAAAACGCGCAGCATATTGAGGAAAAGTCGCGGACGGCCGAGATCCATGATCAACAGAACAGGTGAAAGGACTGCTCCCGCTATGGCCGCAACCCACAGGGCCGCGCGCGCAAGATCGACATGGTGAAAGAGAACGGCGCCGCTCGCGATCACTGCTGACATTCCCGCCAGGCCACCCATGAAGAAGTAAAGTGGAATTTCCCACGTCCAAACCGGCGGTTTGACCACGGGTTGACCGTAGTAACCGGGCTTCCGCGGAATCGGACCGCCGGCAACATCGACACCTTTGCCGGGAACGACACCTTCCTTCCACGCTTGCTCGCGCAACTCTTCGAGCCGTTTTTCCGATGGCGAATTGGCTGTCATGAGAAAAATGCGAAGGCCAGGAGTGTCGCGATGATTGATGCAATCGCCGTGGCGAACGCCGACATCCATGCGGACTTCAGGTAAATCGTTGGAACCTGCGGCTTCGGTGGAAGCCCATAGGCTTCGGGTTCTCCGAGAATCAAAAAGAATGCGTGAATGCCGCGGACGGACGTGTCGGTCGGATTGTAAAGTTGGGCGTCGGAGTAGCCGCTCTCCTGCAAGTGCTTGACGCGTTCCGAAGCGCGCACGCGTAAATCGTCGAGCCGGCCAAACACGATCGATTCTGTGGGGCAAACTTTGGCGCAGGCCGGCACGAGGCCGCTCTTCTGTCGATCGTAACAGAAGGTACACTTAAATGCGCCGCCGGCATCGTGAAGAGGTTCGGGACGGCGATCGATCACACCGAAGGGACAAGATACGACGCAATAGCCGCAGCCGTTGCAGACATCGTTCTGCACCAGGACCGAGCCAACTTCAGTGCGGACGATTGACCCGGTCGGGCAC
>JBEEGV010000063.1:0-3004 GCA_041167085.1 Verrucomicrobiota bacterium
CGCGCTCGCGCGGCGTGAGTAAACGAGTGGGCCGCGATGCGGCTGTCATGGGGGGATTCATTTCTTACTTTCGCCGGTTATATATAAGAGAAGGCCGCGAGGTCAACCCGCAGGACCTTGGGAAACACTCGTTCCCCCTTTTCATGCCCGACGCGGCAAGGTCATGGTTTGCCACTGATTTTGGAACGAGAAAACGCGCGGACCCGGCCCTTCACAGCACGGGAATTGCGTAAGCTGTTCAGGCTCTCCTCAACCATCGCGCGGCGGGAAGCGCCATGGATTTTGCGAGCCATGTGAGCGGCCATCCGCCAGTTGAATCGCTTGGAGAACTCGACTTCCGGTAGATACACAAACAATCGGCTCCGGGCGGGGCGAAAGTAAAAAAAGTCAACCAGGGCCTTTTCGGGCACGGCTATCTTGGCTCGGCCGGTTTCGTCCAATTCGTACCCGAAGAAAAACGTTGGCTCTATATGGTGAATTGAATAGATGCCGAGCGGTGTTCGCTGCCGTCGTGTCCGTGCCAGGCTTACCACATAAGTCACAGACGGGATCTGTGAGATCATTCCGTGATAATACAGGGCGCTTTGCAGCGAGATATAAGAGGGAAATGGCGCTGTAAGATGCTCCGCGATACTCAAAGGATCGACTGAATCTATTAACGCCCATTTCCCCCGCGCAAGCTTCACGACAAGGCCATCTCGCGTCAGGCGTTTGGCGATTTGCGTGGCGTTGGACTGCTTCACGTTCAAGAGGGCCGCAACGTCGCGTGTCTCAAAGAGTGTCTGCCCGAGGCCACGAAGTTTTGCTAGTGCTTCTGTTTGGGTCATAAACTTTCGACGATGTTCATAACACGTTCTTGCAGTTCGTCCCAAGTGCGCCGACTTCCGTAATGATCTTGATATTCGGGCATAAGGTAAGCCACGACCTGGCTCTTGAACTGTTCAAACGAAATGCCTGCTATGTTTTCGCAGGCACTTGTTAGTATCTTTGTGTCGATATCGATTTCGGCAGCTGGGTCCTTTTGGTCGTAAAGGAGCGCAAGGTCGAAGATGTCTCGTGCTTGAGTCTGGGTACGGAGGGCGAGCGCGACAACCTTTTGGGTGAAAGCCGCGGTCCAGCCATAGTGACTTGCGAGGATGGGTCGAAGACTATGCAATCTGGCAACCTCCGAATCGATCGGACCAAAAGAAAGGTCCTCCTCGAATTGTCGCCGGGAAAACTCGATCTTTGTTGGGAGGTCGGTCGACGTGCCTTCGATAAGCAGATGAACCTTCCATCGTTGCGTTGTATCGGTCTGTTTTGGTTCTGTTCGTTGGGTTATTTCTAGTTTTGAACTGCGCAGGATCTGCCTGAAGCCGGGCGCGTTTAAGATATGGTTCACATTCTTTCGCAGCGTTTCCCGGCCAATGGTCCGGACGTCGAAATCGATATCTTCGGAGTAACGGATGCTCTTCCAAAAAAAGCGTAGATTGCATCCTCCTTTCAAAGCATAGAGGTTCTTATCCACTCGTGCTCCTAGTTGGGATAGGAAGAGAAGATGGAACTTTTCAACTGCCTGAATGGTCCCAATGATCACCACATATAATGCGCGTAACTGACATATGTGTCAATTACTAACATTATTGAATCAAATTCGTCTCGCAGCGGTCGCATCAGAGGAGATGCTGAAATAACAAACAAGACTCACCCCGGACAAAACCTGATCCTCGGATGATAAAGGCCAGTCCGGCTCGGACCAAACCTCATGCCGCGTCCATCAAACCTGATGCTCCGCTATTCTTGCCTTGCCCCTGCCCATTTTAGTTTTCAGTTTTCAGCTTTCAGTTTTTTCCTTTCAGGACCAAACCTGATCCTAACCGGCTAAGGTAAAATCGTCGGCGTTTCTGGGATGATTCTCTTCCCAACAGGATTGCGCTTTGATCGTCTCGGATGATGTAGAAAAAAGAAACGAAGTTCAAACGCCGACCAACCGCATTCGTCTTCAATTAGAATGAATAGCTCAAGCTTTAATCCGATCGGCCATTCCTCCGGTGAGAATCGACCGGACGGCTTCGAGTGTGAAGAATTCGTGCGGAAATCCGAGCGAGACTGCGCTGACCTGGTCGAGACGCTGCAAATGCTCGGGCGAAAACTTCACCTCGAGGCTCCGGAGGTTGTCCTCGAATTGGGTTAGCTTCCGTGCCCCGATAATTGGAATCACCGGCACTGGGCGGGTTCGGAGCCAGGCGAGTGCGACTTGCGCGGGCGAAACACCAAGCTCCTTCGCGACCGTAACCACTTCGCGGATGATCGGCGCGCCGGTATCTTTGTTGAAGCGAAAGCTTTTCACCATCTCGTTGTTCATCCGGCCATCCTTACTCTCGCCGGCCTTCGAATTCTCCGGCAGATACTTCCCGGTGAGCATGCCCTTGTGCAAAGGCGACCAGGCCAGCACGGTCATTTCCTGATCCTTCGCGAGCGGAATCAGTTCCCGTTCCATCGTTCGCTCCAGCAGGCTATATTCGATTTGCAATCCAACGTAACGGGTCCAGCCGCGAAGCTCGGCGAGCGCATTCGACTTTGCTACCACCCAGGCCGGCGCGTCGGAAATGCCGACGTAAAGAATTTTGCCCGCGCGCACCAGATCGTCGAAAGCGCGCATGACTTCTTCCACCGGCGTCATCTGATCCCACATGTGTTGCCAGTAGAGATCGATGTAATCGGTGCCGAGACGTTTCAGGCTCGCTTCAACCGCCCGCACCATGCTCTTGCGTTGATTGCCGCCCGCGTTCGCATTCCGGCCGGGCATCGCATTCGTGTACTTGGTTGCCAGTACCACCTCTTCGCGATGATCGGCGATGAACTCGCCGACGAACTGTTCGCTGGTCCCGTTCGTGTAGATATTAGCGGTGTCAATGAAGTTGCCGCCCGCTCCGCGGAACGCGTCGTAAATTTTTCGCGCTTCGTCTTTCGCTGCGCCCCAGCCCCAGTCTTCGCCGAAGGTCATCGCGCCGAGACAGAGATC
>JBEEGV010000064.1:0-2948 GCA_041167085.1 Verrucomicrobiota bacterium
CCGAAACGAATCTTGAATGTTACTTCCTCGCGGGCATCATCGTTGAGATCAAAACGGAAGGCGTAAAGACCCTCTTCTCGAAAAGTATCGAGGCCGCCGGCCCCGGCGTCCGGATTGACGGTCAGAGGCATCGCTGCTGTTCCGGGTATTCCGCGAAAGAGATAAAAGTCGCAGAGGTTGATTCGGGGATCCTCCCGAGCGGTTGGTCTATCAAAATGGTGAGACATATCAGGCTCTCCTTCGGTGGAAGAAAATTGTGTTCTGACATTCGTCGAGTCGAATGCGAAAACCTTACAGCTTCTGCCGCGGAAGCTTTCAAGATCCGAGCAGATGTTCACGAAGCCGCCGACTACAGTGAAAAACGAATATCTGAAACGGCAGCGCAGGTGAACTAACGGTAATTGCAATTCCTAAGGCCGGGATCTGAGGAGCCGAAGGTTGCGTTCTACCGACTAATCCAAGGCGTCATCCGATAGCTGGTTTTGCAATCGAAGGACATCGTGAAGAGTGACGATCCCAATCGGCGTATTTTCGGTCGTTGACACAACTACTCGTAATCTCAAAGAGTTTTCCACCATTTTGGCGACCGCTTCCCTAATTGTTGAGTGCGCCGGCATCGCCTGCGCCGGCACGACGCAACCTTGGGCAATTGATTGGTCAGGATTTCGCTTCGGTCGATCAATCCAACGAGTCGGCGAACACAATAAGAATCGAAGTAATCGGCGCTCGCACGAGCGCTCCTAAACAGGCACTCATCCCAGCCACCGTCAGCGCTATCCGATCGTTCACCTGCAGGTGCAGCGCGAGTCCGCAAACGTCAATGAAGGCGAGACCGATTGCAGCGCCAAAGGAGAGGGTAGGCGAAAAGATCCCGCCAGCACCGCCCCAAGCATAGACGGCAGTCGTCGCAGCTGAACTTCGCAATCGCCAGGAGAATCGCTTGTGGGCCACTAATGCTGCCGTAGAACATCTTTTCCAGATCTCCGTAGCCGAGGCCGAACACGCCGATTTTGCCAATGGCAAAGAAAACCGAGATACCAATCAGCCAGTTCATTGCTGCGCCAACCGCTGGTTTCAGAAAGAACGGGGTACGTTTGATCCGCTTTATTCTGTCTCGCCAGATCAACGTGCCTTTTTGAAAAGCGGCGCCCGCCAATGCTGCAAGCCCTGCAGTAGGAATCACCAGCACATACAGAATACCGGAAAGATGGCCGATTGATGGGATGACAAACGCGGGGTCCTCCCCTAAAAAAATATGGCAGACGAAAGTAGCCGTCACAGAGGCGATCAGCACCTGGGCCAGGTGACAGATGCTCTCCATCATGGGGTAATGTTAGCCCACTCGCAATGACTACCCTGGCTTTGGCGCCTGGCTTCGCGTTTTGAGACTTTAATTGGCTCGCCGGAGATGGTATTAACTCGTTCCGTCAATTCCGCCACGTCAAGATGTCTGAGAACACCAAGGAAAACGATCCTCAGCCAAGTCGGTCGCTTGAAGCCGACCCCGATTTCCGGACACGTCTCGCGTCGTCGAGTGACGTTTCCGAAGACAAACTGGTGGACGGGACGCTCCGCATCATCGCAGAAGGGACAGCGGCGGCAACCGGTGACGAATTCTTCCGTTCATTGGCCAGATGCGCAGCCCAGGCGCTGGGTGCGCGTTATGCATTTGTCGCAGAAACGCTCAGCGAGATGGAGTCGCGATCACTGACTTTTTGGGACGGTTCGGATTTTGGCGAGGGGTTTACCTATCGTTTTCCGGGAACGCCCTGCCAGCGGGTCGCGGCCGGTCACATCTGCGTGACTTCGTCGGGCTTGCCGGCGAAATTCCCCGAAGATCTCTGGCTGCAGCAGATCGGCGCCGAGAGCTATATCGGTGTGCCGATGCGGAACGCGCAGGGCCGAACGCTTGGGCACTTGGCGGTGTTGCACCAGGAGCCCATGGAACCGTCGGAAGAGGACATCGCCGTGCTGCAAATATTCGCAGCGCGTGGGTGTGCCGAGTTGGAACGCAAGCAGGCTCATGAAAAGTTGGGCAAAGCGCACGAGGATCTCCGCCGCCTCAACCTTGAAACCGCGGCACTTCTCAACGTGAACCGCGCCATTGGTCACCACCTGGATCGCGATGTTTTGTTTGGTGCGCTCGCCGATTGCTTGCAAAAGGTGGTGCCGACCGACCGATTCGGGATCGTCCTGCCGTCCAAGGCTAACCAGCTGCAAGGCTACGTCCTGACCAAGCGCGACGTCCTGTCAGAGAGTCTTCAATCCAAGGTTTTCCCTTCGGAAGGAACAGCAACGACATGGGTTCTGCAAAACCGCGAATGGTTTGTCGCTGCGTCGCAGGATGAAATCAGGGACCGCTTTCCGGCCACCGCGCGGGTCATGCAGGAAACCGGGATGCAGTCGCTGTGCGAGCTGCCGCTTCTCTCTGGCGTCCGAGTTCTGGGATCACTAAACTTCATGGCATCAAAGAAGGCCGCCTACGGGCATCTGCAGCATTCTTTTTTGGAACAGGTTGCGAGCTCGGTCGCTGTTGCCTTGGACGATTGCCTGGCCCATGAAGAGGTTCGCCGAATTGGCAACGAACTATCCGCTCGGACCATCGCGGAATTGGAACGGCAACAACGACAAATGAGCGATGCCCTTCAGGAGGCGAGCAAAGCGCTGGGCGCCAGTGAGGAGCGTTTTCGTGATCTTTTCGATGAGGCGCCGATTGCTTATGTCCATGAGGGTCTTGATTCACGACTTATTCGCGCCAATCGCGCGGCAATGAAGATACTCGGCATTCAACCCGAAGACGTTCCGACAACCTACGGAAAGACGTTTGTGCCCAATACTCCCGATGCGCAGCGCCGGATTCCCCGAAAAAAAAATTCGTGCTTTCACGCGCGATCGCGAAACTCCGCCTCGAAGTCCCGCCGCCATAGAAAATTCCTTCGATGAGTACC
>JBEEGV010000065.1:0-2886 GCA_041167085.1 Verrucomicrobiota bacterium
CAGTCAGTTCCGGCGCCTTGCGGTGGATCGGGTAGCGTTTGGTGTAGGTCACCGGGCCGCGGTCATCGACCGGGTCGCCAGTGACATTGAAGACGCGGCCAAGAGTCCCCTCGCCTACCGGCACGGTAATCGGGCCACCGGTATCATTGACCGGCATTCCGCGTTTCAAACCTTCGGACGAGGACATCGCGATCGAGCGCACCCAGATTTCGCCAAGGTGCTGCTGGACTTCGAGAGTCAGTTTGGTCGGGTTGCCGTTCACTTCGTATTCGATTTCGAGCGCGTTGTAGATGCGCGGCAATTCCTTGGTGCTTTTAAATTCCACGTCCACCACGGGACCGATGACCTGAACGATATTTCCTTTATTCATAAGATTGGTTTAGGCGCCGACGGCCATCTGAGCGGTGGAGATTTCGAGTAGCTCGGTGGTGATGCTGGCCTGGCGCATCTTGTTGTACTCCAGGGTGAGGTCCTTGATGAATTGCTTCGCGTTATCGGTCGCGTTCTTCATCGCCACCATCCGGGAGCTGTGCTCCGAGGCGCGGGCGTCGAGGACCATTTGGAAGAGCTCGTAATGCAAGTAGTAGGGCAGCATGATGTCGAGCACACCCTCGGGAGTCGGCTCGAAGATGTAACCGATCATCGGATCCGGACTTTTCTCGGAGGCAGGATCTGGCAAGCCGGGCTGCGGCAGATCGAAACGCGAAATCGGGAGCAGGGTTCGCACGACCGGCTTTTGGTTGATCGTGTTAATGAAATGGGTGTAGAGCACGGAGACTTTATCCACTTCGCCGCTGAGAAATTTATCGACGCAGAACTTTGAAATTTCCTTCGTGTCGGTGAACGCCGGAGCGTCTTTCAGTGGGAAATCGGCAGATAACTCGCGGCGCGTCCGGACGAGAAACTGCCGGGCTTTGCCTCCTGACACGACATAAGTCGTTTTGCTGTTTTCGAACTTCGTCACTTCGCGAAACAAGTTTGTGTTCAGCGCGCCGGCCAATCCTTTGTCGGTGCTGATGACGACAACGAGTTCCTTTTTTACTTCGCGGACCTGGAGGAGCGGGTGGAGCTTCGAGTCGGTGCGCTGCTGCAACGAAACCAGAACGCGATTCATCAAACTCGCATAGGGCCGGCCCGACAGGGCCAGGTTCTGGGCTTTGCGCATTTTCGACGCGGCCACCATCTGCAATGCCTTGGTGATCTGCGACGTGTTACGGATCGACTTGATCCGGCGCCGTATGTCTTGGGTGTTGGCCATTAAAGCGGTTGAGAGTTGAGAGTCGTTAGTTGAGAGCCCGGGACACTAAACGGGATTGCTCGATTTGAATTCCTCCAACGCGGCGGCCAGTTCGGCCTCGAGATCCTTGTCGAGGGCACCCTTCGAAACGATGGAAGCGAGCAGGCTTGCTTTCCGGGTCGAAAGATATTCCTGAAGCTTGATCTGGAACTGTTTCACCTTGTCGACCGGCACGGAATCGAGGTACCCGTTCTGCATTGCCCAGAGAACCGCAACCTGTTCTTCGACGGGGATCGGGTTGTATTGGATCTGCTTGAACAGCTCGACGATGCGATTGCCGCGATCGAGCCGCGCCTTCGTCGCCGCATCGAGATCCGAGCCGAATTGCGCGAACGCCGCCAGCTCGCGGAACTGCGCGAGGTCCAGCTTGATTTTGCCGGCCACCTGTTTGATGGCCTTGATCTGCGCGGCGGAACCGACGCGGCTCACCGACAGACCGACTGAAATCGCCGGGCGCACGCCCTGATAGAAAAGGTCGGTCTCGAGATAAATCTGGCCGTCGGTAATCGAAATAACGTTGGTGGGGATGTAGGCCGAAACGTCACCGGCCTGGGTCTCGATGATCGGCAGCGCCGTCAGCGAGCCGCCGCCGGCTTTCTCGATGACGCGCGCGCTGCGCTCGAGCAAACGCGAGTGCAGATAGAAGACGTCGCCGGGATATGCCTCGCGGCCGGACGGTCGCTTCAACACGAGTGACACCTGACGATAGGCGACCGCGTGTTTCGACAGATCGTCGTAAATGATGAGCGCGTCCATCCCGTTATCCATGAACCACTCGCCCATCGCGGCCCCGGCAAATGGCGCCAGGTACTGATTCGTCGCGGTGTCCGACGCGGGCGCGGAAATGATCGTTGTGTAAGGCATCGCGCCTTCCTTCTCGAGAATCGCGAGGGCGCGGGCCACGTTGGAATTTTTCTGCCCGATCGCGACGTAAATGCAATAAAGCGGGCGATGGTCTTTGAGCCGTCCTTCTTCGGCCGCTTTGTTCAAACGCGCCTGGCTGATGATCGTATCGATCGCGATCGTCGATTTCCCGGTGGCGCGATCGCCAATGATCAGCTCGCGCTGGCCGCGACCGATCGGAATCATCGCGTCAATCGCCATAATGCCGGTCTGCACGGGCTGGCTCACGCTTTTCCGCTTGATGACCCCGGGCGCGATTTTCTCCAAGGGATACGCGACCTCCGACTTCACCGGTCCCTTACCGTCGAGCGGTTGGCCAAGGGTGTTCACCACGCGACCGAGGAGGCCTTTGCCGACGGGAACCTGGAGCAGTTTCCCGGTCGTCTTCGCTTCATCGCCTTCCATGACTTTCGTCGTGTCGCCGAGAAGAATGGCGCCGACTTCGGTCTCTTCGAGGTTGAGCGCGAGACCGAAGACACCGCTCGAAAATTCGATCATCTCGTTCAACATCACGTCGCTCAGGCCTTCAATTCGGGCCACGCCGTCACCGGTTTCGCGGACAACGCCGACATTGCTTTTGCTGGTCGTGGTCTTGAGACCGGCGATCTGCGTTTCGATTTCTTCGAGGATGCTGCTCATAATAGATAAGGGTTAAAGTTGCTGCTGGAGGCGATGGAGACGGTTGC
>JBEEGV010000066.1:0-2869 GCA_041167085.1 Verrucomicrobiota bacterium
ACACAGCGGATCCAAGATTGTGCTCGTGGACAAGCAGTACAGCGCACTTGCGCGGGAGGCCCTCGCCAAGCGCTCGCTCGGAATAATCGTCGTCGGAATCGACGCCCCCGAGGTCGAGGGTGAGGTCTTCGGCCAAACCACCTACGAAGCGCTTCTTGCCACCGGCGCTCCGGATGACGAAATTGTTTGGCCAAACGACGAGTGGGACACAATCGCCCTCGACTACACGTCCGGGACGACGGGAAATCCGAAGGGCGCCCTATATCACCATCGCGGAACCTACCTCAATTCGCTGGGTCAGCTTCTCACCTTCAGCATGGGCGAGGCGCCGATCTATCTGTGGACTCTGCCTATGTTCCATTGCAACGGCTGGTGCTTCTCATGGGCCATCGCGGCCGCAGCCGGAACGCACGTTTGCCTGCGGAAAGTCGCGGCCGACACGATCTTCAGCGCAATCTCCCAGCATAGCGTTACGCATCTTTGCTGCGCACCTACCGTGTTGAGCTTTTTAATCGAGGGTGCCGCGGCCGCGGGCTCTACACTTCCTCATCCGGTCGACGTCATGACTGCGGGGGCTTCGCCGCCCGCATCGGTTCTTCACGCCACGGAGAATCTTGGATTCCGCGTACGTCACGTTTACGGAATGACCGAGATGCATGGCGTGATCGCATTTTGTGCCTGGCATCCAGAGTGGGACGACTTGCCGGCGGACCAGCGAGCACGCATCCGCGCGCGACAGGGTGTGCGGACAATCGTTTGCGACGACATGGCCGTTCTCGATCCCGAAACGCTCGTTCCGGTCCGCCGCGATGGCGTCGCGATGGGCGAAGTCATGATGCGTGGAAGCGTGACCATGAAGGGTTATTACAAGAACTCGACGGCTACGGAGGAGGCCTTCGCCGGGGGCTGGTATCACAGCGGCGATCTCGCCGTGGTTCACCCCGACGGATACATCGAAATTCGGGACCGATCGAAAGACATCATCATCTCGGGCGGAGAAAACATCTCATCGGTGGAAATCGAGGAAGTTCTGTACTCGCATCCTGCCGTATTAAGCGCGGCGGTTGTTCCCGTTAAGGATGAGCGATGGGGTGAGGCCCCATGCGCATTCGTCGAACTGAAGCCGGGCTTCGCTGACAAGGTAAGCGCAGAGGACATTATCGAATTCTGCCGGCCAAAAATGGCGAAATTCAAGGTCCCGCGACGGGTCCAGTTCGGACCGATTGAACGCACCGCCACGGGTAAGGTCCAGAAATTCAAATTGCGGTCCCTGGCCGAGGCCGTCGATGGAACGAGTTCGGCCGAAGTCGCCGACGGAAAATGGCACAGTTGAAATCGCCAACTAGGAGACAAAAATGTTGGGACTAAAGGGGCGCGTTGCTTTTGTTACGGGTGCGGCGGGCGGCATCGGACGGGCCATTTGTCAACGATTTGTTGACGAGGGAATCGACGTCGTCGCAGCGGACATCGATGCCGATGCGCTCAGGAAAATGTCTGGCGAGCTGAGCGGTTGTGCCGCGAAGCTGCTTCCGATGATATTGGATATCACCGACTTTCAGGCCGTTGAGAGGACGATAACGGATGTGGTCAAGACCTTCGGCCGCATCGACATCCTTGTGAACAATGCCGGATGGGTCGTCGCCAAGCCCTTTCTCGAGACTTCACCCGATTTTTGGGACAAGGTGATCGCAATCAACCTGAAGGGGCCGCTCAATCTCCATCGCGTAATCGTTCCCCATATGGTGGCCGCAGGCCGTGGCAAGGTCATCAATATCGCCTCTGATGCAGGGCGTGTGGGATCTACCGGTGAATCCGTCTATTCGGCCTGCAAGGGCGGTCTGATTTCGTTCACCAAGAGCCTCGCACGAGAGTGCGCACGCCAGAACGTGCATTTGAATGCCGTGTGTCCCGGACCAACCGACACGCAACTGCTCCGTTCGTTTGTCGGCGAGGGCGACTACGGCCAAAAGCTCTACGAAAAGCTGAAAAAGGCGATCCCACTCAAACGTCTGGGGCAGCCTGGCGATCTGCCGGGGATCATTGCCTTCCTTTCAAGCGACGACGCGGATTTCATCACCGGGCAGGTCATAAGCGTGTCCGGCGGCTTAACAATGCACGGATGAGGTTATCCAATGGACTATCAGGACGTTTTATACGAGACCCGGGGCGCCGCCGCCTGGATCACCATTAACAGAAAAGAAAAGTACAATGCCTTTCGTAGCGCAACATGCGAAGAGCTGATCCATGCGATTAACAGAGCCGGCTGGGATAAATCGATCGCGGCAATAGTACTGACGGGCGCTGGTGATAAGGCGTTCTGCACGGGCGGCGATCAGTCGGCCCACGATGGCGGCTATGATGGCCGCGGCACCATAGGACTTCCCGTTGAAGAGCTGCAGAGTTCTATTCGGGATGTGCCGAAGCCCGTGATCGCACGTGTCAATGGCTTTGCGATCGGCGGTGGCAACGTCCTCGTGACGTGTTGCGATCTCGCCATCGCCGGCTCTCGCGCCGTGTTCGGTCAAGTGGGCCCGAAGGTCGGTTCGGTCGATCCCGGATTTGGCACTGCGCTCCTCGCACGCGGCGTGGGCGAGAAGAAGGCCCGAGAAATCTGGTTTCTGTGCCGCCGATATACCGCTCAGGAGGCACTGCAAATGGGCCTCATCAACGCCGTCGTTCCAGACGTTGACTTGGACGCAGAGGTCGATCGTTGGTGCGCGGAGATCGCAGCGCTTAGTCCGACGGCGTTAGCCATCGCAAAGCGCTCCTTCAACCTGGACTCGGAATCGATCAGAGGAATTTCCGCCATGGGCATGCAGGCGTTAAGCCTGTTTTACGAGACCGACGAATCTCGCGAAGGTGTGAAAGC
>JBEEGV010000067.1:0-266293 GCA_041167085.1 Verrucomicrobiota bacterium
TGTAGTCGCCTCGCTCTGTCGAGGCGGGGCGGTAGGGTTTATTCGGATTTGTATTCCGCGACGATCAGCGCGCCAGAAGCATAGCGTCGATAAGAACTGAGCACGGCGACAGAGCGCCGTGGCTACATGTCGTCGCCTCGGCGCGTCCCTATCGCGCAGCCGAATGTTTATTCGGCTTTATATTCGGTGACGACCAGCGCCGGCAGATCGAGTTGTTTGATCAGGCCGCTAACCTTCGGGACATCGTCGGCCTTTATCTGCGCCCATTTTTTAAGCTGTTCATCCAGTTTGGCGCTAAGCATCTGAAATACCTGCTGATGCTGCTTGGTGGGTTCGGTATCGCCCGCTTCAATCACATGGCTGAAGGTATCAAAGCGCTCGTTCAACATGTTCGGAAACGCGAGATTGCCTTCGGAACCCTTCATATTTACCTGCACGAGCTGTTGTTCCACTTCAGACATTTTTTTGTCGAGATCGTCGGCTGCGCTTAGCGGAGCTTTTAACCGCTCATCGGAGCCGAATCGGGAGTGCAGATTTTTGATCTGCGTTCTGATCTCGCGAATTTCGTTTACGGCCTGGTGCAACTGAGAGATCCGATCGTTCACCTGCACGGCGAAAGGGAATTGCTTTTGCAGGGCGTCTTCCTGTCCTTTGGTGCGTGGATCGATGGCCAGGTGCAGAGGAACTGTTTGCGTCTTACCGTTGGCCGTCAGTTTCACCTGATAATCACCGGGCAAAGCCAGCGGCCCTTTTGGGCCATTTCCGGAATAGAAAGCGCCGGGAATTTGGATCGGGTCGTTGTAACGCAGATCCCATGCGAAACGATTCATTCCTTCATTCGCCGGAATTGTTTTTGCACGCTCGACACGATCCGGCCATTCCGGCGGTTGTTCGCCTTCCTTTTTCTCTTTGCTCGACAAATGTCGAACGACTTTCCCGGCTTTATCGAGAATATCGATCGTCACTTCGTCTTTCGGCGCGCTCTTAAAATAGTAATCGATCATGGCGCCGGGCGGCGGGTTGTCGCCGACGGGCTGGCGCCGGTCGAATTCCTCGGGGTAATGCAATCGTAGAGCGGTCTGCGGTTGATAAAGGATCACGTCAGCCTGGGCCGATTGATTGCTGACCTGTCGCACCGGCGTCAGATTATCAAGAACCCAGAATGAGCGGCCGTGCGTTGCGACGACCAGATCGTCGTCTTTCACAACGAGATCGTGAACCGGAGAAGGCGGCAGGTTCAGCTGCAACGGCTGCCAGTGCGCACCGTCGTCAAATGAAACGAACACGCCGAGCTCGGTTCCGGCGTAAAGCAGTCCCTTGTGCTTGGGATCTTCGCGAACCGCGTGCACATACGCCGCGGGTGGGATGCCGTTTGTGATGGACGACCACGTCTTGCCCAGATCGGTCGTTCTGTAAATGTAAGGTTTGAAATCATCCAGTTTATGGCGATCAACCGCGACATAGGCGGTGTTCGCATCAGAGGGCGAGGCTTCAATTAAATCGACGGTGCTCCATTCCGGCATTTTCGGACTGACATTAGCCCAGTGCGCACCGTCATCCGTTGTCACCTGCACAAGCCCGTCGTCCGTGCCGGCCCAGAGTGTGCCTTGTTTGACCGGTGATTCCGTCAATGCGAACACGGTGTCGTAATATTCGACCGACGTGATGTCGTTCGTGAGCGGGCCGCCGCTCGGTTGTTGTTTGCTCTTGTCGTTCCGCGTTAGATCACCGCTTATCTCCGTCCAACTCTGTCCGCGATCAGTCGATTTGAAGACACATTCCGCTGCGGTATAGAGCGTGTCCGCGCTGTGCGGCGAAATGAGCAACGGTGAAACCCACTGAAAACGATGCGGAAGATCCGACGCGCCGTGCCCGGAATTATCCAGGGGCATGGGACTGATGTCCTGCAGCTCCTCTTTTGATTTGTCGTAACGGACCGCAAATCCTTCGCTGTTGGAATACATGATGTGCCAGTCCCGGGGATCGGGGACAACGAACCCGCACTCGCCGTCGCCGGCGGGGAACCAATCGGCCGGTCCGATCGCGCCCCAATCGGTGCGGCTGGCGATGCAGACATTCGAATTGTCCTGTTGCGCGCCGTAAATGTGATACGGGAAAGCATTGTCAACCGCGACGTGATAAAACTGCGCGGTGGGCTGGTTGTTCTGGGTGGTCCAGCTTTTGCCGCCGTCGGTCGATATGCTGGCACCGCCATCATTGGCGTTGCCGAGCCGGTTCGGATTGGTCGGATCAATCCAAAAGCCGTGATGATCGCCGTGGCGCGCCGGCAGAAGATTGAAGCTTTTGCCGCCGTCCACCGAGCGAAACGCGCCCGTGTTTAGAAGATAAACTGTATCAGGCGATTTCGGATCGGCGAATACCTTGCTGAAATACCACGCGCGCTGCCGGAATCGGCCGTCGTCGTTTACACGCGTCCACTTTTGCCCGGCATCGTCGGAGCGAAAGAGGCCGCCTTCCTTTGCTTCAATAATCGCATAAACGCGGTTGGAATCGGCCCCGGAAACAGCAACTCCAATTCGGCCAAGAATTCCCTCAGGCAGACCGTTCCCTTCGAGGTGTTTCCAGGTTACACCGTTATCTTCCGAGCGATAAAGCCCACTGCCCGGCCCGCCACTGGAAAAGAACCATGGCTGGCGCCGCGCCTGCCAAAGGGACGCGAAAACAATGTTGGAATTGTGTGGATCGAAGATGACGTCGATGCCGCCAGTGTTTTCGTCTTTGCTTAAAACGCGGGTCCAGGTTTTGCCACCGTCCGTCGTTCGAAAAATTCCGCGTTCCTGGTTCGGACCAAAAGCGTGGCCAAGCGCGGCCACCAATACGACATCTGCATTATGCGGATCGACGATGATTGCGCCGATCTGTCGGGTGTCTTTTAATCCGACATTTTTCCACGTTTTGCCGGCGTCGATTGATTTGTAAACGCCGGTGCCATAGGTCGTGTTTCCCCGGATCGCCGCCTCACCTGTTCCCGCGTAGACGACGTTATGGTCCGACGGAGCCACCGCGATTGCCCCGATGGAAGAGATGTCCTGCTTGTCGAAGAGCGGTGCCCAATTTGCTCCTCCATCTGTCGTTTTCCAGACTCCGCCGGCAACGGCGCCGAAGTAATAAACATCCGGTTCGCCGACGACTCCTTCGATGGCAAGCGCGCGACCACCACGAAACGGGCCGATCTGCCGCCACTGCATTCCCTTAAAAAGTTTTTCGTCGATCGCGCTTGCCGGTGTCGCGGTAGGCGAAGCACCGCTCGCCCGGGTCGGTGAAGGAGATGGACTAACGGCAAGCGCGGTCGAACAAAATAAGGCGAGCGCAAGAACATAGGAGCGTAAGTGGCGGATCGTCATTCGCTTAAGGTGAGGAGGTTGTCGCGACGTTCAACTACAATTCTATTCAGAGGCGCCGTTTCATGAACATCAGATTGTCCGCCAGCTGCCGAAACCACCGTGGCGCAGCGCGCCCTCCCGACGTTTAGAACGAATGCTTATGGTTCTCGAGCGGTAAGAACATAAGCTAGGATCGCTTTCCGCTGGTCCGGCTTTAAACTGGCGCGTTTGGCCATCCTATCGATCAGGCGGGGCCATTCCTCTGCGGTATATCTGGAAATAGCCGGCAGGGTATGGCATTCGATGCAACGGGACACGAAAAGCGAGCGGCCTTGCTCCAATTCGGCGAACTCCACATGTCGAACGGTACGGGCTCGCTCCGCCATCTTTGCGCTCAACGGCGGCGCACCGTTCTGGGTTGATTGACAACCCACAAGCCAGGCCCCCAAAACGGTTGTGAAGAAAAGCAGTCGCGGCATTCTATAATGCGATGCCGAAAATTGTCCGCAGCTGAAAATCAGGCTCGCCTTTAGTACTCGTGGCCTGCACCAGACCCGTCACCGTGACAAACCAGCTGCCCCGGCGATAAGAAACGTTAGGACCGACGAAGACATTCCGGGTGTGCCTGTCGTCATCCCATCCCGGAAACACGAATTCATGCAGCAATTCCAACCCGACCGACATCTGTGGTGATATTTCGTAGGACGCACCGATGGCTTGCTGGAATTCTCCTGTGCGCTCCGCCAAATCGTTGCCCTCCCAGACTGCTTCAAGGGTTGCGTTGTAGGCCAGGATCAGGCGCCCGAGATTTTTTTGCGCGATCAACCTCGATTCCCATTCAAGCAATCGATCGCCGGCCTTTATTTCCTGATACACTGATAATCCGACGGGGTTGATTACCGGATTTGTGAAGTTGTAAATCAGTTCCAAAGCGGCGTCGGAGAAAGTCCAGCCCGAGTCGTGGGCTGCTCGTGTGTAAGACCAATCGGCCAGGTAGATGCTCGCTTGAAACCGGTCGCTGATGCCTATCTCAACTTCGTGGCGAAACGCGACTTGATCCGCGTGGACCGGGTCGCTCATCCGCTCCCATGTAACCCAATTCTCGATTTCAAAGGTTCCCGGCGCCGATGTCGTCGCCTCGTAGATGGAAGTAAAATGGCGTGCTCCCGCAAAACAACTGGACGAGAACGATATAACCAATAGCCACGCGAACCAATTTCTGGTCTGAGATTGCTGTGGCATGAGCTTGCCGACGGTCTTTGTCGGCAAGACGCCGAAGCTTCGTCCTTACCGAACCGTCTCCAGCTGCCGAACAATCGTAGCGTCGGGATCCGGCTCCGGCTTCGGAGTCGGCACGCTGCGTGGCGCGACGGCATGAAAATGACGGGCCGCATAATAGGAACCGACGACCAATACGGCTGCGAGTGCCTGGGCGATTATCGTTTCGTAAGTCGGGAAAACGGCGAACCACATGCCGGCCCAGGCGGGAATGACATTGACCAGCCATGGAATTTCCGTGCGTGAGATCCAGTGCGCCAGTTGCATCTCCTGCGCCTGTTCGCCCACCATCACGAGCAACACCACTCCGAGCAAAATCCCGGTCGTGATCAGCATTTTGCGATAGGGAAGGCGCTGTTGCAGAACAAAAGTAAGGACCGCGACCACTCCGGAAAGAAGGAGCCCGAGCATCGCACCCTTGAGGACCACCATGCCGCCGAGACGCAGATAATAACTTTGTAGAAACAGGACCACCTCGAACCCTTCGCGATAGAGGGAAGTGAATCCAAGCAGAACCAAACCCCACCATAACCGGGGGGCGCCCACGCCGCCGGCGCCGTTGAGCAGCGTTTTGCGCCGGCGATTATGTGCGCGTATCCACCCTCCCCAGTAAATCTTGTGGAAAAACCAATTCATGATGACAAGCAACACCACGACGGCGAGCAATCCGGTCGCCGCCTGCAGATTGAGAGCCGACATATTCTCGCTCAACGACCCGACGATGCGTACCGCGACGAGCCAGGTCACCAATGTTGCGCCGAATGCGACCGCAGCGCCGGCGGCAACCGGCCGGCGATGCGCCTCTTTTGCCCCGGTCATACTCGCGGTGATCGCGGCCAGGACGAGAATGCATTCGAGACCTTCTCGGAAAACGAGAATGGCTATGTCGAGAAATGCGACCGTCGGACTTGTGTTCGGCCGCAGCGGATCGGGCGCGCCGTGCTGGGTTGCTCCCTGCCAGAGCAAAAGGGCGGCGACGGCCACGGCCAACAGCCAGAGGACCAGTGGAAGAGCAGAGTGTATGAAAGTGCGGTGTGTGTGTTGTCCCACTGTCCCATTCACGCCGAGCAGTTTATCACAGTCGTTACACCCTGGCTGCCGGTTGGTTGCGATTTTTTAGCGGCGTCTTGCGCGGAAATAGCTCTGGTGTGGGCCCCTGTGTTGTGATTTGGCCCACAAAGCGTAATTTTCCCCGTGCCACGTTCCCATGGATTTACCCTGATTGAGATCGTTCTCGCGGTCTTTATCCTGATGATGCTGCTGTTGCTGGCAGTACCAAGTTTGACCGGTGTGCTGGCCGACAAGCATCTGCGGAAATCTCTCGATGGTTTTAATAAGCTCGTCGTTCAGGCGCACGAACACAGCGTTCTGGAACGCCGCCCTTACTTGCTGGTGGTGGGTGCAAAATCGATCGAGGTCAGGCCCGAGGTCCCCAGTAAAGACGATGAATCGGCCGTAGTCGCTGACTTGCCGTTACAGAATGGCGACGCGGTAAGATTGAGTTTTCCGGCCGCGTTACGGAAGGATCCGCCCGCGGAATGGATCTTCTGGCCTTCCGGGACGTGCGAGCCGGCCCGTGTTCAATTCGCCAATCGGAATGGAGTGTGGGCGGCAAATTATTCGCCGCTCACGGCCCAATCCCAGGTGATCAGTTATGTACCGAGATAATCTTTCGCGGTCGTTAGGGCGTCGCAAAGGATTTGCTCTCTATGAAGTCCTTCTTGGCGTCACCATTTTTGTTATCGGCGTTCTCGCGCTTGGCCGTGCGGTGGGGAATTGTCTGACCGCGAGTTCGTTGAGTGCCGAAGAAAACCGTGTTCGGCAGATTCTCTCCAATCGCATGGCTGAGATTCAGGCGACCCCCGGCTTTCCCGATGCGGCGAAAGAATTGAAAGTCGATACCGGGTATGGAATGGCCAAGCTGATTCAGAAAAGCGTGCCCGCGCAGCTAACGGAGGACGATGGCGTGGAGCTTAACGGCGTCAATCTCATAACGCTTAGGGTGGAATGGACGCGGGGGGGCGTTAACCAATCGGAAAGCATCCAATTTTATGTCTATCGCGCGGGTTAGCGTCAGGAGCCGCAAGGCTTTCACCCTGCTCGAAATCATGCTGGCGGTGGCGATCCTCGGCATGATGTCGGTGGCCATTTATCGCTTCGTTCAATCAAACGTTAATGCGTTGCGGTTATCCTCCGAGACAACGGCGGCAGATGCGCAATACGATGCGCTCCGCGATTTTTTGACAGCTCAGCTGCAGAGCCTGCCGGCAGGGACCGGCGCGCTCATGGGTGACAGCGTGAAATTGAATGACCGGTCGCGCGATGAAATCAAGTGGACAACCAGCGCCGGACCGGGAGTGCTGACGCGTTACGCCGGCGGCGATTACATCGTCAGCATGCGCATGCAACCACCAAACTCGAGCAGTGACCGACTCGACCTGGGGCTGTTGCGAAAACCCAAAACGGATAACTCTCCTTCCGATGTGCATGAGAGCTGGGTGCCGTTGCTGGAAAATGTTCGCAGCGTGCAAATCCGTTACTTCGACCCCAGAGTGAATGCCTGGCTGCCGCGCTGGGCTGATACGATCACTCTTCCGCGCCTGGTCCGGATCGTAATCGAACGCAATGATGGCGGGACTCCATGGGAGTCGATCATCGCACTGGGACGCACACCGTTGTGAACAGAACTTCTTCACCGAGGGCACGCGGTGCGGCGCTGATCCTGGCGCTTTGGGCTCTTTTCCTCCTGAGCGCGATGATCATTTCGTGGGCGATTGACATCGATACCCGCCTGACTCTCTCGAGCAGAGCGAACCGCGGTTTGGAAGCGGAAGCGATGGCTTGTTCCGGCGCCGAAGTGGCGTTGCATCCGCACGTCAAGCCGGATTCGCCCAATCTGGTGGGGGCAATCGACCGCGGCACCTACGAAGCGCACATCACGGGCGAAGGTGGCCGATTGAATTTGAACTGGCTCGTGGCCGGTGAAGACCCGGTGCGGCTGGAAATTCTCCGCAAATATCTCGAGAACAAAGGTATCGATCTAAATGAACGCGACCGCATGATCGACTGTCTGCTCGATTGGGTGGATCCCGATAACCTGGTGCGACTGAACGGGGCGGAGGATGGCCCCGATTATCATCCAGCCAACACATTGCTGACCCGCTTGGATCAATTGAAGAAAGTGAAAGGCTGGCTCGAATTCACTTCTGGTGAGGATTGGGATGAAGATCTTACTCTGAACAGCGCCGGGCCGGTCGATTTGATGTGGGCCTCGCGCGATGTCCTTCTCGCCCTGCCTGGCCTCAGTGAGAATATCATCGATCAATTTTTGCAAATTCGACGTGGTCCTGACGGAATTGACGGCACGGAAGATGACGCGCAATTTAAGAGCCTCGACGAAGTACGATCGGCGCTCGGTCTAACGGCGGAACAATTCCAACAGCTGGCCAGCCTGGTATCGTTTAAAGACCAGGTGTTTCGCATCGTCAGCACCGGCAAGTCGGGTGACGCGGAAAGAAAAATTCAAATGGTGGTGCGCAAAGTTGGCAACCAGCCTCAATTGATTACCTGGAAGGAGCTTTAAGATCGAGCCGGTCAAATCATCGGTATTTATATTTCCCGGGCCACACGGTTGGAACTTTTTGCGCGCATCCCCGACCAACGGCTCGTGGGATGTGCACGCCCTTGCTACTCTGGAGGAAGCAGTTCCGCTCCTTCGGATCGAGGACGATCTGATCCTGGGCCTGCCGATCGCAGACGTCCTCGCGCAACGGTTTCGTTTGCCGAGTGTGGATCCGTCGGAGTTTCCGGAGATGGTCCGAATTCAAATCGAAAAGGCGCTGCCCTATTCTCCCGATGAAGTGACGACCGATTTCGAAGTAATCGAGCAAAACGAGAGTGACAGCGTGGTTTCTGCGGTCGCTGTCCGCAACGAACGACTCGCCGAGATGGCCGCGCCCTTGCTCGAACGCGGATTTATTCCGCGGCAGGTGACCATCTACGCGTCGCAACGTGCCACCACCCACGCTCCGCAAGGACGCGCCCTGTTGATTTACCCCGAGGGCGAAGCCCTGGTTTCCGCCGTGACCGAAAATGGCAAGGTAAGTCTGACCCGCACTCTCGAAGGAATTCAGCCGGAGCAGCTGCAGACGGATCTGCCTCAACTGACATTGAGCGCCGAACTGCAGGGGATTTCCGGGTCTTTCCCGAATATTCTTTTGGACGAAACTTGTTTTGATCTTCGCGACACGGTTGAGGGAATCATGACCAGCCGTCCGGAGTTGGTCGGAATCGAAAGACCGCCTGCTTCGGTAAAGTTGAATTTACTTCCTGAAAGTTGGCGACAGCGGCGCGCGCAGATCGTGCGGCGCGGTGAATGGCGGAAGCGCCTGATCTGGGCCGGGGGCGCCTATGCCGCTATCTTCCTGCTGATCGTTTTGTATCTCGGACTCCTGCACTTTAAAATCGGCCGGCTGGATCGGTTGATCGCACAGGATGCGCCCAAGACGGAGTTCGTCCGCGCGGCCGATGCGAATTGGAGGGCGCTCGCCCCGGCGATCGACACTCGATATTACCCGGTCGAAATTTTGCTGCATCTTTTTGAAAGTCTGCCGTCGCAGGACGTTCGAATTACGACATACAATCAATCGGCCCGGCAAATTTCGGTCGACGGCGAATCCGATACCGCCGCGCTGGCCTATCAACTCGCTGATAAAGTGAAGAAGAACCCGCACCTTCAGATCTTTCAATTCACGATGGCGGACCCGCGCATTCTGCCGAACGGTCACGCCCAATTCCGACTGGAAGGGAGAGCGCGATGATTCCAGCCTGGTACCATCGTATGAACAGGCGCGAACGCATACTCTCGTTAGCCATTGCCGCCATGCTTGTGCTGTTCATCAATGTACTGATCTGGAACTGGCTTTTCGGCGCGATTGGCGGCGCGCATGCTGATCTGGCGGCAAGGAAAGCAATGCGAAAGGAGCAGGAGATTTTCGTGAAGGAGCGCGACCTCTGGAAACAGCGTGAGCAATGGCTTCAGCAACATCAGCCCGCCTTTAATGGTGCCGGCGAAGCCTCGACGCTTCTGGAACAGCAATTGCGACCGGTTGCGGCCAAGCAAAATGTTTTGCTTGAGAACCCGCAAATCGGCTCAGGAGAAACCGCTCCCAGTCATCAATCGGTATGGGCATCCATTGAGACAAAGAGCGACTGGAAGTCGATCGTCCATTTTCTTTATGACGTGCAGCAGCCGGAGGCGTTTATCGTTTTTGAAAACGTCACCCTGGCCGTTGATGGTAGCGATCCGACAAAAATGCGTGGCAAATTCAAGATTGCGCGCTGGTTTGCTCCGCCGCGCAAATGAGGATGATCATGAGAATGCTCTCTGTTTCCCTGGTCAGCGTGGCTGTCTTCTCCACGTGGGGTGCGGACGTCCTGCCCAAACGGAATGATTTCAGCCGTTATCAATCGATGCTTGATCATTCCCCATTCGCCGTGGCCACGGCCGCTGCGTTACCGGCGGCCACACCCAGCTTTGCCAAGGATCTGTATATAGCGAACGCGGCGCGCTCGCCGGAAGGCGACATGGTTACGTTGGCTTCGGCAGCCGACAAAAACTTCAAGGAATATCTAACTACGAAAGGACCGAACGAGCACGGCTACGCCATCGCCAGTATCGAGTGGTCGGACAAGGTTGGAGCGACCAAGGTCACGGTCAGCAAAGACGGGCAGTTTTCGTCGGTTGGTTTTAATCAGGCGCTTCTCAGTCAGGGGCCGGGAGGAGGAGGATCTGGCCCGCAACCAATGCCGAGCTATCAGCCCAACCAGGTGCCTACGCCGGTGACCAGACCAGCGGTCCCAGGGCAGGTCGTGCCCACGCCACCTGCTCGCGTGCGCGGTGTTATTCCGCGCAATCCCAACGCGGCGCCGGCGCCTCCGCCACAAGTAGCAACTCCGCCGCCCGCGGCGGAGGAGTAAGCGGGGATAATCCCTTAACCGCCCCAATCGTCGTCCGCAGTGTCGGCTTTGCGATCCGGACCGGCGGAAAAGAGATCGTAGCCAGTCGTATTCTTTGTCCCGGGACATCGATAAATGTAGGTGTTCTGCCACGGGTCTTTCGGCAGCTGCGTATAGAGCTGATACCAGCGTGAAGGCTTTGGATCGGTATCAGGCTGAGTGACAAGAGCCTGCAACCCCTGCTCCGTGGTCGGGTAAAAGCCATTCATGCTCTCGTACAATTTCAGCTGCGTGCCGATCCCCTGTACATCGGCCGAAACGCGTGTGTGCCGCGCGTATTCAACGTTTCCGGCGAGTTTATAAATAGCCGTCCCGAGCAGAAGCGCGATGATCGTCACCACCAGCATGATCTCAAGCAACGTGAAGCCTTGGCTGTTTCTATTCATTGGTATTCCCTGGGATGTCGACCCCTCGATAGTTCCGATTGTTCAATTTCGTCCTCTTTTATTCTTTTGCAGGGAGGGCCGACTACTGGCCCGGTTGCAGCAGGTAGTCCGATTTGTCCCAGAGGTATTTTAGCTCGATCTGGGTCGCGCGAATAGCGGATGCCGATGTTCCAGCCCCGCTCAGTACCACGATGTCGTTCGTCCCGACCATCAGCGCGTCGGCCGGCACGAGCTTCTGGGCGCGCAGCCAGCCCGTGTACTGAAAATGCATCTTCTTGACTAACGACTCGGTCTGCCCCCGGAAACCGGGGTCCGCCAACTCAGGCAAGGTCAGGCTGACAGGGCCGATATTCTGGCCGTTCAGGTAAAGCTCCGGTGGCGCGTCGATTCGTGCACTGGCCACTTCGAACGTCAGCAAGGCGAGCAGAGGTTGCGCTTCCATCCCGAACTGAAAGGAAGCTCCCTCGGAGAAGCTCGGACCGATCCGGATCGTCTCGGCGGCTAACGTTGCCTTGACCGTGCCGAATTGTTCCATGTCCTCGGCCGGGGTATGAAGCGGTGGCATGGCCGAAAACGGCTCTGGAATGACATCGCGGTGCGGGGCATTCACTGGGTGGACTACTTCGCTGCTCGTCATCCAATCGAGATACGCTCCGCGGATGGTCTTTCCATCTCCCGGAACTTCCACGTCGATCGCCGCGACGTTGACCATCGGGACAACAACCGAATCGGAGCTGGGCAGATCGATCCCGGAACCGAGCACCCCGGAACGCAAAACCTGGGTGCCGGATTCGTCCCAGGCCACTAATTCGGGATGCACGTCCGCCTTGTCCTCAAAAAAGAGCCGGAAAAACAAAAGCTGATAATCATGGGAGGGCGCCATCACCCGGATGCGAAATATCGTTTTCGCGTTGGCGTCGTTAGGCCGCGCCGGGATCATCCCAACCGCTTCCACCCAGGCCGGCGCGCTTTGCGGTTTGGTATGTTTTGGCGCGCTTTGACGCAGATCGAGCCAGGCGCTGTTTGGCGCGGGTTGACCAAGGGTTGTCTGACTGGCCGCCGGTGGAAGCCCGTCGGTCAATGCCTCCTGCGCGAGAAGAGAAGACGTTGCGCCAATGAAAAAAACAAACGCAACGAAGCAATGAAGCATGTAAATCGCGGCGATTCTAGCTCACCGGGGATGGAACTGCAAGCTATGTGTCATTTCGAAAACCGCCGAAAGAATGCTGTAAACGACGAACCCAACGATGACGGCGATGAAAACAATGATGACGGGCGGAATTAATTGTGAGATCACCGCGACCGTGCGGTCGAGTTCTCGTTCGTAAACATCGGCGATGGTCTGCATCGTTTCGGCAAAGTGCCCGGTTTGTTCGCCCACCGCCATCATGTCGGTAAATAGTTCCGGGAACAAATGCTGTGCGCTCAAAGCGGTGGACAAGGTCGCGCCATCCACGACCGCGCGCCGGACGTCGATCAGCTTTAATTCCAGAAACCTGTTGCCCGTAATTTCCCGCACCAGATCAAGTGAGCGGAGCAGGGGAATTCCATTTTCCATTAATGTGCCAAGCGTGCGCGAGAATTGCGCATAGTAGCGGTGGCGAATGATGCGCCCGTATCCGGGAATGCCGAGACGAAACCGGTCCCAGGCAGTTCGGCCTTCATCCGTTCGAACGAAAGCGCGGAAACCAACGCTCGCGCCGATCGCGATCAAGAGAGCCAGCCACCAATAATGGGTCAGGAGGTAATTGATCTGCAGAAGCAAACGCGTAGGCAAAGGAAGCGCGCCTCCGTTCTGCGACATGAACCCAGTCAGCTGCGGCACCATGAATGTGATGAACAAGGTGATGAGTATGATTCCCGCCAGGGCGAGAAACGCGGGATAAATCAGGGCCTGCTGCACCCGGTCGCGCAAGTCCTTGGCCTGGGTCAGATGTTTGACCACGCGCAGTAAAATGCCCGGTAACGTCCCACTCGCTTCACCCGCGGCCACCATATTGACATAGAGCGGCGGAAAAATTCTCGGGAATTCGCGCAACGCTTGCGAGAAACTGCGCCCATCAACCAGCGCGCGATGGAGTGTCTGCGTCATCAGCTGAATGCGCGGGTGCTTCAGCCGCTTCTCGAGAATGGACAATCCCTCGTCCAGAGTCATCCCCGCCTGCAAGAGGTGGGCGAGCTGTTCGGTGAAAACCAGCAACTGACCGTGCGGCACCTTAAGACTCAGGGTCGCCGCTGCTGCCGCGGTCGGCGGTTGAGCGCCATTCTTTGGGTTTCCGGCAACCGCTTCAATCTTAATTGGAATACAGCGTTGTTGCTCAATTTGCCGAATCGCGACGGCGCGGTCGGGACAATCGAGAACGCCCTCAACCAATCCACCCTCTGGATTGCGCGCTCGATAAGCGAATTGTGGCATAGGAATGAAGTTAGTTCGGAAACGGAAATTCGAAAGTTCGACGGCCGGCGGCTGTCATCGTTGTTGCCCTATTTATCCCTGGAACAAGCATGTGGAATACCCGCGCCCTGCGTTTGAGGAGCGCTGCTCAAAGTAGAAGCGGTGTTCCACCACTTTATTCAAGCAGAAACGCGACTTGAAGTCGCTTCTACATCATGGGCGTAGCGGGCGCGGTTCTTTAAGCGGGTCACCGGTGGGAACGCCGAGCTGATGGCTGTCGCGTTGAACGCATCTCGCGGAAAAATAAACCATTGCCATGTCTGGCACGTTTGATGCACAATAAACATAGTAATTATGAAACGTGCGACAAGAGTTCTCCTCTGTCTGACGGTTTCGCTGAGCCTCGGCTCCCCGGCATATGCCATCCTGCGCCCCCGATTCCCGGGGCGGCCTAACCCACCGATGAGCATGGATGCCATTAGCCTCGGCCAAGCGTCAACGAACCCGTCACCCCAGCAGACGAGAATAAAGTAACCGTCCGACCGGAAAATTCGGTCACGGCTTCGCACTACCCCTGTCTTCACTACTCGAGCGACTCGACGTCCGGCCCGAAGACACTTCTGCCAACCGTCGTCGTTTTGGAATTCAGCGCCGATGAACTTTGGCCCCGACCAGCGTGCATGGCGGCGACCACGTGAGTATTCAGGGCCGCAACCCAATCCCGCTCACGGATGATTTTTGGCGCCTTATCCGGCTGCCATTCCTGCGCCTTCTGTCGATTCATCTTCGCAGCGTCGATTTTCGTTCCGTGCTCGGCGTGTTTCCATTGTGGGTTACAAACGCCGCCTACCACTAAATAGTCCGTCGACATAGCTACATCCCTACGCAACTGGCCTCGCCGTTGTTTGATAGCGCGTTCGCAATCGCTGCGGGTGCCATAGTAGAAGACTCCGGTCAGGCAAAAAGTGCGGTCTTTGAAGACGATTTGCGGGACCGGCTCGTCAAACAAATCCGTCGTTTCGTTGCAATCAATGAAGTTAGTCGTTTCAACCACTTCGATGAGAAAGTCACCGAGTTCCTTCAACTCGCTTTCTGTGGGAAGCGGGCTGAGCAATCTGCTGATTCGGTCGGCGATCGCGTTCGCAGGCCACATCGTTTTGAGCCATCCGGCAGCTTGAATCCACCGCCGCAAAGCGTCCGCTTCCTCGGGCGTCACTTTTCCGTCAGCGATAATGTGGCGGCAAGTTTTCGCCAGCGTGATTAGCCGATCCGGGCATCGCTTTTATTCTCCGGTGGCGTTAGCAGAGCATCCAGGATGTAAGTTTTCATCGGCTTCTCCGGAGGATGTCTGCACGTGCAGACATTTCAGTAAAACTTCACCCGCCCGTGTCGCCCATGATTTTGGCCTTGGCCTCGGCCTTCAACCATTCCATAAGCAATGGAAGCGTCCAAGAGACCGCCGGCTTCATGAATTTTTCACGCGCCTTTTTCCAGATCGTATCATCGCGAGAGGCATCGAGAAAATCATGGCCTTTCCAGGTCAGGTGATCGAGATCGACACGCGCTATTTCGTGAAAGCCATGACGCAGAACCTTGCCGTCGACGTACCCTTCATCGACAATTAACGCCCCATTGTAGAGTTTCTCTTTTTCCGAATAATCGTCCAATTCCTTCGGCGCAGAGTCCGACTCGAGCCAAGGAGCAGGAGGCGAATGATGTCCATGTCCCGTCTCATCTGGCGTTCCTAATGTAGCAAAAAGTAGCAAAAAACCGATCCGAATAGGCCATGAATGGCGATGCCGGCGAGCTCGCCGCGGCGTCGCGTTTCCCTCGTATTCATAAAGATCATGGTCATAGATCAAAGAGGCGGGGGCGGGAATCGAACCCGCGAATAGAGGTTTTGCAGACCCCGACCTTACCACTTGGCTACCCCGCCGTGTGTGAGACGGCAATTATCGAACGCGCTGCACAGGTGTCAATTCAGGCGCCCTCCGAGAATCGATAAAGCGGAAGTCTTCGCCGCTTTAACGCTTTAACGCTTCGACGCTTCAACGCTATCTTGCCCGCGTGGATTCTCGCTCGTCGCAACTTTTTCGCGAGGCACAGCAGTGTATCCCCGGGGGTGTGAATTCGCCGGTGCGCGCCTTTCGTAATGTCGGGGGCGCGCCATTTTTTGTCTCGCGCGCAGAAGGCGCGAAGATCTGGGACGTTGATGGGCAGGAATATATCGACTACGTCGGCAGCTGGGGACCGGCCATCCTTGGTCACGCCAACAAAGTGGTGGTCGATGCGGTGCGCGATGCGGCGACACGCGGTCTCAGCTTCGGCATTCCCAATCCGCTCGAGGTCGAAATGGCGAAACTGCTCTGTGATTGGGTGCCTTCCCTGGAAAAGGTGCGGATGGTCAATAGCGGCACCGAAGCGACCATGTCGTGTCTCCGATTGGCGCGTGGGTTTACCGGCCGCGACAAGATCGTCAAGTTCGATGGCTGCTATCACGGGCATGCCGATGCACTGCTCGTGCGATCGGGAAGTGGGGCGCTCACCCACGGTCGACCCGACAGCGCCGGTGTTCCCCAGGCGTTCGCCGATCTCACGATCTCTCTCCCGTTCAACGATGGCGCGCTCGTTCGCGAAACATTTCGCAACAATCCGAATGAAATCGCGGCGGTCATTCTTGAGCCGATTCCGGCCAACGCCGGACTCTATTTCCCGCGAGAAGACTTTCTATCGCTTCTCCGGGAGGAATGCACGAGGCACGGCGCCCTCCTTATTTTTGATGAGGTCATGACCGGATTCCGAGTTGCCCGCGGCGGCGCGCAACAGATTTACGGCATTTCTCCCGATTTGACCGCTCTTGGAAAAGTCATTGGAGGCGGTCTGCCGGTGGGGGCGTTTGGCGGACGCGCGGAAGTGATGGATCATTTATCCCCGGAAGGAGCGGTTTATCAGGCGGGGACGTTATCTGGTAATCCGCTGGCCATGGCTGCGGGTCTCGCCCAGTTACGCGAGCTTGATCGTCTCAATGGTTGGCAGGCGTTGGAAGAGCGCGGCGCGCAATTGGAGCAATTAACCAGGGAAACAATCGCCCAGCTTCATTGCGACGTTACGCTGCATCGAATCGGCTCGATGTTTTGCCTGTTTTTCACGTCCGGTCCCATTTTCGATCTGGCGAGTGCGCAGCGAAGTGATTTGAAGAAGTTTGCCCGGTTCTTTCATGCATGCCTGCGTGAGGGTGTCTACTTCGCGCCGTCGCAGTTTGAAACCGCGTTCATCTCGACCGCACACGCATCGACAGATATCGAACGCACGGCAGAAGTTATAAAAAGCGCGCTGGCATAGGTAGATCGTGTTCTCCGAGCGCTATGCTAAGGAAGGTGGGACGACCTCTCCGAGAGCGTTGTTAATTAAACCGGCAAAGCCGGCTGAGTTGTCGATTGCGCTCGCAGCATCCGTTGGAACAATGAGGCGGCTCCGCCGCTTTAGAGGTTAACATCGCGCTCGGAGAGCACGATCCACCAGTTCTGGACGCCGCGGCGCTGCTCCCTACCTTAGCCGCAGTGAGCGCAAATTCGCGGATCCGCGCAGTCGCGAAATTCTTCTTTCAGGGCGAGCAAAAGTTTTTCGTCAAAGGAGTCACCTACGGCCCATTCCGACCGGACAACGAAGGGAACTACCTCGGTGGGCCTGAACAGGCGGCCAAGGATTTTGCCTTGATGCATGAGGCCGGGGTGAACCTCGTCCGGATTTATCATCCGCCGCCCCGCTGGTTCCTCGATCGTTGCGCGGATGCGGGCATGCACGTTTTGATCACGCTGCCGTGGTCAAAGCACATTGAGTTTTTGCGGGAGAGATCTGCGCGACGGGCCATTGTCGAATCGCTCGAGCGCGCGGTCGCGGCAAATGTCGATCATCCGGCGGTGTTCGGTTACCTCGTCGGCAATGAAATTTCCAGCACGATGGTTCGCTGGCTCGGTGTGCGTCGCGTGACCGAGTTTGTGGAAATGCTCGTGCGGGCCGGCCGCGCGATTGATCCTGAGGCGCTTTTTTCCTACGCCACTTATCCGCCGACCGAATATCTCCTTCCGCAGAACGTCGATTTCGTTTGTTTCAACGTCTATTTGCACAACCAGGATGAATTCGAGCGCTACCTTTTGCGTTTGCAAAACCTGGCCGAAGAAGTCCCGCTTATTCTCGGCGAATTCGGCATGGATACGATCCGGCATTCGCAGGATGAGCAGGCGGAAATGCTCGGCTGGCATATCGATAGCGTGGTCAGGTGCGGACTGGCCGGAACAATTTTCTTTGCCTGGACCGACGAGTGGTTTACCGGCGAACAGGAGATCACCGACTGGGCCTTCGGCATCGTAACGCGTGATCGCAGGCCGAAAAAGGCGTTCTACACCCTTCGTGAGAAGTTAGGCCGGAATGATGCCGGACTGCCCAGCCAACCTCTGCCGCAGACGCCTTTCGTCTCCATTATTGTTTGCTCCTACAACGGTGGCCAGACTCTGGCCGCCTGTCTGAAGTCGTTAGGCAAACTGAATTATCCTGATTACGAGATTATTCTGGTGGACGACGGATCGACCGACGATACCGCGGCCATTGCCGGGCAATTTCCATCCGTGCGCTACATTCATCAGACCAACCACGGGCTCAGTTACGCGCGCAACGCCGGCGCGGCGGCCGCCAAAGGCGATGTTTTGGCTTACACCGATTCCGACTGCATGGCGGATGCCGACTGGCTTTATTATCTGATCGGCACGTTAATGAATGGCCGCTTCGCCGGAGTGGGCGGGCCCAACGTCACGCCGCCGGCGCGGAATTGGATTCAAGCATGCGTCGCGGCAGCGCCAGGAGGACCGAGCCATGTTCTGCTCACCGATACGGTGGCAGAGCACATTCCGGGATGTAACATGGCGTACCATCGCTGGGCGTTCGATGCGGTTGGCGGCTTCGATGTTGAGTACCGGAAGGCCGGGGACGATGTCGATTTTTGCTGGCGCCTCCAGCAATGCGGTTGTGTCATCGGATTCAGTCCAACGGCAGTCGTGTGGCATTATCGCCGCTTCACGTTGCGTGCTTTCCTGAAACAACAGGAAGGGTATGGCGAAGCGGAATCGCTCCTGCGCTTCAAGCATCTTGTATTTTTCGGGCCGACCGGAACAGCCAAATGGCGCGGTCAGATTTACGGTGCGCCGCGGTTCAGTTGGTTCCTGGGTCAGCCGATCATTTATCACGGCGTTTTTGGCGAAGGCTTTTTCCAGTCGATCTATCCCACCCCCCAATCGGAGGTGGCCGCTTACCTCAGCAGCATCGAATGGTTTGCTCTGACGATTTTTCTGTTCGGTCTCGGCATTTTTTTACCCGGCCTTCGCATTGTTCCGTACGTCATGTTCGGCGGAACCTTGTGTGTCTCCCTTTCCTACATGGTGCGCGCTCGAATCGAGCCGAAATTTGACACCGTCCACGCGCGTCTGCTCGTCATGGTCCTCGCTTTCGTTCAACCTCTGGTTCGCGGCGCATCGCGTTATTTCACCTGGTTACATTTCAAACGAACCCCGCGCAGCGTCATTCAAACCCACGAACAACTTCCGGGTCCGGCCTCTTCGCGGCGGTTTGGCAAACGTCAATTTTACTGGAGCGACGAAGGCAAAGATCGGCATCCTCTTCTTGGCGCCATCTTTCAGTTGCTCGAGGACGAAGGTTGGCGCTATTCGACCGACAGCGGCTGGAACGCATGGGATGTTCAGATCTATGGCAATTTCTGGTGGAGCGTGACGTTGCAAACCGTGACGGAATATCACGGCGGTCCGAAATGCCTGACGCGAATAAAACTGCGAAACCGGTTTGTCGCGACCACGGTTATTTTCAATCTGCTCGTTTTAAGTCTGTTGATTTACCGACAGTTGAACACATCGCACATCGATCTGTTGTTCCTGATTCCCTACGCACTCTTTCTCGCTTTTCTAACCACGAGAGCACGTGCTCTGAGGAATCGCGTAGGCGAACTGATTGAAGTTGCGGCAAATCGGGTCGGTTTGCGGAGGGTTAATGGGCAAGCTGAGCCTCCCTCGCCCGAAATACCTCCACCGCCGCTGGATGCAGCGGTGCCGGTCGACTCGGCCGTTCCTTGAGACTGCCACTCTTCGACAGCGGCGCGTCATACGGGCGTCCCGCCTGTTTCACAGCTACATACCAAGCTGCCGTAAAGCACTCGTGAAATCCGCGGGAATCGACGCTTCGAACCTCAAGACATCGCCTGTTCGCGGATGTTTGAAACCGAGTTTCCACGCGTGCAGCATTTGGCGCGGGAAAATTTTGCCGGCCTTCGGTCCGTAAATCTTATCGCCAAGGATGGGATGCCCGATGTGATGAAAGTGTACCCGGATCTGATGCGTCCGGCCGCTGTGCAACCGGCACTCGATCAGACTGGCCGTGGGCCCGTCGCGAAGGACGCGGTATTCTGTTTTGGCGCTGCGGCCGCGAACTGAACTCGCCGTCATCTTCTTCCGTTGGACCGGGTGGCGCGCGATATCCGCGTCGATCGAGCCGGTGTTCCTCCTCAGTTTGCCGTTGACCAGAGCCAGATAAATTTTTTCCACAGTCCGCTCCGCAAATTGAGCCGATAACCCATGGTGCGTTGCGTCGTTTTTAGCTACCACGACGCATCCGCTCGTGTCTTTGTCGAGGCGATGGACAATGCCGGGGCGTTCTTTGCCGCCAATACCGGAGAGATTGTGGCAATGACTCAACAGCGCGTTAACCAAAGTATGTTTTTGATGCCCGGCGCCGGGGTGGATGACAAGGCCAGCGGGCTTGTTCAGAACGATCAGGTCGTCGTCTTCAAAAAGGACATCCAACGGAATTTCTTCGGGTTGATGATCGATCTTCTCCAACGGCGGCTCGAGCAACCGGACATCATCGCCCTCCCGAACGAAATCGCGCGGCCTGGCCTGCTTCCCTTTAAGGGTCGCTGCGCCGCTGCGGATAAATTGTTGGATGCGGGAGCGCGAAAACTGGCGAAGTCGCTCGGCCAGGAACCGGTCGAACCGGGTGCCCGCTGCCTCTTTCGGCACCACCAGCGTAATCACCTCAGAAATTTGTTCGTCCAATCAGATGCCTCTCTTTGCTTCGAATTTAGTGAATGTTACAATCGGGTGGGTGCCTACTAAAGAGACTTCGTCATTGAAGCAAACCTGCCCGGCCTGCGGCACGGTCGTCGACACCGCGGCGGCGGAGCCGCTGGCGCGTGTTGAATGCCAAAAATGCGGCGAAAAGATCCGGGCCGAACGATCGTTTGATCAATTCGCCTTGCTTGAAACCGTTGGTATCGGCGGCATGGGGACTGTTTATAAGGCTCGCGACACGCTCCTTGATCGCCTCGTTGCGGTAAAGTTGCTGCGCAAGGATTTGGGCGAGGGAATCGATCACGCGGCGCGTTTGCAACAGGAAGCTCGCGTGGCCGCGTCGGTCAATCATCCGAACGTCATCCAGGTATTCTCGTCCGGGACCGATCACGGCCAATTCTATCTGGTCATGGAATTGGTCGATCACGGAAGTTTGGACGATCTCATCGAGCAACAAAAGCGATTGCCGGAAGAACTCGTGCTCGAAGCCGGTATTCAGGTTGCCAAAGGCTTACGAGCGGCCCACGCCAAAGGATTGATCCATCGCGACGTGAAGCCGGCCAATATTCTCTTCGCCGATGAACATACGGCGAAGATCGGCGACTTCGGTCTGGCTGGCGCGGCCGCCGAAGGATTAGAGACACGCGGTGAGATTTGGGGTACGCCGTATTATGTCGCTCCCGAACGGCTGAATAACGACCCGGAAGATTTGCGGAGCGATATTTATAGCCTCGGCGCCACTTTGTTTCATGCCATCTCCGGCCGCGCTCCCATTGAAGGAGAAACAAATTCCGCCGTTACATTGCGCAATTTGAAAGCGCATCCGGTCGATTTGAGCGCCGTTGCACCGGAGATCTCGGCGGCCACGGCGAGCGTTCTCCAACGCACGATCGCGCCCGATCCGGCGGCGCGCTTCAGTTCTTACGATGAATTGGTTTCAGAACTGGAAAACGCTTATGGATTGTTGACCGGCAAGGAGGAATTTCTCGCCGCCCGGAAAAGCAAGCTGCCATGGATCATCGGTGTGGCCATTTTGCTGGCGGCATTAATCGGTGTCGCGACGTGGGGTTTTCTTACGCGAAAAAGCGATCGAAGCGCGCTCAGCGCCGTCTCGGCCAGAGCCGAACAGCTCGTCGCTCTTGCTCCACTCGAGGCGCAACTCGTGGAAGGGCGACGGCAATTGTTGCAAAACCATTTTAACGTCGCCGGTGCGGCCTTTGCCCGCGTCGCGACAGACGCGCGAAATAAACAACCCATCTACGACTGGGCGCGTTTTCAACAAGGCTTGGCCGCAATGGTCGGTCGGGAAAGCTCTCAGGCGAAGCAAGCGTTCCAGGATGTTCAGAACGCGGGCGGAACCGGATTTGCCAAGGAAAATACTGATCTGGCCAGATTCTTTGGGACCACGGCCAAAACACTGTTGGCTGCCGGCGTTATCACTTATCGCCAGCCCGAGGAGCGCGCCGCGCCCTACTCCACCTTTGCATCGCTCCTGTTTGCCCTGAGAAATATCGAGCAGTCCGACGCTTCCGATGCTGTGCCCTGGCTCGAACAATTCGTCGCCGCGAGACCAACAGGCCAATTCTCCTGGATTGCCGACTTGAAGCCGATTGCCCAAAAATATCTCGACGACGCCCGACTTTACGCCGCATGGCAAAAAGGATCGAAAACGAACCCGTCGGATATATCAGCGCAATTGAATGCTGTTCGCGATCTTCGACAAAAGCTGAAAACCAAAAGCGTTCTTTCAGAAGAACTGGCATCAGAGGAAAAAAGTCTGTCCGCGCGCGTCGCCGAGCAAAAGCGCAAGGAAGATTCGAGCCGGCAACAGGAACGGAAGAAGCTGGTCGATACGGAGGGACCGATTTGGACGGCAGCGCAGACCAATTATCGGCAAAAGATTGCCGTCTGCGATTTTTCCGGCGCGCGAGACGCTATCAGCGGATTAAAACTTTCCGAGCCATCTTTGAGCCAGGCGCAGATAGCGGCGCAAAAAAAGGCGCAGTGGTTGGTGGCGTGGAAGGAAAAACTGATTGCCGATATCAATCGTGCGCATTTCACCGGGCCAATTACCGACACGACTGGTGTGCAATACATCGGTGTTGAGAAGGCCGACGCTCAGAACCTGGAATTGAAGGTTCCATACGGCACAGCCCGGATGTCATGGACAAAGCTTGTTCCCAAAACTCTGCTGGCCATTTCCATCAGCTACATCCACGCGAACGAACCGGACGCGGCCGATCGGAGCTGGCTCAGCGCCGTGTTTGCCTCCGAAACCGGACAGACGGACCTCGCCCGGCAATTGGCAGACACCGCGGCGAAAGGAAAATCTGAGTACGCTGCGGAACGGTCGCTGATTAAATAGGCCTGGGCGAATGTAAATCCCTGCGGCCGAGCTGCCCGATCGTCCTGGCGTCCGGATAATCCCTCGAAACGTGGCGCATCTTTTGCTCGTTAACGACGAGTGTCCCGCCCTTTGCTCTTCCTTCTTGTCGCAGCGTTTGCCGTTGCCAGTCGTGCGCCAGGAGCTCAATCGCCGCTGACCGTCAAAGAGATCAGTTTGATGCTCCGGTCTGGTTATTCAGCTAACTCGATCATGGCGGATTTATCGCAGAGGCGGTTTGCCGACACTTTTGCCGCAGCGCAGGAGACACAACTCATTCATGCGGGCGCGACCCCGGAGCTACTGATCGCCTTGAAAAGTGGAACGTATAATCTTTCGCCAGAGGACGCAGCCCGGGCCAAGCAGGAAAACGAAGCCAAAGCCAATCACCGCCTGGCCGAAGCCGCCAAATCGCGCGAGTTTAACACGTTGTATCAATCGCAGCTGGCCCGGGAACGAGCCGCCCAGAGTGTCAAACAGTCGGTCGATAGCCGGTTGATTTATGATCTGGTTAAAGGAGATCTCGTGCAATGGCGCAATGGAGTGGTGACTCGCTTCGACGATTCACCATTGGAAAAAAAGACGCTCTTCCTGCTCTACTTTTCCGCGCACTGGTGCGGCCCCTGTCGCAAATTCACACCCGGGCTCGTTAATTTTTACAACGAGATGGCACCGAAGCATCCTGAGCTGGAGCTGATTTTCGTTAGTCTCGATAAGAGTCCCTTTAATATGGAGGTCTATATGCGCGACACGAACATGCCCTGGCCCGCGATCGATTATCAGAAAATTCCAGGGAAAAATGGCATCTCGCATTATGCTGGAGAAGGAATACCGGATCTAGTCCTGGTGGACGCGGGCGGCAAGGTTCTTTCCGACAGTTATCAGGGTAAAAAGTATCTGGGCCCGGAGAAGGTGCTGACTGATCTGAATAACATTCTTACCGACAAAGGCTCCGGCTACGCCGCGGCTAGTCGTTAGCCGCCGCTCCGGTCCTTTCTCTGCTGCCTTTTGGTGGGGCGAGACTCTGTCGAGCCAAGAACCTTCGATTTTTCCTTTCGGCGGAGTCCCATCGTCGCCCGGCTCGGCTGAACGAATGGAGGTGATAAACGGTCAGATTTACACCACTCATTGCCATTATAGATTTTCGCGCCACCTTTGGTCGACGCCATGGAGCAAAACCCACCGCCATTTCCTTCACCGGAAGAGCTAAAGTCCAAGATCGCCGAGTTCATGAAATCGAACTTTGGCGACCGTGTCTCCTTCGCGACCTTCAATGCTCCCGAGACGGCGGAGGCTGGCGGGGAGGAAAAGTCGGCCGGGATCGAGGGAGACGAGTTTGTTTTCAATTATCTTCCGCGAGACATCAAGGCGCATCTGGACCGGTTCGTGATCAAGCAGGACGAGGCCAAGAAGGTGTTATCGATCGCCGTGTGCGACCATTACAATCACGCCAAATTTCTGCGCCACCTGCAAAAGGAAGATGCTGCGCGGGCGGAGAAGACCGAGTACGCGAAACAGAATGTTATTCTGGTTGGTCCGACAGGCGTTGGTAAGACATATTTAATCAAGCACATCGCGGATCTGATCAAGGTCCCTTTCGTCAAAGCAGATGCGACCAAGTTCAGCGAAACCGGTTATGTTGGCGGCGACGTGGAAGACCTCGTGCGCGAGCTTGTGCACAAGGCTGATGGCGACGTGAACCTGGCGCAGTTTGGTATTATCTACATCGACGAGATCGATAAGATCGCATCGAGCAGCAACATGGTTGGTCGCGATGTGAGTGGTCGCGGCGTGCAAACGACTCTCTTGAAATTGATGGAGGAAACGGAGGTCCCGGTTCGAAGCATGAACGACCTGCAGGCACAACTCCAGGCGGCGTTCGAATATCAAAAGCGCGGGAAAGCCCGGCGCGAGACGATCAACACTTCGCACATTCTCTTTGTCGTCAGCGGTGCCTTCGAGCGGTTGAAACAGCAGGTCTCTCGCCGGCTTTCACAAGCGCAGATCGGTTTCAGCGCCGGCCCTGCGCCGGTCATGGACAACGAATTATTCCAACACGTTACGACGCGCGATTTTGTTGAGTACGGATTCGAGCCCGAATTCATTGGTCGTCTCCCTGTCCGCGTGGTCTGCGAGGAGCTGGTCGCCGGCGATCTCTACGAGATCATGAAGTTCTCCGAGGGCAGTATCCTGCGACAGTACGAGCGGGCTTTTCGCGCCTATGGCATCGAGATTAGTTTTGAAGATGAAGCACTGCACCTGATCGCCGAGGCCGCGGCAACCGAGAAAACGGGCGCGCGTGGCTTGTTGACTGTGTTCGAGAAGTTATTCCGCGACTACAAGTATTATCTCGCCGGGTCCGGGCTGAGCCAGTTACGAGTGACCGCCGAACTCGTGCGGGAGCCCAAGCGTGTCCTGGAGCGCTTGATGGCGGAGGGCTTTAAACAGGAAACGGCCTCGCTGGAAATGAAGGCACAGCTGTTCGCCGATAAATTCAAAGACGAACACGGACTGCAGCTCGTTTTCGAGGACTCAGCTCTGCGACGTCTGGTCGAACGCGCCCACACCGAAAGGATGACGATGTCCGAACTTTGCGCCCACTTGTTTAAGGATTTTCGATTTGGGTTAGACTTGATTCACAAGAACACAGGCCAGACGCAGTTTGTCCTTGATGGAACTGCCGTGGATCAGCCGGATAAATTTTTGAGTGAGCTTGTCTTGCAATCTTATCAGTCGAGGGTTTCCGCCCAGGCAGGTTAGTTTTTGATGAAACGCTCGTTTCTGACCGCGCTCATAGTTGGTTTTGCTGCTGCCGCAGTGGCCGGCCTGCTCCACGCCACCGGTCTCATGTTCCGCTTCGAGCGAGCAGTTTCGGCCACGGTGCTGCGCAGCCCTGCGGCTATAACCATGTCCAGCGAGGCCTGGCAGTATGTGACTACGTTCATTTTCGCATTCGCGGTCGCCTGGTTGACCCTGAATAGCGCGCAGCGCCGTCGACTCGGTCTGCTCATTTCGATTTTATTGGTGGAATTATTTGTCGCGGCTTGGATCTGTGCCCTATATCACAGGACCTTTCAGCCGCTGTCCGGCATGATTGCGATCGTGCTCGCGTTCGTCCTAGCCGATCGCTGGATTGTATTTTCCACGCGCAGCCGATCGCATCTCGCCAAAACCTTTTTCGCTGACCGTCTTTCCAAGAAACAAGTGCGACGCCTGGTCGAGGGCGATATCCCCCTCGACGTCCGGGCGAAGGCGCACGAGGCCAGTGTCGTGGTTTGCGATATCGCCAACAAATACGATCTGGCTGAAGAATCGGAGCCGGCGGTCTTTGCCGAGGCGACAGAAAAGTTTATCCGGCGAACGACTCAGCTCCTTCTCGAAGCCGACGGCTACATCCAGGCGGCTGATGGTGAAGGGGTCGTGGCCATTTTTGGTTTTCCGGACGAAACCTCCGATCATGCGGACAAAGCCGTCCGGGTGACACTTGATTTGGTGGAAGCCTTTCGCAAGACACGCCAAGAAAACAACGGCGATTTTTTCGGCAAATGCGACATACACCTTGGGGTCAGTTCCGGCACAATTATTATTGCTCCCTTGCAGAACGGAGAGCGGCCGGGTTTGCTCACCATCGGTGAGCCGATGGAACTGGCGCGGCGATTTTGCGTGGCGAATCGATTCTACGGATCCCGCATCCTGATTGGCCCGCGCACTTTCGAGCTGGCCAGCAAGAATGTCGTCGCACGCCCAATTGATTTTCTGAGTGGAGTAAATTCACAGGAACGACACGAAATTTATGAACCACTCTGGCTGGCGGCCGAGGCCAAGCCCGAGCACATCGCGCGGCGCGATTTTTTCTGGAATGGAGTGGTCCTGTATCGCGAGAAGCGATGGGCGGAAGCCTATACTGAATTTCAAAAAGCCCGGACACCCGGCCACGAGGATGACGCGCCTCTGCAACTGTATCTCCGTCGCCTGGAAACGCTCGCATTGCACCTGACCACTGTGCCCGAATAACGCGGGCAGCGCGCTGTCTTGAGAAGAACGGAATATCCGGAGGCATTGCGCGGTCTCATCCTGCAATTGCGCCAAATGCCGGGAATCGGGCCGCGCTCGGCTGAGCGTATCGCCCTGTGGATGATCCAGGTGCGCGGTGATCAGCCCGATCAGCTTGCCCACGCGATTACCACGACCAGGCAAACGATACGGCCCTGTGCGCTTTGCGGATTTTTCGCGACCACTGAGCTCTGTGTAATCTGTTCCGACTCTTCGCGTTCGCTCGACCTGCTTTGCGTCGTCGAGCAACCGACGGATATTTTGCCTTTAGAGAGAACAAGCGCTTTTCGCGGACGATATCACGCGTTGGGCGGCCGTATCGCGCCACTCGATCACATCGGGCCCGAAGACTTGCGCATTCCTCAGTTGTTGGAGCGGGTGGAGAAGGAGAAATTCAGCGAGGTCATCCTGGCGTTGGCGTCTGATGTTGAAGGCGAAGCCACCACAAATTACATTGTCGATCTGCTGAAGAACAAGCCAGTCGCCCTCACCCGCATTGCCCGTGGGCTGCCGGCGGGCGGCGGGCTCGAGTCGGCCGACGAATTGACGCTCTACCAGGCGTTATCAGGCCGGACGAAACTGTAGCGGCGGTCTATAATCGCCGAGTTGGCTACCCGTCGCGATCAAAGAATCGGCGGTCATAGACCGCCGCTACAGCCTACGCTTCATCTTTTCAACGGTTCAACGTTGCGCTAGAATTGCGGGAGATGTCCTGCGCGAAAATAGATCCGGCGTTGCACCAGCCGCAAAAGCCGCCCTGGATCAAGGTGCGGCTACCTTCCAATCCCGTCTTCTTTTCGACCAAGGCGCTTATCTCGGATTTGCGTCTGCATACCGTCTGCGAGAGCGCGCAATGTCCCAACCGCTGGGAATGTTGGAGCCAGGGCACTGCGACCATGATGATTTCTGGAGATCGTTGCACGCGAGCGTGTGGTTTTTGCGCCGTTACCACCGCGAAACCATTTGCGCTCGAAGAAGACGAACCGGCGCGAGTGGCCGAAGCAGTTCGACGGATGAAATTAAAACACGTCGTCATCACAGCGGTGGCTCGCGATGATCTGAAGGATGGGGGCGCGAATCATTTCGCCCGCGTTATCGGCGCCATCCGGTCCATGGATCCGTCTATCATTATTGAAGTTCTTGTGCCCGACTTTCATGCCCGGGATTGGTGCATCCAGATTGTGCTCGATGCCGGGCCGGACATTTACAATCACAACATGGAGACGGTGGAACGGCTTACCCCTCTGGTGCGTTCGCGGGCGAAATATCGCACTTCATTGGATGTCTTGCGGCGCGCGAAGGAACTCTCACCGAAAACGGTGACCAAGAGCGGAGTGATGCTGGGCCTGGGCGAGACGGAGCCGGAGCTATTTCAAACGATGGACGATCTTCGGGAAGCCGGGTGTCAGGTTTTGACGATGGGCCAATATCTGCGTCCGACTCCCAACCATTTGCCGGTAATCGAGTATGTCACGCCAGCCCAATTCGAGCTCTACGGAGAAATTGCGCGTAAGAAGGGTTTCGACCATGTCGCGTCCGGTCCACTCGTGCGCAGTTCGTATCACGCGGCTGACTTCCACCCAGTGGTCCGTTGATGGAGCAGACCGGCGCCCTTGCGCGCGATCGACAAACCACGGCAGCGGTCATTCCGGCTTTCAACGAGGAAAAGCATATCGGCGATGTGGTCCGCCGAACTCGCGAGCAACTCGATCATGTATTGGTAGTCGATGATGGCTCCAGTGATGAGACCGCGGGCCTGGCGCGCGAAGCCGGCGCAGAGGTTATCGTTCATCCGGAAAACCGGGGAAAAGGGGAATCGATCAAAAGCGGGCTGCGTTACTGGCTCGAGCGGCAATTGACCTGGGTGGTGATCCTCGACGCCGACGGCCAGCACCGGCCGGAGGAAATCGATCGGCTGATCCGGGCGGCTGCATCCGACGGCGCCTCGCTTCTTCTCGGCAACCGCATGAAAGATATTTCGTCGATGCCGCTCGTTCGCCGCTGGGTGAACCGGTACATGAGCAAAAAGATCAGCCGGCTCTGCGGGCAGGATATTCCCGACACCCAATGTGGGTTTCGCATGTTGCATCGGCATTTCATTCCCGAAGTTCTGACCGGCACCGATCGGTTCGATTACGAAACCGAAATGCTTATCATCGCTAGCCGCAAAGGTTTTCGCATCGAGTCCGTGCCGATTTCCACCGTTTACTCTGACGAAGTAAGCAGCATTAACCCGATTCGCGACACGATCCGATTCTTCAAATTGATTCGGCGCTACAAAAAATCGTAGAGCTCGAATCGGAGCCGTTTTTCGGGCCGGCGCCTTCTAATACTCAACTCGCTCGAAGTCGGGTTTAACGTCGAGAACAGAAGCAAGCACCAGTTGCTCCCGATAGAGTTGCAGGCGTTGCACATACTCCGGCGGAATGTAGGTCAGCGCGCTATCCACAGTTGCGATAGCGTCGCGATAATACTTTGCCTTTTGCTCGTGCTTGAACTGATTGAATTGATCGAACAGTGCCGATAAAAAAGCAGAGGCAACCGAATCCTCCACGCCGGAAGCAACTACCGCGATAATCGTGGTGTTTGGAACCCGGTTTGCCTCCACCCGAAGCGAAGACGGAATCGGCTTGCGCAGTTGGGCCTCAACGCGAGCCCGAAGAAATTTGCTCACCAAAAGCGCGATGTTCGTTCCGTAGAAGCTCGCGCTATCCTCGGTAAATGCCGGGGAGTCCTTGGGCAGGGTAATCCTGGGCGCAACGGCCACACGAAGTTCGCTGCCGGAAGCCTGCGTCCAAGGCTGCAAGGCGAGAGCGGCAATGAGGCTCAAGAGCGAAGCGAATCTCACGGGCTAAGGAAATTCTACAGCAGACCGCGCTTCCTCAAATCGCCAATGTTTCCCCCGGAGGAGCGCTCAATCATGTCGATCGTGAATTTGAGAAGGCAAACTTCCCACGCGTCCTCCACGCCTTGAATAATCGCGCTCAACGGCTCGTTCGCGTGTTCGACCCGGCGTTTGGTGCGCTTAATGACGGCGTCGACCGAGTCGTGAACTGTTTCTTCTGTTACGTCGGTCTTGCGAAATTGAAATCCGTAGCGCAAGACCGCGATGTTGCGCAGATGTTCCTGTAATTGCTCGATGTAATGGTGCGCTTTCTCGCCAAATCCTTCGAGCAACAGGCGATGAAAATGTTCCGGCGTGAGCAGTTGCGGGCGTTCGGCGTGGATCTTGCCGTTGCGCACGCGGACTTGATCGACGTGATCCATCAGCTCCGAGATCAGATAAAACGTAAAGCTTGTGCTCCCGAAAGTCGCAATTTGGCGCTCTGGGGCGACGATCACCTGAGTATTTTCGATCGCGTACTGAAAATCGTCGGGTTTCACTTAGGGCGAGAAGGTAAGGCGGCGAGCGGTGAATTCAATCGCCGGTAGAAATTGGACACGTTGTGAGCGTTCTTTCGCCCCATCTCGAGCTGTGGTCAGGGCCTCGTGATTCGGTCAAACCGGTGCTTTGCAGACTGAATCCGATATCGCATGCCGGACCCGGGAGGAGCGCCAGCGCGTAATGGCTTCGAAGGTAAAGATCGCGAGAGCGGCCCAGATCAGGGAGAACGTGATCAGATGCGCACGAGTAAAAGTTTCATGATAGGCGAAAACGCCAAGGAGGAACGAACCACTGGGAGCGAGGTATTGCAGAAACCCGACGGTGGTGAGACGCAAATGACGCGCGGCGTATCCGAACCAGGCGAGGGGAACAGCGGTGACTACACCGGTGCTGAGCAGGAGAATTGAAATCGTTCGAGAGAGATGGCCGAAAACCAGTTGTCCGTGGCTTTGCCGCAGGATCAGATACGCGATCGCCACCGGTGCGAGGAGCACAGTCTCAAAAAACAATCCCGGTATGGCGGCGGTCCCCGACTGCTTGCGCAATAAGCCGTAAACGCCGAACGAAATGCACAAAGTCACGGCCACCCACGGGAAACGGCCATAACCGAAAGTTAGATTCAGGACGGCGAGCGTTGCCAGCAAGACGGCTGCAACCTGCAGGCGCGTCAATCGCTCGCGCAGGAAAATCGCGCCAAAGAGGACATTCACGAGTGGCGTCATGAAATAACCGAGGCTTGTCTCGATCACGCGTCCAATATTCACCGCCCAGATAAACAGGAACCAGTTGATGGAGATGATCGAGCCACTCGCGACGCAATACAAAACTGCGCGCCGCGAACGTGCATTCATCCGCACCTCGTTCCAGCGCCTCTGCCATGTCAGCAGCCCGATCAGAAAAACGGTGGTCCAGACATAACGATGGGCCAGTATTTCCGCCGCTGGAACAGCCTTCAACAGCTTCCAGTATCCAGGGATTAATCCCCATGTTATGAATGCTGCGACGCCGGCGAAGAGCGCAACTGTCTGCTGAGATTTCGAGTCTGTCTGCGGCCCTGGCATCTTGTTCCCTATTTCACGGTTCACCACTGGCGGCAACCGATCCTGGTCATGGGCGGTGGGCTGCACCTGCTCGTAATCAAACGCGCTATCCCGTTTCGCCCCGGACGCCTCGGAGATGCGTCTCTACCTGCTCCTGCTCGATCTCCAAGTTTTGATGGCAAAACGCAGTCTTCCCTGCACTTGGACAGATCGATTGCGCATACCGGCCTGCCTACTTCATGTTAAGGAATGCTGCGAACGCGGAACTTCTTCGGCGAGCTCAAGCGACGCAAAGTCTATCGAGTGGCCATCGCCTATGCGGTGGCGGGCTGGTTGATCGTTCAAATAGCGACGCAGGTGCTTCCTTTTTTTGAGGTGCCGAACTGGGGAATCCGACTGGTCGTAATCCTTTTGCTGCTCGGTTTTCCGGTTGCCCTGATTCTTTCCTGGGCATTCGATCTGACCGTTCACGGGATCGAACGGACGAGCGACCTCATGACCGAAGCGCTGCCGGCGTCGGCTGTACCGGAAAAGAGCATCGCCGTGTTGCCCTTTGAAAACCTGAGCGACGATCAGCAGAACACTTACTTTGCCGATGGCATCCAGGACGATATTCTCTCGAACCTGGCCAAGGTTGCGGACCTCAAGGTGATCAGCCGGACGTCGGTCCGGCAGTATCGCGGTGGTGCGCGAAATCTGCGTGAAATTGGTGTTGCACTGGGAGTCGCTCACATCCTCGAGGGGACCGTGCGGCGTGCCGGCAATCGCGTGCGAATCAACGCGCAGTTGATCAACGCGCGGACTGACGCGCATGTTTGGGCGGAGTCATTCGATCGTGAAATAACGGACCTTTTTCTGCTGCAGAGCGAGCTGGCCGAACAAATCGCGGCTGCTTTACGGGCCAACCTCTCGCCGCGCGAGAAGGCCAGCTTGCACGTGCATCCGACCGCCGATCTTGATGCTTATGATCTGTATCTTCGCGCGCGGGATTTGTTTCGGTGGAGCGGCGCCGGCGATCCGCGCGAAAACGGCGAGAAAGCGTTACGGCTTTTAGAACAGGCGTTGTCGCGCGATCGCGGATTCGCGCTCGCTCATGCGCTGGCTTCGCGTTTTCACGGCGAACTCTATTGGTTTGGCTACGACCGCAAGCGCGCGCGCATGGCCAAAGCGAAAGCGGAAGCGGAGATCGCTTTAAGTCTGCGACCGGATCTGGGTGACGGTCGGTTGGCGCTGGCCTATTACCATTATTACGGCGGGCGAGAGTACGATCTTGCCCGTGAACAACTGTTGATGGCGCAAGAAGCCACGCCTAACGACGCTGAAGTATGGGATGCCATCGCGGCGGTGGAGCGACGCCAGGGACGCTGGAACGATGCGCTGACCCATTTTCAAAAAGCGCGACAGCTCGACCCGCGAAATGCCTCGGTCATTTGGAACCTGGCTGAGACATATTGCTGTGTTGGACGTTATGAAGAAGCGCGGCAGGTATTCGCGGATGGTCTGACCGTGAATCCGACTGCGCATCTTTTTCTGCTGGCAGGTGCCGCGGTTGACTTGAGAGAGAAGGGTAACACGGCTGCTTTGCATGAGGCTTTGTCCACCATCCCGAGAGATTTCAATCCGGGAGGCGCCGTCACCACCGTCGCCGTGCGATTGAATTTGCTGGAAGGTAACTACGCCGAAGCTGCCCGGATCCTGGATTTGTCCGGTTACGCAGAATTCAACGACAGCGGCATCGGTGGGACTGCCTGTTCGCTCGATGGTTACACATTTCCGAGAGCCTGGTACGAAGCCTTCATCGCTCGTGGCCAGGGAGATCCGAAACGGGCGGAACAGGCTTTTCTGGCGGCGCGGCGCGCCGTCAAAGAAGATGCGCGGCTATGCTCCGAGGACGAGAAGAGCCTGAGCCTTCTCGGCCTGATTGACGCCGCGCTTGGCCGAAAGACGGAAGCGGTAGTTCAGGCGCGGCGCGCAGTTGAAGCTTTGCCGATTGAGAAAGATGCATATGACGGGCCGATTCTGGCGACCAACCTTGCCGTCATCTACGCCGCGACCGGAGCACCCGATCTTGCCATCGAATTGCTGACGCGTTTGACCGCCCTGCCGAACGGGCCCACGGCCGGCACGTTGCGAGTTGAACCCGAGTGGCAGCCGCTAAAAGACGATCCACGATTCAAAAAACTGATCGCGAGCTGATTTGTAGCCACGGCGCTCTGTCGCTGTGTCCGGATGCGACTACTTTGCGCCGTTCTTCTGTTCAGGACTCGGACTAGGGAAGAGCGGTGCGAACTCGCTATAGCCTTCCACGGCCAGCTTTTCCGCGGGAATAAATTTTAACGCCGCTGAATTTATGACATAACGGTCGCCGGCAGGCGGGGGTCCATCGTGAAAAAGGTGGCCCAGGTGCGAATCGCTCCTGGCCGCTCGGATTTCAATTCGCTCGATATCGTGAGAAGCATCTTTTCTCTCGACGAGCCGTTCCTTGGCCAAAGGTTTACTGAAATTCACGCGACCATTCTGGGCATCGAACTTATCAAGCGAACTGAAGAGCGGGTCGCCGGTGATAACGTCGACGTAAATTCCCGGCTTCGGGTTATTCCAATACTCGTTTTGAAACGCCGGCTCAGTCCCGTTCTGGCGCGTCACTTTGTATTGTTCCTCCTTTAGTCGCACTCTCAGCTCAGCATCGCCTGGTACCGGTTTGTGATAATCGTAAGGCGAGGCCCTTTTGCTCGCGGCTCTTGCGCTGGTGAAATAATAGACGCCGGTCCCCACCACGATGACCGCCACCAGTCCGAGACAAACGCTCCAGTAGGAGGTTTCTTCATGCGCAATGCGGGTCCCGTTCATGGAAAATCTTTCCTATCGAGCGATTTTGGGAAAAAGATCGGGTGGCGTCCAGAACTTTGTCACGCCGGAACGACCGGCCACCCTACTGTTTTTGCGATTTTCCGGAAGAATCAGACTTCGGAAAGAGCGAAAGATATCGGCCGTAACCTTCTTCCTGCAGTTTCTCGACCGGGATAAAGCGCAAGGCGGCGGAATTAATGCAGTATCGCTGGCCGGCCGGGCCGGGACCATCGTCAAAAACATGTCCGAGATGCGAATCGCTTTTGCTCGATCGGACCTCGTTTCGTTCCATGCCGTGCGACGCGTCGGATTTCTGATGCAGATTCTCTTTCGCAATCGGCTTGGTGAAGCTGGGCCATCCTGAGCCGCTGTCGAATTTATCCAGCGACGTGAAAAGCGGTTCGCCACTGACCACATCGACATATATCCCAGGGCGATGATTATCCCAGTATTCGTTTCGAAACGGTGGCTCCGTTCCGCACTGCTGGGTCACGTGATATTGCTCTGGTGTCAATTTTTTCTGCAACTCGACGTCGTTAGGCTTGGGCTTGGATTCGGCGGGAGAGGATGAAGGATTCATGGAAGTTGGGGTAATGGCCGGTTCTTCGCGCTTTTGCGCGCCGGCACGGTTTAGGAACATAAAAATGGCAGTTAACGTGACGAAAACGATGGCGCAGAAAATCAACAGTCCACGCGACGAACGTGGTGGACGTTTGGGAAACTCTATCATGCGTAAAAATACGCTGTTTTATCCGGCTGCAACAGCGGAATTCTGGCCGCCAAGGTTAATGTTACGCCAGCTGTAATCGCAATTGGGCTATTAGTCCTGGCGCCCGGCTTCTGGGACGCGAATGTAGCGACGCAGGGAAATCAATCCGATCGGGGCGATCGCTGCCGCCAGGGCAAGGACGAGCCACATCATCGCGGGATTCCGCGGACCGTCTGCCGGACAGAGCGCAGCCAGTAAAAATCCTGTGCCTCCGATGAGTAGTTTGCCGAGGAGAAACGGAACGTAGGATAACGCACCATAGGAAGCTTCCTGCCCTTTGGGAGCAATCGCGGCCGCATACTCATAGACCCGCGGTGAATAGAATCCTTCGCCGATTGAAAAGATGGCGATATAGATCGCCGTCATGAGGTAATATGGATTGATACCACCTTTTAATCCGAGGTAATGGTGACCGAGCCACTGCACGATTACGCCGTTGACGGAACTTTGGAACCAGTCCGCAGGCAACGCCATGATGAAGACAGAAGCGGCACAGATAACCGCACCCACGATAACCATTCGGTAGGCGGAAAACTGCTGCGTGAGCGCGCCGATTACCGGCGCAAGCACAATGATGAGGCCATAATTGATGTTTGATAGCCGGCCTATCGGAGCGCCTTCCCCGAGCACGCGAAGACAGAATTTAGGAAACACGTAGTCCATGGAGAGGAAGATGAACTTTAGAAACCCGATCAAGAGAAGAAACATGAGAAGTCGGTAGAAACCGGACTGGCCGAGTAACCGTCGAAACAGCTGGATGGTATCGGCGGCGCTGTCGCGGACGGTCAACCAGGAACGCTCCCACAAGGTGCCGGTGTATTTCACCGGCTCGGCGGTGAACTGGACGCCTTCGTCTGTCGCTTCCGCTCCTCGTCGCAGAAAATAAATCGTCGGAAGAAGCAGGAACTCGAACCCGAGGGCTACCAGGAAAAGCGTCCGGTAGGTCGTGAGATGGAATCCCAGGAAATCGAAATGGCCGTGCTCGCCTAACGTCTGGCGGACGAAATCGTAAGTAAATCCGGCGATCAGATAGCCAACGTTCATGACACTGTAGATGATCGAGAAGGCGATCGAGCGCTGTCGGATCGTCGAATATCGCCGGGTCGCTGCAATCAGCACCGGCGTGCCGAGGGCTTCGCCAATGGCTAAAGGAAGCAAGCCGCCGGCGAGCGCCAGCCAGGGGACGGTGCTGAAGGCCATGACGGCGCGAGCCCCGAGACAGATGAACACGCCGAGGAAAAAAGTTCGGCGAAGGCCGAAGGCATCGGTGAACGAGCCGGCCAGGAGCGTGAACACGGTCATGGCCGGCGCCCAAACCCATCCCACGAGTTCACTGGCGTGCTGATCGTTGAACCCGAGATCGGACGAGAGCCAAAAAATCAGCGTCTTATTTGTGATCGAGTAGGCCAGGATGATGAGCAACTTGATCGCAAAGGTGAGCCACAACTCGCGCTGCGCTCCCTTAAGAACGGTGAATTTCGCGATAAAACCGCCCAGGCCTTTCGCTGCGACCGGAGGGACGCCATCTTCCGGCACGAACGTTTTTTTGATGGCGTCTCCCACGGTTTTCGAAGTTCAGCTACAACATATTGGCGACAAAGTCGCGCCCGTCGAACGCGGCAAAATCTTCGAGTTGTTCGCCGGTTCCGACAAAGCGAGTTGGAATCCCGAGTTGATCTTGAATTGCGACCACCATTCCGCCTTTGCCGCTGCCATCGAGTTTGGTCACAATCAAGCCGGTGAGCCCGAGCGCCTGATGAAACTCGCGTACCTGTGTGAGCGCATTGCCGCCGGTCGTGGCGTCGACCACCAGAAAAATCTCGTGCGGGGCTGCCGCGTCGTGTTTGGCCAGGCTGCGTTTCACTTTTTGCAATTCGGCCATCAGGTTGCTCCTGGTGTGCAATCGTCCGGCGGTGTCGCAAAGGAGAAAGTCGATCCGTTTTTTCTGCGCGCTTTGATACGCTTCATAACAAAGCGCCGCCGGATCGGCGTTGTATGGTCCGCGGACCATCTCGACGCCTAACCGCTCCGCCCAGATTCCCAACTGTTCGATCGCGGCGGCGCGGAATGTGTCCGCCGCGGCCAGCAACACACTGTGGCGATGCTGTTTTACATGGTGCGCCAGCTTTGCTACCGATGTTGTCTTGCCGGTTCCGTTGACACCGGCCACTAGAATCACTTTGGGTCTGTCCGGAAAAGGATCCAGCGCCGGCGTGGTTGCCGGCAGGATTTGTTCGATCTCGCGGCGCGCGACCTTGACGACGTCTTTGATGCCGGTGAGTGACCACGCTTCGCGTTCCTGCAGGGTGTTGAGAATCCGCGTCGTTACCGGTACGCCGAGATCGGCCCGGATTAAGGCGGCCTCAAGTTCATCCCAATCGATTGGCTTGCCGGCAAAGGTTTGGGCGAGCGTCTCGAAGAATTTCATGTTTCGGGAGGGACGAATTTGTTTCGTCCTGGATTGGTGGGACGACTGAGCATCGTCCCTCCATCGATTCGCGGCCCGTCAGCCGGACAGATTTTCCCTGTCGTCGTCGTCCGGCGATTCGGCGGATGCGGGCGCCGCCGCTTCGCGCAACGGCCTCGTCAGATCGCCTTTGACGCGATCGAGGATGCCATTGACGAAACGCCCGGAGTCGCCGCCGCCATAGGTCTTGGCCAGTTCGATCGCTTCGTCGATGGAAACGACTGGTGGAATATCGTCGCGGTGCAGCATTTCATAAATCGCGAGTCGAAGAACGTTTCGGTCGACCGGCGAAATTCTGTGGAACTCGTAGTTCTCGCAGTAACGCCGGATGCGTTCGTCGATTTCGGGCAGGTGCGCCACCATTCCTTCGATCAATGGCTGCGCGAATTCCCGCACCCGGGGAGTAGCCGGACAAAAATCCCAAAACTCGTCGATCTTCTCGGGCGCCTCGCCGTGCTGCAGATCACGCCAGAAGTGATATTGAATTGCAGCCTCGCGGGCTTTGCGGCGTTTTCCCATTTTAAGATCTTTCGCGAAGCTCGGTCAGCACGTTGGAAATCTGGATCGCGGCCCTGGCCGCTTCTGTTCCGCGATTGATCTCTTCTTCCAGACATCGCTCTCTTGCCTGAGTTTCGTTATCGAGGCTGAGCACAGCGTTGATCACCGGCACGCCGTACTCCAGGGCGATCTTCTGCAGGGCGTCTGTCACAGAACGGCTAAGATTTTGAGCGTGGCTCGTCTTTCCCTGCAGGATGACGCTAAGAGCGAGAATCGCGTCCGTGTTTTTCTGCGCGGCCACTTCGCGCACAACAATCGGAATCTCAAAGGCGCCCGGTACTTCGTACAAAGTAATGACAGCGGACGGTGCGATCGCCCGCAATTCTCGCGTGGCGTGGTCGATTAAACCGCGGACGTACTCGCCATTAAACTGGCTTGCGATCAGGGTGAATTTGCGCTTCGGGCCAACCTGACGAGGTCGCGGAGGGATGATGGTCGACATCTTATTTTACGAACTGCACCGGCTGCTCAGAGCAGATGTCCCATTTTCACTTTTTTTGTCTGCAAATATTTGGCGTTATGCGGATTGGCTTCGCTCAAAATCGGGACCTGCTCCACCATTTGCATGCCGTAGCCTTCCAGCCCGACCACTTTCTTGGGATTATTCGTTAGAAAGCGAAATTTGCGCACGCCGAGATCAAAGAGGATTTGCGCGCCCAGTCCATAATCCCGCAGGTCGCTGGCAAACCCAAGCTTCGCGTTTGCCTCCACCGTATCGAGTCCTTCCTCCTGCAACTTGTAGGCGTGAATTTTGGCGGCCAGTCCTATGCCCCGCCCTTCCTGTCGCATGTAAACCAGGACCCCATTGCCTTCGGCCGCGATTTGGCGCAACGCCGCGTGCAGTTGATTTCCGCAGTCGCATCGGCGCGATCCAAAAACGTCTCCGGTCAGACATTCGCTGTGCACTCGCACCAGCGGCGCGCCCTGCGGGTCGATTTTGCCTTTGACCAGGGCCAGGTGATGCGCTCCATCGAGCGTGGACCGGTAAAGATGCAGATCGAAGTCGCCGTAATCGGTCGGGAGCTTCACGATCTGTTCACGCTCTACCAGTTTTTCCCGAAGCCGACGATACGCGATCAAGCTTTGAATAGTGCAGATGCGCAGACCGTGCTTTTTACGGAACTCCATCAGTTCGGGCAGACGGGCCATCGTCCCGTCATCGTGTAAAATTTCGCAGAGCACACCCGCCGGCTGTAGTCCCGCCAGCCTGGCCAGATCGACCGAGGCTTCGGTATGGCCGGCTCGTCGCAGAACGCCGCCATCCTTGGCGCGCAACGGAAAGACATGGCCCGGTTGAATGAGGTCCTCCGCGGAGGACTTGGGATTGGCGATGGCCACGATCGTCTTGGCCCGGTCGTGCGCGCTGATGCCGGTGGTCACTCCGTGCGCCGCATCAACCGATACCGTAAAATCGGTTCGATAATTTTCACGATTTTGTGAGACCATTCTTTGCAAGCCCAGCTGCTCAGCGCGGTCATTTGAGATCGGGACGCAAATCAGGCCGCGTCCGTATTTCGTCATGAAGTTGACCGCCTCCGGTGTGGCTTTTTCAGCCGCCAAAACCAGGTCCCCCTCATTCTCGCGATCAGCATCATCGGTCACGATGACAATTCGCCCGTGCGCGATGTCGCTGACGACATCTTCAACTGCGTCGAACTGAAATAGTTCCTTCGCTTCGGCTAGCATGGGTTATTACCATCGTGTCGCGGGCGTGGGTAGGCAACTCAGTTCAATGTAGTGGCGGTTGTGTCAACCGCCGAACTGGATAGACAGGTGGTTGACACAACCACCTCTACAAAGTCGGTCTACGCGACTAAGTCAATCGCCTCCACCTTTCGCGCTGGTCGCTACGATTGCCTCAGGTCGATACATGTCGCGGTTGCTTCCCTGAAATTCGGCCTTCAGTTTCACTTTGAACTGGGAAAGATCGACCAAATCCCATCGCGTAAAGTTCCAATGACCATCTTTGCGCGGCGCATGTTCGAGGCCGGCAATAAAATGAACGGCGTCCTCGCGCACCTTGTTCGTTGTCATTTTTGGCTCGAAATAAAACGTGCGAAAGCTGCTGTCCCGGCTGCCTGCGGCATACAGCTTCGGATCGAGATAGAAGACGTGTTTGCTGTGTTCGTCGACGATCCGCAGATCGGGGTAACCCGATCGTTGAACCTTGTCGTTAGCCGTGTGCGGAAAATCGCAGCTCAACCCGGGTGTCGCATTGAGTAATTTGTGGAGCGCGTCTTCGACATGACTGCTGACCTCATTAATACGCGAGGCATTTTGCACCGCGCTCCCCGGAGCATTGAGTTGCGCAACGGTTTGATCCAGCGCGTTGCCAATTTGTTTAACGACGCGTTGGTCGATCTCGTTCTTGCGGTCACAGGGAAGAACCCGTTTTCCCGTGGTGTCGAAAATCACCTGGCTGAAGGCGATTCCGCGTAATTCCTGGTTTTCATTCAGCAACCATGGAATCAGCTGATCAACCGCCGCTCGCGGTGGCGGTGATTGCGCTGCGGCAAGGTGAACCAGAAATATCAGCCCGCCAAAAGCGATTGTTGGACTGCGTCCGCTGATCAGAGTCGCAGCGCGCCAGTATGGCCGACTCATTCGATGACCGCCGCCTTCTGCAGGATTGGCCCAACCTGTTGAAGCGCGCGTTCTGTTCGCGCATGAACAAACATCAGTGGCTCACCTTTTGTTACCTTTTCCCCCATCTTTTTAATCCCTGAAATTCCGACCGCGAAATCAATGGTGTCGTCGGTTTTCTGGCGCCCTGCCCCGAGCAGAACGGAGGCGCGACCAATCGATTGGGCGTCCATCGTTTTGACCACGCCGGCCGATTTCGCGAGCACCGGCTTGACCACGGGCGCGGAATGTATTTCGGTCAGTTTTTCGAGCGCTGTCGCATCACCGTCCTGCGCGTAAACGAGCGAGATGAACTTCTTCCATGCGCTTCCATCTTTCAGCCTTTTCTCCAGCTTCCGCCGAGGTGTTTCGGAAACTTTCTCCGCCAGATCCAGAACGGTTTTGATAACATCCGCGGGTCCCTTGCCCTGCAGAATCTCGACACACTCGGCGACTTCCAGCGCGTTGCCGACGGCGCGGCCGAGAGGCTCTTCCATCGGACTCAACAGGTGCGAAGTTTTCACGCCCATCAATTTTCCGACATCGGTCATTGCCTTGGCCAGTTGTTCCGCTTCCGCGCGAGTTTTCATGAAGGCGCCGCTTCCGAATTTCACGTCGAGCACGAGCCGATCGAGATTTTCCGCCAGTTTTTTGCTCATGATGCTGGCCACGATCAATGGCTGCGACGCGACGGTGCCAGTGACATCGCGGAGTGCATAAAGTTTCTTATCCGCGGGGCAGATATCGGCCGTCTGCCCGATCATGAAAACATTGATCTGTTCCAGCTGCTTCAGGGCACGCTTCTCATCAAGATTAACGTTGAACCCCGGGATGCTTTCCAGCTTATCGAGCGTGCCTCCGGTAATGCCGAGACTGCGACCCGAAATCATCGGCACCCAGACCTTATCGCAGGCCAGCAACGGCGCGAGAACAAGCGAGATCTTATCCCCGACGCCGCCCGTTGAATGTTTGTCGATCTTGGGCGGGGAATTCTTTCGGTACTCGAGCACGCGGCCGCTGTTCATCATCGCATTCGTCAAGTGCCTTGTTTCTTCCGGGGTCATGCCGCGGAAGAAGACGGCCATAGCCCAGGCGCTCATTTGATAATCGGGAATATTGCCCTCGGTATACTCAAAGATGAGATCCGCAATCTCTTCTCCGGTAAGTTCTTCACCATTGCGCTTTTTTTCGATGAGCGATGGAACGTGCATCATAAACTGTTAGGGACGACGCACTGCGCTGTCCCTGGGGCGAAGGCTAGCGAGGGACGCAACAGAATTTGGCGGGATGTAGCGGCGGTTGTGCCAACCGCCGATCTGTCTTGAGCAGGTGCTTGGCACAAGCACCTCTACAAGACCCTCTCTGGCAATGCAAAGCGCATGCGTAAACTGGCGGCGCAGAATCGGTTTTCATTTCAAAAATGAAGTTCCCACAGGCCATGGCTCGGAGAGCTCAAAGAATGCCGCGAGTGAGGCAGCGACATCGGCAAAGGTTTTCCTGGTTCCCAGATCACGTGATTCGCTTTTGTGCATGACCAGAAGCGGGACTTGTTCCCGGGTATGATCGGTTCCGCGAAAAGTCGGATCGTTTCCGTGATCTGCTGTAATGATAACAAGATCGTCATCGGACACACTGGATGTGAAGGTACCCAGCCATTGGTCGAATTCGAGCAGCGCGTTCGCGTATCCGGCTGCGTCGCGGCGATGTCCAAACATCATATCGAAATCGACCAGGTTAATAAAAATCAAACCGCGTTCGGTCGTAGCCCAAAGTTGATCGATCTTTTTCATTCCATCGATGTTTGATATCGTGGGATGCGATTCGGTAATGCCTTCTCCGGCGAAAATGTCGCTGATCTTGCCGATACCAACAACGGGGAAACCGGCCCCGGCAATCGCGTTCAAAATAGTGGGCGGCGGACGCATGGAAAAGTCATGGCGACGGGCCGTTCGCCGGAAGCTCCCGCGGGTGCCCTCAAAGGGACGTGCGATGACGCGACCGATCCGATAACGATCGGCATGACGTCGCGCAATCTGACATAGCTCGTAAAGTTTCGGAACCGGTATGACGTCCTCATGCGCGGCGATTTGCAGAACGGAATCAGCGGAGGTGTAAAGAACGGGTTGTTCCGTTTCCAGGTGTTCGGCGCCGAGTTTCTCCAAAATAACGGTGCCGCTGCAGGCAAAGTTGCCGATGAACTTCACATCGGCCTCGAGTTCGATCGCTTTCACCAACTCGTCAGGAAACCGTTCAAACACGGTGAACGGCTCATCCATTATAACACCGGCAATTTCCCAATGGCCGGTGGTGGTGTCTTTGCCGGCAGAGCGCTCTTCCATTCTGCCATGGCTCGCTCGCGGTCGGAGCCGTTCTGGTTCGCCGGAGGATCCGGGGCGGCCGAGAATTTCGCCCAGGCCCAGGGCGGTCAGGTTCGGCAACTGCAGATCGGGAATTCGCTCAAAAATATGGGCGAGTGTATTTGCGCCTTCATCTCCGTACCTGTCCGCATCGACCGCATTACCGATCCCGACCGAATCCAGAGCGATGACCATGGCTCTCACGCGCAATTATGAGAACCAACGCGGTAATCGAGTCGGCAAGTGTCGAACTCCATCCAGCGGGGCTGCGCTCAGAGCCCAATCGGATGCCAGGCTGTTTTCATTTCCACGGTATCGAGGATCCAATAGGGGTTCTCCGCGTCCGCGGCACGCCATTGTCCCTCGCTCATTTCGCGGCGCACATAGCGTTTCACGTTGAACTCACCGCCGCGCTGCAATTCGCGGCCGATTTTCACGTCGCCGCTGGCATCAACGATGGCATTGACGTCCATGTGTCCCGCGAAATGCGACGCTAACTCGGACCGGTCTCCGGCCAGCACATTAATCACCCCGGCGGGAAGGTCGCTCGTGGCGATGATCTCCGAGAAAGTCAATGCCGCCAGGGGTTTGGTTTCCGATACGAGAACGACAGCGCAATTACCGCTCAGGATGACGGGAGCGACAAGTGAGACAAACCCGAGCAGTGCCGGGTCGTCCGGACAAACGATCACGACGACGCCGGTCGGCTCCGGCACCGTGAAATTGAAGTGCGAGCTCGCCACCGGATTCACTGAGCCAAAAATCTGCGCAAACTTATCGGTCCAGCCGGCATAATGGACCAGGCGATCGATGCTTAGATTCGTCTCTGTCGAAGCTCTGGCGCCCTGACGTCCATTACTTCGCGCCAATTCGTTTTGTAATTCCGATTGCCGCATTTCGAGCATCTCCGCTGCTCGATACAGAATTTGGCCGCGCAGATAGGCGCTCTGTTTCGCCCAATTTGGGAACGCGGAACGCGCGGCCGTAACAGCGTCGCGGAAATCCTTTTTCGAAGCGCGGCAGAAGTTTGCCAGCACCTTCCGATCTTTCCCGTGCGCGGAAAGGACACGCCCGTTCTCGCCGCGGACAAACTTGCCGCCGATGAGTAACTTGTACGTTTTGTGAACCGGGAGACGGGATGGTGCTTTTGGCACAGCTCACGATTGCGCAGATAGGGAAAAAAGGAAATGCAAAACGCAGGGCGCGGCCCTGTAGCAACGGCGCTCTGTCGCCGTTTGTTCCCGATGGCGCCGCCTGCGCGATTTATCGCGACGCGCTGACAGAGTGGGCGGCTACACTACATTGCTGGCGCGCTGCACCACTGCACGGCAAACCGCGCCACTTCCCGCGCGTTCCTCAATTTCAGTTTTTCCTTAATGTGAGCCCGATGCGTTTCCACGGTCTTCGGACTCAGATGGAGCGCTTCGGCAATGGCTTTGACTTCTTCGCCTTTGCCGATGCGCTCGAGAATTTCGATTTCCCGATCGGTCAATTGGTTAGTCGGGTCCGCCCCCGGCTCCTGTTTCGTCAGCACCACGCTGGCAATGACGTCGCTAGCCATACCGGGGCTGAGATAGGTGCGGCCATTCAGGACTTCGCGCACCGCAACCAGAACGCTGCCCAGTGCTTCTTCTTTGGTCACGTAACCGTTCGCGCCTGCTCTTAGTGATCGTACGGCATAGGTCGGTTCGTCATGCATGGAAAGGATCAACACGGGCAATTTTGGAAATTCCGCGCGCAACGATTTTGTTAATTCCAGGCCACTCGGCCCTTTCAATCCGAGATCGACAATGGCGAGGGTGGGATTCAACCGCCGCACCGAAGTCATCGCTTCCGGCGCGCTGCTTGCCTCACCGACCACGCTGAATGCCGCCTCGGAGTTGAGTAGTTGCACCAGGCCATGACGAAACAACGGGTGATCGTCCACCACGAGAATCCGAATCGTGTTCAGTTCACCACGTTGTTTGTGATTCGAATTCGCGGCCGAGCTTAAAGGGAATACCGGCGTAGCGGCGGTGCGCTCTTTTACGGATTCTGGTTTCGATCGCTTCGCCACGGCAGGAGTTTTAAATCGTTTACCCGCAACAGCGGAGACAAATCTGCGCTGGCCCTCCGGTATTGTCGGCTTATCGAGAGCTCTCTGCTTTGGATGATTGGAATGGATGCCGAGCATCTTGCATAAGAAATCGGTCCTCGCTCCGTCTTCGGTTCCGCGAATTTGGATTATTTTCGCAGCGGCACTTCACAGGCGATTTTCGTTCCGCCCTTTGGCCTGAGGTCGATCATGAGCGTGCCGCCCAACGCACTCGCTCTGTATCTCATGATATGAAGTCCGAGTCCCTTGCGCCGCTTCCGTTCACGGAAACCTTTACCGTTGTCTTCCACGACCAACCGCACGAGATCATGTTCGCGCTCGATACAGATGACGATCTCGGTCGCGTTCGCATGAGTCAAAGCATTGCGAACTGCTTCCTGGGCCACGCGAAAAAGATTGAGGGCGATGGTGTCGTCCCGAATACGAATGGAGCGCGGAAGCTTCAACTTGCAGTGCACTTCCGGAAATCCGTTCGCTTTTTTACAAAGGCCACGCAAGGCCGAGATTAATCCCCCGCTTCCGGCCAGCGCCGGCTGAAAGCCGCGGGCGAGATCGCGCGCGACAGTCACGTTCCGATTGACAATTTCCGCCGCTTCATTGAGCGCCGTTGCCGTCGACTTCTCGCGTGCCCGATTCACGCTCGATTTCAGAAACAAAGCCGTCGCGGTGAGTTCCTGGCAAAGGATGTCATGCAAATCCTGGCCGATCCGTGCGCGCTCGCGCTCAGTCACCTGCAAAATTTCCCGCTCGAGTTGGAGGCGCCCGGCCATGGCGCGCTCCAGCTCATTGTTCATTGCCATGAGTTCCGCCGTGCGTTCGAGGACACGTTGCTCAAGTTGATCCCGGGCATGCGTCAGTTCCTCCTCCGCCCGATGTAATTCGGTGGCGTCGCGCGCAATTTTGGCATAACCACGGATTCCTCCGCCCCCGTTTCGGTCGATTCGTCGCATGACGCCATCGACCCACAGCCGCGTTCCATCTTTCCGGAGATGCCAGCCGCGATCAGGCGCACGCCCCTTGTCGCGCGCGATGCCGATCTCCTTTTCCACCGCGCCGCGTGCGCGATCTTCGGGTGTAAAAATTAAGGCGCCGGTTTGACCCACTGCTTCCTCCGCCCTCCAGCCGAATACCTTTTCCGCACCCGCACTCCAGAAGGTGATCTCATTTTCCCGATTGAGCAGGAACATCGCGTAGTCGGGTGTTCCTTCGACGAGCAACTCGAAGCGTTGCTGGCTTTCGCGCAATGCTGCCTCCGCCTGCTTCAAGTCCTCGATATCCGTGGCCGAGCCGAACCACCCCAGCACCGTCCCATTATGACGAAGCGGTACGTTGCGACCGATATGCCAACGGTAGATGCCATCGGCGCGACGCAGCCGATATTCAACATCGAACACTTTGCCTGCAGCCAGCGTCCGCTGCCATCGCTCGACCGAAGCAGAGGCGTCATCCGGATGGACGATCGCCTGCCAGCCTGGTCCGACAGATTTTTTCGGGCTCAAGCCACTAAACTCATACCAACGGCGGTTAAAGTAATTGGCTTTGCCATCTGGCTCGTTCGTCCAGATGATTTGCGGGACGTTATCGGCCACGGTTCGGAACCGTTCTTCACTTTCACGCAAGGCGAGCTCGACTCGCTTGCTTTCGGTAATATCGAAGAAACAATTAATGGCACCTGTGATCTCACCGCGTTCGTTCCTGCGCACGCTCGGGCTGACGCTGACGTTCCTCCGCGCACCGTCTCCCTGCTCCACGATGATCTCGCAATCGCTCGGATCGAGTTGTTCGCCGCGCAGTACTCGAGCCATCGGACATTCATCGCGTGACATGGGAGTTCCGTCTCGATGGAATAGCTTGAACGAGGCGCAAAATTTCTCCGCGTTCTTTTCCGGCACGCGTCCCCAGAGTTCTACGGCGCGGCGGTTAAATTCCTGAATCACCCCTTCGGCATCTATGGAATAGACGGCTACGGGAACCAGGTCGAACAACGTCCGATATCGCTCTTCGCTCTCGGCCAGCGCACGCTCCGCGATCTTCCGGCTCGTCACATCCCGGGTCGAGCCGACCACGTTTTCCACCTTCCCGTCCGGCCCTAACAGCGGTTGGAAGATGTATTCATAATATCCAAGCTGACCGGCCGGACTCGTGAAAGGCGTTTCGTCGCGCACGATCTCCTTCGTCTCAAAGACGTGCTGGATTTCCTGCTGGAGCTTTTCCGAAAGATCGGGTGGATAGTTGAGATCGAAGAAATTTTTTCCGACTAATTCATCAGGCGTCAATTGCAGCAGACGCGCCAGGGGCTGATTCGCGAACACGAACCGGCCTTCTTTGTCGAAGATGTAGGCGAAATCGGCAATCGACGAAAGTGTCATGTCGAAAATGCGCGTTTGCCGCTCCAGTGCCGCCGCAGCCTGCTCGAGTTCCATCTCGATCGTCTTGCGCCGTGTGATGTCGCCGAATGGCGTCACGACTCCGGCCGAGGCTAAGGCCACGGGCTCACCCGGATCGCGCGGCCTCCGTGCCCCGTCACCGTCAGCCCCATCCCTTGTTTCCGGCTCAAGAGGTAAATCGTCGTCGGCTGCCATGGAATCTAGTATCGTCCCAGCGCCCTGGCTGGCGAGTGGTAATCCTTAACTGCATTCTAGATATAAAACGCCGCTGACCCGCCATGTGGATTCCGCCGAGACGGCGCCGCGCTCCCCGCTCCAAGCTTTAAGCACCCAGCTCGGAACCGTTTGTATTCTCCCTAAAATGAGCGATACTAGGGCCTTATTGGAAAAGTCTGTTTGGTTCGTTGCATGGTAGATCGTCAGGTGAGGTTCCCTCATTGGTGATTTTAAACCCGATTCACGGGAACAGCTCTGTAGCTCGCAGTATTGGTCCAAAATCAAATCACAATGAAACTGTACGTAGGAAATTTGTCCTTCGATACCACCGAAAACGATCTTCAGGATCTTTTTGAAAAACACGGCAAAGTCTCCGAAGTCACGCTGATCAATGATCGCATGACTGGGAAATCGCGCGGGTTCGGCTTCGTCACCATGAGTGACTCGGCTGAAGCGACCGCGGCGATGAGCGCGTGTAACGGCAAGGAATTGCAAGGACGCACGTTAACCGTCAACGAAGCGCGCGCTCGCGAAGAGCGTCCGCGGCCGTCCGGTGGCAATGGCGGTAACGGCAAGTATGCCGAGAAACGCTGGTAATTAAATTCGGAAGCCGGTCGCGAGCAATCGCGACCGGCTCATCCGTTCACATTCAGGAAAGAGAACAAAAGATTCGACATGGTTAATTCGGAAAAGGCGATTGAAGTGGAAGGCACGATCACAACGGTCCTGCCTGGTACCATGTTCCGTGTCGCCTTGGCTAACCAGCATCAGGTTCTCGCCCATATTTCAGGAAAAATGCGAAAACGCTTCATCCGTCTGACCATTGGTGATCGGGTGAAACTGCAAATGTCGCCTTACGACGTAGACAAGGCGCGAATCGTTTACCGGCTCTGATGAGAGATTTTATTTTAACCCGTTCCCTCAAGCCGGCCAGCGGCATTAAGCGCATCCTGGTGCGCTGCCCTACCACCGGAAAGCTTGCCCCAACCGGCCGGACAGTTGATGAAGCGCTCTGGGAAAAGACAAAACTCAAGCCCGCACGATTGACCTGCCCGCACTGCCACCAGGTCCATAACTGGAAGAAAGCGGACGTCGTCCTCGCTCGCGAATTGCGATCCGACCGCTGAGCAGCGGTGGTTTTCTAGTAGTCTTAAACCGCGGTCGCATACCGCGTAGCCCAACGACCTCGGCGGGGCTCATACCGGTAGTTTTCAGCTCTGCGCTATTCGTATCGCAAGGGTACTATTGAATCATTGGACGTTGAACGTTGAACGTTGGACGTTGGACGTTGGACGTTTGCTTCAAACTTAAGACTCGAAGATCGAGCATGAGCATGAGCATGAGCATGAGCATGAGCATGAGCATGAGCATGAGCATGAGCATGAGCATGAGCCTACTGCCCGCTCCGACATCAGATCTCTTTCGTCATGAATATACTGTTGGGATCTTTCCGGTAAGAGCCAAACGGCTCGCAATATTCGAACCCAAAACTGGCGTATAACCGGCGGGCAGGTTCGAAATATTCCATGGAACCTGTTTCCAAGCTTACGCGGCGATAAGCCCGGCGTTTCGCTTCCGCGATCAGATGTCGAAGCATATGTGATGCGACTCCCTTCCTCTGATAGGCGGAGGCCGTTCGCATCGATTTAATCTCTGCATGCTGCGCATTCAGTTCTTTTAGTGCTCCACAGCCGGCCAGGTCTGATCCGTTCCATATTGTCCAAAAGGTGACCTCAGGCTTTCGCAAACCATCAAGATCCAATGCGTGACGGCTTTCTGCTGGTGACGCCAGAACCATGCAACGAAGATGTTCCTGCAGCAATTCGCTTATCTCTGGACCGCTAAGATCGTCGACTCGAATCTCCATGGCAGCCTTCTGACGTGCGAATTCTGACTTCGGTCCTCTGTCCCTGCTTCTCAGCCCGTCTTGGATGGCGATAAAGCTGAAATTGCTGTCCGGTAGATCGCAGCTGCCTGATCAAAAGAACCAACGTTGATATTCAGATCCCGCAGGAGTCCGTCGTGTAAGCCGTAAATCCAGCCGTGCACCGTTAATTCCTGACCGCGTTCCCAGGCGTCGCCGGCGATCGTGGTCTGGCACACGTTGGCCACTTGCTCGATCACGTTCAGTTCACAGAGACGATCGCTCGCTTTCGACTCATCACCTGCGCTGTCCAAAATCTCCTGATGTTTCTCCCGCACATCTTGAACATGACGCAGCCAATTATCGCTCAAGCCAAGCCGGTCACGCCGAAGCGCAGCCTGTACGCCGCTGCAGCCATAGTGTCCGCAGACGATGACATGGCGCACTTTCAGAATATCGACCGCAAATTGCATAACCGACAAACAATTGAGGTCGGTGTGCACGACCAGATTGGCGATATTTCGATGCACGAATAATTCTCCAGGCAAAAGCCCGGAGATCTGATTCGCCGGAACTCGACTGTCGGAGCAGCCAATCCAGAGGTAGTCGGGCGACTGTTGATGCGAGAGCTCGAGAAAAAAATCAGGGTTTTCCTTCCGGATGCGCTCGGCCCACGCCTTATTGTTTTCAAAAAGATGTTTGAGACTTTGCATATCCCGGGCACACCCGGCCTAGCTAGACATGAAGATCAGGAACCGTTTTCGACGGGGCAGAATCGCTTACTCTCAACCCTCAACATTCCATCACGCTCCCCAGACTTCACGGAACAGGCGGGCGAAGTTACTTCCGATGATCTTTTCGATCTGGCTATCGGAGTGGCCGCGGCGGGCGAGCAGGTAGGCAATCTTCTCAAAGCGTCTCGGTGTGTTCAGGTCCGGAACGAAAGTGAACACGTCCGCCCTTTCGCCAGGCGCGGAGATGCCCAGCTTCTGCCGTTTCTCAATTTCTTCCCGGAAAGTTTGTCGAAACTCCGGGGTCGCATCGATCGCCGAGATTACGCCGTCGGTCCCAACGCCGACGTGATCCTCGCCGCATATCTTCATGGCATGCTCGATATGCTGGATCACATCCTCTGCCATCGGTTGCCCGGCTGTCCGCAAAAACGGCATCAAATACACTCCAAAAACGCCTCCTTTATCGGCAAGTTTGCGCAGTTCCTCGTCCGTTTTGTTTCGCGGTAAGTCGGCGATCGCAGCGCAGCCCGCATGGGTAATCGCGACCGGTTGCTGCGAAATTTCGATCGACTCCAACGTGGTGCGATGCCCGCAATGACTCAAGTCCACCAGCACGTGTTTCTCGTTCATCCGGGCGATTAATTTCCGGCCGAATAGACTCAGCCCCGCGTTGCTCGGTTCCAGGCAACCATCCCCGACAAGATTCCGGAGATTGTAGGTGAAAAGAATGATGCGGACCCCAAGATCGTAAAACAGGTCCAGCCGCTCCAGCGATTCGCCCAGCGGTGTCGCGTCCTGAAATCCATAAATGATTCCGAGATGCCCACTCTTCTTCGCCTCGGCTAGATCGGCGCTCCGGGTAACTTTCATTAACGCGTCCGGATGCGCCGCGATTTGCTCCTCCCAGAAAGCAATGTTGCGCAATGTTTCTTCGAAATCCTTCGTGTAGCTCCCTACGCCGCTTACCGTTACATTGACCGCCGTCAGGCCCGATGCCTTCGCATCAACTATTTCCGACGGCGTCAGTGGAATACGCTTTCCGAAACTGGCAGTGCCAGGTGCTCCAAGGGCATCGATTACCGTCGCTCCCGCGTATCGCGGCCACGCGAATGTCTCTTCGGCCCGCGCCGCCGCAGGCAGCATTGTAGCCGCGGTGGCCATGCTTGAGGCGACTAAAAATTCTCTACGATTCATTAAAGCTCATATTTCAGCGCAACTCGCCGCCAGTCGAGTCCAACTTTTAATGGCGACTTTGCGGGCTTAGATGCGCGCGGCCATTTCACAGAACCAAGAACATGATCGCACCGAACGCTATCTTGAGAATGCCATCCAAGGCCCACAACGCGTTCAGTGGCAAGCTCGGCCGAAGCCAGAGTCCGGCCCCAGAGAAGATACAGAGAACAAGCCCAAGTGCGATGCACATGGGACCGAAAGCCACCGCCATAGGTAAGAAATGAATGCCGACAACAAAAAGGATGGCTAAGAGCAAAGAACGCTCTCCAGCGTGCCGATATGTTGAAACCGCCATGCGAATCAAAACCCCCTCGAGAACGATCGAGCCAAATAAGAACCAGAGCTGGACCCGGCTGGGAGAGCCGTAAGGAGCGGACAAGCGACCGGCAAAAAGCACGATTGCAACCGTAGCGATCGCTGCCCCGAAAATGAGCGATAATCTGCGTCTGGCTGGCATGAGCGCACCTGCTAAAACACCAGCGCCCATAAGGAGGATGAAGAGACCCCCAGCGTGGACCATGGGAAAGGCAGACGCCCTCGACGTTGGATTCAGAAGCGTCTCAAGCATCTAACGGGAATGGAGCGGCGGGGGGAAGTCGTGACATGGATTGCATAACCTGAGAGGCGAAGGTGAGAGAGCGGGAAGCGAACGAATCAACAAGATCGGACACCCAGCATTTTGAAAATTAAGGTAGGTGCAACAAAGCACTGCGTTCGCCCCCTCGTCTGATTAGGCGTTGCGGTCATTGATGTTGTAAGAGCTCCGTCTTGTATTGCGGGGCGAGTGCTTCGGATTTCGCTTTCAACCCCGCTTGGGCCGTCTTGTCGAGTTTAGGGGGCGGAGCCGTCCTACCTGCGACGGGAATCCCGATGGCCATGAAAAACTCTTCCTGTCCGGCGGGCGAGCATATGCATAGCAGCCGCGCCGGTCTTTCGGTCTCGTTGTGGAACTCGTGCGGTGCATTGGCCGGAATATTAGCGGTCTCGCCGGCTCGCAGGACCGATTTCGCACCGCGAAAGGTGACCTCGATCTCGCCCTCGAGAATGGTGAACATCTCCTCGAAATCGTGGCGATGGGGAGGAGGGCCGCCGCCCGGCGGGACGAACATGTCGATGAGGCAGTAGCGACCGGCGGTATCTTTGCCCGTCAGAAGAATCGTGTAGATGTCTCCCACGACCCCGAGGTGGGGCAACGTCTGATCTTTCTTCGGTCGGGCCAATACAAGATTTCGTTGGAGGTCGTCGGGCGGAATGGGCGCGTTTTTGGTTGGCATGGTGGATGGGTTTAGTTTTGTTTTCAGAGTGGGGTGCGAGCAACGCCTAACGAGAACAAGATCACTCACCGCGGGCGATTGGGAGTGTGGCTTGCATTGCACGGGTTTTCATAAGGTGTTGCGCGGCATCAAACAGGCCGGCGCTTGGCTGCATCGCAAATTAGGTCTTCCGCTTGCTCTAAAGTGCAATTGCATCGGCCGGAGATTTTGCGCATTTTGTTATGCAGTGCTCATCGACTCTGGGTCAGATATTCTTTCGCTTCCTTGAGGCCGGGCCTTGTCGTCGCAGCGTCAGCAACATCGAGCAGTTCATGGTAGAAAGTGCGTGCGCTGGAATCGTCCCCCGACGCACGCGCTGCCCGGGCGGCGCCAATCAGGCTGTTGAAGCGCCGGGGGTAAAGCCCTAACGAGCGCTGATAAGCGACCAGCGCTTCCGCCGGCTCCTTCTGGTCCAAAAGAAGTTCTCCCAACAGTTCGGAGGCCGGGAGAGTTGGCCCGGGAGTCACCGCGTGTTTCGGAGTCGAGGCTTCAAGGTCCGCCGCCTGCCGCATCAGTGCCACGGCGGAATCCCTTTCATGTTGCGCCTGCGCGAGCCAGGCGCGCACTGTGAGATGAAGGACTCGGATGTTGCGGGCAAAGAGCACCTCGCCGGCTTTGCTGGCGGTGTCTTCGAGTTCGCCGAGCCGCTTTTCGGCCGTCCGCCCTTCTTCGATCTTGTTCTCCCGGGCAGCTCCGTATCCTCGAGCAAACCACGTCACCGCCTCGGCCCACATGAAACGATCCCAATCGAGGGTCGATGGTTCGCGCGGAAGCAGCGACATCGCCTCTTTCCAGTCGCGGCGCTCCAGCGCATAGCGCGCCTGAGTGGACGCCAGATGGAAGGCCGTCTTGAACGTGGGTTCCAATCGGGCCGTTTCTTGCAGCCCTTTAACCTGTGCCGCCGCTTTGTCGTCGTCGCCCCTCTGGAGATACGCATAGACGAGATACTCGATCGCGTGAGGGAACTCGTCCCAAACGAACTGGCCATGGTCTCCCGCGGGATACTCCAGAGCTGCCTCGGCCGCCCGCAGATTTCCGCGAATGACCGCCTCCCAATCGCCCAACCGAGTATAAATATGAGTCGGCATGTGCAGCGCGTGAGGGTTGTGCGGAGCGATTGTCTCGTACTTCCGCATGACCTCCAGCGATTCGCGCTCGCGACCGGGCACGTCATTGGCGTGGATTAAATAGTGCATCGCGCCCGGGTGATCGGGATTTCGCTCATAGACCGCGAGTAGAATCTTGGCGGCGCGATCCGAATGCTCCCGCGAGATCCTATCGGAAGGCGCGGTCGCAAGAAGAGCTAGAGCGTAGAACACTTCTGCTTCAGGATCCTTTGGAAAAGCGGAATATACTTTTTCCATGGCCTGTTCCCATCGACGAATTCGCAGCCAATAGTCAGCCGACGTCGGCTCCCGGAAAAACGCCTCGGTGGCGGCCACAAAGAGGCGCTCCCGCTCCGTGGGCGGCTTGAGGGCCATGGCCTTCTGCACCTCCTCCCAACCGCGTCGAACTTCCTCGGGCGCCGGTCGAGTGGGCCAAAGCGGTTGGAACAGAGTCATCGCGATTCCCCAATGTGCTATCGCGCATTCTGGATCCGTTTCCGCCACTTGTTGGAATGCCTCTCGCGCCTGTGGATAGGTCATGTGGTGAAGCAGAGCTACGGCCCGGTTGAACTGGACCTGGGCTTGGTCAGAACAGGAGATCGGAAAGGTCACCGTCCCCAAAGCGTGCCCACCGTGTCCCTGCACGTGATCTTGCGCCCAGCCTGATCCAGCGCCGGACAGGGTCAGCAAGAGCATCGCCATGAAACCCACGTGAACACCGCAGGAACGCAATTTGCGAACCGCCGCTTTGTTGAAGGGAGGCTCCATAAAGCGGTCGACCATAGGCCTAACGATACACAAGATCGGCCCCCCTGTGGCCAAGCGGGGATCGGGCGCTTTGAAATTTAGATGTGTATAGAGCGGCCAGGAATGACATTAGATAATGGTTTTCATTACATGGTGAGTTGCGCTAACGAGGCCAAGATCAACCGCGGGCGCTCCGTTCTTTTGGAAAGGTTTGATCGTGATGCTCCACTTTAATGGTCAGGTTTGGTTTAATGCCGGCTAGCGCAGGCAGGACGTGGTTAAGGACTTGTTCTGCTGTTGCGCGGAACTTTCGGCCACGCGCGCTCACCTTTAACCAGCCGGCCTTGTCGCGGTAATAGCGCTCGGTGAAGTTCTTGGTACCAATCAAGATGACATAACTATTATTGGTTAGATTCATGGATTTGTAGCTTGCCGCGCGACAGTCGCATGCAGCAACGGCAAATAACGCCATCGCAATCCACAAACGCCTGCGCGCAATCATCTGACGGGATGTTTAGTGGCTACTCACAACTGGTTCCTGACCCAATCATGATATATCTGCTGTGCGAATAGCGCTACGATGCCGAAGAAAAGAAGGAGGTAAGTCAGACCCGTGCGACGAACGTATACTCTAGGCAAACGAAGGCGGGCAAGGCGGCAAAATTCCCAAATGAAGAACACCGCAAGCAACACGAGCATCGTGACCATGAAAGCGGGCGTAAGCCAGGGGCGATGGCCCAGGTGATGTCGGACCAAAGACCGAACCCCGTAAATGACTGCGATCCCGATCAAAGGCCAAGCGGCCCGGCCAGAAGCGGCGTCCACTACAAGCGCCTTCTCATCCGAACTAAGGCTACGCAAAGTGCGCGCGTTTAAGAACTGGCAAAGTGCGATGACTAATATGAGCGCGATGATCACAGGGAGTGCTAATATTCCAACGAGAACAAGATCAGCCACCTCACAAAATCCAGATCTTGGCAAACCGCCTGGCCAGCCACTGATCCACCCCGAAGAGCCGGCCGGCATCGCTAAAAAGAATGATCAATGCCAAGACAATATCGGACTGATCGATTCCCGGGCCCCATGGCACAGCGCCCTTCGCACACATATAGTTAAGGAGAAGAAAAATCGCGACACATGTCGCCACTCACGTGGTGAATCCGACCACGAGCGCGATTCCCACATAAATCTCGGCCACGACAACGAGCAGACTAAAGGTCGCCATGTGCGGGGCGACGACAGAATTGAGCAAACCCTGGTACCAGGAATAGCCGTTCTTCGCCGCGAATTTGAGGAACCCTGCGACTTCATCCGGCCTCGCATTGCCGTGATCGCTGAAGAAAAAACTGACACCTAGATAGACGCGGGCCAGAACAAACAGCCATTGCCGTTTCATTAACGGTTGTTCAGAATTCATTCGCTCCTTCTACTGCCTCCTCGCTGCCAAATAGAGAAGAAAACGAGAACAAGCTAAGCTACCGCTGGAGAGGGACGGTAAATTCGAGGACAGAGGACACAAGTCACAAGTCAGAGGATGGGCATCGTCTCCTTGCCAATGCTTCGGCGCCCCGAAGAAGGACGCGCTCGAGCTGAAATTTGCCTTTACATGCATCCTTTCCGGTGACGCCAAACGTTTAATGACTAATGGGGGGCTCCCTCCGAGTGTTTGTGGTGGAAGATCACGCTGCGACGGCTCGCGGGCTGAAGGTTTTCCTCGAAACGTCGGGCTACGACGTGGAGGTGGCGAATGACGTAAGGTCAGCCCTGAACCTGGCCAAACGAATCACGTTTGATGTTTTACTCTGCGATCTCAGCCTTCCCGATGGGACCGGTTGGGATCTGATGAAGGCTTTGCGCCAGCGCGCGCCCGTCCGTGGCATCGCCTTCTCCGCATTGGATGACCCGGAGGATATCAAGCGCAGTAAAGCCGCCGGATTTGCCGATCACGTCGTCAAAGGAACTGCGCCGGAGGAATTAATTTCGGTGATCGATCGCGTTACGAAAAACAAAGCTGACGTGAATCGTAAATCGTAAATCGGGGAGCGGGATTACGAGCACGATTACGATTATGAGCGGAGAGCGGGATGGATTAGGAATGAATTGGCGTGCGTCGTCGTCTTAGTTTTGAGCGCAGTTCGCGGAAATGACGGGAGAAGGCGAATTGTTTTTTTTGACCCGGGATAGCTTGAGCGGTTGATATGGGAGCGACGTCGCTAGGCCGGATCGAGGTGACTGGCAGGATCCAGTCGATCGGGATCGAAGTGCAGCCTTCCGTCGGGCAATGAGGACGCAGCGGGCCCCGACTGCGTGTTCCTCCCGAGATTTCGATCTGTCGCCCGGTGATTATTTTTCCGCAGGAAAGGCATTGCCGTTCATCATCGAGCGAACCCCAATGGCGAAACGGATCCAGGCGCCGCAAGGCGTCGAGCTTATCCTCGGGTGAAAGTCTAAAATGCGGGTCGATGAGCGAATAGTGAAGAAGGCTTCTTCATATTACAATCCGCAACTTGGCGGATAGCGACATAGGTCAAAGCCTTAGAACCCGTTCATAAATAGGAGAGAGTGCGTGGCAAGAGATTGAAGCTGGAGCAACGCCCATGACTTCGTCGCGCCTTGCCAGCGCTCGCTATTCTCGGCGTCCGCCTTCCTACTTATGAGACAGGTTCCAAGTCGAATGCCGGGAGGGATTGACGTTTGGCCCGACCGCGGGCCACTATGCATGCGTTATCACGTCAGATGCGGCTAAAAGAGCGGAAAGAAAATGAAGTGGAGGTGTTCGTGTTGGAAGGCGAAATCGATTTGCATCATTCGCTTTCCTTGCGCTCCCTGCTGCAAAGTAAGGTCAAGGCCGCGTGCCCGGCGCTGATCCTGGACCTCGCAGGTGTGAATTACATCGATTCGAGCGGTCTCGCCGCGATCATGGAATACATGCGCGACGCCGCTCTACGAAAAAGCATACTTTGCCTGACGTGTCTCAACGACGATCTGAAATCGATTTTCGAGATCGTGGGCCTGGATAAATGTTTGCCGATCTTCGCGACGACGGCTGAGGCCGCTAACGCAGTTCGCCTGAAACAGGTTCCCCCGCCCATGGGCATTTCTCACGGGCCGAAGAGCTGAATATCGTCGGTTCTGAGTTGCGAACCATTTCGGTTCGAACGAATATCACTGCGGGCAATGGAGTTTGCCTTCCGAAAAAATCGGAGAACCGCCTACGCTGATGACTCCTACTTACGCCGAAAGGCCACGGTAGGATTTTATGCTCAGCTACTTTTGGATAATGATAGGCGGTGCGCTTGGCACGGGAGCGCGGTTCTGGCTGTCCGGGTTCGTCGCCCATCGAGTCGGTGAATTTTTCCCGCTCGGGACGCTAGTGGTGAATGTCAGCGGCTCTTTCATCATCGGCTTTTTCGCCGTGGTCGCCGATCCGCAGGGCCCGTATCTTATTGCGCCGCGATTCCGGGAATTCTTCATGATCGGGCTGTGCGGCGGTTACACCACGTTTTCTTCGTTCAGTCTTCAGACGCTCGATCTGGCCCAGGAGGGCGACTGGTTCAAGGCTGGACTAAACGCGTTGCTTTCGCTGGTTTGTTGTCTCGTGGCCGTGTGGCTCGGACGCATTCTGGCTCTCTGGTTACTACCTAGATAGGACACAGCTATGCATCTTCCTGAGGAAGCGGTTTTATTGCGAATCTTTGTCGGCGAGAGCGATCGCTGGAATCATCGGCCTCTTTACGAGGCGATCGTGATGAAGGCTCGGGAGTTGCACCTGGCCGGTGCAACAGTTCTGCGCGGACCGATGGGTTTTGGAAAATCGAGCCGTTTACACACGGCGAAAATATTGCGGCTTTCCATGGATCTTCCCATTGTTATTGAAATCGTCGATACCGAGGAAAAAGTGAATGTGTTCCTGCCCGTGCTCGACGAGATGATGGGCGGGGGGCTGGTCACGCTTGAAAAAGTAAAAGTGATTCGCTACCGCGACGGGGAGAAGGGCTGAGCGTATGAGCCAAAATGTCTGGTTCGGCAACCTGATTTGTATGTAGTCGCCCCGCTCTGTCGGGGCGTTCTTTGAAATGAGGAGCGCGGCGCTACAGAGGCCGGCTGGGAGAGCCGTCCCTACCTGGAACGGGAACGCGGCGACAGAGCGCCGTGGCTACAGTTTAGTTGATATGCGTGTCAGGAGTTGAATGAGTGAACCGAAATCAGGTGGATGCAGGAATACGATTGCCTACGCTTTCGCTGGCGGAGTGGTAGTCGGTTTCGTCGGTTTTATCGCGGGGTTTTATCGGACCCATTGTGTTTGCGCCTGACGCGAACCAGGGGCCGCTGCTTGGGATTTTCATTACAGGACCGGCCGGATTTATTCTGGGGGCAATTGCTGGCGCGATATGGGCGCAGTTTCGGAAAAAAAGAAACAATAATCGTTAGGGAACGTGGGTTCGGAAGGTCGAATGTAATCGCCCCGCTCTGTCGGGGCGTTTGCGTTAAGCAAGATACGCGGCGACAGACCGCCGCGGCTACAGAGGGAGAATAGGTCGTGCGTATAGGGTTTTCTCCTATCCCATAATCATTCGCGCATCCGATTGCCGACAATTGGATCACGGGGAGGGTGAGCCATGCGAATTCGGCCCCACATTTCGCTCGACGAACGATTGTCGATTTTACGGGAAGCGGATCATTTCCGGAAATGGAGTTCACTGGACGACCGGCGCTGCTGCGTTCTCTGTGAAAGAATTTTTAGTGGCCGCCAGATTGGAATAACGCGCCTAGCGCACGGACGCTTTCGGCTGCAATGCCCGACGGAGGGTTGCAGCGCGGACCCGAGCCGCTGGGCGTATCCCGGCAACCCGTTTCTCTCCGAGGCGGTTTACCAGGACTGGTGGCGGGCGTTGGGAAACGCAGAAGAACAATCCGGCACCGCATCGATCACAACATTCCGTAAACCTCATTATGCTTAAACCAAATCTCGAGCTACCGGCATTGTCGGCCATGCCCGACGAAGCATTGTTGAAGAAGATCTCGCAGCGCGATCAACCCGCGCTGAACGAGTTTTACGGCCGATACGGCGGCACGCTTCGGGCCGTAATTGACAGCGTGGTGCACGAAGGAGCGGAAGCGGACGACGTTTTGCAGGAAATATTTCTTCAAATCTGGAAGGAAGCGCACAATTACTCACCGAAAGCAGGTAAACCGCTCGGTTGGGTCGTGACGATTGCGCGGCGTCGCGCAATCGATCGGTTGCGCAGGCGCCAGGCCTATAGCCGCGCTCGTGACCGATATGGCGAGCAGGTGGAGCGACAACCAACCCGGCCACGAAAGGAAGCGGAAGCGCCGTTCGTTCTGGGCGATCTACGCAGGTTTCTGAAAAAGCGCATGCGCAGCCTGCCCCAGTATCAGCGTGAAGCGCTCGAGCTCGCGTTCTTTAATGGCTTAAGTCACCGCGAAATAGCTGCGGCTACTTCCACTCCTCTCGGCACAGTGAAGACGCGGCTTGAATTGGGGCTGCAAAAATTAACGCAATCGATCAAGCCATTGCGCAACAAAATTTAACCGAGTCCTCTCGTATTTAGGGCGCCGGGGTCTCGATCAACGGCCAAGTAATCGAGGCCTCGGCGAAGGGCTTTCTCGAAGTGTCATCGAGAAAATTCGAGGCAAACGTCCAGCCCCGAAAGTTTTCGCGGCTGTCCATTGGCAGGCGCTCAACATCGAACGTCGAACATCGAACGCCGAACATCCAGCGCCAGCTGACAGGAACCAGGACCGTGCTAGACTAAGGCTGCATGCAAACACCCGAAGTTACTGCTTATCTCAAGACTCAATGTGGCTGGAGCGCCGGCGTCCGTGCCGTGCTGGCGAAACACAACCTGAAATACACGGAAAAGGATATTATCCAGAATCCGGCGTTTCGATGGGAGATGGAAACGAAGAGTGGTCAGCCGCTTTCCCCATGTGTGGAGATCAACGGCAAAATGCTGGCTGATGTCAGTGGCGAAGAAGTGGAGAAATATTTGATTGATAACAACGTCGTCCGGCCAAATGCGGCTGACGCCGGAGTGCCGCTCAATGCCCCCTGTTCGACCGAGCAGCACGATGCCGCGGTAAAGCTGCGGCTGTGAGAACGGAGGGACGACCTTGTGTCGTCCCAATAATTGAACGGACGAGACCCGCCTACGCTAAAGCTACGGCGCGTCAGCCAAGCTCGTCCCTCCCGGAATGCATCGGTCTGAGAGTCGTCTCTCCGACGATTTTATCTGCCCAGATTTGCAGCTAGATTGTCAGAGTCTTCGGTTAATGAAACTTTTCACTCGGTCCGGATCCGGCAGCAAGGGAAGCAAGCTGTTTCGTTACGGCTGGAAGATCACTCTGCTGGGCCTGATCTGCGCCGGCGCGCTGGCTGTGTTCATCTTTTACGCGGGGTGGGCGGCTACGTTCGACATGAACAAGGTTGGGCAAATGCCCGAACGCAACACCGTGTTCGATGTCGACGGCAAAATTTACAGCCGCCTCGCCGGCGCAAACCGGTTAAAAGTTTCACTCAGCGAAGTTTCGCCGCTCTTTGTCACTGCGCTGCTCGCTCGTGAAGACACCCGTTTTTACGAACATCCGGGGATTGATTGGCGCGGCGTGGCCCGGGCCTTAGTGCGCGACGTTATGACCGGCTCGGCCAAGGAGGGAGCGAGCAGCATTACCCAGCAGCTGGCACGCAACAGTCTGCCCCTGGGCGGCCGGACGCTTAGCCGGAAAATATTGGAAGCGATGGTTGCACTGCGGATTGAGGAAAAGTTCACGAAGCAACAGATCCTCGAGCTTTACATCAACCGGATTTATTTCGGCGCGGGATGTTACGGAGTCGAGACCGCCTCCCAGGCATACTTTGGCAAGAACGCATCGAAGTTGACGCTTTCTGAAGCTGCTCTTCTGGCCGGGTTGATCCGCAGTCCAAACCGATTTTCGCCATTGCGAAACCCGGAAGGATCCGCTGTGCAACGCGACGCCGTCCTGGCCCGGATGGTCGAGCTGAAGAAGATTTCCTTGGCTGAGGCGCAGCAGGCGAAGTTAAGCAAAGTCAACGCACACCCGAAGCGCCTCCTGCAAATCCAGGAAAATTACGTCATGGATGCGGTGCAGCGCGATTTGAACCTGATTCTGACCCAGGACCAGGTGGATAACGGCGGCCTGTATATATATACGACGCTTGATCCGGCGATACAAAATGCGGCACAGCAGGCCCTGGAGACGCAGCTGGCCAAGGTCGAGCACCAATCGAATTTTCATCATCCTCTGAAGGCGCACTATCAGGCGCCGGACAACGGGGAGGACAGCTCGATGCCCTACCTGGAGGGCGCGGTCGTGGCCATCGATAATGCCAGCGGAGGTGTTCGGGCGGTCGTCGGCGGCCGCGATTATGGGCAGAGCAAATTCAATCGTGCTCTCGCGCCGGCCAATCGGCAGGTTGGCTCCGCATTCAAGCCGTTTGTTTACACCGTGGCATTCAGCCAGGGTTTGTTGCCCGGCGCTGCGATCAGTGATGGACCAATACAGCCCGGTGAGATTGATGGGGCGGGGACTTGGGCGCCGGGAAACTCCGATGGAACTTATGGCGGAATACAACCCTGTTCCTACGGATTGATCCAGTCGCGCAACACCATGAGTGTCCGCGTCGGACAAATTGCCGGGCTCGATGCCGTGCAAAAGGTGGCCACCAATCTGAATCTTGGGGAGAATGTTCCGCGTGGGCCGGCGATTTATATTGGGGCGTTCGAAACGAATCTTAAGGCCCTAACCGCTGCCTACACGGTCTTTCCGAACGCAGGGGTTCGAAAGCAAGCGTACATCATCGAACGGATCGACGATCAGGATCACCATCCGATTTACCGATCGGCCCACATCTCGACCGCCGCGATCGACCCAAGCGCGGCCTGGATGACCTCGCAGCTGATGGAGGAGGTTTTGACGCGTGGCACAGCGGCAAGCGCCCGGTCGTTAGGCTTTAAACTTCCCGCCGCCGGAAAAACGGGCACGACCAACGATTACAAGGACGCCTGGTTTGTCGGTTATACCAATACCCTAACGTGCGGCGTCTGGGTCGGATTCGACCAGCCGGTCACGATAATTCCTCACGGTTACGGTGCCGCGCTCGCCTTACCCGTTTGGGTGCAGGTGATGAACAAAGCGGCGCAGCGTTACCCGCCGGCGGCATTGGAGCCGACCATGCCTTTGCAACGGGCGACAGTATGTTCATTATCCAACCATCTCGCGACCAATGGTTGCCAGGATTCGGGGAACGCTTACGAGATCGATCTTCCGTCGGACAAGGTCCCGACCGTTGCCTGCGAAATACATGGTGGCGATGCAATGTTCGCCAACCGCCTGCAGGATCAAGGCCCGGCGAATCTGCCCGGCCGGCTCTTCCGTTCGTTTCGCAAATTCTTCGGCGGAAAATAAGACCGCTTGGGACGAATCCCCCGGGCCGCCGTCCGACGAATCAGACGGCGCTCCCTATATCAGCTTGTCCAGTGTGATGGGCAGCTCGCGTACCCGTTTGCCAGTCGCATGAAATACCGCATTCGCCACTGCCGCCGGCGCGCCAACGATTCCAATCTCGCCGATGCCGCGCGCACCGAAATCAGACATGTGCGGATCGGCCTCGTTAATGAAATCGATGTCGAATTCAGGTGTGTCGGCGTGCACGGGCAGGTGATACTCCGCCAGATTCGGATTGACGATGCGGCCGAGTTTTTCATCGGGTATCGTCGCTTCCATCAAGGCCATCCCGATGCCAAATAGCATTCCGCTCATAATCTGGCTTCGCGCCAATCTTGGATTAACCATTCGGCCGGCGTCGTAAACACCGGTCGCGCGTTTCACTCGCACCTGCCCGAAAAGGTCGACATGGACTTCGACGAAAATTGCGCCGAATGATTGGAACGAAAACTTCTCCCGCTCCTCCTTGTTGGGCTCGGAGTTGAAAAGTGCTTCCATTCGATCCTGGCCAGAATGCGCGAACAAGTCCGCCAATTGGCCGGAGTCGGTTGGCCAGCTGCCGGCAAGATTGACAACTTTCTTTTTCAATTCGCGGCACGCGCCCATTACCGCCGGCGCCACACTCGCCGTTAGCCACGAGCCGCCGTTGTTCGGCGCCTCCGGAAATTGCGAATCGCCCAACTCAAAGCGGATTTTATCCAGCGGCAGGCCAAGTTCGTCTGCGGCAAACTGCGTTATCGCTGTATAAGTCCCTGTTCCTATCTCGTGCGTGGCGCTGCGAATCACGACGGTCCCGTCTTGATTCAATATCGCGATCGCACCCGCTTTTTGTTGTTGCGCTGGATAAACGGCCGTTGCCATTCCAAATCCGATTTGCCCTCCATCGGGTCTGCGCATGGCCCCCGGTTTCGGGTTTCGTTTCGACCAGCCGAACTTTTCTGCGCCGCGTTCGTAACATTCGCGCAGTTTTTTGCTCGACCACGGTTTGTTCTCGTTCTCGTCCATCTCGGCATAATTGCGCAGGCGAAATTCAAGCGGATCGATGTTGATTTTGTGGGCAAGCTCATCCATCGCGCATTCAAGAGCGAAGACGCCGGGCGCTTCACCGGGTGCGCGCATCGGGCAGGGGGTTGTCAGATTCACTCTCAAGAGTTGATGTGTAACTTCGATGTTCGGACACGAGTACAACATTCGCGACATGTTGCCGCATGGCTCGATATATTGGGCAACTGGCGAACTATGTGTCGTGGTCGCATGACGCAATGCCACCAGCTTTCCGTCTTTGTCCGCGCCGACGGCAAATTTTTGCACCGTTCGCGCGCGTTGCCCGGCAGAATCGAACATTTGCGGCCGGGTGAAGGTCAGCTTGACCGGGCGCTGCACGAGTTGCGCGGCCGCCACCGCGAGCAAGGTGTGGCTCCACTGAAATCCTTTGGAACCAAACGCACCGCCGATGAATGGACAGACGATGCGCACATTTTCCCGGGGCAAACTGAACGCGTTCGCCACAATCTTTTGCAATTGTTTGATGCCACGCGTGCATTCATGAATGAGCACGCGATCGACCGCCTCCCATTCCGCCGTGGTGGAATAGGTCTCGATCGGATTGTGATTTTCAACCGGCGTGGAGTAGGTCACATCGATTCGGTGGGCTGCGCCGGGCAAAGCCGCATCCACGTTCCCGCGTTTCACCTGTAGTTTTTGCCGGCCGGCGAATGTTTCCGGTCTTAAAGAATTTTGCTGCGCCCGCTGATCGGCAAGGGAGACAACCGGGGCGGCGGTGTCGTATTGCACGCGGACCAGCGAGGCGGCGTCCGTCGCGTCTTCGAAGGATTCGGCCACGACCACGCCCAGATGCTGCCCGACCCAGTGGATATTATCGTCTTCAAGTGGGACCCGGCCTTCACCGATCGCACCCTTGGATGTCACGTCATCCGGATATGGTTTGAAGCGAGGGGCATTTTCCCTCGTTAAAATTCCAATCACACCGGGCGCCGATTTGGCGGCGGAGATATCGATCTTGTGCAAGCGGCCATTTGCGATCGCGCTTTGGATCAACATCCCGTAGGCCAGTTTCGGCCGCGCGAACTCAGCAGCGTATTTTGCTGCACCCGTAACTTTGAGTTTGCCGTCGATGCGAGTGACGGACTGACCGACTGGTGAAGCATCGGGCGTTGCGTTCATATCACGCCATCGCGGCGATCGCGCTCAAAGCGCGGACGATGCTACGCTTCGCCAGCTCGATCTTGAATGAATTGTGTTTGTAACCTTTTGCCGGCGCGAGTTCGGTTTCCGCGGCGGCACGAAACGCTTTTTCGTCTGCGTTTTTCCCGACGAGCTCGTTTTCCGCCTTGCGTGCGCGCCATGGTTTGTGCGCGACACCACCCATCGCGACCCGCGCCGCTCTTATCTTTTTATTCGCATCCAGATCCAACGCGGCGGCAACGCTAACGAGCGCGAATGCGTAACTGGCACGATCGCGCACCTTCAGGTAAAGGGAACGCATGGCAAATGGCAGCGCCGGGAGGTCGACAGCAACAATCAATTCTTCTGGCGCCAGATTGGTGTCACGATCGGGTGTGTTGTCAGGAAGACGATGAAAATCTTCAAATTTGATTTCGCGTTCGCCTTTCGGTCCGCGCACGCGAACAATTGCTTCAAGCGCGGCCATCGCCACACACATATCGCTCGGGTGCGTGGCGATGCACTGGTCGCTCTGCCCAAGGATGGCGTGGATCCGATTGAAACCCTCAAGCGCGCCGCAACCACTTCCCGGTTTGCGTTTGTTGCACTGCGGAAAGGCCGGGTCGTAAAAATAATAGCAGCGCGTTCGTTGCAGAAGATTGCCGCCTACTGTGGCCATGTTGCGCAGTTGCGGACTTGCGCCGGAAAGAAGCGCGTCGCTTAAAACCGGATAGCGGGACTTGATCAGTTCATGCGCCGCAACATCGGAGTTACGCGTGAGCGCGCCAATGCGCATGCCTTTGCCGGCGGGCAATTCCTCGATTTGCGCCAGCGGGAGCCGGTTGATGTCGATTAACTGCGACGGCGTTTCCACGCCCATCTTCATCAGGTCGATCAGATTGGTGCCGCCGCCGAGGAATTTTGTTTGCGGCTTCCTCGTGATGTTTGCAACTGCCTGGTCCTGATCGGTCGCCCGCGAAAAGGTAAAGGGGTTCATGCCGGCGTTTTCCCTTTGGCTTCCTTGATCGCGTCCAGAATGTTGGCGTAGGCGCCGCAACGGCAGATGTTGCCGCTCATCCATTCGCGAATATCCTCGTCACTGTTGGCGTGATTTTCTTTCAACAGCGCGACGGCGGAACAAATCTGCCCAGGTGTGCAGTAACCGCATTGGAAACCGTCGTGCTCAATGAACGCAGCTTGCATCGGATGGAGATCATCGCCATTGGCGAGACCTTCGATCGTCGTTACCTCATCGCCCTCGTGCGTCAGGGCCAGGCTCAGGCAGGAATTGATGCGCCGTCCGTTCACCAACACCGTGCAGGCACCGCATTGTCCGTGATCACACCCTTTTTTTGATCCCGTCAGGTGCAACTCTTCGCGCAATGCGTCCAGCAATGTCACCCGCGGATCCAGATCGAGCGCGTAATTTTTCCCGTTAATTTTAAGATTCAGATGAACAGAATTGCCGGTTGAGCGCATTGGCGCGGGAGTATTCAGGCCTGCTGCGTCGAGCGACGGGATATTCAGCACTGTCGGCCCAATCGCCAGTGCCGCGCTCGTTCCCGCGATTTGTTTGATGAATCTTCGTCGAGTTTCGGGAGTACGAAACACCGGGCCGTGGTCAGCCTCGCCAGCCATCGCTAATTAAATCGCAGCCGAATACGAAAACGGTTGGACTTAATTTGTCAACGGACCCCGATCGAGCTTTGGCGGGAGGTAATTTGCACGTGTCACACCTGCTTTCAGACATAGCGGAGGGTCTCGTTACTTTGGCGAGACTGCCGAGCGTCGAACGAGGGTAAGCGGGTGAGGGGAATCGAACCCCCGTATGTAGCTTGGGAAGCTACCGTTCTACCATTGAACTACACCCGCGAAGATTTCCGAGTTTCGATTGTGGACCCGCGCTTTGCAAGCAGCGAGCGCGCCGGTGCGAAAATCATGTCAACTCCACCGGCGCAGTTGCTCGGGAAACGGGCATTCCGCGCAATCGGAATTATCCTGTAAACAGAAGTCTTCGTAAATCTGTAATACGGCCTGCTGATTTGCGATGGTTCGCAAGAACCGCTCCCGTCTCGGATCGTCGCCGAAGAGACGCGTCGCTCCGGTTTCGAGCCGGCGATTCGATAAGCGGGCCGGCAGTGCACTGTATTCGGCCCAAACATCGGCATTTTGCGACAACCAAAATGGATAGAGAACGTTCGCCAGGATTTCAGCGCTGCGCGATGCACCAATCAGCGCCATTTCCTTTGGCGTTGCATCCGACGTCAACGTGTAATGGAATTTCCAAAACGGATGATCGATTCGGGCAAAATATTCTTCCACAGCCTTCTTTGTTCTTTTGTTTATCGCTCGTGAGAATGCCGGCCAATCGCCGCCCATGATGGCGAGCGCGGCCAAACGTCGCTGCGGATGATTGACCGGTCTCGTTCCGGTAATTCGCCACGACGTTTTCGGCACAATAATCCTTTGCATCGAATCGCGGTATGGCCACCAACGGTCCCAGAGATCGCGCAGGTAGGATCGTGCCGATGATTGATAAGCCGCCAGGTCGGCCGACCCAAGAAAACCGGCAGTGCCGAACAGCATCGCCTCGATGTCGGCCGAATGCTGACGCAAGAAACTTAACGGCAGGCGCTGCGCGAGGACAGTAAACGGCAGCTTATTTTCCTTGTAACCGAAAGCAGTCGCGATTTCCTGAAAGAGAGCTTCGTCGTGGCCGTGGCTGTCGATTTTGGTTCGAAGAAGAGCCGCTTTCCTGCGCAGACGAAATTGGGCGGCACCGGCAAGAACGCGGCAAAGTTTTTCCTCCGGCAAATCTTTCAACGGTGCGTGGCATCGTCCCGGCCGTGCCAAAGGAATATTAGCGTTGAAGGCCTCAGGTAGAATGGCCGGGTCGATCCGAACTTGCAGCACATTGCGATTTGATCGTGTTCTCGTGAAAAATTTTCGTTCGCTTTGTTCCACGAACACATGCAGCACAGTCTCTTCGAATGCGGGATTCGTCGCGTGCTCGTGACTTTCCCAGCTCCGGTCCATCAGATCGATCTCGATGGAGCCGCGCACTGCCTCCGCGCCGTTTATGCGAATCGAGGCGTCGCGAAAATCGGGCCCCGCTTCTCGATTCCACGTGCCAAATTGAATCACCTCGATTTTCTCGCCGGAGGTTGAGACGAAATTCTTGCCGAATTCTCCGGCAAACCAGCGAGCCTGAAGTTCGAGTTCGCTTGGGGTTCGCAGCGCCTGGAAGAGCGCGCGTTCCCGAACGCGCGGAGACTCGCGTAAGGCGGCGTAGCGCTCGGAAACCTGCATCGGCCACCAGTTGTAGCGCACTCCGCCGCCAAGGGGAAGGCGTCAGCCTCACCCCCGAAGGTTTTCGAGCCGTCCATCGGCAGGCGCTCAACCCCGAAAACCTACCGGGGCGGGCAGTAGGAATCGAATCGATTGCGCTAGCGCGCAATCGATTCGGGCTGGAGCTGCACGTCCCTGTGGACAGGCGCACTCAATCGTTCGCGGATGGACGAAACCATTTCCTCAACCAGCGCTGCCCGTGAACGCGGAAAGATGAAACCGTATTTGGCACCTTTTCCAACCTCGGGTAAAACAACCAGATTTTCCGAGAGAAACTTTGATTCATGAGTGACCGTTGAGCCATCCAACTCGATTCCGCGTGCGAAAGGCCGCCCGCTTTTGCGGGCGACAAAGACAATCTTCCGCGGTTCTTCGTTTGTTGCCACCAGCGCGCCGAAAAGGTTTGGCGGAACACCGCGTCCTCGAGCGCTGATGCACGGCACCGCCCAGAGGATGGTTTCCCCGAGCAAATTGTGACGACTAAAGACGGCAGCCAACCGGGGCGGAAGTGAGAGGGGTAATTTCACGGGCACATTCAAATGGGCAGGCACATTGAGCTTATTCAGGACCAGCCAAATTCTGGCCTTCATGGCGCGCAGGATTTTCGGCGCAAAATAGAAAAACGCCGCGATGGCGATTGTGAAAACGATCAGCGCCAAAATCGGACTGTGATAAATCAGAGCTAACCCTCCGACGACAGCCACATCTTCGCCGAGACTTAACGCAATGTTTGAAAAGGGCTCGGGCGAAGCATTGGTGGTCAAACGCGTCGCGGACTTCGCGGTATGAGCGATCAAGCTCGTCCCGCCACCGAGTAATCCGACGATCACGGCGAAGACAGGGTTTGGATGACCCAAAACCTGAATGGCGAGCAGGGCGCCGCCGATCGGGCGAATGACGGTGTGCACTGCATCCCAGGCGGAATCAACCCATGGAATCTTGTCTGCTAGAAATTCGATGCCGTAGAGAATACCGGCAATGGTAATGACGACCGGTTCACCGAGGACCGCGAGCGATTGGTAATTTGAGGCGAGGACGATCCAATGAAAATGAATCGCGAGGCCGGTGACGAAAACGGTCAAATACAAATTGAGACCGGCCAGGCAGGCAAGGCCCAACGCGACCCCTAGAAGATTCAATCTCTCCACGTTGAAAATTATCTGCTCACAAGAGCCATTGTCACGCGACATTTGTAGCCGCGCCGCTCTGTCGGCGCGTCTTTTTAGGTAGGGACGGCTCTCCCCTGGCGCGCCGTAGCTTTAGCGAAGGAGGCGAGCCGTCCGCGGACGTTTCGGAGAATGGAGCGACCGGGACGAGCGACATAGAAGGTAAAGGTGCGCGGGGCAGCACTGAGAGCGGCGGGAGCCGATCGAGTTTCAAACGTCCCTACCTGGCGTCCGTCTAACAAGGAATAGTGGGACGAGACAAGCTCGTCCCTCCTCGACACGGTGACACATTCGACTTCGCTCAGTGCAGGCGCCGCGCTGTGGCTACAATCTTTCGGAGAATGGAGGCGGAGGGAGCCGAGCGACAGGAATGGGCAAGAGGAACAGCTGAGCTTTCGGGGGACGAAAGAGAATCAAACGTCCTACCTTGCATTTGCCGCTGAGGACCGCGGCCTCTACAATTCGGAGCCATGCTCGATATTCGATTGATTCGTGAAAAGCCGGACTTTGTGAAAAGTCGCCTCGCCGTGCGATGTGGCGGGGACGAGGCCAGAATTGACGAAGTGTTGCGCGTGGACGCTGATCGGCGCCAGGCGGAAACTTCGCTGCAGCAGTTGAACGCGGATCGCAAGCGTCTGGCCAAGGAGATTGGGGCTAAAAGAGGTCGCGGTGAAACAGCCGAAGAATTGGAAAAACAGGGCCGCGAAATCGGACAGAAGATTGTCGAGCTGGATCAGCGCACGGCCGCCCTGGATAACGAGCAGAGGAAGCTGCTGTTGCAGATTCCCAATTTGCCGGACCCGAGCGTGGCCACGGGCAGGGATTCCGCAGCCAACGTCGTTGTGCGCAGCTGGGGTGAAAAACCAACGTTAGACGCCAAGATTCTGGATCACCTAGCTCTTTCCGAGAAATGGAACCTGCTCGATCTGGAGCGGGCCGCGAAAATAAGCGGCAGCGGTTTCATCTGTTTTACCGGCGCTGGGGCCCGATTGGAGCGAGCTCTGATTAATTTCATGATCGATCTCCACACCAGCGCGCATGGTTACCGCGAAGTCAGTCCGCCTTTTGTCATTCGGAGAGAATGCATGATCGGCACGACCCAGCTTCCAAAGTTTGAAGAAGAAATGTACGGACTGGAAAATGGCGAGCTGTTTCTGGCGCCCACGGCGGAGGTACCGGTGACGAACCTGTATCGGGAGGAAATTCTTCCGGCAGCGGAATTGCCGAAGAAAATTGTTGCTTACACACCCTGCTTTCGCCGCGAAGCCGGTTCGGCGGGCCGGGAGACACGCGGAATCATTCGCGTGCATCAGTTCGACAAGGTCGAGTTGGTCAAGATCACGCTCCCGGAGAACTCCTACGCGGAACTCGAATCGTTAACAGCCGATGCCGAGCGCGTTCTGCAACTACTCGGCTTGCACTACAGGATCCTGGGCTTGTGCGCCGGCGACCTCGGCTTCGGCTCGGCCAAGACATATGACATTGAAGTCTGGTCGCCTGGTCAGAATGCTTATCTGGAAGTGTCGAGCTGCTCCAATTACGAGGAGTTTCAGTCCCGGCGCATGAACCTGAGGTTCAAGGACAGTGACGGCAAGAACCGTTTCCCGCATACTCTCAATGGGTCGGGCCTGGCGCTGCCCCGATTGTTCGCCGCATTAATCGAGAGCGGACAACAACCGGACGGATCGATCCGGGTTCCGGAGAAATTGCAAAGCTATTTCGGCGGCGCTGAGATCAGGTAGGGAGTGATTAGTGGGACGAGACAAGCTCGTCCCTCCCTGGTTGAACGCGGCATTTTCAGCAAGAGACCGCGGCCTATCCTTCAGGCTCAGTGAACAAGTCGAGTTGTCCTCGATCCTGCGCCGCCGAAACTTCGGCATTTTCCGCAGGCAAAGTGAGGTCGAAGCCAAGCCGCTCCGCAAGCCGTTGAGCGGTCCCGGGCGCAAATCCTTCAAAATGATTGCTGACGCAGGCCCAAACGCTTCGTACTTCGGCAAGGTGTCGTTCCACTTTCAGGGCCCAACTTTCGAGCGCTGCTTCGCGTTTCCAAAGAAGCTTGTCGTAACGGTGCATGTGTTGCCCACCGCTATCGTATTTTGTCGCGTAATCGCCCAGAAGACGCAGATACAAAAAATCAGCGGTCAATGGCAGGAATTCGAACGGAGCCAGGTTGCGTTCGTTGAGGGCGCTGGTGTCGGCCCAAACCCAGCAGATCCGATATTTTTCGAGCAGACCGATGAACTGAGGGCGATGCCACGATGGATGGCGGAATTCGATGGCGAAGCGAAAATCGCGAGGCAGCTGTTTCAAGAAAGTCCGCAAGGCTGATTTGCCATCCTTTGGTGAAAAAGAAGGCGGAAGTTGAATGAGGATGGTTTGCAATTTTGGCGTGAGCGGTTCAACGGCATGCAGGAATTGGTTCAGTTCGGCGGTACAGTCGCGCAACTTGCAGGCATGGGTGATTCCGCGGGGAAGCTTGCAGGCGAAGCGAAAACTGGAAGGAGTCATTTCGACCCATCGTCGAGTGATCTCCGGATCCGGAGGGCCGTAAAATGTGGAATCGATTTCGACTGACGGAAAGTAGCGCGCGTAGAATTCAAGCCAGCGGGATTCGGGCAAATCGGGGGGATAAAACGGCCCTCTCCAATCAGGAAAGCTCCATGCGCATGTGCCCACGCGAATCTTGTGTTGGTCGAGCAGATTCAAAGCACCAAAGTTAGTCGTTTTTCAGAGACCGGAAAGAAGCCGCTACAGGGGAAACTGGCATTAATCGGAGGGGGGGCCAACTTGACGGAGCGGATAACTCATTTAGTCTGCGGAACCCCATGAACCGACTCGTTCGTATTCCCATTTTGGCAACGGTTGGCGCCCTGGCATTTGCCGGGTTAACGGACGCTGCCGTAGTGTTTAAGCCCGGTGCAAAAGCCAAATACGTCGCTCCCGGCGAGGAGGAAATGAGCGGCAACGCCGAGCAGCTCTTCCACGTCGGCCAGGAGGCGGAGAGCCGGGGCAATCTGCATCGCGCGATCAAGGCTTACCGGTCTCTCGTTCGCAAGCATCCAAAGGATTCGCTGGCGCCGGGAGCTGGGTTCCGCGCGGCCGAGTTGCTGGAAGCTGTTCACGACTATCTCACAGCCGCGGGCGCTTACCGGCATATCGTGGAAGCGTACCCGGCGAGTCCGCATTTTGATCAGGCCATCGAGGCACAATTTAGAATCGGCGAGATGTATTTAAACGGTCGGAAAGTGAAGTTATTCGGCCTTTCCGTTTCCGATCCTCTCGAGCGTTCGGTCGAGATATTTGCCGCCATTATTCGAACAGCACCGTACGGAAAATACACGGCGCGCGCGCAGTTCGACATCGGCCTCGCGCGTGAGAAAGAAAAAATTACCGACGCCGCACTTTCGGCTTATCAGGCGGTAGTCGATAAATTTCCGAATGATCCGGTTACCCCCAGCGCTCAGTATCAGATCGGTTACATTTGGCTTACCGCTGCCAAAACCGGCACCAAGGACCTGGATGCGACCGACAGGGCGCGGACGGCATTCCAGGATTTCCTTTTTCGTTTTCCAAACAGCGAGAAGGCGCCGCAAGCGCGGGCGAACCTCGAATTGCTCTCAAAGAAGAAGACCAGCACCGCCTTCGATATCGCCAAGTTTTACGACAAACAGAAACATTATCGCGCCGCCGTCATCTATTATAATGAAGTGATTCGCCAGCAGCCGGGTTCGACCGAGAGCGAAAAAGCGAAAAAGAGGATCGACCAGATTAAAGCGAAGGTGGGCGAGAAAGCCTTGTTGCCAGTCGGGGACGCCACGGCTGTGGCGAAAAAGGAAAAAACAGGGGAGAGTTCGACTCACGGGCAACAAATGTCCGGGAATGCACCGCCCAGCTCTGCGCCTTTGCCGCCGGCAGACGCAGACGCTTCGCTTCCGCCGGCCGCTTCGCTGCTGCCTGATGCGACGACGGCTCCGCCAGGGAGCTTTCTTTCGGGGCCTCCATCTTCTGCGGCGGAGCCATCGCCCTCGCCGGATGCGACGGCTTCACCGGCGCCGTGAAAAAGGCGTTTGCGGCGTATTTTGCCTGCTTCAGCCTGGCCGGTTGCTTCGGTTACCAGATCGGCGCGGTTAAGCCGCATTACCTAAGCGACGTTCATACCATCGCGGTGCCGATGTTTAAAAATGACACACTCCTTCCGCGCGTTGAGTCGTTAGTCACCAATAGCGTGATCAAGCAGTTTCAGCTGGATGGAACCTTCAAGATCGGCAATGAAGACAACGCTGATGCGATTCTGAAGGCGGAAGTTTCCCGGATCAGTCGGTCACCGGCACGCTCCGTCCGCGGGAACGTTCTTGCGACAACGGAGTTCAACCTCGTCATTCACGTAAAGTATCGATTGGTGGGTCGCGACGGCAAAACGATCGGACCTCCCGGCGAGGCTCAGGGCACGACGAGTTTTTTCGTCGGCCCGGATGTGGTGACCGACGAACGTCAGGCGCTGCCTTTGGCTACCGAGGAGCTTGCCACACGGTTGGTCAGCCAGCTCAGCGAGGGCTGGTGATCACCGATGAAAGGCGAAGAAAAGCTCTGGAGCATCCTGAACGATAAACTCGACACGTTGCGTGCGAGCAATCGTTTGCCAGAAGCCATTCGAGTGGCGGAGAGCGCGTTGGATCTGGCCAAACGCGCGTTTCCCGACGATCCCGCTCCTGTCGCCTTGAGCTTCGAAAAACTCGGACAACTTCTGGACCAGGCCGGTGATCGTACCGCGGCAAAACCATATCTTTTAAAAGCGCATGAGATGCTCGAGAAGGTCCAGCCACCGGATCAACGGGGTCTCTACCGGTCGGCTCGCCGGCTCGCTTTCTCTTGTGACAATCTTGGTCAGGCCGAGGAAGCGATTCGCTACTATGAAAAAGCGATCGCGGCAGGGACTCAGCTTGAGGATCTTCCTTATTCCGATCTCGGGACGATGTTGAACAACATCGCGCTGATTTTTCGAAAATCAGGGCGGCAAAAAGCGGCCGAACCGTACTATCTGCATGCGCTGCAAATCTACGAGAAACATCTCGGACCGGAGCATGGTGACGTAGCGTCCGTGCTTAACAATTTAGGGGTGTTTTACACGAATGAGCGTCGTTTTACCGAGGCAGAGAAAGCGCATCTGCGCGCTCTGGCCATTCGCGAAAAAGTGCATCCGCCGACTCATCCCGATATCGCGCAATCAAAGTGTAACCTGGCGGTCGTTTACCACTCGCGCGGTGATTATGGAAGAGCGGCGGAACTTTATCGTGCTTCGCTGAAAAGCTGGGAGGAAGCGACCGATAAACCGCCGGAAGACTACGAAATTGTGGCCGCTAATTACGCTGACTTGCTTCGTTCGCTGGGTAAAGCGCGGAAGGCGCACGCGCTGGAAGCACGAGCGAGGAAGAAGCGGGGTTTCTAAAATTGTAAAGACGCTTGGGCCAAGCGCCAGTTTATCGTTTTAGCGGTTGTTACAACCGCCGCTACAACTGCTTTCACCTTGCGCCGTGTGCGGCTCTGCGCATTTTAGGGGCGGCTACTTATTGCTCGCGTGGCGGAACTGGCAGACGCGTACGGCTCAGGACCGTATGGGGCAACCCGTGGAGGTTCGAGTCCTCTCGTGAGCACATTCAACCGAGAAAAAGCACTATGAAAAAATACAAATTTAGCAGGACCCTGCATGTCTGGATCGCTCTTTTCGCGTTCTTTATTGGATGTGGAACCAATCAGGCAATGATCGCCAACTCACCGGCGCGTGGCCCTTCGGCGACCAAAACATTTGCGGCAGATTTGAAGGAGGGCGGTCGATTGGTCATCTGGCGAGCTCCGAATCTGGGCAATAATCTCTTCGTCAACCTGCGCATTGATGGCAGGGGATTCACAAGCATAGGCTACGGTCACAACTACGAAACAATTCTGCCGCCGGGACGGCACGTGTTGACGATCACCGGCACTCCGCGCATGCGTTATCACCAGGATGCATGGGTTATGACCCTGGATGTGCAAGCAGGCCAAACCTACAGTTTCACCGCGGTATTGGAGGCAGACCAGCAAGTGGTCCTGAGAAGGAGTCCACGCGGCGCGACGAATTCTGGCGGGCGCGGCCGTTAGTCAGCCGCCGACCTCCAGGCGCGGAGAAGTACTGGCGGTGAAATGCCGCGAACTAGCGCGGCCCAGCGAACCGGGCCATGGCTGGGGAGTCACCAGTTTGTCATGGGCGGCGCGCTCAGGGGCGACATAGCCACGGCGCTTAGTCGCAGTGAAGTTGATTGGCGCCAGCGCAGCTGCCGTTTGCGCGTTACACTGGACGCGAATGTTTGATGGGCGTGTTCTGGTCATCACGGGCGCTGGCATTTCAGCGGAAAGCGGTATCCCGACTTTTCGTGGCAAAGAAGGATACTGGCGAAACCTTAACCCAGCCGACCTCGCGACGCCTGAGGCATTCGCACGTGACCCGAACCTGGTTTGGGAATGGTATCGCGAACGGCGGGCAAGGATTCGCGCGGCGCAGCCGAATGCCGCACACCTGGCTATCACAAGACTGGCCGCGAACTGTCGCGACTTTCTACTCGTAACTCAGAATGTCGACGATCTTCATACACGGGCCGAGTGTGACGGATGCCGCGTTTCAACTGCGCAAATTGTCCACATCCACGGCGATATTTTTTCGACGCATTGCTCGAACTGCGACAGCAAGGAATTGAGTCAAAAAGAATTCGACGGCCAACTCCCTGTCTGCGTCCAATGTCACTCGTTGATGCGACCCGGAGTGGTCTGGTTCGGCGAACAGCTCGACCTGCGCAAAGTCGAGCGCGTAGAGAAATTCCTCGCCGCCGGTGGATGCGATCTGGTGCTCGTTATTGGAACGACAGCAACATTCGGTTACATCATTGATTGGGCAGTGCGAGCAGCGAATGAAAACGGCCGAATTATCGAGATTAATCCGGCGGAAACCTCCTTATCGCCGTTCGCGACAGAGTTGCTAAGGCAACCGGCTGCCGCGGCTCTACCAAACGTCATCGATGTCCTTCTCAAATGAGATGCATCAATCCCGTTAACCTACCGTGTTGCGGAAGATGATCCAAAGAAGCAATCCAAATGACATAAGCTCAATCCTTGTGACGAATGTCCCCGGCTCCCAAGACCCGGCGTTCCACCGTCTTCGGGTTACCCCAGTAGGTTACGTCGCCGGCACCCGTGATGACCACGCGCAAAGTTTCGCTCACCGAAACCTGGGCGTCGGCTGCCCCGGTAGTGGAAATTTCAACGACCTTGGCCTGCAGACCTTTTGCCTTTAGGTCACTTGCCCCGGTCAAATCAGCGAGCAACTCATCGACAGTTCCGTCGACGACGATTCCCGATGCTCCTCTCGATTGCAGAAAAAACTTTGGGCCGGAAACGGCATGGGCAGTCACATCCGCTGCGCCGTTGAGTTTAACCCCGGAAAGGGCTGGACTGGAAACTGCCACCATGATGCGGTGTGTTGGCCGAATGTGTTCTCTTGTGCGCAGCTCGAGCCGATTGCCGTCATTGTGAGTCTCGATATAAGGAAGCAGATTTTCGTCGGTCGTGATGGTGAGTGAAGGCGCACCGGCCCGCCAGTCAACGCGCAGCGCGCCTCCGGCGTGAATTTCCGAAAAGGATCCGATCGTTCGCCGATCGGTGACGATATTGCCATTGCCCCGGATGCCGACCCAATCACAGGCACCCATAAATAAAGTCGCTGCGCTCAACGCGAAAATCGAAATGGTCTTCATGAAACTCCTTTCCGATATGATGCGGCCAATTGACACCTTGGATTCAGAAACCTGCTTTGGAATGGCACAATCTCCAAAGTAGAGCGCCCAGGAGCAAGCGTCACTTAAAAGGTTGGAGGAAGGGCCTTTATCTGGAGTTTGACCGCATCGGCGAAAACGCCATCGATGTAAAATTCAACCCGATAAAGACCCGGCGTCCAGCCGTTCTCCGGCCGCGATAAAGCGAAAGTTCCGTGCGAATCTGGAGCGGTGGCTGTCGTGGCTGCTTCATCGATGGTGTAATCGGGAGGCGCGATGTCGGTCACGTTTTCGGCAATCCAGACCACTCGAATCCTGGCCCCAACGCGAAGGGCACGTCCCTGCCACCGCGCGTTGATCTTTGGAGTACTGACGGAAAATTCGGTTGTGCTGTCGCCGATTGCCTCATTCCCCAGCGTGGCGGTTAGAGCGGACGGCGATGGCGATGGGTTCGACGCCACTTCTGGACGTGGCGCAACTTTCGGCGCGTCAGTTAGCTCAAGGGATATCCGGCGCAGCAGTTTGTCGTCTGCCGAGCGTGTTTCCGTAACATCCTTGATGATTCCAATGCCGTCGGAGAACCAGCGATCGATGATCATTTTTCCCGGTGCAGATTGTTCGCCGTGAATGTGAAAGGCGTGAAATTTGCCCGCAGGCACAACCACCTCTTCTTCCCCGACGACCGCGTATGATTGATGCACCGGACTTTCGGCGACCTCGTTGTCGAACTTCCAGGTCAGCCCGGTTTTGAGCGGCGCGCGAACTATAATCTGAGCCGGATTGAGCTTGGTCACTTCGCCTTGCCCATCGACACGCCCCCAGCAAAGAATGCCTTGATCTTCTACGGTCATGAGATCGGTGTTCGTGACGATGCCGGCGCGGTGCATTTCAAATTCCATCACTTTGCGACCATCAATTTCCCGCGGCTGGTTAATGCGATAGATGACGGATTCTTCAATTTTTCCGTTCGCGTCGGACTTCGGATTAGAAAGTCGAAACCCTTCTCCCGCTTCCTCAGTCATCCGGTAACGCCAGCTTGTGCCTTGGACAGTGGGCATAATCTGCGTGGCGGACAGAGAGATCGCTGACCCCGGAGCGAGAACTGCCGTGAACAGGATTTTCGCCACGCTCATGCCTGATCTCAATTTGGATCCGTGAATCACCGGGGTTTTGGCTTGGGGAACTTGGAAATTTGGCGCAGCTTCTGGAGGGTTGGGTTAAGCATTGTTCGACACGCCATGATTCATCTTGTTCAACCGCCGTGCAATGAAGCGATCATTTCTGCCCGGGCATCCACCGCTCCGTGTCAAAAATCTTCGGCTCCCTGGATCCTGGCGGCGACGATCCTCGCCTCGAGCATGGCTTTCATCGATGGAACGGTGGTAAACGTCGCTCTGGCTTCGCTCCAATCGAGCCTGAATGCCACCGTGACCGACGTTCAATGGGTCGTGGAATCGTATGCGTTGCTGCTTACAGCATTGTTGTTAGTCGGCGGATCAATGGGAGATCATTTCGGACGCCGCCGCATGTTTCTGATCGGCGTCGCGATCTTTTCAGGGGCATCGTTAGGCTGCGGCTTTGCCGCTAACGTACATCAGTTGATTGCTGCCCGCGCGATTCAGGGAGCGGGAGCCGCCCTTCTCGTGCCCGGGAGCCTCGCCATTATCGGCGCGTCATTTCGGGAAGAAGACCGGGGACGAGCCATCGGCACCTGGGCCGGATTTACGGCAATCACGGCAGCGATCGGCCCCGTCCTTGGTGGGTGGCTAATCGAACACTTTTCCTGGAGGGGAATCTTTTTCATCAATCTGCCACTGGCGCTGATCGTCTGGCTGATTTCAATGCGTCATCTGGCCGAAAGTCGCGATGAGAGTAACACGGCCAGGCTCGACTGGGTCGGGGCGGCACTGATTACGACCGGGCTGGCATGCCTCGTCTACGGCTTGATCGAATCCTCGCGGCGCGGTTTCGGCGACGGGTTGATTCGTATTACACTGGCTGCTGCGGTGGTCCTGCTCGCGGTATTTTTGTTGGTCGAAACCGTAGTGAAAAATCCGATGCTTCCGCTGGGGCTCTTTCGTTCTCGCAATTTCAGCGGTGCCAATCTGCTGACTCTTTTCCTTTACGGCGCGCTTGGGGGAACGCTGTTCTTTCTGCCATTAAACCTTATTCAGGTGCAAGGCTACACACCGATTGCTGCAGGCGCCGCTTTGCTTCCGTTCGTTCTGCTTATGTTTCTCTTGTCGCGCTGGTCTGGAGGCCTGGTCAAACGCTACGGATCGAGAACACCGTTGATCATCGGTCCAATCGTCGCGGCGGCCGGCTTCCTTCTATTCGCCAGGCCGGGAATAGGGCCAGGCTACTGGAGCGGTTATTTTCCGGCCGTTGTGATTCTCGGTCTGGGAATGACCATAAGCGTTGCCCCCCTCACAACTACGGTCATGAATGCCGTTTCATCGACGCGAATGGGCGTCGCCTCCGGAATCAACAATGCCGTCGCACGCGCCGCCGGACTTCTCGCGATTGCCGTCTTCGGCATTATCATGGTGAGCGTGTTTAACCGCTCCCTCGACGGGCGGCTGGCCAGCCTGGAATTGACCGCACCAATCAGACGGGCGATGGATAATCAGCGAATTAAACTGGCCGCGGCGGACATTCCGAATGATGCCGCGCCGCTGTTGCGACTCCGCCTGCTCGAGGCTATCAACGAATCTTTTCTCGATGGTTTTCGCACGGTGATGTTGATCGGCGGAGGATTGGCGGTTGTCAGTGGACTAACTTCTTTATTGCTCATCAACCCGGAGGAAAGCCGACAGCATCGGATTTAAACAAACAAACACTCGCCCATCATGAATGAAGTGACCGTGACGTCTACACGCAATCTACAAAACGAAATTCGATATTCCGACGACTCCCCCGCATTCACCGGGGATGAACCGCGCGAGGCGGGAGGGGACGCTGCCGGCCCCGATCCCTATGCGCTATTGCTTGGCGCATTAGGCACGTGCACGTCTATTACTCTAAAGTTGTATGCGCGACAGAAAGGCTGGCCCCTCGAACGCGTTGCGGTCCGACTGACAGGAGAGCGCGTTCATTCGACTGACGCGGCCGAGTGTGGTGACCGGCCGGACTGCTACATCCACAAGATCGAACGTCGCGTGACGCTGGAAGGTGATTTAACCGAAGAGCAACGAGATCGTTTGAAAAAAATTGCCGTGCGATGTCCGATTCATCAGACGTTGACCTCGAAGATCGTAATTGACGATGTTTAACCGCAGGCGCCTTCGCGTTTCTATTTCGGTAGTTTTTTTGGGAGGATTTCTTCTCCCGAATATTCCGGCGAACGCGGCGCCGCAACTTTTACGGCATGTCGTGGTCATTGTCTGGGACGGGATGCGCCCCGATCTTGTCACTGCGGCTAATGCGCCGACTCTCTGGAAGTTGGCGGGTGAAGGGGTGACATTTAGGAATCATCACGCTGTTTACCTTTCTGCCACAAACGTAAACGGGACAGCACTGGCCACCGGAGTTTATCCGGCGGTGAGCGGGCTTATCGCGAATCACGAATTTAGGCCCTCAATAGACGATCGAAAACCAGTCGACGTGGAGAACCCCGTCGTAGTGACCAAGGGGGATGACCAGTCGGGCGGAAAGTATATTGGCGCCCCGACCGTGGCCGAATTGGTGCGGAAGTCCGGCGAACGCACCATCATCGCGGCCAGTAAAACCGTGGGCATACTCCATGATCGGAATGTGGCTGCGCTCCACGAGAACAATTCCGTTACCTTGTCCGCAGGTGTTACGCTGCCTCGCGGCGCATTGGATCCGATCGTTGCCGCGTTCGGCCCCTTTCCAAAATCGCATCCGGACCAGGATAACTGGACGACGAAGGTCATGACGGACCTTCTCTGGAAGAATGGTCTACCAGCCTTTTCAATGCTTTGGCTTGGGGAGCCCGATCTGACCCAGCATGAAACGGCACCCGGCGCGGAACCGGCGTTGCGCGCTATCCACGTTTCAGACAACAACCTCGCGGTCGTTCTTGGCGCGCTGGATCAGCACCGCGCGCGCGAAACCACCGACGTCTTTGTCGTTTCGGACCACGGATTCTCTACCATCGAACGCGAAATCGACGTCCCAGGTATCCTGGCCAAAGCGGGTTTCAATGCAGTCACGGAATTTAAATCCGAGCCAAAAGCCGGGGATATTATGATCGTAGGCGGCGGAGGCTCGGTCCTTTTCTATGTGGTGAAGCACGACGCTGCGGTGGTGCGTCGTCTGGTCGACTTCTTGCAACAATCGGACTTTGCCGGAGTCATTTTTGCCAAGGGAGAACCGGAAGGAACGTTTGGGCTCGATAAAGCAAAGATCGACAGCGCGGATGCGCCGGACGTGGTGCTCTCGTTCCGGTGGAGTGATGCTAAAAATAGGTTCGGGGTTCCTGGAATGATCGATGCCGATTGGCAACGCGCAGCGGGGAAGGGGACGCATGCAACGCTGAGCCGGTTCGATATGCACAACACGTTAATTGCCGCCGGTCCTGATTTTAACCGCGGGATGATCGACGATTCGCCTTCCGGGAATATCGACCTCGCACCGACGATTCTACGTATTCTTGGAATCGCAGCGCCAAATCACATGGATGGGCGGGTTTTGTTCGAAGCTATCGGCCACAACGCGCCATCGCCCACCGCAAAAACAGAAACAATCGAAGCGAAGCACCAGCTCCCTGCTGGAACCTGGCGACAATCCCTTCGCACTTCGCGCGTCGGGACAACCGTTTATTTGGACGAGGGCAACGGTGGATTTGTCTCGAGTGGAGAAAAAGGCAAGTAAATGGTAAAACGAGCCTGAAAAAGGCGATCTCCAGGAGAGCGAACGGCGATCTGCGCGCTGGCCCCCGGACCTCAGCAGCTGCCTAACTAATGCGTGCTATAAACCGCCCGGACTATCTTCCCTGTTTCCCGGTCTTCTTCGGTGCGAACGCGTTTGCGAACACGTAATCCGCCACGCGTCGGCCCTGGACGATGCCTTCAGATTTGTCCCAAGTCCAATGGATCCCAAGATAAATCCGGCTCTGACCGTTCTCTTCCTCGGCTTGCGAGAGAGTTGAAAAACTGCGCGGAATCAGCGGACGAACGTTGCCCGAGTTATCGCGCGTGACGCCGTTGAATTCGTCGGAGGTAAATGTGAACGCAATGTTGTCGGTCCCGTAGAACTTGCGCAGAGTCTCGAACAGCGCGCCGCCAAAAGTGGCGTGGCCGGACGGGTAAGCCGGGAACGGGGGAGTAAAATTCGGACCGTTCAGGTTGCTGGCCGGCGCGCCCAACGGCGTGAAGTTTGGATCACCCTCGGTGTCGTCGTTGCCATCGCCCAAACCGGATGGGCCCGTTCCCGGATCGGATTCGCGGATGCCCGTGATTGGACGCCAGTATTGGTAATAATACTTCGATTCCCAACTTGCGACGCCGGCATCCGCCATCGCGGTATTCACCAGCGCCAGCAATCGAGCGAGTTGCACGGGATCGGCGCTCGTTCCCATCTGGTCGGCGATATGCATTGCGATCTGATTGTAGAGCCGCGGAGGCGCACAGAGGCTCGGCGTTCCGTCATAAGCCCAATAGGTTCCGATCTCGGTTTGTTCAGCGGTGCGCGCGGTTGATGTAACGCCGCCGAGTGACTTTACTTCGTCATACGCAGCTGCGTATTCCGCACTATCGATCGCCGGGGGAATCGGTGCCCGGAACTGGCTGCCGGTTTGCAAAACGAACGGCTTCACCTGACCCCAGAGTGCGCCCAATGCGAGCGGATGGTGACTGATCGGATCCTGGCGCCATTTCCCTGGATCATTACTGGTAATAAACTCAATGCCCACGTGTGGCTCAGTGTAGGCCGAACCGTCATTGGATCTCAGCGAGAGAATCTTGGCCGCGCATTTTTTCCCCAGTGCGACCCCGTCGCTTTTTGGCCGGCCATTCGGCGTCTGGGCCAACTCATTAGTCATCAGTCCGTCGAAATTGGAGATCTGCGAAGGGAACAGGGCGCATAACGTATCATGCGCCGCCTGCGCGATGGCGCAGTTCATCGAGGTACCCGCCGCGGCCGTCGACATTCCCGCGTAACTTTGGTAGCGAAAGTCGATCGCATTGACCGCTTCGAACATGGCAATGTGCACAATCGCCATGGCACGAGCGGCCCGAACCGGCCCTACCTGTTCGCCAAAAACCCGATTTTCTCCGGGAGCGACCGGCGTATGGTCGAGTCCGCTGGCGTTTACCGCCGTCTCATTCCAATGTCGGACGCGTTCAGCCGGCCCACTTTGCGTTTTCCCGCTGTTTTTCGTCGGGGCGGGCGCTGTCTGGGGAACATTGTAGAGAGATCCCCAGAAGTCGCTTGCTGCGCGAAAAGCTGTCGGAGGCGTGGCAGCCAGGGCGATGCCCAGTCCGGTAATAGCGATGGCGGGAACGGCGAACTTTAGATAACGGTTAGGATTCATAGACAAGGGAATCCTGTTTATACAATTTCCGTGAATACTTGAATAGGGGAAAGTATGGTTATTTTGCCATGGCGCCGGGCTGGCCAGGGCAGGTGTAAGAGGTTTGTTTACTTGTGAATACGCTTTAGAACGGGCTATCATCCCAGTCTAGCCGACGGCAGACCGGGTCTGGATTGACATTGTTCCCTGCACCAATAGGCTGGCCGCGTGATCGGCTTCGCCGCTCGTCTCGCTATTATCCTGGCGGTATTTTGCTCAATCGGTCTGCAATGGGCGACCCTGCAATCGATCGCCTGGACGACAATGCTGATTAGGTACTCGAGGGAGGTTCCGCTCCGTCATGCTCTCGCCCGGACTCTCGATGGCGCACATCCTTGTTCGCTTTGCCATGCGGTCAGCTCCGGCAAAAACAGCGAAAAAAAATCCGACGTGCAATCGCCGAAGAGCAAAATCGATATCATCCTATCAACCCGGATGGCCAACTTGCAGCCACGCTTTACCATCTTCGATTATCCACGCGTTGCTTTAGCCCCCGTTCTAACCGGCCAACCTCCGCCGGTCCCGCCTCCGCGGCCGCGAATTAGTTAACCGCTGGTCGAGTCGGCGTCGTCGTTAGGCGACTACGACTAAGGAAGGATTTGTTCACGCCGTGGTTGAGTCCGGCGATGATCGCTTTGTCGAGGGGAATGAGATGAGGTTTTGTCGGCTGCTAATAATATGGATGATCGTCATCGCCGGTCCGAGGGCCGGACGTGCATGCGATCTGTGTGGTTGTTACACGCCTCAAGTCGAAGCGATGCCGGACATGACACCGATCTCGTCTTTCGCCCCCTCGTGGATGTCCGGATTGTATGGCGCCGTTGCTGAGCAATTCACGCACTTTGGAACCGTGCTGGTCGACGGGCGCGAGGTATCAAACCCCACAGGCCAGTATGAAAATAGCTCCGTCACACAGCTGGTTACCGGTTACACAATCAACAATCGATTCGCGTTGCAACTGAATGTCCCGATAATCTATCGCGATTTTAAGAGGCCCGAAGGTTTCGCGATTGATCGCGGGACAGAGAGTGGTCTCGGCGACATTACTCTCCTGTTCAAATCCGTTGCTTTCCACTATTCCTCCCCGGGACGAAGGGAATTCGAAGTCTCAGGAAAAAATCCTATCGCAGTCGAGCACGAACCTGACTTCACTGTGTCAGCCGTTTTATTAACTGGATTGAAGCTTCCGACCGGCGACAGCAGCCGGCTGAAGGAAGAATTTCATGAGGTCAATGTTCCAGGCGCTCCCCCGAGTGGCATTCATGGACACGATCTGACGCTCGGCACCGGCTCATACGATGGTGTCTTCGGGGAGCTAACGTCTCTACGATACAAGAATTTTTTCGCAGAGACCAGCTTGCAATTCACATTGCGCGGGGACGGGTTGCATCAATATCATTTTGCCAACGATCTTAGTTGGGAAGGTGGTCCAGGATATTATCTCGTCCGTAATCGGCAAACCATCGTCGGTCTCCAATTCATTGTTACCGGCGAACACAAAGATGTAGATCGCTTCCGTGGCAAGCCCGCTGACGATACTGGAATCACTTCCCTCTTTGTCGGCCCGCGAATCATTGCCTCGCGGGGCCGATGGAGCGCGGAGATGGATGTGGATCTTCCGGTGTTAGTCGACAACACCGCATTGCAGGTTGTGCCAGATTATCGCCTGCGTGGCGGCATTTCCTTTCATTTTTGATTCCGTAATGGACGGCTCGGAGAGCCGTCCATTACCTGTAGAGGTGCTTGTGCCAAGCACCTGTCTTATATTCGGGGGTTGACACAACCACCGCCACAATTGCCGCCTTCAAAATCGGAACGAGTCCGGTCGATGTTCGGATCTATCGCGCGACGGTACGATCTTGCCAATCATTTACTTAGTTGCGGCATCGACTTCTACTGGCGAAAACGAGCGGCTGAGATTGTCGCCGATTGGCAGCCGGAAAGGGTGGTGGATCTCGCCACCGGGACCGGGGATTTAGCGCTCGCGCTCCAAAAAAGACTGCCGGAGGCTGAAATCGTCGGCGTCGATTTTGTGCCGGAAATGATCTCACTCGCGAAGCGCAAGGGTGTTCGACAAGTCATGCTGGGTGACGCGATGGCATTATCGTTTCCAGCTGATTCATTTGACTGTGTGACGATTTCGTTTGGTTTGCGCAACCTGTCCGATATCGGCGAAGCGCTGCATGAGATGAAGCGGGTGTTGAAGGTCAACGGTCACGTTCTTATTCTTGAATTCTCTATTCCGACTCTGTCGTTCTTGCGGGGAAGTTATCGCTTTTATCTCCATCGATGTTTGCCCCTGGTCGGCTCGCTCCTCACTCAACAAAAACGAGCATACGATTATCTCGGCGATTCGATTGAAGAATTCCCGAGCGGCGACGCGATGATCCGGTCGCTTCAGATGAGCGGTTTTGAAAATGCCAGATTTCAGCCGCTCACCGGCGGCATCGTAACGATCTATACCGCGCAGAAAACCAGGTAGAGACATCTCTCCGAGAGGTTGAAACAACAAGCACCGGCGAGTGAGCCCTACCTCAGGGTGTCGGCGCGGCGACCGGTGAGGTTACTGCCTGAGGAGCCGGCGATCCTCCCGGGCCTGACGACACCGCACCGGCTCCGGGTGGCGGGGATGGAGCGGGCGGTTGAACTAACGGAAGCTTCAATGCGTTCAGATCCGGCGTGTTCATAAGAAAAACACCCTCGCGCTCGTCCACCCGGGCGAACCACATGCCATCTCCGCTTGCGCCGCCGACGGTCAGTTTATGGAGCGCTTTATCATCAGGGGAGGTGGTGAAGGTGACGACCATCTGCGGTTTCTCGAAGGCGTGGGGCGGTGCATTGGCACCGATCCATCTCACCGCATGCAGAGCGGAAAGAGTGTTCAGAAGCGATTGCACATTTGATTGATTGACCGCGCCGCTGCCTTTGACCCAATTCCATTGGTTGTTAGCACCGCGCGTAAGTGAATGTTCGTTATCGGTGACAACGCTAAAGCGGTGAATCTGTTCCGGCTTGAACTTGAAGACAGCCCGCTCCTGCCATTGGATCGGGTCGGCGAAAATATTATCGAGCAGTGAGCGCCTGACCGCGACGACAAACGGTTCATCTCCAACGCGCGCGTAAAGATTGTCACCTTCCACTTTTCCGAACGACACGCTGGCGAATGGATGCTCGCCAGCCTGAGTCTCAGCCGTGTTTTCCGAGGCGAACGAACTGAAGGTCACCTGTAATTGCGGTTTATCGAGGCCGTATTTTGTTAGATTCGATGCGACGTCTTCCACAAACCTGGTGACCGGTTCATTGTTCAACATGTCAACCAGACGCTGTGCTTCGCTCGCATTGGCCGCCGCATTGTTACGGTTGACGATGGTCCAGCTCTCGCCTTTGCGCGCCAGAGTCGTTTTCGTTTTGCCCGGAGCATCGATAGTCATTCGATCCAGAATGTTCTTATCGATGCGAACCAGCCGCCGATCGCGCAGATCGTTCGGCTTTGTCTCCAGTATGGATTCGATTTTTTTGGGAACGGTGTAAACAAAGCTCCGGGGCGAAAACCGGACATAGACCTCTTCCTTGGCCTTTTCCGGGATTGCGCCGATCTGGAGGATCTGGCCTTGCTTTTCCTCCTGGCCAAACAAGGTAACGGAGCCACGCGGTTCGGCCAAACCGTACTGGCGCAAATCACCGTGATCGTCAGCCACGAATTTTTGAATCTGCGCAGTCGTGATATGCGCGATCAGGTCGCCGATTTTTTGATCGTCTCCGCGGGCCCGCAACGGTTTGAGGATTTCCCAGTGCTCGTTCCTCTTCTGCAACTCTATTTCCCCGGCTGCAGTTTTTAGCACGATCTTCGTCACCTGGGTCGCCGTGAGATCAGTCAATTTTTTATCACGGAAATCATCCGCCTTTTTCTCAATCTCCTTCTTGATCGACTGCGGCACGAGGAAGGTCTCTCTCGAATTTTCGAGGCGCACATACATCTTGCCCTCCAAGGCGGCCTCTTTGCCGAACCAGATTTCGGCGGGCGCACCTGGCCCAATCAATTTGAGCCGCAGCTTGGGCTTGTTCAGGCCGTACTCGCCCAAGCGCCCTTTATCAGCTTCGATTTCTTTGGGCGAAATAGTGGCGTCTTTTTGCCAGTCCTCCAAGGCAGACAATAAATTGTCGACCACGGAACTGTCAGCCTGATCTTTGACCGGTACTTCGAGCCGCCATTTCTGATCCCGGCGCCGGAGATCAATCTTGTCGTCTCCGTTTTGAATAAGAATTCCCTCGATTTTGTCCCTGCTAAAATTGATAACATTCTTTGCCTGACGTTGCCCCTCTTCCGTGCCGGGCAGTTTTGCGTCATAAAATTTTACGTAGAGCGTGAGTGCGACGGCAATAGCGAGCAGGACGGAGGTCGTTTTCCAGTTCATCGAACTAAGTGATTAGGCGCGTCGCTGCCACCAGACCGCGACGCCGATTATTGCGGGCACCAGCGGCATGAGAACGAGGATGACCCAGCGCACATTGCGCATTGCATCCTCGCTCAAGCTGAAGGTGAGCGGCTTCGGCACTTTTGGTGCAATGCCAATAAGCTGTTCGCGACTAAGGAGCCAATTGGCGGCCGCGGAAATGAAATCGAGCGCCTGCTGATCCTGTGTCACCGCATTATCCTGAATGAATGTCGCATTGCTGATCACAATCATGCGTGAGGAATTGACATTCACCCGCTGGTCGCCGCTGCCGCCTTTCTCGATGGACGCCGCAATAATCAAAGGAGCACTGTTGCTCCTGGTCGCATCGGCCTGGAGCTTGGCTTGATCATTGGTGTTGTAATCCGTCTCAGCAAAATAACCCTTCTCCGCCTGAACCAGCGGCTCCAACCGAATATTGTTCGAGCGCGTCCGATCCTGTTCCAGGGTTAATGACGAGGTGCCTCCGAGAAAGAGGCCGCCTGCGCCGGCGAGACGTTTTGTGATGGGCGTGTCCAGGAAATGAGCTTGCACATCCCGAGTCAAGGCCAGCTCTTGAATGCCGGTCCTTAGAAACGCCATTAAACGGTCGTCATTCGCTTTGACACCGAGCTGGTTGACAAATTCCCGTAACTTTGGCGTCTTCGCCGCGGGATCAAGCAGCAACAAAATCCGCCCCTGCTTCTCCCAAAAAGCCTGCAGCATCTTCATTTCTCGCTCAGAGAGGTCGTACTGCGGTCCTGCAATAAAGACCGCTTTCACGTCCGCCGGAATCTCACCGACATCGAAAAAATTCAGTTCCTGAAACTTGATGTTTTCGTTCTCGATGAACGTTTTTAAGACGGCGATTGGGCTTTGGCCGGTGAGAGGCGGCTCTTTGTGGCCGATGACATAACCGAGCGTGTTTTTCTTGCCTTCGATCAGATCCATCATCGCACTGGTCAGCGCCTGTTCGCCCTTGAACGCCGCCACGTGTGGCCCCTCGCCCATGGCCATTCCGCTCTGGTCGATCTCGGCCATTTCCGAAGCCTTAACTGTTTTGTTGCGGCCATTGTAGTCGATCACCAGCAAACTTTCGTCGCTAACGACTTTGTATTTCTCAAACAGCTCCTTGGCGCGGGAGAGATTCCGCTCCGGATCAATATGCTCAACGTCGATCTTTCCCTTGCCGGCGTACTGATACTCGGTCAGCAGATTCTGCACATCGACCGTGATCGGCGTGTTCGGGGCAAAAAAGACTGTGATTCGCACCTTGCCCTTGATCGAATCGAGAAAACGCTTCGTTTTGTCGGAAAGCGCGTACTTTTGATCGCGCGAGGAATCCCATCGCTTGTAGTGGCGGAAGGCGAGAGCATTGACCAGCGCCGCGAGGAAGAGAACGAGCACGACCTGAACCAGGACGTTGACTCCAATCTGGAGTCGTCCGATTCGCTTTGGTCGCGTTTGGGATGGAGGTTCAGCAGTCGAGGTATCCATCGTTGTTAGGCTGAAGTTACAGCCTCCATTTGCGGGATTGGAATACCTGGTAGGTCAGGGTAAGCATTACCATCGTCATCGACAGGTAGAGAACGATGGGTCGGGTATCGATCACGCCTCGGGAGAACGTGCCCATATGTTCGATCGCAGAAAAATAACCCAGCAACGCACGCATCGTTGAGCTGACGTCGAGCAGGATGAACTGCACCAGGCCGAGAAAGAACAGCAGGGTGATCGCGCAGAAGGAGATAATGGCCGCAACGATCTGGTTCTTCGTCAAGACAGAGGCAAAGCAGCCCACGGACAGATAAAACATTCCGAGCAACAGCAGCATCAGATAGGAGCCCCAGTAGGAGCCGAACGAATTGGCCGCCGTCTGCTGTGTGATCTTCTGAAAGACCGCGAAATACAAGAGCGTCGGCAGCCAGAGAATAACGTAGAAGACGAGCGCGCCAAAAAACTTGGCCAGCACCACTTGCCAGTCGCGAACGGGCGCCGTCATGAGCGGCTCGATCGTGCCCAGTTTAAATTCCTCCGCGAATAATCGCATCGTGATCAGAGGGAAGATCAGGACAAAGGCGAACCAAAAGAAAATGGAATTAAAAAACGCCTCCTGCACCGAGTACTGCATCGGTCGCTGATTCATGAACGAGATCTGGAAATAAAAATCAACGCCCGTGATGATCAGGAAAAATACGAGAACGACGTAGGCGACGGGCGAATAAAAATAACTGCGCACTTCGCGCATGAGCAGAACGAAAAATTTTCTCATACGCTGAAATTGTCGCCACGGCGCACAGCTGCCGTGTTTAGGAATTCGCCTCGACCCGCCTTCGCCGGAAGGCTCCGGCGCGGCAGGCAGAGCGAGGCGGCTATAGCTGCACGAGCAGGAGCGCTGCGCTGCGTTGAGTGTTGAGCGCCTGCCGATGGACGGCCCCGAAAACCTTCGGGGTTGGACTGCCTGCACCGATAGGTTTTGGGGGTTGAGCGTTGGGCGTTTTCTTCTTTCATGGCCTATGCCTCATCCGAATGCGTAATCTCGACGAACACGTCCTCCAGCGTCGCTCGACGCTGACTGAGCTCGCGCACGGACCAACGCCGCGCCGTTGCCAAGCGGAAGATTTCCTCGCGCACATCGGCACCGGATTCGACGCGAAGAGAGAAGATCTTCCAATCTCCATCGCTGCTGGTCGTCACATCACGCACTCCCGTAATTTTCTTCAGCTCCTCCGCACCATTGTCGCTCCCCACCTTTGCTTCGATCACTACGCCCCCCGCCTGGCGGATCTGTCCCAGAAGATTTTCGGGTGTGTCGCACGCCTCAATCCGGCCTTTATGAATAATGATGACGCGGCTGCAGGTCATTTCGACCTCCGGCAAAATATGAGTCGAAAGCAGGATCGTATGTTGTTTGCCGAGGTTCCTGATCAACTCGCGGACCTGCCGGATTTGATTTGGATCGAGCCCGATGGTCGGCTCATCGAGAATCAGCAGGTCTGGCTCGTGCAAAAGCGCGTCGGCCAGCCCAACGCGCTGACGATAACCCTTGGAAAGGTTCCCGATCAGTTTCTTCTCCACGTCTTTCACCCCGCAAAGTTCTTTGACGTCGCCGACTCGCTCTGAAATGCGCCGGTGAGGCACACCCTTCAGAGCTGCGCGGTAATCCAGGTATTCTGTGACGCGCATGTCATTATAAAGAGGAACGTTCTCCGGCATGTAGCCGAGATGCGAGCGCGCCTGTAACGATTGACGGAAAATGTCGAATCCGGCGATAGTGGCGCGGCCCGACGTGGGCGGCATGAAACTCGCCAGGATCCTCATCGTGGTCGTCTTCCCCGCGCCATTGGGTCCGAGAAACCCCATGATTTCACCTTTGCCCACCTCAAAACTTAAGTCCTTGATTGCGGTGTGGCCGGCGTAACGCTTGGTCAGATGTTCAACCTTGATCATTGCGAATTAGTTCTTGAGACAATCAACCTCGGGTACTGTTGCCACTTTTTTTGAAATTGTTAGCGAGCGGACAATGTCACCGTCTCAATCCGCTGACCGGACCCGTCGCCGCGAATCACGCCAATTGCAAAATCGACCCTGGATCCGGGAGCGGCCTGGCTCAACAGCTTTTCGATTTCTTTAACCGAGTTCACGTCGTATTTTCCGACCCGATAGATCACCAGGCCCCGCTCAATTCCAGCTTCATCGGCCGGACTGCCCGCCTCGACCGCGCTAACAAGAACACCACGTCCCGACGTATAACCTAGCGCGGCGGTCAATTCCGCCGTCAGATCCTGGAGCTGAATGCCGAACAATTCCTCGGACTTGTTCGTCTGCGGTTCCTCCGGCTGCGCGGTCGGGCGCGGCTGCTTCGATGCCACCTTTCGGAACGCCGTGACCGAATCGCGCACGACATCGGCGGGAATGGCGAAGCCAAGCCCCTGGGTAGGCACTCCCTGAGGCGTAAACGCCATTTTGGCGGAGCTGAGACCCACCAGCCGTGCGGATAAATCGATCACCGGGCCGCCGCTGTTTCCTGGATTGATCGCGGCGTCGGTCTGAATCAAATCCTTGTATTCAATGTTGTCGATAGTGATGTCGCGTTTGACCGCGCTTAACACTCCGCGACTGATGGAGCTGCCGTAACCTACCGCGTTACCGACCACAATCACCGTTTCGCCCAGCAGGTTCGGTGAAATGTCATCGAGACTAATATACGGGAAATTCGGTTTGGCATCGATTTTGATGAAGGCCAGGTCCTTCTTTTCGTCCCCGGTGATGTAGTGCGCGTTGTAGGTTTTGTTGTCGTTTGTCGTTACTTGAATTTTCAAATCGGCTGCTCGTTCGACGACATGCTGGTTGGTCACGATATATCCCGCGGGATCAACAATGAAACCCGAGCCCAGGCTTTGCAAAGTCTGACGAATTTCACGCGCGCGCCCGCGATAATTTCCGAAAAATTGCGAGTAGAAATCATCGAATGGATCGCGTACCGTCCGCCGGACAACACGCTCTGTGTTGATATTCACCACCGCGGGCAAAACTTTTGCCACGGCCAGGACGGCCGGCTCGGCGGCGGGATCAGCTTGCGCAAAGGACGAACTTGCCGCGCTGAATGCGCCGGCAACTAGAAAGCACATGCAAGCGATGCCGGATTTTCCGGGGAGCGCACGCGCCCTCGCGTGCCGCGTTCGGCGCCTCGCCGAACGCAAAATGCGCGAAGAAAACGAAGAATTTGCTGCGAGGGCGCAGCAAACAGCACGCAAGGCGCGTGCGCTCCCCGGAGTTGCCCGTCCGGCCCATTCCACCATGTTGAAACCGCTCATTGTGCCGAGCAAGTAAAGGAACACTGCCGACACTGTCAACTTGCTGCCATCGGTATTGACGGCAGATTAAACTCGGATGCGCACCTCAATCTCTCCCCGGGCAAATCTCGATTTGATCGAGACCAATTACCGGCGTTGGCAGGAAAATCCGGAGTCGGTCGACACCGGGTGGTCTGCATTTTTTGAGGGGTTCGAGCTTGGGAATCTGCCCCCGCAGAATGGCGCAGTTGCGGCGGCTGCCGGCACCCGGACCGAGGTGCGGGAAAGCCCGTTGCAGACACGGATCGACGGACTGGTTTACGCCTACCGCACGCTCGGTCATACGATCGCGCAGGTAAACCCGCTCGTCGACAAGCGCCCCGAGAACCCGCTGCTGACGCTGCGTGAGCTCGGGTTCAGCGAGAAGGATCTGAACCTGCAGGTCGCCTCCAAATACTTCCTCAATAATCGATCGATGACGCTGCGCGAGATGATCGCGGCGCTGGAGGAAATCTACGCCGATACCATTGGGGCTGAGTTCATGCACATTCAAAACACCCGGATTCGAAACTGGGTGCTGCACCGGTTGGAATCTCGGCCACACACACGCGAGACGCCGAAGAACGTTCAAATCGCTCTGCTGCGGGTGCTGCTCGAGGCCGAATCGTTCGAGACCTTTCTTCATTCCCGCTACGTCGGGCAGAAGCGTTTCTCTCTTCAGGGCGCGGAGTCGCTCATGGTGATTCTCGACACCATCCTGCACAAATGCGCGGACGTCGGGATCGAGGAGATTTGCATGGGCATGGCGCATCGCGGCCGGCTTAATGTGCTGGCCAATTTCCTGCGCAAATCTCTCAAGGTCATCTTTACCGAGTTTACCGAGAATTATATTCCCGACCTCGTCGCCGGTGATGGTGACGTGAAGTATCACCTTGGATATCGTACCGTTCGCAAGCTCGCGTCCGGTGCCGCCGTCGAGATCAGGCTCGCGGCCAATCCAAGTCATCTTGAGGCGGTCGATCCGGTTGTGGAAGGTACTGCGCGCGCGCGCCAGCGCATTCGTGGGGATACCGAACATCGCCGCAAAGTGCTGCCGTTGTTGATTCATGGCGATGCTGCTTTCGCCGGGCAGGGGATCGTGGCCGAGACGCTCAACATGTCGCAACTGCCCGGTTACGGCACCGGCGGCACCGTGCATGCGGTGGTCAATAATCAGATTGGGTTCACGACGCTGCCGGAAGACGCACGTTCATCCATGTACGCCACCGACGTGGCCAAGATGATTGAGGTGCCGATCTTTCACGTGAACAGTGATGATCCGCTCGCCGTGAAATTGGTTACCGAAATCGCACTCGACTTTCGGCAGGAATTTGGTCGCGACGCGGTGATCGACTTGTATTGCTATCGCCGCTACGGCCACAACGAAGGCGACGAACCTTCGTTCACTCAACCGCATCTTTATGCGAAAATCGACAAGCGACCTTCAGTGACCCAGCTCTACAAACGGCAGTTACTCGAATCCGGTGTCCTGAATGATGACGATGCAGCCTCGCTGGAGACGGAGTTTGAGCTTCGGCTCGAAATGACCCTTGAAGAAGTCAAAGCAATCGAGAAGGAAAAAGCAGGGGAGCAGGCCAAATTCAAAGAATCAACAGCGGTTTTTCAGCCCGAATACACGAGTTCTGATGTTTCCACTGCGATCAGTGAAACAACGCTTCGCACAATCGTCGACGGGATGACGCGAATTCCGGCGGACTTTAATCTCCAGCCCCGGATCAAACGCATCGTCCTCGAGCACCGGCGCAAAGTTTTCGAAAACGGCGGTCCCTATGAATGGCATTACGCCGAAGCGCTCGCTTTCGGATCCTTGCTGCTCGAAGGCAAGCCGGTTCGTTTATCCGGCCAGGATAGTTCGCGCGGCACGTTCAGCACGCGCCATGCGGTTTTGTATGATGAGAAGACGGGCGAACCTTATGTACCCCTGATGCATCTTGCCGAAAAGCAGGCTCGCATTTGCATTTACAACAGCCTGCTCTCAGAAGCTGCTGTGCTCGGATTCGATTACGGATACTCTCTCGACTTTCCCAACATGTTGTGTTTGTGGGAGGCGCAGTTCGGCGATTTTGTCAACGGCGCGCAAACCATCATCGATCAATTCATCGTTTCCGCCGAATCCAAATGGCAGCGCCCCAGCGGCATCGTGTTGCTCCTTCCTCACGGCTACGAAGGACAGGGACCCGAACATTCCAGCGGCCGGCTCGAGCGTTTCCTCCAGGGTTGCGCCGAGGATAATATCCAGGTCTGTAACCTAACGACTGCAGCGCAATATTTCCACGTGTTGCGTCGCCAGATGAAACGCGACTTCATCAAGCCGCTCATTATCATGACCCCGAAAAGCTTGCTTCGGGCCGAGTTCGCTTCGTCGCCCACAAAAGACTTCACTAGCGGAAAATTCGAAGAAATTCTCAGCGCACCAGAGGTGGGGGCAGCTGATAAAACCAAGCGAATTATCTTCTGCTCGGGCAAGGTGTATTACGACCTGCTGAACTATCGCGAGACGCGCAAAATCGGCGACGCCGCCATCATTCGGATCGAACAGCTCTATCCGTTAGCTGAAAAAAGATTGCGCGCTCTGGTGAAGCCGTTTCCAAAAACCGCCAGGCTCGTCTGGTGCCAGGAAGAATCCCAAAACATGGGTGCCTGGACATTCATCGAGCCGCGTTTACGCGGGATGTTTAAGCGCGACATCACCTACGCCGGTCGCAATGCCAGCGCCAGTCCGGCCGTTGGCGCACTTGCCATCCACAAACGCGAACAAGCGCAGCTGATCAAGGAAGCATTCACTTTGTAGTTCCCCTTCGGGAGGGACGAGCTCGTCTCGTCCCATTCTTTTTGTCATGCCGAGCCTGAAATGTTGCCTTGGATTTGGGCAACTGCCCCGATCTCGTCTCGCCCCCATTATTTTTCAGGGTCTCGCTTTTAGTGGGTTTTCGCCGCTGGCTCGATCGCCCATTCTAATCCCCGCAAATGTTCGGTTCGACGACGAACCGTGTTTGCGCATAATCTAGGCGAATCATGAGTCTTGAAGTGAAAATTCCCGCTGTCGGGGAGTCGATTACAAGCGGAGTCGTCTCCGTCTGGCATAAGAAGTCAGGCGACTTCGTAAATGCCGGTGACGCTTTGTTCACTCTTGAGACGGACAAGGTTTCCACGGAGATATCAGCGGAAAGAGCGGGAGTGCTCGAGACGAAAGTCAGTGAAGGCCAGGAAGTTAAAATCGGAGAGGTCGTCGCGGTCATAGACGATTCTAAAACGGCCGCGTCAAAACCGGAGCCGCCACAACCGAAGAAGGCGGAAAGCACCGCGGAAAAACCCGCTGGCAAAAGCGAGAAGAGCGAGATTCTCTCGCCCGCGGTGCGGCGAATTGTCGATGAAGACCACGTCGACACGGAAAAAATCAGCGGTACGGGAAAGGACGGTCGCCTGACTAAAGGAGATGTGTTGGCGGCGGCGCAAAACAAAGGGTTGGATCGTGCTGGTTCAGCTCCGGCGAAATCATCCCCCGCGGCGGAGGCCACGGCGCCTGCCTCGGAAAACCGGGAATCACATGATGGACGCTTCACCCGCCGAAAGATGTCGCCGTTGCGTCGCAAGATCGCCGCGCAGCTCGTCATGGCGCAGCACACTGCGGCTATTCTTACCACTTTCAATGAATGCGATATGACGGCCGTTCAGGAATTGCGCGCAAAATCGCAGGACGAGTTCACGAAAAAGAATGGGCTCAAGCTCGGCTTCATGTCCTTCTTTATTAAAGCCGCGGTAGAAGGTCTGAAGGCGGTGCCCTCTCTCAACGGGCGGATTGAGGACGAGGATTTCATCGACAATCACTTTTATGACATCGGAGTAGCGGTTGGGACCGAACGCGGTCTTATTGTGCCGGTAGTGCGGGACGCCGACAAAAAGAGCTTCGCCGACCTGGAACGCGACATTGCCGGCTACGCGGTGAAAGCACGCGAGGGCAAACTGAAAATCGAAGACTTACAGGGCGGTACTTTTACGATCTCGAACGGCGGCGTTTATGGATCGCTCATGAGCACGCCAATCTTGAATCCGCCGCAAAGCGGGATTCTCGGTATGCATAAAATCATGGCACGGCCGGTGGTGGTCGAGGGGAAAGTAGAAGCGCGTCCGATGATGTATCTGGCGCTCAGTTACGATCATCGCGCGATCGATGGCAAAGAAGCGGTCACATTCCTGATCAAAGTGAAGGAATGCATCGAGGACCCGACGAAGTTGCCGCTCGATTTCTGATCAGGTAGGGACCGCTCTCCGAGCGGTCCGTCGAATTCTCATGTATGGTAGCAAGCGTCGGACGCCTCGGAGGTGCGTCCCTACCTGTTTTAGATTATGGACAAATTTGATGTAGTGATCATCGGTTCGGGGCCGGGAGGGTATGTGGCTGCGATCCGCGCCGGGCAGCTCGGTTTAAAAACCGCAATCATCGAGAAAGACAAGGAACTCGGCGGGACCTGCTTGAACATCGGCTGTATTCCGAGCAAAGCGCTGCTGACCTCGAGCGATCACTTCATGTTCACGAAGAAAGAGGCCGCCAAACACGGCGTCATGATCGACAACGTGACCGTCGATTTATCGAAGATGCTGCAACGCAAGGACAAGGTCGTGAAAACGCTCACCGGCGGCGTGCGCGCCCTGATGAAAACGAACAAAGTGACGACTTTCGAAGGAATGGGCACGATCACCGCACCCGGGAAAGTTTCGGTGAAGTCGTCCGCCGCCGAGACGCAGGAGATCGAAACGAAAAATATCATCATCGCCACGGGTAGCGTGCCCATCGAGTTGCCTTTTGCGAAGTTCAACGGTGACACAATTGTCAGCAGCACCGAGGCACTTTGTTTTGGCGAAGCGCCGGCAAAGTTCCTGGTTATCGGCGCGGGCGCGATCGGACTGGAGCTTGGGTCGGTCTGGAATCGGCTCGGATCGGAAGTCACAGTGGTCGAGTTTCTGCCGCGGATCGCGCTGGGTTTTGACCTCGAATTGTCCAACCTCCTTCAGCGCGCGTTGACCGCGCAAGGCGTGACCTTTCATCTGGAGACGAAAGTAAGCGCGATCAAAGTCGAAAACGGACGGGTCGTGGCTACGGCGAGCAAAGGATCGGAGGAGATAAAGTTCGACGCCGATAAAGTGTTGGTTTCGGTCGGGCGGCGTCCTTTATCGGAAGGGGTCGGTGCCGAAAAAGTCGGGATTCAGCTCGACGAGCGAAAGCGGATCAAGGTGGACAAACATTTTCGCACGAATGTAGAAGGGATTTTTGCCATCGGCGATGTCATCGCGGGCCCCATGCTTGCGCACAAGGCGGAAGAGGAAGGCATTGCCTGCGTGGAAACGATTGCCGGCAAGTCCGGGCACGTGAATTACGATGTGATCCCGGGAATCATTTACACGAATCCTGAGCTCGCTGGAGTTGGCCTGACCGAAGACCAGGCGAAAGAAAAGGGCATCGAAGTTCGGATCGGAAAGTTTCCCTTCCGGGCCAATGGCCGTGCCCTGGCCAACGAGGACGTTGAAGGCATGGTAAAATTTGTCGCTGACGCCAAGACCGATCGCATTCTCGGGGCGCACATTCTGCAACATGCTGCATCCGAGTTGATCGCTGAGGCGGCGTCGGTGATGGAGTTTGGCGGCAGCTCGGAAGACCTGGGCCGCACCTGTCACTCGCATCCCACCTTAAGCGAAGCGGTAAAAGAAGCCGCCCTCGCGGTGGAGAAACGCGCGCTGCACATCGTAAATCGTTAGGGACGCACCGAGCGGCGGACACACCTTCCAGACGTATTTTCCAGACAAAGCGGCGGGAAGCCGCTTCTCGTTGCGAACGTGCTACGTTCCAAATGTGCAGACCACGGCTGCGATTCTCCTGCGGAAACGCAAGTTTAGCGACACCACCCTGATCGTGTCGTGGTGCACGGAGTCGCTTGGTTGCATCCAAACCATCGCCAAAGGTGCGCGGCGCCCCAGGAGCCCTTTCGCAGGGAAACTGGATCTTTTTTTCGAGGTCGAGATTCAAATCGCACCGAGCCGCAAATCCGATTTGCATACGCTGACCGAGGTCGTTCTGCGGAATCCGTTCGCCGGGATTCGGCGAAGCTACCGGCGCATGCAAGCGGCCGCTTATTTTGTGGAATTGATTGAGCTATGCACGGAACGCGATCACAGCGAACCGGAATTATTCAAGTTATTACAACGCGCGTTCGGTTATCTTGATACGACCGATCCGAATTTGCGGGGAGTGATTCATTTCGAAATCGAGCTGGCGCGGATTACCGGGGTGCATCATGAAACGAAAGCGGATCCGGCGGTTGCCCTGGCGAATTTATTTGGGAAATTGCCTTCTGGGCGCGCGGCCCTGATGAACGCGGTGGCCACCACCCCGGCAAACAGCGCGCGAACATTGAAAAGTCCATGAAATCCACGCTCTACTCCGCCGTCGCCGCGGTCATCGGCCTGCTGGCGACCGGCCAGGCCGAGGCCAACGATAGTTATCAATTCGATCAGGCCGGTTCCACGATTGCCTTTGAAGTTCATCATTTCATCGGCAACGCCCCCGGCAAATTCAACCGATTTTCGGGGACGATCGATCTCGATCGCGATCACCCGGAACATTCATCGGTCTCGGTGCGTATCGACGTAAAAAGCATCGATACGGGAATACGGAAGCGCGACGATCATCTGCGTAGTGCAGAGTTCTTCAACGTCGCAAAGTTTCCCGAGATTATGTTTAAAAGTCAAAGCGTGAAACAAACCGGCCGTCAAAGCGCAGACGTGATGGGCGATCTGACGATGCACGGAGTGACACAGCCGATCGGGTTGCATGTAAAATTGGTAGGCGAACCGGCCGGAGAACAGTCACGCTGGCAGGTGACGACAGATCCGATCAATCGACGCCTGTTTGGGTTAGTGTTCAGCCGGAGCGCTGAAGCGATTTCCGGGATTGGGCGAGACGTTACGACAAAGATCGAGATCGTGGCGAACGCCCAAAGATAAGAATGCGGCGCCGTCCCGGGCGGACGCCGGATAAGGACATCGCAAAGCGATGTCACTGCCTAACGAACGCCGCACTGCAGACAAGCCACAGTGCGGCGTCTTTTTCGTCAGGGAAGAAGTCCCCCGGTGCCGGAATCCGGATCTCTGCCGCCACTGCTAATTTTGTTTTTGGCGTGGCGATGATGATGAGCACCGCCTTTTGGATCCTTCAACGGCTTCTGATCGCGAAGCTTTACGGTTTTCTTTGCTTTTGGCATTTTCTTAACTTTCTCTTTCTTGGGTTTCTGCTGTTCTAACTGCTGCCGGCAATTTCACACCGACCGGGGCTCGTAAGACGAGCTGATTTTCTGGTCGACGATCTATTTTCGGAGCAATCACTTTCGTCACGCTATAGATCACTATTTGTGCCAGGAAGCGAAAGGCCCGACCGATTTGCGCCAGTTGTTCAGTTGTGATTCACAATGAGCAACTTACGTTCTAGCAGGAATCGGTATATTATTGTTAGGCCAACGCGCTTGTGTATCGTTTCGAGGCCACTCGTGGCATAGTTATGAGCGTTACGTGCACCATTCTTTAAGGCCGATAATGTGGCGTTGGCAGCGCCGGGGACCCCTCGGCGGTTACTCCAAAGATGTACCCTACCCCTTGATTCCGGTCAGCGTTACTCCCTGTAGAAAGTAACGCTGCGCGAAAAAGAAAATCGCGATTACCGGCAGAGTCATCAGGAGCGATCCGGCCATCAGCATGCCGATGCCTGCCATCGTGCCCGGTTGCAGTGACTGAATCTGAAATGCGTAGAGGCCGAAGGAAAGCGGATAAAGACGCTGATCATTTAGATAAATCAGCGGTCCCATGAAATCATTCCATGTCGCAAGAAATGTAAAAATCGCCACGACGGCGAGGGCGGGCTTAATCAGCGGGAGAATGATGTGCCAATAGATTCGCAGAAACCCGCAGCCGTCGATTCGTGCCGCATCTTCGAGATCGCGTGGAATTCCTTTCATGAATTGCCGAATCAGGAAAACGCTGAAGGCCGTGGCGAAAAAACTCATGACCCAGAGCGGCTTCAGGGTGTTGTACCAGCCGAGTTTTTGGAAAATGAGAAACTGCGGAATCATTGTGACCTGCGGAGGAATCATCATGGTCCCGAGAAGCAGGGCAAAAGAGGCCGTCCGTCCGGGCCATTGCAGCCGCGCAAAACTGTAAGCGACGAGCGAACAACTGATCAACGTCCCCGCCAGATTTAGCATGACAAGGAACAGGCTTGTTTCGACGTATCGCCAGAAAGGTATGTAATCGAACGTTAGCCTGTAGTTGTGTAGAATCTTGGCCGCCCACGCCTGGCCTAAATTTCGGCGGCTCAACTCGACGGTGATCTTGATTTGATTTGGTCCGTTCGTGAATTGCGGACCCGATGCGATCGGCCTCAGCAAAGTCCAGGTGCGAATCTTATCGAGACGATCGTCCGGTCCTGGCTCCTGCCACGTGTCAACGATCCAGTTGTAGTCGCAATCGTCAACCGGATGCTGGGCCTGCAACCGCTGTCCGCTCCGTTCCACGAAAAGAGTGATGGCGTGCCAGGTGTCGTCGTTGCGCAGATAAAGTTGGATGCGATGGAGACGTGAAACAGGAAAACTGGTCGTGAAAGTCTGGGAGAGCGTAACCAGGTCTCCCTGCGAGAAGTCGTAATGCAATTCAGCGTAACGGTCACCGCCCGATTCCGCGGAAACGAGGCGCGCCGGTGCCGATCCGGCTGTGACCCAATTGGCCGCGGCATCTTGTCCCGCGATGAGTTGTTCTTCCTGCAAGTCGTAGGAGCGAATGCGCAATTGTCCCACGCAAAACACGCGTCGTAAGTTCGCGACAATATCGGCAATCAGTTGCGGTGAAATGGCAGCAGCGATTTCCTGTCCCAGCTCCGCACTGGATTTCTGCCAGTGGTCGGCTGGCAACGTGTTAAGCAAACGCGCGTAGATCCCGCGCGAAGCTTCCTTTCTCAATTCAGCCGGATTGAGATCCTGCGGCCAGGTGTAGTTCATCCTGCTCAGCGCCGCTTCTATCAGCGAGAGCGTTTCATCCATCCTTGTGCCGTTTACGTCGGCGAAAAGGCGCGTGTCAACGTAAGGAGATTGGAGCCGCGGACCGGGAGACTGCGGCAGCGTTCGTGGCTGCTGTCGGAACAGCTCTCGCTCGAGTTTGGCCGAAGTTGCGGCCATCCAGATAAAAGGCCAGGTGAAGATGATGCTGCCGAGCGCGAGGGCGGCGTAGATTAAAGCTCGGCGCATCATCAGTGTGAAGATGGCAAACGTCCAACGTCCAACGCCCAACCCCGAAAACCTATCGGGGCAGGCAGCTCAACGCCCAATTGGCCGTCTCTGAATTGAATGTTGAGCGTTGGACGTTGAGCGTTGGGCATTTTCATGCTCCGTCATTCTTCATAGTGCACCCAGCGTTTCGAGAGCCGGAGCTGGAGAAGCGTCAAGCCGAAGACAGCGAGAAACAGAAACCAGCCCAGGGCTGACGCGTAACCCATCTGCAAAAAACGGAATGCGCTGTTGAACAGGTGATAGGCGTAGAAAAGGGTCGAATCGACCGGGCCACCTTGCGTGACGATGAATGCCTGCGTGAAGATTTGCAGGGTGGCAATTAATCCCATGATCAGGTTGAAAAAGATGTAGGGCGATAAAAGTGGCACAGTGATGTGGCGGAAACGTTGCCACCCGCTCGCGCCGTCGATGGCGGCGGCTTCATAATACGTCCGGCTGATTGCCTTTAATCCGGCGAGCCAAATGATCATGCCTCCGCCCGCGCTCCATAGACCCATCAGAATGAGTGCCGGCTTGCTCGTCCGTTCGTCCTGAAGCCAGTTCGGACCATGAATTCCGACGGCGCCGAGAAAATTGTTCAACAGGCCGACATTCGGATTAAGAATCCAGATCCAGAGGATGGCCGATGCGACGGCTGGAACAATGGATGGCAGATAGAAACATGTGCGCCAGAGCGCCACCCCGCGGACTTCCACGTTCAGCAGCATCGCCATGCCCAGGCTTACCGCCATGCCGAGAGGAATGCCGAGGATCATGAAGGCAGTGTTGCCAATTGACTTCCAAAAGAGGGGGTCGCGCGTGAACATCCATTGGTAATTCGCGAGTCCGATGAAGTGGGCCGGATTAAGGATGTCGTAATCGCAAAAACTGATGATGACGGAGAAGAGGATCGGGCCGCCGGTGAAGAGGATGAACCCGATGAACCACGGTGAGGCGCAGAGCCAGCCGCTCCACCACTGCGATCGCAAGAAACGACTGCGCCTCAGGTAGGGAGGGTTCTCCGAACCGTCCGCCATTGAGTGATTTCGTAGCCGGACGTTTCGGAGAGATGTCCCTGCCTCACGTTTTCGCGTGTCCCACCTGATGACGATTGTCGTTGCCGCTAGAACAAGCGCCGCGTAAACCCAGACGAAGTATTTCCAACGGACAATCGGCCCTCGCGGGGGACTTAACGCGCGGTCGAGCTGTCGTTGCACGACTTGCTTGCTTCGGGCGAGAGCGGCCTGGGGCGACATCTTGTGAAAAATTGCATTCTCGGTGGCTCGTCTTTGTTCATTAAAAAGCAACTGGCCAACGGGCGTGACGGGGCGGATCGGCGATGTTTCGATTAAATCGTTCAGCAACCTGGCGCCTTCGCGGACTTTCGGTTGAATCACGGGGTTGCTGGCGATGTAGGTTTCAAAAAGCCATTGGTTAATTCCGCGATTGGAATTTTGCGTTGGAACGTAGACGCGCCCGATGCTTTCGAGACGCTCGCGTTCGCTTTCGGCGATGATTTGCAATGCGGCGCGGCTGCAGAGGAAACGCAACAATTCCCAGCCGCCTTCTTTGTTTCGCGCCGTCGCTGGAATGGCATAACACCAGCCACTGACCCAGCTGAAGCCACGCCGTCCCTGGGCCACTTCGCTGGCCGGTAATGGTGGGACGGCCAGGGCGTAATTCAAATCACGTCCGAATTGGGCGAGATTCTCCGGGAAGTTCCAGTAACCATCGATTTTCATCGCGACCCGGCCCTGAACAAATGGATCGAGTTCTCCCGGTTGATTACTGCTCTGAAAAGCATAAACCTTTTCCGCACCGCCTAACGAATCATAGATCTTTGTCATCCATTCCAGGGCCTGCACGACCGGCGGTGAATCGATAGTGCAGCGTCGCCGGTCCTCGCTCAAAAACTGGCCGCCATTCATCCAGCTGTAGAGATAAAGCCACGCGTTGCCAAAATTTGGCGCGAAGCCGAGCCGCGTGATCGACCCGCGCGCATCGTATTCGGTCAGACGTCCCGCCATCTCGGCCAGTTCGTCCCAGGTTCGAGGAGGACGCGCTTCGCCATTCGCATCCACATAGCCGGCACGGGCCAGCAGGTCCTTATTGTAGAACAACGCCCGATCATCCACATCCGCTGGAATGGCGTAAACACCTGTGTCGTGATTGACCGGGTTTTGATAAATGATTTCTTCCCAGCAGGACTTGTAGAAATTCTCCGGGTGGATGGCAGCCGGATCGCCACTCAAGGCGTCCCGCGCGATGAAATCATCGAGCTTGGCAAAGGCGCCTCTCGCCGCCCATTCGCTTACCGCGTAACGATCGAATCGAATCACATCGGGCGGCCTTCCGCCGGCCACGCTGACCAGAAATCGCGTCGGATCGGAGGTCTGGTCGCGCGACGCGTTTTGCCCGGTGACAACCCGATAGATCGGGTTCGAAGGATTGCGTTCGTGCGCGCGGCGACTTTCTGCTTCGAAAAAACGAAAGGCATCGTTCATCGCCGCGGCTTCCACACCAGCTTGCCCAAGATAGGAAATTTCGACGATATGTGGGTCGTTAGGCGTAACGCCGCGACTGGGCGAAAGAAACCAAAGCGCGAAGGCCAGGGCCGACGCGGTCGCGAGAAGCTTCCAAATTCTCACTTTTCCGGCACTTCTAGGGCGTTTTCATAAACCCGAAAGCTTGACACCGGCACTATTGAAAGGGCCATATACGCTAGAAATGATTGTCCTCGCGCTCACTTGGATCGGGCTGGCGTGCTGGGTTGTTTGTTTTTGGTGGATGCATCGCATCTCATCACGACAGGACACCTTGTTGACAGAACTCCATGAAATAGCCAAGCGCATCGAAAACGTTTCGAAGGCGGAACACGAGCTAATCCAGGAGGTACATCCCAAGGTGAGCGATATTAAGGAGAAAATGGAAAACGTTGCAGAAGCGATTTCGTCCAATGATCCGAAGACAAAATCCTCCAACTAATCGTTCGGGGGCCGCGCGCAGATGGAAATAACACCGCTGGGAGATTCGGCGCTGGTCCTTCGCGTGCGCCAGACATTCGAGGATACGCCCAACGAGACCTTGGACGAAGTGCTTGGTTACTTTAATTTTCTAAAGAGAGCCAACCTTCCGGGGGTGACGGAGCTCGCGCCTGCCTATACCACGGTCGCAATTTTCTACGACCCGGCCCAGGTCGTCGCCGCCGGTGCCCAACCGCACAATATCTTTGAATGGTTAGGCGGCCGCGTTCAGACCGCGATCGCCAATGGTCAGGTTCGATTGACGCGGTCGAGGATAAGCACAATCGATATTCCAGTTTGTTATGACGAGAAGTTTGCTCTCGATCTCGATGAAGTGACACAACACTGCGGTCTGTCCGCCGAGGAGGTAATTGAACAACATACCGGAGCGGAATATCGAGTGAGCTGTCTCGGTTTTACTCCAGGCTTCCCCTATCTCAGCGGGTTGCCACCGCGGCTCTCGACTCCGCGTCGTCCGGTTCCCCGCAAGGAAGTGCCCGCTGGATCGGTCGCGATTGGAGGAAGTCAGACCGGCGTTTATCCCATGACCTCTCCCGGCGGCTGGAACGTCATCGGGCGCGCGCCGATCAAACTGTTCAATCCAAAAAAATTTCCACCGGCGGTGCTGTGTGCCGGCGACTGTGTGCGATTTCGCGCGATCACGCTCGAAGAGTTCGGAGAGTTGAATCGTTGAACAAAGCAATTGCTCTCAGCGTCGCGCGCGCCGGTTTTTTAACCACGGTGCAGGATCTCGGTCGCAGAGGTTTTCGGCGCTTCGGTGTCTCCGTTGGCGGCGCTCTCGACACCCACGCGCTGCGAATCGCAAATCTCCTGGTCGAGAATGAGGAAACAGCAGCCGGGCTGGAAATCACGCTGGGCGGTTTTAGAGGACACTTTGAAGATCGGCGGCTCGTCGCGTGGTGTGGTGGTGGGTTCGACGTTCGGATCGGATCAACATCCTTGCCCGCGGGCCGCGCCGGCCTGATTGAGCCGGGCGAAGAATTGGCGCTCAATCCGCCCAAGATTGGCTGTCGAGCATGGCTTGCCATTTCCGGAGGAATCAACGTCGCGCCGATCCTCGAGAGTCGATCGACTGATTTACGCGCGGAGTTCGGAGGATTGGATGGGCGCGCCCTTCGCGACGGTGATGTTATCCCGCTCGGGAGCGAGTCGGCTTCAGCCCGAACCGTTGGTGAACTCTTGGTAAAATCAAGGATCTCGGCCTGGAGCGCGCCGGTGGATTGGACGATGTCGGCAAAATCCGAGCCAGTCTTGCGCTTTACTCGCGGGAACGATTGGGGCCGATTCAATCCTTCAGCGCATCATGCTCTCTCGAACGCCGTGTTTACCGTTTCGCCGGATTCAAATCGGATGGGCGCTCGCCTCGATGGGCCGCCGCTTTGGCGCGACGACATGGGCGATCTCATTTCCGAGGCCGTCGTGCCCGGAACGATTCAGGTTCCACCAAGAGGAAAACTCATCTTGTTGCTGCGGGATTGCCAAACAATCGGCGGTTACCCGAAAATTGCGCACGTCATTACCGCGGATTTCCCCATCGCGGCTCAACTTCGGCCGGGAGACGCTCTACGATTCAAAGAGATTTCATTGCCGGAAGCGCATCGGTTTCTTTTTCAACGGGAACGCGATCTGGGTCTGTTCCGCGTCGGCCTTGAAACTCGTGCCGCATGAACGTGCCGGTCGATATCAATGCCGACCTTGGTGAAGGCGCCGGCAATGATGATCAACTGCTTGCGCTCGTTAGCTCCGCCAACATCGCCTGCGGTTTCCATGCCGGCGATGCTGACACAATGCGGCAAACAATCTCCGCAGCGGCAGAGCGCGGAGTCTCCATCGGGGCACATCCCAGTTTGTTCGATCGCGAGAACTTTGGGCGCAAGGAACTGAATGTGACACCGGAAGAGATCATCGACGCGGTGAAGTACCAGCTCGGCGTCTTTCAGGCGATCGCGGAAGCCGTCGGGGCGCGTCCGAACCATGTAAAGCCGCACGGCGCTCTGTATAATATGGCCGCGCGCGATTCGTCTCTCGCTGACGCCGTGGTTCGCGCGATTGTGGCGACGGATTCTTCCTTGATTCTATTTGCACCCGGAGGCAGCGCACTCGCGCTTGCCGGTGCGTCGCATCATCTGAATGTCGTCCGCGAAGTTTTTGCCGATCGCAATTACCTTGCCAATGGAGCATTGGTGCCTCGCACGCAACCCGACGCTTTGTTGCACGATCCGGAAGCAGGTGCGGCGCGGGTATTGCGAATGCTGCGAGAGGGAAAAGTCCGCAGCGTGGATGGTCGCGATGTTTCCGTCCAACTCGAAACGATATGTGTGCACGGTGACACACCAGAGGCCGTTGAATTTGCACGCGCCTTGCGTTCCCACCTCGAACAAGCGGGCGTTACCATCCGCTCGCCGAAACATTCCGCATGAGCGCTGGTAGAAGTGGATTGCGACCTCCGGGCGCGATGTTAAATGTTTGCGGCTCAGCCGCCATTCTCTCAGCGTCGCGCCCAAAGGTGGCGATCCACCACCGCGAACGAGATAACAGATCTCACTGCGCGATCAATTGAAACAACGCATGCCCAATCCTGCTGATCAATCCTCGCAGCTGGAACGCCGCCTCGGACTGCTGGACGCGACCATGATCGTCATCGGGTCGATGATCGGTTCAGGAATTTTTATCACCTCGGCGGAATCAGCTCGATTAATCGGCGCCCCGGGCTGGCTCCTGCTTGCCTGGGCGGTCGCTGGTCTTCTTACCATCACCGGCGCCTTCTGTTGTTCGGAACTGGCCACGATGATGCCGCGCGCGGGAGGTGTTTACGTGTTTTTGCGCGAAGCCTTTGGGCCGTCGCTTGGTTTTCTTTACGGCTGGACGCTGTTTCTTGTTATCCAGACCGGCACCATCGCGGCGGTGGCAATTGCTTTTGCAAAATTTCTTGGCGTGTTCGTGCCGGCCGTTTCGTCCAGTCAGTATTTGATCACGCCGATCGCGATCGGCAATCGTTACGCCATCAGTCTTTCCACGGAACAGTTGGTTGCAGTGTTGCTTATCGCTCTGCTCACCTGGACGAACACGCGTGGCCTGGAGATCGGCCGGATTGTGCAGAACACATTTACCCTGGCCAAAACCGCGGCATTAGCCGCCGTCGTTGTCGTAGGACTCTCGCTCGGTTGGAGCGCGCACTCTGCCGCGCGGTCATCGGACTGGTGGAATTCGTGGAGTAACGGATGGAGTCCGCAAATTGCCCAGCCCGGTTTCACCGTCGTCGGTGGACTGGCGCTGGCTTTATTATTTGGAAAAGCGATGGTCGGACCGCTCTTTGCTCAAACGGCCTGGACGAATGTAACCTTCGTTGGCAGCGAGGTGCGCGATCCGGCGAAAAATCTTGCGCGATCGTTGCTTTATGGCTGTGCCATCACCGTCGTCCTCTACTTGCTCGCGAATCTCGCTTACATCGCGGTGCTGCCCTTTTCGCAGATCGAGCACGCGCCGCAGAATCGGGTTGCCGTTGCCATGATGGATTCAATCTTTGGTCATCCGGGCGCGCTTTGCATGGCCGCGGCGATCATGATCTCAACCTTCGGTTGTAATAACGGCCTCATTCTTGCCGGGGCCCGCGTTTATTTTGCCATGGCCCGCGACGGTTTGTTTTTCCGGCGGGTTGGCATAACCAACCGGCATCATGTTCCGGCGGCCGCACTGATTGCGCAGGGTATCTGGACCGCTTTTCTGACATTGCCACGCACGATTACGATCAACTCAGCGAGTGGACAGGTGGGCTACGGAAACGTTTATAACCAGCTGCTCGAATACATCGTCTCGGCCGATCTGCTTTTTTATATCTTGCTCGTTGTCGCCGTTATCGTGCTCCGGAGAACGAATCCTGCGGCCGAGCGTCCCTATCGCACGTGGGGATACCCGATTGTGCCAATCATTTCGATTTTACTCGCGGGCATCCTGATCGCTGATCTTGCCTGGCTTGCTCCCGCCACCTCCGGAATTGGCATCTTAATCGTGTTGACGGGCATACCAATTTATTTTCTCTGGCGCCGCCAGAATGCCGAAGCGCCGTTGTAGAGGTGCTTGTGCCAAGCACCTGTCCCCTGGTTTCGGTGGTTGGCACCCGCCTTCGCTGAAGCTACGGCGCGGCAGGCAACCACCGCTACAAATCCGCTCGCTCAACCTTCCCCTCCTTTGGCGGTAACAGTCAAAAACTTGCCGCTATTTCTTGCGGCGAGCGACATGAGCATCTGCCGTTCGTCGGGGCGATCGGCACCGGTGCGATAGTAAATCACGTGCAATCGCGCGCGTCTGCTCAACGCCTTCTGACCGGCGTCCGTAACTTTGAAGATTTCGTCGGGAGGAATTGGCTTCATTCCGCCTCCCGGCTGGGCGGCGGTCGCATTTCCGTCCGTCAGCATGTAAATCACCTCCGGCTTTAGATTAAACGCTTCCCGTAAAGCGAGATCGTGGCGCGTTCCACCGTGTTCACCTTTCTTCGCTCTCGCCCTTTTCATGTCGACCTCATCTTGAATATGCGCGATGGCGGCCTCTTTATTCTCCTGCGTGGCCGGAACTAATTCGCTTTTCCACGAATATGCGCCGCCCGACCATCGCACGATGCCAAACTCGACATTTGGTCCCAAGCCTTCCACCAGCTTGATCGCTTCGTCGCGCACCGTTTGAAAATTCTGTTCACGTCCTCGCCTGGCCAGTTTGCCGCCATCCGCGTCACCCGTTCGCGTGAACATCGAGTCGGACACATCAATCATGATGACGACACTGCTCGTCTTGTCGCGAATGCCAAAAAAGTTAATCGCCGCGCCTGTTCCGGTGCCGCCAACGGAGCCCATTGTTCCTGGATGCGAAGTGAAACTGGCGCTTTGTCCTGCCCCGGCCATCATCGGCACCCCGGCAGATTCCTTTGGCGTAGCTACTGAGGGCAAGGGCGGTAATTCGATCTTCGCCATTCCCTTTGTTAGAACGCGTTTTGTTACGGCTGGCGGCGCCGTCTTCATTTTTTCATGCAGTTGCACACGATGTTCTAACGCTCTCTCGGCCGGGTTCGGAGATTTCGGTCCCGCCGAAAAAGTCAGCTTGCGGGCGGGGGAATAACGCGAAACGACCAGATACCCGGCGCCCAATCCGAAGAGCAAATGGAGGCCAACACTGATCAGGAGAAACCAACGGCTGGACCACCATCGGCGCTTTTTCAAACCGATTAGTTCGGAGGCGATGGGCGACTCTGGCGGCATGGCGAACAGTTTAGCGACACCCAACCGGTCATCGCCAGCCAGAATCCGCGGTGATTACGACCTGTAACAAGGCGTGTTGCGATGAGATTGTATGCCCGCAAAATCCAAAAAACAGCAGATGGCCGCCGGCGCCGCCCTTGCCGCCAAACGTGGAGAAAGATCTCGATCGTCGCTCAAAGGTGCATCTCGCCAGATGGCAAAATCGATGAGCGAGAAACAACTCAAAGACTTTGCGGCAACGAAACGGAAGAATTTGCCGCGGAAAAAGAAGCAGCGGTGACACGAACCCCGCTCACCGCCGGCTGTGTAAACAGGATCGGTAAAATCGTAACGCTTGCATCGGGCGCCAAAAGCTTCGAGTTATAGCCTGGAGAACGAGATGGCGAAGCATACTAAAGCCCGCATTCTGCACGTGGACGACAACCAGGATACACGCCTGCTCATGGCGGCGGTGCTGGGAGACGCGCAGTATGGGGTCATGACTGCCGGGACGGTGAGCGAGGCTTTGCAACTCGCACGCGAGATCGAGTTTGATCTGTTTATTCTCGATATTCGTTTGGAAGACGGAACCGGAATTGAGCTTTGTGAAAAATTGCGGGAACTGCAACCCGATGTTGGTGTCCTTTATTATTCGGCGTATGCCAGCGACCAGGAACAACAAAAGGCGCTCGCGGTGTGCGGCGACTCTTATTTGAGAAAACCCGTCGGCATTGATGACCTGGAAGAAGCGGTGGCAAGTCTGCTCATCAAAAAAGGAATCATCATCTCGCCGGCCGAAGAACAGCCGAAATAGGTAGGGACGGCTCTCCGAGCCGTGCGCGCGGCTTTACCCCGAAGGCCCGGACGGAGTAGGGGGCGGCTACAGCGAAAACCGCGTCCGCCCTTCCAGGTAGGGACGGCTCTCCGAGCCGTCCACGGCAGCGCGCAAGATTGAACCCTAAGACGGACGCCTCACCTCCGGCCCAGAGGGCCTACGGCCCGCCTCGGAGAGGCGTCCCTACCTGCGACGTATTCTGCGATCGTCGCCGTGAACGTCGCACCGAAATCCTTCAACTTCTGCTTGCCCACGCCGGGAACACGTTCGAACTCCGAATCTGATGTGGGACAAAGCCGCGCCATTTCGCGCAGAGAAGCATCCGAGAAGATCACATATGCTGGAACGTCGCGTTCATCCGCGAGCTCGCGCCGCAACGTACGGAGCCGTTCGAAGAGTTCTTCATCGCATTCGATTTCTCCGGCGGCCGATCTGCTGCGTTTTTTCGCTTCAATGACCACAGGTTTGGTCAATGTAACTGGTTTTCTTTCCCGCAGCGTCGTCAGCCCGGACTTCGTCAGTTGCAGCGTGGCGAATTTTCCCGGAGCTGCCGCGACGAAGCCGAGCCGGGTCAGTTCCCGGCCGATCGCCTGCCAGGATTCCCGCTTCAAATCGCGCCCGATACCGTAGGTCGAAATCTCATGATGGCCACGTTGGCGGATCGCTTCCGTGTTCCCGCCGGTCAGGACTTCCACGATATGATTTAATCCAAAACCGAATCCGCTCTTTTGTTGGACGCGGTGAACGCAGGAAAGAAACTTTTGGGCCGGAATCGTGCCGTCGAAGGTCTCGCGCGGGTTTAGGCAATTATCGCAGCCTTCGCAGCTCACCAGTTCCTCGCCGAAATATCTGAGCAAAGTCGCGCGGCGGCATTCACGGGTCTCGGCATACGCCACCATCGTTCGCAACTGCTCGTGGGCGATACGCTGTTCCGCCTCGCCTTTTTCCTCGATGAAACGCTTTTGTTTTACAACATCGCTCGCGCTAAAGAGCAAAACGCACTCGCTCGGCAATCCGTCGCGGCCGGCCCGGCCCGTTTCCTGGTAATAGCTCTCCAGGTTCTTCGGTAAATCGTAGTGCAAAACGAAACGCACATTCGGTTTATTGATCCCCATGCCGAAGGCGATCGTGGCGGTGACGACGCGGACGTCATCACGCAGAAAAGCCTCCTGATGTTTTCCCCGGGCCGAAGAGTTGAGTCCGGCGTGATACGGTTTCGCGCTGATGCCGTCCGCGGATAATTTCTTGGCCAGGCTCTCGGCCGTCTTTCGGCTCGCGCAATAAATGATTCCACTATCGTTTGGGCGCGACTGAACGAACGCAAGCGTTTGGTCGTAGGCGGACGTTTTTGCCACGACCCGATAGCTCAGATTGGGGCGGTTGAAACTCGCAACGTAGCGGCGAGGCTCGTGCAGCTTCAGTTGCTTGACGATATCGCCGCGGACCCGTTCCGTTGCCGTGGCGGTGAGGGCCATCACCGGCACGTCGGGAAAGTGGTTTCGAAGCTTTTTTAGTTCGCGGTACTCCGGCCGAAAATCATGGCCCCATTCACTGATGCAATGCGCTTCGTCGATCGCGATTTGGGCGATATTCCAATTCAGCGCGCTTTCGAGGAAACCATCGAGCATCAATCTTTCCGGCGCGACATAAAGCAATTTGTACTCGGCGCGATGCAACCCGCGAAACCGCCTGCGCCCTTCCTCGCTGTCGAGGGTTGAATTCAAGAATGTGGCGGCAACGCCGCTGGCCTGAAGCGAGTCGACTTGATCCTTCATCAGCGCAATCAGCGGCGAAACCACGATCGTCATGCCATCTCGCAACAGCGCCGGCAGCTGGAAGCAAATCGATTTGCCGCCACCAGTCGGCATCAGCGCAAAAACATCGCGGCCAGCCAGCGCGTCGCGAATGATTTCCTCCTGAAGCGGCCGGAACGCCGAGTAGCCGAAATATTTCTTCAGGGCGTCGCGCAAATCCATCGCGATCTTTTACATGGTCGCAAAGCGGCCGACTAGCCGAATCAGGCGCGACGTTCTCGAATCGCCTGAAACACGTCAGCAATGACTTCGTCGCGCGGTTTGGCGCCGAGATTGCCTTTGCCGTGAACGCGGACGCTGACCGCGCCGGCTTCCATATCGCGCTTTCCGATCACGAACATGGTGTGGACTTTCATCTGCTCGGCGCGCTGGATTTTGCCGTTGATCTTATCGGTGCCGAGATCGACCTCGGCCCGGACCTGATGAGCACGAAGTTCTTCATGGATCTTACGCGCGTAATCAATGAGCGGAGGCTCGTCGCCGAGCGTGAGAATGCGGACCTGTTCGGGGGCAAGCCAGAGCGGGAAATTACCGGCATAATGTTCGATCAGGAATCCGATGAAGCGTTCATGCGTGCCCAGCGGAGCGCGATGAATACAGAGCGGGACCTTTTCCGTGTTGTCCCGGTCCTTGTATCTGAGGTTGAACCGGCGCGGCTGCGCGAAATCGACCTGGTTGGTCGCAATGGAGAATTCACGGCCGATCGCGCTCCAGGCCTGGACGTCGATCTTCGGACCGTAAAACGCCGCTTCATTGGGGACTTCGACAAAATTGATCCCGGAACTTTTTAGGACGTTTCGGGTCATCGCTTCGGTTTGCTGCCAAAGCTCGGGTTCATCGACAAACTTCTGTCCCAGTTTCGCCGGGTCGTGCGTCGAGAAGCGCATCAGATATTTCTCGATCCCGAAGAGCTTAAAGTAATTCAGATACATCTGGTTGACGGCGTTGAACTCCGCTTCGAACTGATCCGGCGTCATATAAAGATGCGCGTCGTTCATTTGCATTGAACGCACGCGCATGAGCCCAAACAACTCGCCGCTCTGTTCGTAGCGATGACAAAAACCATATTCCGCGAGTCGCAGTGGCAAATCGCGATAACTGCGCGGAAGCGCCGCAAACAACTTGTGGTGATGCGGGCAGTTCATTGCCTTGAGGTAGTAGCGATCGACTCCGGGGAGCGCATGCGCCTCGCGTGCCAACTTTGGCGCCCCCGCCAAAGTCTCTCCAGGGGTTTCTGGCGAGGCGCCAGAAACAGCACGCGAGGGCGCGTGCGCTCCCCGATCTTCACTGAGATCCATCGGTGGAAACATCGACTCGGCGTAGTAGGGAAGGTGACCGCTGATTTCGTAGAGTTTCGCTCGTGCCAGGTTAGGTGTTCGTACGCGTTGATAGCCGGCAGCGAACTCAGTTTCTCGCGCGAGTTTTTCCAGTTCTTCAATTATCGCCGCGCCGCGGGGTAACCACAGCGGTAAACCAGGGCCAACATCATCGTCGATGATGTAAATCTCCAATTCCTTGCCGAGCTTGCGATGATCGCGCCTCTTTGCTTCCTCGAGCATGGCGAAATACTCATCGAGCTGCGTCTTGTTCTTGAAGGCGGTGCCGTAAATCCGCTGTAATTGCGGATTCTTTTCGTCGCCCTTGTAATACGCGCTTGCCACGTGAGTCAGCTTGAATGCGCCAATGTTCCCGGTGCGCATGACATGTGGCCCGGCGCATAAATCGATGAAATCGCCGTTCCGATAAAACGAGATCTTTTCGTCCGCCGGAATGTTTTCGATGATATCGAGCTTGAACTTGCTCGGATCGTTCCGATCGCTTAACGCCGCGAGCCGTCCTTTCTTTCCCATTTCCAACGCTTCATCGCGCGAGACCTCCATCCTCTCGAAGGGATGGTTCGCTTTGATCTCCTTTTTCATCTCGGCCTCGATTTTCTCGAAGTCTTCCGGGGAAATCCGGTGCGGCAGATCGACATCATAATAAAAACCATTGTCGACCGGTGGCCCGGCCGCGAATTGCGCTTCCGGCCAGATCCGGAGGATCGCCGTCGCGAGAACGTGCGCGGCGGAATGGCGCAGCCGCTCGATCTCGGTCATCTGCGCGCGTTGTTCCAATGATTTGCGTTCGTCAGACATGAAGCGCTGAAATTAACCACGAAGGCCGCGAAGGCACATAAAGAATTTAGCGTGTGAGCCCACGCCTCGACGGAACGAGGCGGCTGCATGTAGTCACGGCGCTCTGTCGCCGTGTTCGTCCAGGAACCTTGTTCCAATCATTTTCGTTGGTCAGACAAGCGACACAAAGAATTTAAGCGGGTTGGCCCGCGCCTCGACCGAGCGAGGCGGCTGCATGCAGCCACGGCGCTCCGTCGCCGTGTTCATCCGGAAGATTACTTGATCTCGGCGAGCTTCTTCAGGTCCACCCGCTTGATCCATTGCTGCAGCTCTTTCGGATCCTGCTGCTGCAGTTCGACCTGGACGAAATAACGTTTCGCCACCATCAGCCAGAGTGTCCCGTGTTTTCGCTCCGTTTCATAAGCCTCAAACCCGGGATTCCCATCGATTGTGATCGCCTTGCTGTATCCCTCCGTCGTTTCACTGTTGTAATTCCAGGCCGCGGTCGTCGTGCTGGCGTATTCCGGATTGGCCGCCGAATCGAGAATGCTGATCGCGGCAGTAGGGACGTTGTCGCCTTTCCCTTTTTTGTAATCACGATGCACATTCGTCAATCGGAAGCCTCCAACGTCAGAGGTTGATCCTTCCGCTTCATCCGCGGTCCAGTCCGCCGGCGCGTCCGGCAGGAGTGGAATCAGTTTCTGATATTCGACCACGTCTGGTGCGTCCGGCGGGGGCGGCGCCTGAGCGCGAGAGAATCCGGCCCAGAATAGAACCGCGCTGAGCAACGCCACGGTCGCGGCTGCACAAATTCGCGGGACGTGAAATGTGTTGTTCATGACGGAATTATCAGCTCGTTTTCACGATAACTGCCTGTACTCGATTGACTTTGCCGCCCCCCTTTGTCAAGACGCGAATGGTGCGCCGGCCTGATCCTCATCTTTATCTCGCAATTGCCATCGGTGTTTTGGCGGTCGGGATTCGATTGCCTGGAATCACGCAGCCGTTTGTCGACGAATGGAGCTGGCGCCAAAGTGACGTTGCTGCGATTGCCCGCAATTATCTTTTGCATGGTTTTCACTTTGCCTATCCGCAGATCGACTGGGCAGGGGGAGAACCCGGTTATGTTGGGACGGAATTCCCCATACTTCCATTCATCGCGGCTTTCTCATACAAATTGGCCGGCGTCCAGGAATGGATTGGACGTGGGCAGGCCGTGCTCTTTTTCGCCGTCTCGCTGCCGTTCTTTTTCCTGCTCGTGTCGGAGTTGCTCGGGACCGCGACGGCGGTGTGGGCGCTGTTTTTTTACAGTTTTGCGCCGCTAAACCTGATGACTAGCCGCTGTTTCATGCCGGACATGCCTTCACTCAGCCTGTCCCTCATCGGGCTCTATCTTTTCTCGCGCTGGATGGCGAACGGGAAATGGTTTTCTTTTTGTGCGGCCGCGCTCGCCATCTCCTTCGCGTTACTGATCAAACTGCCAACTGTCCTGATTGGGGCTCCGCTCCTCTACCTGGCAAGCGAACGTTTTGGCAGGCGGGTGTATCGGCAGTGGACTCTTTGGCTCTTCGCCATCATTTCACTCGTGCCCTCGATTCTTTGGTATTGGCACGCGCACGAAATCGCCATGCAATTTTATCCGCACCATTTTTTTGGCGCCGGGGGCGTTCGATTGATGACCGTTGCGTGGTACTGGACGATTGCGAAACAGACATTTATCTACAGTCTTACGCCGCTTCTTTGCGTGCTTGCTACGGCAGGGCTGCTCGCGGCAAAGGGAACGCCGCGCGCGGGTGTGTTTTATTCGTGGCTGGCCGCGATGCTTCTTTTCATTGTCATCGCCGGATACGGCAATCGCCATCCGTGGTATCGGCTTCCTCTTGTCCCGATCGCTGCTGTCTTCGCCAGCTGTGTTGCTCAGAATATTTGGTCGCGGTTAGCTCCATTTCGCTCGTTGAAGGTCGGATTCGGGCTCGTCGCAGTCACCGTCTTTGCCAGTGAAGGTTACAGCGCGGCGCAGCAGCTTTATCGCGCGTCAGCGGCCGATTTGCGTGCTCTCGGCCTGGAATTGAAGCAGCGGACACCGCAAAAATCGCTCGTCATAGTCGCGGACTACGGTGATCCCACGGCGCTATATTATGCGGAACGCAAAGGCTGGCACTTCCTCGAGAAAGAGGGCATTTACAACGGTCATCCGAACACAAGCGCGGACGCCATTAGCGATCTCGATCAGTTGCGGTCGCGCGGCGCCACGCATATTGCCTTTTATTCGGAAACATTTTGGTGGTTGGATTACTACAAAGAATTCGCGGAACATCTTGCCAAAACGGCGACCCTGGTTGACGCGACACAGGGTTGGATGATCTATGAATTAAGTCCAAGACCCGATCAGCGATGAAAGACTCAAAGTTCGAAATTCGATCAGCGACGATGGATGACGTTCCGGCAATCCTGCAGCTGATCCGCGATCTCGCGACCTACGAACGCGCACCGAATGAAGTGAGTGCAACGGAGGAACAACTCATTGATGTCTTGTTCGGGCCAAGCCCGTCGGCGGAAGTGCGCCTGGCCCTCGAAGAGGGCCTACCGGTCGGGTTTGCCGTCTTTTTCCACAATTTTTCAACCTGGCTGGGCCGTCCCGGTTTGTATCTGGAGGATCTCTTCGTGAAGCCGGAACATCGCGGCAAAGGCTACGGCCGGGCTTTGCTGGTCGATCTGGCCGGGATTGCACGCGATCGAGGCTGCGGCCGAATGGAATGGGCAGTGCTCGATTGGAATGATCCGGCGATCCAGTTTTATCGAAAACTTGGCGCGAAGCCGATGGACGACTGGACTGTTTTTCGACTGACGCGCGACGGAATCGCCGAGCTGGCCGGTTCGTAATACGTTCGACAACGAGTGAACAGGTCGCCGGCAAAAATTGAGGATTACGCGTTTCTTAGCGACACGCAAAGTGGAGCGCTCGTTAGTCGCGACGGATGCGTCGATTGGCTTTGTCTGCCGCGCTTCGATTCACCGGCCTGCTTCGCCTCACTTTTAGGCGAAAAGAAAAACGGTCACTGGCTTCTTGCGCCGGCCGAAGAAGTCAAACAATCGCGGCGCCGTTATCGCGGCACCACTCTGATTCTGGAAAGCGAATTCGAAACCGAAAGCGGCGCGGTCCGGTTGATCGATTTCATGCCACCGCGGGGCCACAATCCCGATATTGTTCGTATCCTTGAGGGAATACGCGGCGAGGTGCGGATGACGATGGAGCTCATCATCCGCTTTTCGTATGGCTCAATTATCCCCTGGGTAAGAAAAATCGGCGGCGGTCTCGCTGCGATTTCCGGCCCTGATGGCTTGATTCTGCGGACGCCGATCGAAACGCGGGGCAAAGATTTAACAACGGTGGCCGAGTTCACCGTGAAACAGGGCGAGCGTGTCCCATTTGTTCTGACCTGGTTCGCATCGCATGAAGAGCCACCGGCTGCCATCCATCCGGAGCACGCGTTACGCGATACCGAGAAGTTCTGGAGCAACTGGGCCGACCAAATCCAATACACTGGTCCATGGAAGGAGGCCGTGACGCGTTCGCTTCTGGTTTTGAAGGGTTTAACCTACGCGCCCACCGGAGGCCTGGTCGCGGCCCTAACGACGTCGCTTCCGGAAGAAATTGGAGGGGTCCGGAACTGGGACTATCGTTACTGCTGGCTGCGCGACGCCACGTTCACACTGGTCACGCTGATGGCGGTCGGTTACCGGGACGAAGCCAAATCCTGGCGAGAGTGGTTATTGCGGGCGATTGCCGGTGCTGGTTCGCAGATGCAGATTATGTACGGCGTCCAGGGCGAACGATGGCTGGAAGAACGCGAACTGCCGTGGCTGAGCGGATACGAAAACTCGAAGCCGGTGCGCGTGGGTAATGCGGCATCGAATCAGTTTCAGCTCGACGTCTTTGGCGAAGTGTTATTCGCATTGCAGCAAGCACAGGAGGCAGGTCTGGAGAACAGCGAAGCGGATTGGAGATTGCAGGTCGAAATCGTGCGGTTTCTGGAAACGAAATGGAATGAACCGGACGAAGGAATCTGGGAAGTCCGCGGAGGTCGCAAACATTTCACTCATTCAAAAATGATGGCGTGGGTTGCGTTCGATCGAGCAATCAAACTTGCCGAAGCATCCAAATATTCGGGCAACCACCATCTGGAACGCTGGAGAAAGATTCGTGATGAGATTCACCGGCGAGTCTGCGAGCGCGGCTATAACCCTTCAAAAAACGCCTTCACCCAATCTTTTGGATCGGATGCGCTGGATGCGAGCCTGCTGATGATGCCTAGAGTCGGTTTTATTCCCGTGACCGACCCGCGTGTCCGGGGAACGATCGAAGCGATTGAACGCGAACTCATGCAGGACGGATTTGTCCTCCGCTATCGCACAGACGAGGAGCACGTGGATGGCTTGCCCGGCCGCGAGGGCGCTTTCGTGCCGTGCTCGTTCTGGCTGGCCAATTGCCTGCATATGCTCGGTCGGACGGAAGACGCGAAGCGCCTGTTTGAGCGATTGCTGACTTTGCAAAATGATCTCGGGCTTCTTTCCGAAGAATATGATCCGATCGCAAAACGGCAGCTCGGCAATTTTCCACAGGCATTTACGCATCTCGCCCTCGTGAATTCGGCCCGGATCCTTACGGGTCAGCAAAAGTTCTCCGAAGAAAAAGCGTAGTTCGGCCGGGATCCGGTTGAATTTATTGTCGGAGGCGGCCGCGCAGCCCACTACCGAAAGACTTTTCAGGTTGCGTTGTGTGTCTCAGAAGAAGAAACGAGGCGCCGGACGAGATCTTCGATCGTGACAATTCCGCACAAGCGTTTTCGGCTGTCACGCACCGCGGCCAGGCCTAACCGCGCCGCGCGCAGCCGCTGTACGATTCGGTAGGCAGGCTCTCCTTCATCAGCGATGACAATGCGGCGCATGTAATGACTGAGCGGTTTGTCTCCATTTTTCTCGAGCAGAACGTCGAGGACGTTGATCAGCCCGGTCGGTTCACCATTTGATGTGATGACAGGCAAACGATCGACGCCGGACGTGGCGCTCACCTTGATCGCGTCGCTAACCGAGGTCTCGGGTTGGACCGCGACCACTCTTGCCAAAGGAAGCATTACATCGCGTACCCGAACGCCGCGAAAATCAACGACGTTGTGAATCATCGCTCGTTCGGTCGCGCTGATGGAACCTTCCCTTTCACCCTGCGCGGTGATTTGCTTTAGCTCTTCGCGCGCGGCGAAAATGCGGCCTGGCCTGGCCCGCGGCGGCAAAAGCAGCCGGCCGAGCCGGGCTCCCACCGCCAGAACCGGCCAGAGAACCAGCGAAACAACCTCAAGAACACCGGCCAACCGCGCGAGTGCCCGAAATGGAAAGCGCCGGAAAAGCGACTTTGGTAAAACGCCGAGGAGGAAAAGATGAACAGGCAATGCGATGATGAGCGCGAGGAAGAAGCCGTTGTAGCCGAACGATCGCACCAGTTGCCTGGTCAGCAGTAACAAGCCCAGAATATCGGCTGCGTTCGTAACGAGAAGAACTGTCACTAACAACCGCTCGGGATATTGCAGCAATCGGTTAAGCCGAAGCGCGGCACGATTACCACGCTTTACGTTTTGTCTTAACCGCACCGGATCGATGGAGAGCAATCCGCTTTCGATTCCGTTAAAGGTAAACGAAATCATCCAGCAACAGGCGATGATGAGACCGGTGATCATGTGTTCGGGGCGCCATTCCCGGCGCCGTCCTCGCTTTCGCCGATCACGCTTGTCTTTTCGAGCAGGATCTCTTCGATCCTTTTTCTTCCCGCGCGCCGGACAGTGATGGCCAGCCGGGGAATTTCGAGCTGTGCTCCCGAAAGTGGCAGATAACCCAGGCGATTAAAGACGAATCCACCGATGGTGTCGATGCCATCGGCCTCGAGATCGAACCCTAAAAGTTCGCTCAGATCGTCCAGGCGCGCATTGCCACTGACCAGGAATTTTCCGGCCTCCAAGGGTTCGATATAAAGGTCGACGTCACCACGCGGAACCGCATCGCTTAGAATTTCCTCAACGATGTCGCCCAGCGTGATAATGCCCTCTGTGCCGCCAAATTCATCGACCACGACGGCGAGCCCCTGCTCGTGCGTCAAAAAGAGTTTCAACAAGTCCAGCGCGCGCATTGTTTCCGGCACGAACGAGGGCAGGATCAATCGCTCGGTGTAGTGATCCGATGGATCGAATAGAAACATCTTTACGTCGATGATCCCGAGAATCTGATCTGGCGTATCGACGTAAACGGGCACGCGCCGGTGCCGTTTTTCTTGCAAGCGCTCGATTGCTTCCGAGACGGACAAATCGTCAGGGAGAGCAAAAGTGTCGACCCGTGGTGTCATGCAATCCTTCGCCGTCTTGTCGCCCAGTTTGATGATTTCCTGGATCATCTCCGCTTCCGCTTCATTCAACGCGCCTTCTTCTTCACCCATCTCGAGCAAGGTCTCGAGGTCGTCGTCGTTCAATCGAGGCCGTGTCCGCAACTCCAATGGGGTCAGGAGATCGACCACTGCCGTACTGACGCGCTCCAGTCCGTGACCGACCCGATCCAGCAATGGCATCGAGATCTTCAATGCCGCTGCTCCGATAGCGGAAAGCCGATACGGTGCGGAAAGCGCAAGCAGCTTTGGGATTAAATCGCAAAGCAGCACAACAATGGCAAAGATAACGATCGCCGCCAGCCACTGTGGAACCTTTCCAGCGGCGGGACCTTCCCATAAAATGAGAAGACACAGAATGATGAGGGGCACATTGACCAGGACGTCTCCGAGCAGGAGGAGATTGAGAATGCGGCGGGGATTCTCGCGGAACATCTTGATGAAATTGATTAGCGCCGGATGGTGATCCTGCAGACGTCGCAACTGATGCGGCTTAAGCGAAAACAGCGCCGTCTCCAGCCCTGAGAACAGCGCGGAGAGGGAAATCAGGATCGAAATGACGATCAGGAGAACAATGAACGCGGCACCGGTCATTGTTTGTCGTGGCACAGCCGCGCGGGCTGTGAACGCTCACGGGATCGATACCCGCGCCACATTTTCTCCTTGGAAGCTGCCGGTTTGCCCATCATCTGAGCCGGGAGGAGATTAAAACTCTTTATGGACAAAGGCGAGCGGATTTCGAGGCTGGTAAACGAACTCGTTGGCGGAGAAGCGGATCCGGCCAGTGGCCAGGTCGTTGATCATCCATTTTATCGCGCCTATTTTCAGTGTTGGAACGAGCAGCGTTATTACGAGGCCCACGATGTTTTGGAGCAGGTCTGGTTAAAGAAAGATTCGGATGACGACAATTTTTTTAAAGGGTTGATCCAGGCGGCAGGCGCGTTTGTTCATTTGCAAAAGAACTTCGAGCACCCCTCGCATCCCAAACATAGCCGCCGTTTGCAACCTGCGGTACGATTATTTCAATTGGCGGAAAAGAATCTGGACTCGTTCATGCCGGTCCGTCACGGCCTGGATGTTGTCGCGTTAAGGAGGATCCTGAAAATCCATCGCGAGAAGATCGTTGACTCGGATTTTCAAGTGAATCCATGGTCGCCCGACACCGCACCGAAGCTGCAGCTCCAGTAGCCACGGCGCTCTGTCGCCGTCATGTAGCGCGGCCTCCCTGCCGCGTTCGCTTCGCAGGTAGGGACGCATCTCCGAGGCGTCCGATTTTTGGTAAGCTTTAGCGGACAGCTCGGAAGCCGTCCCTCCTGGAAGGGCGGACGCGCCTGGCGAAAGGCGGTTTCGTTTGTAGCCGCCTCGCTCTGTCGGGGCGTTATGGGGACGCGGCGACAGAGCGCCGCGGCTACAGCCCCCGGACGGCTCGGAGAGCCGTCCCTACCTGGTGAAGAGCAACTTGCACCCGGCGATCACGAGTACCGTGGCCAGCAAAATAGTAATTGTCCGAACCGGGAAACGCCGGCTGCCCAAATAAGAGCCGACCGCTCCACCAGCCAGCGCGGCCGCAGCTAGAACTGCCGCCAGCGAAGGCACAGCCTGGTTCGCAGTGATAAATCCAGTCAAGCCTGCGATGGAGTTCACTAGAATAAACAAGGCCGAAACCGCTGATGCCTCTTTCGTCCTGGCCCAATGGCAAAAGAGCAGCAGCGGCGTGAGAAAAATTCCTCCGCCCGTACCTGTCAGCCCGGACAGCAACCCAATTCCGGCACCAACACCAAGCGCCACCGGCTGAGAAGGCGCTGCGATGTCGGGCGGATCGCCCCGGCGAAAAAACAGACGTGCTGCGGAGAAGAGAAGCACGACTCCGATGAGAGTTTTCAAAATGGCGGCTGGCAATTGCAGGTAACCACCGAGATACGCTGCTGGAACCGAAAGAAGGGCGAACGGCCAAAATAATTTCCAGGAGAAATGTCCTGCCCGCCAGAATTGAAAGGCGCCGATCAATGCCACAAGAATATTAAGAATGAGCGCAGTCGGACGGATGACATTGGTGGCAAGCCCAAACAACGCCATCACTGCGATGTAACCGGAGGCGCCGGCGTGCCCAACGGAAGAGTAGAGAAACGCGATGATGCCAATGGCGCCGAAGAGCAAGATGAGATGTGCGTGATCCATGGTCATGCATGATGTAGCCACCGGCCTATGGCCGGTGTCAACGCGCATAGACTAGGCGCGTTGCGACAATGGCGTTGCACGTTAGCATGGTGAGTGACCCCAAGCGATTCTCCAACCGAGGTTTCCCCGGCGCACGCTGAGCACACTAATCGTCTGGCTGGAGAGAAATCGCCGTATCTCCTCCAGCACGCGCACAATCCAGTGGATTGGTACCCCTGGGGCGAGGAAGCGTTCGCCAAAGCCAGGCGCGAAAACAAACCGGTCTTTCTGTCGATCGGCTATTCGACCTGTCACTGGTGCCATGTCATGGCCCACGAATCGTTCGAAAACAATGAGGTTGCTGCAGTCATGAACCGCGAGTTTGTAAACATAAAACTCGATCGGGAAGAAAGGCCGGACGTTGACCGCGTTTACATGACCTTTGTCCAGGCAACGACCGGTCACGGCGGCTGGCCGATGAGTGTTTGGTTAACTCCGGATTTACAACCGTTCGTTGGCGGAACGTACTTTCCACCCGAGGACCGTTACGGTCAGCCGGGTTTTTCCAAGGTTCTCGAGCGCATCGCGATGGCGTGGAAAGAGAGCCGGGAAAAAATCACCGAGCAAGGTGCAAGAATCGTCGAAGCGCTCCGCGAATCGCAAACGGTCGAGCCGTCCTCTTCTGAGAAGATCAGCGCCGATATTCTGGAGAAGGGTTACGAGCAATTTTCGAGCACGTTCGACGCGAAGGAAGGAGGCTTTGGCGACGCCCCGAAATTTCCGCGCCCGGTTGCGTTGAATTTTCTAGCTCGCTATTACGCGCGCGCTCCCAAGAGCGATTCAGACAAACGCGCCTTGGATATTAATCTGGTGACGCTTCGAAAGATGGCAGCCGGCGGCATGCATGATCATTTGGGCGGCGGTTTCCATCGTTACTCAGTCGACCGCTTCTGGCATGTGCCGCATTTCGAAAAGATGCTCTACGACCAGGCGCAACTTGCCGTCGCGTATCTCGAAGCATTCCAAATCACGCACGACGCGCAATTCTCATCGGTCGCGCGTGACACTCTCGATTACGTTGCACGCGAGATGACCGCGAAAGAAGGTAGCTTTTTCTCTGCCGAAGACGCCGATAGCCTGGTTCCCCCTGTAGCGGCGGTCTATGACCGCCGAGATGAGGCCGGCGAGCACAAAAAGATCGGCGCTGATACAGCGCCGCTACAGAAGAGCGAGGGTGCTTTTTACGTGTGGACGAAGAAAGAGATCGATTCCGTTCTGGGAAATGCCGCCGAGACCTTCAATTTTTACTACGGCGTAGAGCCGCACGGCAATGTGCGGGCTGGAAGCGATCCGCACGGTGAATTTCGCGGGAAAAATGTTTTGTACGCGCGGCACACGACATCGGAGACCGCCAAACATTTCAGTAAGACCGACGCGGCAATCGAGAAGCTACTCGAGGAAAGCCGCCAAAAATTGCTCTCTATCCGCGCGAAACGGCCGCGCCCGCATCTCGATGACAAGATTCTCGCTTCCTGGAATGGACTGATGATCTCGGCTTACGCGCGGGCTGCCCAGATCCTGGATGAGCCGCGCTATCTCGAGGCGGGGACAAGAGGCGCTACCTTTGTCCGCGCGCATCTCTTCGATCAATCGAGCAAGATGCTTTTTCGCAGTTATCGCGGGGGCAGGGGAACAGTCGAAGGATTTGCCGACGATTACGCGTTCGTTATTCAAGCATCGCTCGATCTCTACGAAGCTTCCTTTGACATCCAGTGGCTGAAATTCGCCGCAGAACTCCAGGAAATTCAAGACCGATTGTTCTGGGACGGGAAGAATGGCGGTTACTTCAGCACGACCGGCAAAGACAAAAACGTCGTCTTGCGAATGAAAGACGACAACGATAGCGCAGAACCGTCCGCCAGCTCCGTCGCCGCGCTCAACCTGCTGCGGTTAGGGCAAATAAAAAATGATCCAAAATTTCGCGAGCTCGCCGAAAAAACAATCACGGCGTTCAGTCCAACCCTCACGAGATTTGCCAGCGCGATGCCGCAGATGCTGGTCGCGGTCGATTTTAGCCTAAGCAAACCGCGCCAGATCGTGATTGCCGGGTCGCGCGATGCACCTGGCACAAAAGCGCTCCTGGCCGAAGTCCACCGGCACTTCCTCCCGAATAAGGTTCTGCTGTTAGCCGATGGCAGCGAAGGCCAAAAATATCTTGGCGACAATAACGAAGCGATTCGCGCAATGACGATGGTTGACAGTAAACCAGCGGCCTATGTTTGCGAAAGCTTCACCTGCCAGGCTCCGGTGGCGGATCCGAAGAAACTCAGCGAATTGTTGTCCCAGTATCAAGGAGCGGCGCTCTCCAGACCGCCGTTTTAATTTAGTTCGGCGGCTGGGAAGCCGCCGCTCCTTGGTTTCTCATCGGCTCGACAGAGTCTCGCCCCACCGGCTAGGTTGAGCGCTCTCGTATGCCGACGCAGTTCAATCATATCGCCTTATACGTCGCGGATCTAAAAAGGAGTACCGCATTCTACCGGGATGTGATCGGCGCTGAAGTTATTGCGGATCCTTTTCAGGATGACCGGCATGTTTGGCTCAAGATCGGCGATCACAATCAGTTGCATCTCGTTCGCGGTAGCCAATCACCTGATACCGGAAACATGCATTTTGCTTTTGCGGTTTCGTCGCTGGACGAATTTATCAGTCGATTAAAGAAAGCGAGAATCAGATATGACGACGGTCACGGCGGAGTCGAGAAAATCCGACTACGACCTGATGACGTGAAACAAATTTATTTCCAGGACCCGGACGGTTACTGGATCGAGGTGAACGAGGATAGATACTGATTGGGAGGTTTGTTGTAGAGGTGCTTGTGCCAAGCACCTGTTTATGGATTCGGTGGTTGGCACCCGCCTTCGCGCAGCTTCGGCGCGGCATGCAACCACCGCTACAATTTTGGGACGAGACTAGCTCGTCCCTCCCATGACGTTTCGGAGCTCGTCCCTACCTCGCGATCGTTGAATCGTCGAAGCCTTCCAAGAGGATCATGTTCGTCTTCGCCGTTTTATGTCGAAGCTTGCGCGGTTCGCGATACTCCTCGCAATGGAGCCATTCCCTGGCGCGTTCCATCGAGTCGAACTGGAGAATGACGATGCGCTTGGGTTGCCACTCGCCCTCGAGAACTTCAGTTTTGCCACCTCGAACAATGTATTTGCCACCATGGCTGTGTACCGCGGCCGAGGCTTGTTTTTTGTATTCCTCGTAGCCGACAGGGTCGGTCACCTCTATCTCAACGATGATGTAAGCGGGCATGGATTGGGGAGTGGTTACATTGTTACTACGTTAAGCGTTAAAGCGTTGAAGCGTTACAACGTTGGGCGGCTGCTTGTCACACATCACTTCTTTTATCCCTAGTTCGATATTCGATGTTGAGCGTTGAATCTCTGTTCAGCCTCCGCCATTCTTGCCTTCCTTCGCGGGTAGGTCAGGAATTTTTTTCCGGCGGCGTAAACGCAGCCAATTGTTCCAGGTTTTGCGCATGCTGTCGCGCGGGGTCAGATATTGCTGGTTCAATTCGTTACTTTTCAACAGTTGGGCCAGGATTCCTTTCACCGACAGATCGTCAGTGTTCAGGATCGTGTAAGCCGTGCCCACCGCCGCTGCGTGATGGGCGTCGCTCGCCGCGGTCATGGGCAGCCCGCGTTCCTGCGCATATTTAAAGGCATAACGATTGTAACGGCGCAGCGTCGTCGCGGCATTGAACACTTCGATCGCGTCGATCGGCAGAGCTTCAAGCACCGAAAATCGGATACCAGCGCGAAACAGATCGTAGGGATGCGGCGGGATAGCCAGACCACCGCGCTCGTGGACCATGTCGCAGATCTCCCGGGCGGGACGCCCTTTCAATTTGCCCGGATTAGGCAAAGTAGTGCCGATGCAGAGGAGATGGCCTTCGGCTGTTGTCACCTCGACCCCCGGGATAATCAGAAAATCATCGACGGCCTGGCCATCTGCCCGCATGAAGCCTTTGCTCAACATGTAGGTGACGGCTTCGCAGGTGTTGTGGTCGGTAATGGCGAAACCGTGCAGGCCTTTCGCGCGCGCTGCCGTAATGATCTCCTCGGGACTGGACACGCCATCCCCCGAAAAAAAGGAATGCGTATGCAGGTCGAAATTGAACGGCATCCAGGGAACGCTAGTTTGGGAGGCCCAAAATGGAAAGTGTTGGTTTCAAAGAGTGGTCGGCCGTGTGCGAAGCGCTTGAGCGCGGCAGACAAAGCATCCTTCTGCGCAAAGGCGGGATTGCGGAAGGTCGCGACGGTTTCTCATTCAAGTATGAGAAGTTCTTTCTGTTCCCGACCTGGTTTCACGAACAATCGGAAAAAGTGCGCGATAAGACCATTGAATTGCGGCAGACGGACCCGGGCAACATCGAGATCAGGTTATGGGCGAAGCTGGAGCTTTCCCGGACGGTGGTATCGCGTGTGGTCGCAGAACGCCTGGAGCCTCTTCACATCTTGCAACCAGAGGTAGTGCGCGATCGTTTTGCGTACGATCAGGCGCCCGGCTTGCATGTGGCGTTTTTGCGTGTCTTTCGCGTTGTGCCCTCGTGGACATTTCCAAATGAGAAACGATACGGCGGTTGCCGGTCTTGGGTGAATCTGTCGGAACCGCCCATGAACCTTGCCTTCGAGCCGGTGCTAAGTGAGGTCGAGCATGAGAAAGAGCGAACGCGCTTTCTTGCGATTGTGGGGGAGGGCACGAACGAGTCGGTCAGGGGTACGACCGAGATTCCCTCACCTAAATCCTCTCCCTGAGGAAGAGGAATGTGGCGGCAGGAACTTCACCATATCGGCATGTGGCGACGAGCGGGTTGGATCAAATAGGGATACGGCGGTCGCAGACCGCCGCAACAATTGAGGGCGTTTATCGAAACGCCGTATGATTAGTCGGGTCTGATACAGACGCCTACGCTCTACTCTCAACCCTCATTTTCAGACCAGCTCTTCTTCCAAAACGTCGGGCTCGGGGGTTGTTTCACTCGACTCGTCGGTCACGCGATTAAACTGGAGATCGCAGAGCCGCCGATAATGACCTGATTTTTCGAGGAGTTCAGCGTGGGTGCCTGTTTCCACGACAAGGCCCTGATCCATGACTACTATCTGGTCTGCGGAGAGAATGGTGGAAAGCCGATGCGCAATCGCGATTACCGTGCGTCCGGCGGCCAGGCCTTCCAGCGCAGCCTGGATTTGTTTTTCCGATTCGGAATCGAGTGCTGACGTTGCCTCATCCAGGAGAAGAATCGGCGCGTTTTTCAAAAGCGCGCGCGCAATGGCCAAACGTTGCTGTTGACCTCCGGAGAGGCGCATTCCTTTGTCACCGATGACGGTCTCGTAACCGTCCGGCTGGGCCATGATGAAATCGTGCGCAAAGGCGGCGCGCGCCGCTGCGTAAACCTCCTCAAGCTTGGCATCAAGCCGTCCGAACTGGATATTTTTGAAGATGGTATCGTGAAACAAAAACGTCTCCTGGGTGACAAGACCGATTTGTTGACGCAAAGATTTTTGGGTCAGGCTGCGCAGATCGTGACCATCGATCCGGATCGTTCCTTCCGTGGGATCGTAAAGCCGGAGGAGAAGCGAGAGGATGGTCGATTTTCCGGCACCGCTCGGTCCGACCAGCGCATAGGTCTTGCCCGACTCCATGCGCAGATGCAAGGCCTGAACGGCATTCGTTGTCGCCGTCGGATACCGGAATGTGATGCCATCGAATTCGATCCGTCCTTGCGAGGAAGGTAGTTCGATCGCCTGTGGCATGTCCTGAACTGTGGGCGCAGAATCCAGCAAAGCGAAGATCTTGGTCGTCGCGCCGATCGAGCGCTGAATAATGATATGCAGTTTGCTTAGGGTTTTGACCGGCTCGTAAAGGATGAAAATTCCCGCGAGCAATCCGAGGAACTGTCCGGCCGGCAAATTCGCGAAGTAAACGTAGAGGAACGCCAGCCCGACACCAATCGAAGCCACGATCTCGACGAGCGGCCCCGTCAATTCCGTCGATTTCACAATGCGCATCGCGTTCGAGAACTGGTGCTGCGTCGCGCGTCGGAAAGACTTCTCCTGATGCTCCTCACGGCCGAACGACTTAATGACGCGGATTCCGCCGAAAGTCTCCTGCATGGTCACGTTCATCTGCCCCATTCCTCTTTGTTCCTGTTGCACGGCCTGGCGGGCACGCCGGCCAAAGAGTTGAATCGGCACGATGCAGATTGGGAATAAAAACAGAGTTACGACCGTGAACTTCCAGTCCATCAGAAGAAGGACAATGATCGCGCCGACGATGGTGACTGGCTGTTTGAAAATGTCGCTGCTGACTGTGCCCAGCGCCATTTGCATGCTTCGGGTATCGTTGGCGATCCGGGACATCAGAAAACCGGCGCGAGCCTTGTTGAAAAAATCCATCGAATGGCGAATGAGCTTGCTGAAAAGCTCATTACGAATATCGAGGACGACGCGGTTGCTGACCCATTGCATGAAATAGGCGCTGCCGTAACCCAAAAGGCCGCGGATTGTCATGACGGCCGGAATGGCCAGACAGATCAGACCGACCGATTTAAGGCCGGGCCCGGTCATCAACAGTTCGCGATGGGTTACGAGAGCTTTGAGCGCTTTCGGGTTAGGCGCGGCACCGTTGAAGATAGTTCCGGATACCTGGGCTACGACCAGCGGAAGGAAGGACTGAACCGCCCCGCAGGCGACGCCGAGCGCCAGGCCAAGAATAAACCGCCATTTGTAGGGTTTGGCATAGCTGTAAAGCCGACGGTATGGACCACCGGCAATCCGAAGTGTTTCAAAAAATGAGAGCTTTGGCCGCTTTGGGCCTTCTTCCTCGCTCATAGAGCATGGCTTGTCGGAATCGACAGCAGCGAATCCATAGCATCGATCACGGCCCGCGTCGAGATCAGCTTCGTGGAAAGACGCGGTTGGGCGGGGGCAAAATCGTGCACCGGGATGCCGGATTCCCCTTGCAGAATGATGGCGGGACTTGTCCGTGGCCGCCAATGGAACGGATTCGTCGGGCCAAAGAGAATGATTTGCGGAGTGCGAGTTGCCCCTGCGAGATGCATCGGCGCGGTGTCGACCGTGACAAGCAATCGAGCGTTTTGAATCAACGCAGCAAACGTGAGCAGATCTATTTTACCCGAGAGATCGACCACGGGAGCAGGCGCGTTTCCGGTAGGCGGCGGCAACTTTGATTCAATCTCGGCCAGGTGCGCTTTTTCCTGCGGCGAACTTCCGCCGGACAGGACAGCTGTCACATTCCATTGCACAACGGCGTGCATAATCGCTTCGGCCCAGCGATCTGTTTCCCAAAACTTTTCCACTCGCGCCGAACCGGGATGGAAGATGACGAACGCTTCCTTAATATTGCTGTGCTTTCGGAGAGCGTTCGCTTTCTCGTGCGCGTTTGGCGGTAACGTCAGACTGACCGGCGGAGAAACCTCGCGAATTCCCAACGGCTCAAGTAGCGCGAGGTTATGATCGATCGTATGCATATCGCGCATCCGATGCCGCACGAACTCGTTATACGCCGAGCGCCGTAATCTGGAGCGTCGCCTGATTCTCCCTGAAGCAACACGTTTTCGTGCTCGCGACAGAAACGCGAGCAACGCCGACCGATTATTTTGGGTGAAATCGATGCAATAATCGAACTTTGTCCGCGCGACCTTCAGAAAAATGTCCAGATCACTAAAGCCGCGGCGCATGACCAGCGTCTGTGCGATTCCTGGAATGGCCGGGACCAACCCCGCGCACTCGTGCGAGACCACCAGCGTAATTTTTGCGTCGGGAAATTTCTGCCGAATCGCCTCGATGGCCGGGGTAGTCAAAACCAGATCCCCAATGCGTTTGAGCTGGATAAGCAGGATATTCACGTAGTCTTCCTGTAGCGGCGGTCTGCGACCGCCGTTCGAATCGGGATCATCGTAGTTTCCGAATGGCGGCTTGGTAGGCACCCAGAAGGCGCGCACGGTAATGGTCCCAGGTAAAATTCTCCACGACACGGGTTCGCGCGGCCTGTCCCATTTGATCGACCAGGTCCGGATTCCGATAGAAATGTTCGAGAGCTGCGGCGATGGCATCGACGTCGCCCGGCTGAACGATGACCCCTTCGACGCCGTCCCGGATGACGTCGCCGGATTCGCGCGTGGTGATTGCCGGTAAGCCGCAAGCGGCTGCTTCGTAAACGACCTTGGCGCTGCCTTCCCATTGCGACGGAAAGACGTAAACCGTTCCTTGATTGAGATAATTCTCCGGGTCGCGGACGAACCCAACCGTTTTGATGTTGTCCCGCCAGAAGGTTTTGAGGTGCGGTTTCGCTTCCTCGTGCACGGTGCCGACCAGCCATAGCTCGGCATCCTTCAAATTGAGTCGATGCCACGCTTCCAGCAGATGATGAATGCCTTTGCGTTCGATCAGTGCTCCGGAAAAAATAGCGCGGAATTTCGCGGGTCGTTTTCCTGGTTTGAATCGATCGACGTCAACGCCGCGAGGCAAATAGAAAAGCTTATCTTCGTCAAAATTTTCGGCGCGAAATGTATCGGCGGCTTTCTCAGAGAGAACCACGACAAGGTCAGCCAGCTCGTACTCTTCCAGGAAACGTTCGCGTTCGAGCAACAATCCCGTCTTCCATGCTTCCCACGAGTAGCCTTTTGCCGGATCCGTCCGGGCGCTATCCGGTTTCCCCTGGGAACGGGTTCGATGCCATGTCGGAATCTCAATGAGCGATGGGATACATTTCCTCTTGGCCACGCGGAGCGACCGCAAACAGTCCCCGGACCAGCTGTGGAAAAGATCGTAGCGACCGGTCTCGAGATGTTTGGATGCGATCCAATCCAGATATTTCTTCTTCGCACCGTAGTAATAAGGACGGTCGAGGAAGGAAATGAGCCGCACCGGATGCAAGCGGAGCGAATGGATCAGGCGCGCAGGAATTTCCGTCTGTCGATTGTCGTAGGCGACCGCTTGCCCGAGAAAACCGCCCCGATAGGAAGCGCGCAATGCTTCAAAGGCGTCGGTATCAAGACCGGAACCACCGATGCGCGCGAAAATCGAGTAGAATAGATATTCCGGCAGGATTGTTGGAATTGCGGCAGGAGCGGATTGCATATTGGCCGTTATGGTTATGTCGAGCGGAGCCGAGACTTCTCTCATTGTTCGCTTACGGCATTCTTAATATTAGAGATTCCTCGACTTCGATCGGAATGACAAGATTGGTAACGCTGATGCCGAATGAGAAGTTAAACATCTGTTTTGTCCGCCGCGGCTATTCTCGCAGCGGCGGAGCGGAGGCTTATTTGAAGCGTCTGGCCCAGGGCATGGCGAATCTTGGGCACGACGTTCGGCTTTTCACGACCTATGACTGGCCGGAAAAGGATCAACCTTTCAGCAAGATTTTTCGTATCGATGCCAAATCGCCCGCCGCATTCGCGAACGAGCTGGAACGCATGCGTCCGAATCTGGGCTGCAACATGCTGGTAAGTCTCGAGCGTGTCTGCCAGTGCGATGTTTATCGGGCCGGAGACGGCGTTCACCTGGCCTGGTTAAATCGGCGCCGTAAATTCGAAATGCCGTGGGAAGGTGTCGCCCGGAAATTTAACCCGAAACATAATGATCTGCTCCGGCTCGAGAAATCTCTACTCGATGATCGTGGCGCCGAGCGCGTGATCACGAACTCGCAAATGGTGAAGGATGAGATCATCGATCTCTATAATTATCGCCGGGACAAAATCGATGTGGTTCCCAATGGTATTCCACTCGAACAGTACCGGTTCGATCCGGTGGTCCGGGAGAAATCGCGCGCTGAGCTTGAACTCGCGCCGGACGATGTCGCGGTTCTCTTCGCCGGCACGGGATGGCGGCGGAAGGGATTGCGCTACGCCGTGGCCGCGGTGGAGGCTTGCGAAGATTCAAAGATTCGCTTGCTCGTAGCCGGGCGTGGCGACCAGACACGATATCAGTCGGAACGGGCCCGGTTTCTGGGTGAAATTGCCGATCTTCGCCCGATTTATGCCGCCGCTGACATTTTCATCCTGCCCACGATTTACGATCCGTTTTCGAATGCATGTCTGGAAGCGCTCGCCTGCGGGCTGCCCGTGATTACAACGCGGACCAACGGTTTCAGTGAAATCATGGAAGACAGAATCCACGGATCGATTGTGGATACTGCCAGCGATATCGCGGATTTGCAGAAAGCGGTGGAGCTTTGGCGGGACTCGACCCGCCGGTCGGTCGCGCGACAGTCAATTCTGAAACGCGCCTCGCAGTTCGACATCTCCAGGAATGTCGAAAAAACCTTGCAGATTCTTGGTCAACTGGCGGCCAACGCCGCGTCCACGTGAGGATATGTTAGAAAAAACTGATCCAGGCGCGCGGTCTCGAGGATGGAGCGGATGTCATCGCTCACCCCGGCAAGGGCAAGTGTTCCTCCGTATTCTTCCACGCTTTGCATGCCACCGATTAAAACGGCCAGGCCGGAACTGTCGATGTAAGTAACACGGGTCAGATCGACCACCAGGCGGGGCGGCTTCGCCTGGATCAGTTCGTTGATGGTCGCGGCTAAATGAGGTGAGACGTTGAGATCGACTTCACCTTCGAGCGGCAAAACACAGGTGGATTCAGGCAGAGACATGTTACGCTAACGCAGCAAGAAATGCGCCGCTCGCGCGGGCAGAGTGCGCGAGCCTTAGCTCGCGACCAGCGCTGAATCTACGTCCGGAAAAATCCGGAAGACCTGATCCAGCCGCGCGATCTCGAATATCGATCGGACGGTTTCCTGCATGCCGGAGAGAGCGAACTTTCCGCCGTATTCTTCCACGCTTTGCATGCCTTCGATCAGCACCGCCAATCCGGAGCTGTCGATGTAGCTGACACGGGAAAGATCGACCACGATCTTATCCATTTTCTTTTCCACCATCTGACTGAGCGACACGGCTACTCGAGGTGAAACGTGCAAGTCGATCTCACCGTCAAGTGGAAGAACGTTCGGGTGATCCGAGACCGCGATTGCGTTTCGTTTGGCCATAAGTTGCTACCAGCCTAGTGCGTGGATGATCTCGTCGACGTTCGACAAATCATCAAACAAAAAGTCGGGCTCATGCGCGGCGAGTTCCGCACGCGGCCATGAACCGGTGGCGATGGCGATTGTCCGGGCTCCGAAGGCTTTTCCACAAGCGATGTCACGTGGAGTATCGCCGATCACGTCGATAGCGGATGCCTCGAACTCGTAGCCATGTTTTTCCCGGGCTCGCGCGCGAGCGAATGGGCCAAGTTGGTTGCGATCGTGGTGATCATCAGCGAACGCGCCAAATTCGAAAAAATGCCAGACGCCGTAGTGTTCCAGCTTTAACTGCGCGCCGCGCGAAACGTTCCCGGTCAGCAGGGCGAGAACAACGTGCGTTCTCGTTTTCAGCTTCTTCAGCAGCTCGAGAACGCCGGGTAAAAGAAGGCCGGCGCGACGCGGTAGTTCAAGGGAGAGAAAGTGCACGTAGGTGTCCAGGAAGGCGGCAACGTTTTCATTAGTCGCGGGGATCGCGTGTTTATTCAAAATACTGACGACAATGCTCGAATCGGTCATGCCTGCGATCTCGATATCGCCCAGATCATCATCAATCCCGAATCGCTCGGCCAGGGCCAGTGTGAGCGAACGCAGGCCGGCGCCCGCCGCGTGAATCAGTGTGCCGTCGATATCAAACAAAAGCAGTCGCCTTTGGATTGCCGATTTCGGATTGCGGACTTCGGATTGGGTGTACACCGCTTTGATAATCTTCGTAGTTCGAGGAATTTGTGGATTTATGCAACTCCTAGAGATGGAACGAGGTGAAGCGTCGGGCGTGTGGGGATAGGCTCGATTGTAGGGCGTTTCTGTGAAACGCCAATTACGATGCCTTGGCGGCTGACACATCCGCCCTACAACCAGAGGAGAAATGAGCAAAACGACCTATCGCGGCCGGATCGCGCCTTCGCCAACGGGTTATCTGCATGCCGGTCATGCCATGACTTTCTGGCGGGCGCAGGAACGCGCACGTTCCGCTGATGGCAGCCTCGCTTTGCGCATCGAGGATTTGGATCGGGAGCGATGTCAGTCCGAATTTTACGACGCCATTATCGAAGATCTCCATTGGTTTGGAGTCAGGTGGGACGAAGGTCCGGATGTTGGCGGATCCGATGCGCCTTATCTGCAAAGTGAACGTCGCCCGTTGTATGCCGATGCGTGGGAAACCTTGCGCGCGCGGGGGCTGATCTATCCATGTCGCTGCTCCCGGAAGGACGTGCTCGGAGCAGCGGCGGCGCCCCACGACGAGAATGAAGAGCCGATTTACCCGGGAACTTGCCGGCCGCTTTCTACAACTGTAGCCACGGCGCTCAGTCACCGTGAATTGGTGAAAAGCACGCCCCGACCCGCCTTCGCGTCGCTCCGGCGCGGCAAGCAGAGCGGGGCGGCTACAACAGCTACCACAAATTGTCATTGGCGATTTCGCGTTCCTGACGGGGAGACTTTGCGCTTTGCCGATGGGCGGCTTGGGGAGCAGACAGCGATTGCCGGGAAAGATTTCGGAGATTTCATTGTCTGGCGCAAAGACGACGTGCCTGCGTATCAGCTAGCCGTGGTGGTCGATGATGCCGCGATGAGTATCATCGAGGTTGTGCGCGGCGAGGATTTGCTCATGTCGACGTTTCGGCAATTGCTACTTTATCGCGTGCTGAACCTGGAGCCGCCAGGGTTTTACCACGTCGCGTTGGTTACGGATGAGGCGGGTAAGCGCCTGGCGAAACGTCATGCTGCGCTCAGTCTGCGCGGTTTGCGTGAAGCCGGTGTAACACCGAAGGAGATCTGCGCGCGTTACGCGGGTTGAATTCGTTGCTGCATTTGGGAGGGATGCGCTTGTCGCGCCCTCATAATTAGCAGGACCAGCACGGTCGCAACGTTGTAGCCACATCGCTGCAACATGCAGACTGGCCGCAGACCAGTCGCTAATTACACTACCGGCACGTGCATGGTCAGGACTGCGACCATGCTGGCGAGGAACGCCAGGAGTGCGATACCGGTTGCGACAAGAAGAGCGGTTCGACCGGGGTCGCGTTCTTTTTTTCGACGCGGAAATGGCGATGCGTTTTCGAAATCGACCGGGGCAGCGCTGGTCTCGGCCGCTCTCGCCTCGATTTGTGCGACGCTCGGCAGCGGTTCTGATCCGCGGGTGTCGGACTCAAACCGCGCGTCGATCGCGCCAAAACGGATCCGGTCGTCGAAGCGCAGGGTTGTATTGGTTATCGGAACGCCATTGACCCTCGTCCCATTTGTCGATTCGAGATCCTTGAGCCGGTAAACTTCCCCTGACAGTTCCAATTGAGCGTGGCGACCCGATACGGATGGATCCTCAATCACGATCATGCTTTCCGGCGAGCGACCAATGGTGACGAGGTCTTCGGTAAACTCGTAGGCGATTTTCCCCTGCGCTTCCGTCGTGACGATCAATTTCGGCATTGGTCGATATTGTAGGACAGCTGGGTCAGTCGCCAAGCCATAATCGACGGCCCGCAGCGAGCAATTTTTAGGGCGTCTGTATCAGGCCCGAAGGCTTTCGGGGTTCGCAGAAACGCCCTACAATTGCCTCCCCAGATTGACCGGTTGCCACCGCGCCCGGATAGTGGCGCTCTCATGGGACTCGAGCTGACGCGCAATTTCTGCATTATCGCGCACATCGATCATGGCAAAACGACTTTGTCCGATCGATTGCTCGAGCGCACCGGTACGATTCATGAGCGCGACAAGCAGGACCAGCTGCTCGATTCGATGGACCTGGAACGTGAGCGCGGCATTACGATCAAAGCGCATCCGGTGGCGATGAAGTACCTCGCAAAATCCGGCGAAACGTATCGGCTGAACCTGCTGGATACGCCCGGGCACGTCGATTTCGCTTATGAAGTTTCGCGAAGCCTGGCCGCATGCGAAGGCGCGTTGCTTATCGTGGACGCCGCCCAAGGCGTGGAAGCGCAAACGGTGGCCAACGTCCATCTCGCCCATAAACAGGGCCTGACCATCGTGCCCGTGATCAACAAGATCGATCTGCCCAATGCGGATATACCGGCCGTGCATCGTCAATTGGAAGAAATTCTGGCCATTCCATCCGAGGAGGCGATCGAAGCGAGTGCCAAGATGGGTCTGGGGATTGAGGAAATCCTGGAAGCGATTGTTCACCGGATCCCGTCGCCGAAGGAACCCGCGGACGAAATCCTGCGCGCTCTCGTGTTCGATTCTGTTTTCGACGTTTACCGCGGCGTGGTCGGCTACGTTCGTGTCGTCTCAGGAAAAATCGAACAGGGACAAGCGATCAAACTGATGAACAACGACACCAAGTATGAGATCAAGGAAGTGGGTGTCTTCACGCCGAAGATGTATGAGCAGGCGCGCCTGAACCCGGGCGACGTGGGCTACTTCATCGCTAACATCAAGACGACGGCGGACATGAAGATTGGCGATACTATCACCGATCAGCGCAACCCGGCGCGCGAGGCGTTGCCCGGTTTTCAGGAGATTCATCCGATGGTGTTTAGCGGGATTTATCCGATCAACACCGGCGATTTCGAGCACCTGAAGGGAGCGATCGCCAAACTACGCTTGAACGACTCTGCGTTTGTCTACGCGCCGGAAAGTTCGGTTGCGCTTGGTTTTGGTTTTCGCTGCGGCTTTCTCGGCCTCCTGCACATGGAAATCATTCAGGAGCGTTTGCGCCGCGAATATAACATGGACATCATAGCGACGAGCCCGAGCGTCGTGTATGAGATTTTTACGACGCGCGGTGAAACCCTTCTCATCGATAACCCCGCGCATCTGCCAGACCCGAGCCTGATCGATGAAATCCGCGAACCAATTGTCAAAGCCTACGTTTTGTGTCCGAACGAAAATATCGGCGACATTTTGCAATTAATTTTGGAAAAACGCGGACAAATGGATCATACCGAGACGCTCGATACGCGCCGGGTAATGTTACATTGCGAGTTGCCCTTGAACGAGATTCTGGTCGACTTCAACGATAAGATTAAGTCGATGACCCGCGGTTACGGGTCGATGGATTACGAGCACTCGGGTTATCGTGCGGCGAAACTGGTTAAGCTGGACGTATTGGTCAATGGAGAACCGGTCGATGCGTTTTCGATGATCGTCCATCGAGACCGGGCGGAGGCACGGGGCCGCCAGTTAGCCGCGAAATTGAAGGAAGTGATACCCAGACAGCTCTACCAGGTGGCTATCCAGGCCGCGATCGGGGGAAAAATAGTTGCGCGGGAAAGCGTTTCGGCATTGCGAAAAAACGTAACCGCGAAATGCTACGGCGGCGATATCACCAGAAAACGCAAATTGCTCGAGAAACAAAAAGAAGGAAAGAAGCGGATGAAGAGCATCGGAAAAATCAACATTCCGCAGGAAGCGTTTATTGAGGTGCTAAAGTCACAATGATGAAAAGGAAAACGCTCAACCTCCAGCTCGGGGAATTCAGAATCGAGTAAGCAAGGTCAACCATGTTTGCGCGCCAGTACATCAAACACAGCAAGTTGCTTCTGCGGCACGCCCAGAAATATTTGCGCTATAAACGCGACCTGCTTGGTGCGACAGATCGCGAAGAAATCGAAGCCGGAATGCGGAGGCTTCAGGCGGCGCTGCGTCAGCGCGATCGGAAGCAGATTGAAGATCGGGCTGAGGCCCTGGATGCGCAGTTACATACACTGGCTCCGGTAAACTGGGAGTCGCACTGGCGGGAAAACTGTGAAGTCATCTTGGTCGCCATCGTCGTAGCCGTTGGGATTCGTTCCTATTTTCTGCAGCCTTTTAAGATCCCGACCGGGTCGATGCAGCCGACATTGAATGGCATCATCGGCTATCCCTACGACGCGAATCAACCGATCCCGAATTTGTTGCAACGCATCGGCGAGTTCGTCGTCCGTGGCCGAAATTATATCGATGTCGTGTCACGTGAAGACGACCAGATTCTGCAGGTGGAGCAGAAGAAATTCCTCTTTTTCTTTACTTTTTCGCGGCTGATTTTCCATCACCAGAATTTTCTCGTCTACGCGCCGCCGGACACGCTGCGCGGATATTTTAATGTTTACGCCGGGCGCACCTATCATCGAGGCGAAGTCATCGCGCGCGGCGCGGTGGATACCGGCGACCAGGTGTTTGTCGACAAATGCACCTACAATTTTGTTAAACCGCATCGCGGGGATGTCTTTGTTTTCCGAACGAATCGGATCCCGCTCATTCCGGAGGATCCGCAGACGGGCGCGCCGTTTTACATCAAGCGCCTGGGCGGCCTGCCCGGGGACACACTGCGCATCGATCCGCCGTTGCTTTACGTGCGAGGCGCGAATGAGCCGCAGGAACATCTCGCGAGCGGTTTTGGATTCCAAAGAGTAATGTCGGCGAAAGATGGATATCGCGGTTACTCGGCCGGCCGGGATTATCTGGCCGCGGCGGATCGGCCTTTTATCGTTCCGCCCCACGCCTATTTTGCCCTGGGCGATAACAGCTACAACAGTTACGACAGCCGATACTGGGGACCGGTGCCGGAGGAAAATCTGGTCGGCCGCGGATTGATCGTTTACTGGCCGTTCCACCCCCATTGGGGTTTGATTCGTTAGGCTGCTCATGCTTTCGAGCCTGCCGCGTGTTTATCCGCTGCTCGGATTCTGCGGCGGGTACGCGCTGGTCATGTTCTTCAATCCGGTGCGGCAGTCATTGCGCGATGGTTTTCGCTGCCTCATGCGCTTTCCGCGCATCTGGATCACCTTCGTCCTTTTCGGACTGGCGTATTCGGTATTTCAATTTGCCACGTTCAGTCCCATCCGGAATACAGCGGACATTGATTTCAGCCAGGTCACTTCGTTGCCCAGCTGGCAATGGCCGCGACTGGCCGAGGTTTGGGAGCAGACACCGTTACCAGCTTTAGAGAACGTCGCTGGCATCTTCGATAACGCGACCACGACCTACCCGCTATCGGTCATCGCCGCGGTGCTTATCATCGGCAACTGGCGCGGTTTACACAGAGCGTTGCTGCGCGCTCTCTGGAAGGGTTATCGGTGGGGAACGCTTTTGATTTATCCGGTGCTTTTGATCAGCGCGCTGGCCTCGCTCTTAAAACCGATTGTTTTTTGGCGTTTGCCGGAATGGGGCGGCCTCGTCCCCGCCGCCGGACTGCTGCAGATATCGGCCACGGTCGACGCTGTCTCCTTCATCTTTGAATACCTTTTTGGCGTTTATATCCAGGTCTACCTGATCATGGTTTGTCTGGTCTGGATTCGCGGCGTCAGTTTCCGGGAAGGCGATCTCTTTCGTTTCGCCATTCGCCGATTCGCTTTTGTCCTGAAATGGGCCGGTATCGTTGTGCTGGTAAGCATGCTGATTGTGCGCGCGCCTCTTCTCCTCGCTTATTTCATGAACATTCCAGATGTTCTCGATTATCTGCCCCTGCAACGGCTGGCGATGTCTCTCCTGATCGTTGGTTTTGCTTCCGTGCAGGTATCCCTCGCTTTGCATAACGAGACTCTTTCTCAAGCCATCCACGCGCACGGGCGGTTCGTGCGGAAGAATCTTGGGCATTTTGGATGGTTTCTTCTCATTTGCGCTCTTCATTTCTTTTTCATCATGGCGTGTGATGCGATTGCGCGGGGGGCCATCGCCGATCGCCTTATCTCGTTGATCATCTGGAAACTTCTTTTTGTCACCGTGCGCGGTTTTATTACCGGTTGGTTACTGGCTTCGTGGGTTTGTTTGTTCCGCGGATATGAAACTGGACACGCCGAACAGGAGAGCTGGATCCAGTATTAGGATGGTGCGCGGGAATCAAGAACCATGAACGCGGCGAAGATTACGCGTGAGAGTAAATCCAATCTGGCTCTCGCCTTTATTTCCCTCGGACGCGAGCGTCGGCACGACATTACGGTGTTTTATGCATTCTGCCGTGTCATCGATGACATCGTGGATGCGGCGGAAGCGAGCGATCTTGAGAAGCAACGGCAATTGAACGACTGGCGGGACTGGTTATGGGCCTCGGGGAGAGACGAACCGGCGCTGGCGGCCGATGTACGCGCTCTCCTGGAGAAGTACACGCTTCCGCCGGAGATGCTGGATGAGATCATTACCGGAGTGGAAATGGATCTGCACAAGTCGACCTACGTCAATTTTGATGAGCTTCGCGTTTACTGTTACCACGTCGCCAGTGCGGTTGGCTTGGTCAGCGTGGAGATCTTTGGCTATCGCAACGCGGCCTGCAAAGAATACGCCGTTGAACTCGGTCTTGCTCTGCAAATGACCAATATTATCCGGGATGTGCGAAAAGATTTGGAAAGAGGCCGGATCTATCTGCCGCAGGACGATTTGAAACGATTCGGGTATTCCGAACCAGAATTACGACAACGTGTTTACAACGCAAACTTTGTTCGCCTGATGGAATTCGAAGCGGCACGCGCGGAACAATTTTTTGCGCGTGCGGCCGAACTTTTGCCGCGAGAGGATCGTCGCTCCATGGTCGCCGCTGAAATCATGAGCTCGGTTTATCGCGCCCTTCTTCGTCGGATCAAAGCAGATGGATTTCGTGTTTTCGAAAAAGATTACTCTCTGAACAAGTTGGAGAAAGGCGCGCGCATTGCTGCGCAATTATTGAAGTCGTTGTGAAACGCAGAAGCGTTTCTCAGCCGGTTCGACATCTTCAGGTAGGGACGGCTCTCCGAGCCGTCCGAGGATGTGAGATTGGCCTGTGAGAAAAAACACGGACGCCTCGCCTCCGGCCCAGGGGCCTCCGGCCCGGCGGGGAGATGCGTCCCTACCCGACGCGCAGTCTGTTCGCAAGTAGGCATGGCTCTCCGAGCCGTCCAGCGCATCCCGCTCGTTCTCCTGAGCGCCCCGCTTGCGGGAGACTCTGACCTTTTTTTGAATGCAATCGACGCAACCAGCGTCTGATTTGAGTGTTCGATGTCAAAGGAATGAGCATGAGAAAACATCTAGGGATCATTTCGGGCGCAGCGCTTCTCGCGCTGACCTTGAATTCGTGTGATACACCGAGGGGAGCCGGCGCAGGATACGGCGCAGCGGCGGGGGCAATTATCGGCGGAGCAGCCACGGGTAGAGTTCGGGGCGCTGCCATTGGCGCTGCGGCCGGGGCAGCCACCGGCGCGTTGATCGGCTCTGCCATCCAGGAAGACGAAGCACGGCGAACAGCGCCGCCTCCTCCGGAAGGTTATCCGTTTGGCCGAAGAACCGGCACGCCCGGCCTTGTCCGCAGCCCTTATCCGCCACACAGCCTTGTCGATGTCCGCGGAATACCGCCGGGCGAATTTGTCAGGGACCCGTCCAGCGGCGGAATCTTTCGCAACCCTTAGTAGACGCAGGGAAGGACGACCTTGTGTCGTCCCAATAATTCAGGGGCGAGACGAGCTCGTCCCTTCGTTTTTTTGCAGGGCGTCGACCAGGGCCTGCGCTTCCTCGGTCATTTTCAGCAGTTCCGGCCAGGTGCGATGATAGTTTTCACCCGGCAACTTTCGCGTCGCGTCGAACCCCATGTGAGAACCGATGTTTTGCTCGGACGGCGCATGATCGAGTGAATCACTCGGGTTCCTGATAATAGTGCTGTCGCGCTCCGGGTCCGTATTCGCGCAGAGACGGAAAAGAACCTCGCTCGTTTTATGGACATCACAGTCCTCGTCCACGACCACGATGTATTTGCTGAACATCATCTGGCCCATGCCCCAGAGGCCATGCATCACCTTGAAGGCTTGATACGGATATTGTTTCCGAATGCTGACAAACACGAGATTGTGAAAAACACCCTCGGGCGGCAACGTCATGTCGACGATCTCGGGGAAATTCATTTTAAAAACGGGCAGAAAAATGCGCACGCTCGCGTCGCCGAGGTAATAGTCTTCCATGGGAGGAATCCCAACGATCGTGGTGGGGTAAACGGCGGCGCGTCGGTGCGTAATGGCGGTATTGTGGAAGACGGGATAATCCTCGAGCGCGGTGTAAAATCCGGTGTGATCGCCGAAAGGACCTTCCGCGCGCATTTCACCAGGCTGCACGTAACCTTCCAAAACAAAATCGACATCCGCCGGCACCTCGAGATCAACTGTTTTGCATCGGACCAGCTCCACTGATTTCCGTCGCAGAAACCCCGCGAACAAGATTTCGTCCAGTCCATCCGGGAGAGGCGCGGTGGCGGCGAAGGTGTAGACCGGATCACCACCGATGGTGACGGCTACGGGCATTTTCTCGCCTCGTTCATAGTAGCGCTTGCCATGGCGTGCGCCGACTTTGTGCACCTGCCAATGCATGGCCGTGGTCCGGTCATCATAAATCTGCATACGATAAACGCCGACGTTGCGCGCACCTGTCTCAGGGTCGCGCGTGTGGACATTGGGCAACGTGATAAAACGCCCGCCGTCCTTCGGCCAGCACTTTAGGATCGGGAGGTCGAAGAGCGAGATGCCGGCCGAGGCTGGATACTGGATGCTGGATCCTGGATTTTCCGCGGCGCGGTTTTTTTTATCCAGAATCGAGGATCCAGAATCCAGTATCTGGACCACTTCTTGACAGGGCGCTTCGCGCACGTTCTTCGGCCGGGCATGGAGCAGATGAATTCCTTGTTTCAACAAATTCCATCCTTCACGAAGGTCGGTTGGAGGTTTCGCTTTGAGGATCAGTTGAATTTCCTGCGCGATGTCTTCCACACTGCTCACCTTCAGCGCGAGAGCCATCCGCGCGGTAGATCCCATGGTGTTGATGGCCACCGGGAAAGCAGAGGTTTTTCCATTCACGGTCGGCTGCTCGAAGAGCAACGCTTTCCCGCCGCCCGGCGACTTCATCTCCCGATTGGCCCATTCACTGATGAGCAAATCGGTGTCGACCGGCTGGGCAATGCGCTTGAGCTCGCCGGCTTGTTCAAGCGCGTCGAGGAACTGGCGGAAAGATCGATAAGCCATCTACAGCTTATCGTTATACCAAATGACTCCGCGCATGCAACGCGGCGGAATTATGGGCGATAAGGTCCCACCAGGTGCTGGAAGGAAACGACTCGCCCGTTGGCGAACGTCACCGTCTTGTAGGGATAGGAAACAGTGGGGATGTAGGAGTAGAAAAACGGGTCGTAAAACGGATCACCGAAGAAAGCGAACCTGCGTCCATGATGCGATCGCACGACGCCAGTGAATCCAAAGCCACCACCATATCCGAAGCCTCCACCGTATCCGTAGGGATAGCCATAACCGGGATAACCGTATCCGCCGTAGCCGTAAGGAGCACTGGTCGTGTTCATGTAAACCCATGTCTCGGTGTCCCGTCCACGCATGCTGCCCACCGCCTTTTGATCCGGGTTTCCCCACGCCAGCCAAACCGCGTTCTGGGTCATCCCGGAACGAATTTCTCCTCGGCTGACCAGCGCCTGGTCGTTGGGGGACAGACTGTGGAACAGATCGGGATGCTCGGAGATTCGCGATTCAACCGTGGAACAACCCGCTAAGGCCAAAGCGCCGGCCAAAACGGCGAGTGTCAATCCCTTGAAAATTATTCGCCCATTCATAGAAAAATCATACAACGGCGCACATACCAGTCAATTATGTCGCTTCCTTGATTGAACGCGCTGGAGACCGTAAAGTTGCGCGGGAATGGAAGACCGCTACGGCCATCGCATCTCGTATTTGCGCGTGTCGATTACCGACCGCTGCAATGAGCGTTGTGCCTATTGCATGCCCGGCGAGCTGCACGAGTGGCTTCCGCGCGAAGGCATCCTGAGTTTCGAAGAGATGTTGCGCCTTGTCCGCGTCGCGGTGGAGCTGGGTGTCTCGAAGGTTCGCGTGACTGGCGGTGAGCCTCTCACCCGACGCGGCGTGCTCGATTTTGTTCGTGCTCTGGTGCAAACGCCCGGATTACGTGACATCGGCCTTTCCACCAACGGCACATTGCTCGCGCGCGAAGTGGAGCCGGGTCTGACCATGGCAGCCGCACTGCGAAAAGCGGGGGTTCATTCGCTCAATATCTCGCTCGACACGCTGGATCGTGATTTCTATGCCCAAATTACCGGACGCGACTTTCACAACGCCGTTCTGGAAGGCATCGGCGCTGCGGTTGCTGCCGATTTTCCGCAGATCAAGCTCAACGCTGTCCTGATGCGCGGGCGAAACGAAGATCAACTTTTGCCGCTGGTCGATTTTGCCTCAGCGCACGGTTTAATTCTGCGTTTCATCGAGTTGATGCCGGTGAGCACGAGCGAGGTGCTGAGCGAGGAAAATTTCCTTCCGATTTTGGAGGCGAAGCGCCTGATTGAATCGCGCTGTGGCACACTGATCCCGGAACCGACGTTTCGCACGAACGGCCCCGCGACCTACTATCAGGTCCCGGGCCGGCAACAGCGTGTCGGCTTTATCGGGGCAATGACGAACCTGCACTTCTGCGAAAGTTGCAACAAACTCCGGCTCACCTGCGACGGTAAACTGCGGCCATGTCTCGGCAGCGCGCTCGAGTTTGATATCATGGCGCCGTTGCGCGCCGGAGCGAGCGATGACAAGCTGCGCCGGTTTTTCATGGACGTGGTCGATCGCAAGCCGCAACAGCACGATTTCCGGGAAAATTACCAGCCCGGCCGCAAGATGATCGCGATCGGCGGCTAACCGGTGAAACGTCTTACGCACATCGGCGCGGATGGACGCGCCCAGATGGTCGATGTTTCCGCTAAACCAACGAGTGTGCGAACCGCGGTCGCATCCGGCAGGATCAGGTTACGATCGGAAACGATCGATCTGATTAACAAGAATGAAATTGCCAAGGGGGATGTGCTGGGGACGGCCCGTATCGCTGGAATTCAGGCGGCGAAACAGACAAGCGATCTTATCCCGCTTTGCCATGCTTTGCCGCTCAGTAAGGTCGAGATCGACATCATGACCGGGGCGGACCACGTCGAGGCGAAATGCACCGCCCGAACGGTTGCCCAAACCGGGGTTGAGATGGAAGCCTTGACCGGCGTCTCGGTCGCTCTGCTCACCATCTATGATATGTGCAAGGCGGTCGATAAAGAGATGCGAATCTTTGACGTCCGGTTGTTGGAGAAAAAGAAAGAGAACCTGTAGCGGCGGTCTATGACCGCCGCAATCAAACCAGACGGCGCTCATAGAGCGCCGCTACAAAAAATGCAGATCACCGTAGGTATTATCACGGTTTCGGATCGGGCGAGCGCGGGCGATTACAAGGATCTTGGCGGACCCGCGGTAAGAAAGGCCGCTGAAGATTCGGGATGGCAGGTGTTGTCCGAAGCGGCGGTGCCCGATGAACTAAAGCGGATCCAGGAAACGATCCGCTCGTTTGCCCAACAAGGTTGCGGATTGATTCTAACAACCGGAGGAACTGGCATCGCAGAACGCGATATCACTCCGGAAGCGATCCGCGGGATCATGCGCGTGGAGTTGCCTGGCTTTGGCGAAGTCATGCGCGCCGAATCGATGAAGATCACGCCGAACGCGATCCTTTCCCGTAATCTGGCCGCGGTCGTCGACGGCGCACTGGTCGTTGCTCTTCCCGGCAAACCAAGCGGTGCAGTCGAATGTCTCGGGTTTGTTACCGGGGCAATTCCACATGGGGTGGCTCTGGCCCAGCGGGTACCGACTTCGTGCTGATCCTGGAGGCGCGGCGCTGAGGTGGATCGCGATCTCCGTAGCGCGATGCTAAGAAATTAATGCGGCTGTGCCGCTACTTTACCATCATGCTCGGAGAACACGATTCACCTGTTGAGCCATGACCGTGGAAGCGCCCCGACCCGCCTATGCTGCGCTACGGCGCGGCAAGCAGAGCGGGGGCGGCTACAGTGTGATGACCGTGATTTCGGGGCGGCAATTCCAGCGGAACGGAATCGTTGAAAGTGTGCCGATCCCGGCATTGACGTAAAGCGGTCCGCTCGGTGTTTCGAAAAAACCCAAGTCGTAGCGCCCGACGCCGTCAGGAATGAGGAGCGGACCGTAAAACGGCAGGCGAATTTGTCCGCCGTGCGAATGGCCAGACAAAATCAGATCAAAGTTTGTTCCAAGCCGATCGGCCATCGCCGGGTAATGCATTAACAAGATGCGACGGTCTGCCTGGCAGGATTTAAATGCGTGGATTCCAATGTAACCCATGCCGACAAGTTCCAGATCGAGTTGCGGCAAAACAACGCTTCGATCGACCAGCCATGCTCCACCTGTGGCGGCAAATGCGCGATCGTAATCGGCAAATGGAGCCCGGCTCCAATAGTCGTGATTACCCGGGACTCCATAAACGGGGGCGTTAATCTGCCGGATAAAACTCAAAGCCTCGGGCAGGAAAATTTTGTCCTCAATCAGATCGCCCGTGAAACAAACAAATTCCGGGTCCAAATCATTAATCGTCTGCACCACTTGTGACGCGTAACGGCTGTCTCCGTTGTAATGGAGGTCGCTGAACTGGACAAATCGACAGGTGCCGCCTGGGCGCGCTTCGAACTTTGCCACGCGTAACTGCGTTCGCGCCAGTAGATACGCGTCCGCACCCATGGCTGCTGGCAAGGCCAGAGCTCCCAAACTCAAAAATTTGCGTCGGCTAATGTGCGCCATCGATCCCTGGGTGAAGCATAACACATTCTTGATTAGGCTGAATAGGGCAAGGAATCAGTAAAAGTGTTACAAGGTTACATCGTGAATCGTGATTCGTTGGAGCGGGGTTTCGCCACAGATTGACACAGATGAAACACAGATAAGTCGGAGCAAAAGCGGCTAGACTTTCTGAATCTGTGTTCATCTGTGGCTCTTCCTTTCAGCCGCCACCTCGATAGACCGCGGCGCCTACTCAGTCGGGGAAGATGAGCAGCCGCATTAAGCGGTTTCCCGTGTCGGTGAAGCGGGCATTGCCGCCGCGACCTTGGATTAGGCCGCGAGTCAGATAGAGGCAATCGACCGAAGTTTTTTGGGCGTGGACGAGCTCGGGTTGCGTGATTGGCCGGTCGCTGGCCTCAATTTTCAGCGGCACTCCGGACGCGGCGAAAGAGACCTCCCACGAATGCGTCTCGGGTGTCGCTGGTTTGATCACCATCCAGGGATAAAGTCGTGGCAACTCGAAGTGACCGGAGCGCGGCAGGGCGACCCGGAAGAAAACGTCTTCCTGATTTAAAAACTTCGGGATGGTAAGCGAAGGATCCTTTCGCAACGCCAGGAACAGTCGCGCGATATCCAGACCGGTGAGGTTAATGCCGTTATAGATTCCGTTGTAGTTGGGGTCGTCTTTGTGAAACGCATCGTGCCAGGCTTCGAATTGATGGCTCAACATGAGGTTGAGTTCGAGATGCACATGAGCGCGCGCCTGATTTAACCCGGTTCCCGTGTGGCCCATCACGCCGATCCGATCCCCCCGGTTCACAGAATCGCCGGTCTGCACAGAGACGGAACTGAGGTGGCCGTACAAACTGAAGTAGCTGCAGTCATCCCAGCGGTGCTCGATGACAATGTATTTGCCGTAGTTGGAATAACCCGGCACCAAATTCGTGTGCACCACTTTGCCGGCAGCGATGGATCGCACTTCGTCCAGAGGTTCGCCGCGCGCATCGCGATGCAGCGGACGAATGTCGATTCCTTCATGGAAACGGGTGTAGACCAGGCCGTGCGCCGTCGCGATCGGATCGCGGACAAAGCCGTACTGGCCGCCTTCCCAGGGGGTCGATTTTACCCCTTTGTAATCGCGCTCGATGTTTTGGTAAAAATCCGCCCCGCCTCCCCGGAAAAGAGCGTCATTATCCGTCGGCAGGGCGAGATTCAGAACATGATCTTGCGCGAGGATCAAAAAGTTCGGGCACAGCAAGAGTGCAAGCGTAATGACAGGCCACGAGGATCGCGCAATGAGTCTCCGGGGAGCACAGGCTGCCAGTCTGTAGTTCGCGGCAGCTTGCCGCGAACTCTCTCGACTATTGGTCGCATTCGGCGCAAGAGCACATTCGGCACGGCGGCCGAATGCCACAGGCCAGCGGCCTGTGCTCCCCAGACCCGGATCGCGCTCCGCTTGCATCCCTGATTTATTGCCGGCGCGGTTTTATTAAATGCCAGTCCTTTTTCATCAACTCGATATCGCCAGTGGTAAGACCGGAAGGGACGTAAAGCTGCCCGTCGGAAACGCGTTTATCGATTTGCAACTCCGTGATGGCGCGGCCGTTGATAAACACGAACAGAAAACCACCGCGTCGCTCGATACTCAAGGCATCGAGGGCGAGACGTCCGTGCTCGTCGAGTTGAAAGAGTGCGCCGAACTGTCCATTGCCCAGTGGATAGGGATAAAAGGCGACAACGTCTTGCTCGGTCAGCCGCGCTGCTTTTTCAATGGCAACAGTTTTTCCTGAGAGCTGGGCGCGCACGGATGTGGAGAAGACCTCGGTGTCTTGTGCATTGGCTTCGGCGTGCACGCGCAACATGCAGTGCCGGCTCTTCGCCGGGCTGGGGCAAGCCAGTGCCAGAAGTATCAGAGTCGCGCAGAGCCCTTTCATGGGCGATTGATAAAGGGTTTGACACGATTTGCAACGTTTGCTGATTAACCCGCTCATGAAATTCGGCATTAGCATGCTCATCCTGGCCTGCGTGATGGCAGGAAGCCTCGCGGCGCAGGACCCTGCGCCGGCGCCGCCATCGGAGCCAGCGCCGGTGAAGCGCGGTTGGATGGGCCGGGTCCTGCATCCGTTTTCTTCGTCGCGCCCTCGTCAGTATAAAGATCCGAAGCTACGCGGCCTTGAGCTTGATCTGCGGTTGTCCCCGGAGCCAGTCAGACTTTCCGAGACCCGGCAGATCGAGATCAAAGTGACCCTTTCGAACAAAGGAAAAAAGGTAACCGCTCTCGACTTCGACACCGACCAGCGAATCGAGATCTATTTGATGAACTCAGCCGAAGCGGTTCTGACAAAATGGTCTGACAACCACGCCACCAACAACAAACCCGAAACAGTTTTGATAAACCCGGACGAACATGTTGAATATGTGCAAACGATTGCGACCCGCGACCTGTCTCCGAACAAGGTTTTCATCGCGGAGGTGTTTTTCCCGAAATATCCTGAATTGAAGATACGGCAAAAATTCCTGACCGAGCCGTAGCTGTTATTGGCCCAGTTCGTCGACCAGGATATTGGAAAGGCGCGACATTAAGTGGTAAGCCGGGTTGTCGTCCGTCCAATCGATATCGGGCATCTGATCGCACGTAATGGCCATGGCGATGCGCCCGCGCTTTGAATAAATGATGGCCACATCGCTGCGCAAAGCATCGAGCGAACCGGATTTGCTCGCGATCGGCACGCCGTTGAGGGAACGCCCTACTCCCTGATGCTGTTGCTGGCGTTTTAACAACGCGATCATTTCATGCGATGTCTCGGCGTTGACTACTTCGCCGCGCTCAAGCTTTTCCATTAACGAAACCATTTCGTGCGGCGTGGTGACCCCGATGCCGAAACCTTTGTTGACCGGGTCGTTGTACGCTTTGCTCTCGCCGCCTCCACCAATCTTCCGAAGCGACCGCGTTTTGGTCAGGCCGAGCGAATCCATGCGCGCGTTCACCGCATCGGTTGTCAGGAGATCGAGAGTCAGGTTTGCTCCGGTATTGTCGCTCACCACGATCATCAGGTTGACCGCGTCACGAAGCGTCAGCCGAGTGCCATCGGCCAATTCCTGCAGGACACCGCCGTCCGGCTGCTTTTTCTCTTTCGTCATGATGATTGCGTCGGTCCATTTCGCGCGCTGTTCCGCCACCCGCGCGAAAGCCTCGACCATGACCGCGAGCTTGATCGTGCTTGCTGTTCGAACGCGTTCATCGCCATTCAGCGAATAGGTTGCGCCGGTATCCAGATTCCTCGCGTAAATCCAGACCTTGCCTTTGAAGGAGGCAATTTCGGCTCGAATGTGAGTGTCCAGCGTTTTTATCTTTTCCTCGGAGAGAGCAGGTGGCGGAGATTCAGCATTTTGCCGGGACACCATTATCGACATTAAGCAGAGCAAGAGCTGTGATTTCAAGAGCATGGTAAAAGTAGGTTGGCCGTGACGTGGCGTGGTCCGTCATGATAACAAAGGAGTCTTCCCGGGTTCATGAAATTATTTTCCGATTATCACACCCATCCGCAGGGACACCGGGTCCAGCAGTATAGCCAGGCGCTCTTGCAACCATGGGTTGATCAATCGCGGAAAATTGGCTTACGCGACATTGCCTTCACCGACCACGATCGCTATCACACGGGCGTTGTGTTCGATGAGGTCGATCGGTTGCGGGAAAAGAATCCTGATATCAAGATCCGCATCGGAATCGAGCTCGATAATGACCCCGCGCGTTCCGCGGCCGGCCGGAAATGGATTGAGCAACACTGGGACGAGCTCGATTTTGTTCTCGGGTCCGTCCATTTTCTTGAGCGCGACGATGAGATGTTCGATAGCGTGCCGGCGGGCGCTGCTCAGTTCGCGGGTCGCGATATCGATGCGCTCTATGCCGAATATTTTCGGCGCGTTCGCGAGGTCGCGGATACGGGTTTGGTTGATTGTCTGGCACATCTCGACCTGATCAAAATCCATGGACACCGCCCGAACGGCGAGATCGAGGCGATCACGGGCGAAACCTTGGATTTAATCCGCGCGCGCAATCTGGCGATTGAGTTATCAACCGCAGGGTGGCGCAAGCCGGTGAATGAACTCTACCCCAGCGAAAGATTGGTTAAACTCGCCATCGGAAAGGGGATTTCGTGCACCACGGCATCGGATGCGCATTCGCATTTCCAATTAGGGGAGAATTTCGAGCGGCTGGAAGAGCAAATGGCCGAGCTAGGTGTGCGAGAGATCTGCGTATACGAAAAACATAAACGCGAAACGCGCGTCATCTGCACCCTGTAGCCCCCTTGGGGAGGGACGAGCTTGTCTCGTCCCATTAATCGTGGGACGACACGAGGTCGTCCCTCCCCGGTGAATGGACGGCTACGGAGAGCCGTCCCTACCTGATTTACATTCCCAGCCCCGGAATTCCTAAACCGCCGGTAATCTTCGTCATTTCGGATTGAGCCATGGCTTTGCCCTGCTCAATCGCGCCTTTTACGCCACTCAAGACAGCCTCTTCCAAAAACTCCACATCGTTTGAGTCGACGATCTCCTTGTCGATCTTGATCGACATGACGTCGCCAGCGCCGTTAGCCACGACTTTGACTTTGCCGCCCGCCGCCTGAACCTCGACCGTTTTCTCTTCGAGCTCGGATTGGGTCTTCGCCATTTGCTCCTGCATCTTCTGCGCCTGCTTCATCAACTTGTTGAGATTCATAGATGGGTAGACGCGGCCTGTGGCCGCGTTGGTTGTTACGCAACTGACAGTTGCGATTACATTCTTACGATTTGATCTCTCCTTTGAACATCTCCAGCGCTTCCTGAATCAGTGGGTCATCTTTGAACTGCTGCGCGCGGGTAGTTGACTCTTCTTGCGGTTTCTTGTTCGGCAATCCCTCTTTTGCTTCCAGTTTAACCGACAAATCGCGACCGCTGATTTCCTTTACCAGATTTTCCAGCTGCCGCCGGTTGCTGGTCGTGGCGAGCGTTTCAATTGCCGATTTTTCATCCGGTGAATAGCCCACCACAAAATTGCGACCTTCAATCCCGAGAACGGTGAGCGAATCGACCAGCGTGCGCAAAAAACCTTGGGCAGGAATTCGCGCACAAACCTGTTCCCAGATTTTTGCGGGATCGGCGTCCGTATTGGCAACGACGGTCTTCGTTGGCTCCGCCGATTTGGCTGCCGCCTTGTTGTGGCTGCGGTCGCCGACCGTGCTTTTGCCTTCGGGTGTTTCCGGACGGCCGCGGTCAGCGACCGCGGCTACAGGTTTCCGGGAGACCTCTTTGCCGTCGCGTAACGCATTCAGGTTCTCGATCACTTCGTTGAGCGTGACCTGGCTCAGGGTCTGGATCGCCTTGATCAGGGCGACCTCAAAATACAATTTCTTATTTGGTGCCCATTTCATCCGGCTTTCGGCTTCGGCGAATTGGTCGATCAACTCAAGAAGCCGATCCGTTTCAATTATGGCCGACTGGTCGGCGAGCGATGTTTGCAGATCGGTGTCGACATCGTCTCTTAACGCGTCCGGTTTAACCTTGAAGACGAGCAAATCGCGCAGATAAGAAATCAAATCAGACATGAGCTTCATCATGTCTTTTCCGGATTCGCATTGCTCATGAAGCAACTGCACCGCATCGGCCGTCGCCCCGCGCAAAATCTTTTCCGTGAAAGTGGCCACGGTTTGTTGACCGGTGAAGCCGAATACATTCAGGACATCTGCTTCCGCGATTTTCTCACCGCAGAACGCAACCAATTGGTCCAGCATCGACTCGGCGTCGCGCAGTCCGCCTTCCGCGCCGCGGGCAATCGCGTGAGCAGCGGCATTCTCGAGCGTGATCTTCTCCTTGCCAGCGATGAATTGCAGATGTTGCGCGATCAGGTTCGCTGGAATGCGGTGCAGATCGAACCGCTGACACCGGCTGAGAATTGTCGGCAAAACTTTCTGCGGCTCGGTCGTGGCGAAAATAAATTTCACGTGGGGCGGGGGTTCCTCCAGCGTTTTGAGAAGCGCGTTAAAGGCGGCCGACGAGAGCATGTGCACTTCGTCAATCAGGTAGATTTTGTAGCGGCCTTTGGCGGGCGCGTAACGAACGTTGTCACGAAGTTCACGGACATCTTCGACGCTGTTGTTGCTCGCTCCGTCGATCTCGATGACATCGAGACTGTTGCCGGCGGTGATCTCGCGGCAATTATCGCAAACACCGCATGGCGTAATGGTAGGCCCGTTTACGCAGTTGAGCGCTTTGGCCAGAATTCGCGCGGTCGATGTCTTGCCCACGCCACGCGGTCCGACAAACAAATAGGCGTGAGCGAGTCGGTTTTGGGCAACGGCATTCTTCAGCGTTCGGGAAACATGCGATTGCCCGACCAGATCATCGAATGTTTGCGGTCGATACTTGCGCGCGAAGACTTGGTAGGTCACTCCGGCAATGTAAATGCAGTGAGCAAATCGCGAAAATAGAAAAGAACAGAATTGAGAAGATAGACGCACTTCTCGTCGCGCTGCCGGGGAGACGGCGGCGGACGCACCGCTTAGAGAAAAAAGGAACCCCGCCGGTTTCCCGACGGGGTCCTTGAACTAATCGGCCCGAATTATCGGGTCATCGACAGGCAGCAACCGCCGCCGGGGCAGCAAGAGCCGCCGCCGCAGCAGTCATCTTCGCTGGACGAGACCGGCGTTGCCGCGGTCAGCGTCATCAGCGCTGCGAGCAAGAGTAAATATTTCATAATTTCTCCTGTTAAAGCTTCGTTGAATCTCGGCTGCGCGTACGCGCCGAGCCGTGCCGCTTTCCGCCTCAGGCGCGCGGTGGTGGAACAGGAGGTCGGTCGAAGCGGGAAAAGGCCGATGGATCGGCTGCGAAAAAACTGTAGTCCGCGCAATGCGGTGCCGGCAGGGCTTCGAGCGTAGCGCAAAGGAGAATCAAGGCAGAGCAGGGGAGTGGGCAACAGCGCGCGGGTTGTGATTTTTCGCTCGCGCATCCGCCAGTCTTCTCCACGCCATTCGACGATTTCACGCAACCGACCGTTTGTTTGCAACAGTTCTTGGTCTCCCGGCGCGGCGCAGAAAGGACACCCGGTTTGCCGACGGCCGGGCAAAGAAAAACACCAAGACACACGAGCAATAATCCGCTGAGGAGAGCTCTGTGCATGGCCCATCAAAATACCACATGCGGGTTAGCGTGGAAATGATGTTTTTCCGCTCCAGTTTTGTTTTCAATAGGATTTTCAAAGAGCTCTTGGACCGCGGAAGGTGGCGATCGAGTTTGGTCGATGTAGAGGCGGCTGTGCCAGCCGCCTGATTACTAGTCAGGCCCTTGGCACAAGCGCCTCTACAACCTACCGTGCGCATGGCCATGTCGAAGCAAGGGATACGTGTGCCAGGGATGAATAGCGATCGACAGGACACCGCCAAGAACTCCGGCCGCGTGGTGATAAGTGGAATTGGCGACGGGACCCAATCTGATGGCTGAGAGCGAGACCGATCTCTCAGTGTTTTTTCTGGCCGAAGGCGAGCAGCCTGCGGACGCGGTCATGTCTCGTCTGGTCAATTTTCTTGGTCAGGCCAGGGAAAGCCTCGATTTCGCGCTCTACGACATTCGTTTGAGCGATCGTTTGAAAAATCAGCTTGTTACGGTGTTGCATGATTGTGCCGCCCAAGGGGTGCGGATTCGCATCTGCTACGACGGCGACAAGCCGTTAAACCCAAATCTAGCCGCTGGACAGGACCCGGCCCCGCCCGGCACGGGCGCTTTTGTGCAGTCGTTAGGCTACCCCTGGCGCCGCATCGCCGGGATGAAACTGATGCATCACAAATTCATCATTCGCGATCGCGAGTCGGTCTGGACCGGGTCGACCAACATGACGGACGACGCTTTCACATTAATGGAAAACAATATTGTGGAGATCGATTCAGCCGCTTTCGCCGGCTATTACGTTCAGGATTTCGAGGAACTTTGGGAAAGGGAAAACTTCGAGAACACAGGAAACATCAAAACGATTCCGGTGCCGCTGAAAATATTTGGCGGGCCTGCTATAGTGCGGGTGCTTTTTTCGCCCGGTTGTGGTTTGGAAATCGATACCGAAATTGCCAGATGTGTTCATGCGGCCAGGCGGCGGATTCGGATTTGCAGTTTGTTGATTAATTCCGGCACCTTGATCGGCGCGCTGAGCGATGTCCTGCAAGAAGGCAAAGTCCCGGTTGATGGAATCTACGACCGCACCCAAATGGCGGACGTTTACCGCCAGTGGCAGGAAGTACCGTCGAATCGGTGGAAGATTCCGGCGCTGGACGATGTTGTCCGGCGGGCCGGTCTTATCGGAAAGAATTCAACGCCCTATGCCCCGACCGCGCGTCATGACTACATGCACAACAAAGTTCTGATTATCGACGACACCGTGATTACAGGATCATATAACTTTTCGCGCAGCGCGCAGTTCAATGCCGAGAATATTCTTTTCATCGAGAGCCCCGCGTTAGCGGAGCGTTACAATGTTTACATTGATCACCTGATCCAGAAGTATAGTACCACTCAAAAGTAGACGCGGCTTCCAGCCGCGTTTCTTATTAAACAAAGCGGCTGGAAGCCGCTTCCACTTATGACCGCAAAACAATCAATCGTCTGTGCGTTCACGTTGCTCGTCGGCGTTTTAGTTTTCGATGCGCGCGAACCGATCAAGGAGCCACTGGTTGCAAAGACCACGACAGTTCGCGCGCGCGACCTGGGCATTCCCTTTGATGGCAACGCCGGCCAGTTTAATGCCATCACCGACGTTCCTGGAGTGGAGGTTGGCTATACGACGCTCATCGAAGGGGAAGGGAAAATCGAGGTCGGAAAAGGTCCGGTGCGCACCGGTGTTACCGCGATCATTCCGCGCGGACATGATTCGCTCAATGATCCGGTCTACGCCGGCGTTTTCAGTCTGAATGGCAATGGAGAGATGACGGGAACAGCATGGGTGGAGGAGAGCGGTTTTCTCGAGGGACCGGTAATCATTACTAACACCCACAGCGTCGGAGTCGCTCGCGACGCCACGATCGCATGGCGGATCAAGCACGGCGCGGCCGATAACACCGGTTACTGGTGGAGTCTGCCCGTCGTCGCGGAAACATGGGACGGCTGGCTGAATGATATTAACGGATTCCACATCAAACCTCAGCACGTCGACCATGCGCTCGACTCCGCTCACGGCGGCGCGATCGATGAGGGCAGCGTGGGCGGCGGCACCGGCATGATCTGCTACGAGTTCAAGGGTGGGAACGGGACCGCTTCCCGTAAAATTGAGATCAAAGCAGGCAAACAGGATCCATCCCGGACATTCACAATCGGCGTTTTTGTGCAGGCAAACTGCGGACGACGACCCCAGCTGACCATCGCCGGGGTTCCCATCGGCAAGGAAATTCCCGGCGAAGTTTACAAGGAAGAAGCTGGATCAATCATCATCGTCGTGGCGACGGACGCCCCGCTATTGCCGCATCAGCTGAAGCGACTGGCCCGCCGCGCCTCGTTAGGGCTGGCCCGCACCGGGAGCGTCTCCGGAAACGGCTCGGGCGATCTGTTCCTGGCCTTTTCGACAGCGAATCCCAAGGTTAGTAATCCGGATAGAACTACTCACCCGGTCGAGACGATTCCGAACGATTTGATGGATCCAATCTTTACCGGCGTCGTGCAGGCAACCGAAGAAGCAATTGTCAACGCCCTGGTCGATAACCAGAGCATGATCGGACGCGACAATCACCGCGTGGAAGCCCTTCCGCGCGATCGAGTGCGCGAATTACTAAAGAAGTACGGTCGCCAGGTAAATTAGGTCCATCCATTGCTCCACTGCGGGATTTAGATTGTGAACTTGATGCTCGTAGTCGGAGTGACATTGGCGATCGGGATAGGATCCGGACTGCGCGCGTTTACGCCGATTGCACTCGTCAGTTGGCTCTCGATCTGGGGTTGGATACCACTGGCGGGTTCGCCACTTTGGTTCCTGGGGACAAACACCTGCGCCATTATCGCGTCGATTGTCGCGATCGGTGAGCTCATAGCCGATAAATTTCCGAAGATACCCTCGCGCATTCTGCCCGGGCCCCTCGGAGTTCGCATTGTCACTGGCGCCGTGTCGGCTGGCGCGCTCTTTTTCGCCGCCGGCCGATCATGGTTCTTTGGTTTGCCGTTCGGCGCGCTCGGCAGTGTGGTCGGCGCGTTCGGAGGGTATTATGGCCGCCAATTTTTGACGCGGCGGTTGCCAGTACCGGACCTGATGGTCGCGCTCCTGGAAGATTTTCTTACGATTGCTGGAACGCTGTTGCTGGTTCACAGTTTTTTCGGCACATCGATATGAGCCTGTCGGGCGACGACCGGATGCGAACAAATTATCGCAACAACAGTTAGAATTGCCCTCACCTTGAATCCTGTGACGGGGTTCACTGCGGGTCGCCCCGCCGCCTTTCAATCAGTTTCGCTGATCTCCTTGAGGAGTTGTTGTTGCAAATGTCGCCGAGCGGACTTTTTGATCGCGCGTCGCTCGACCGCAACCGCTTGTTTCTCGGCCTGCCGGTCCTTGCGCGTGCGCTGATCGATTACGCTGGGGAGGTGAGCAATTTTCGGACGCTGAGCGCCAGTTTTGCGCTCGTTAGGCTTGGCGTACGGATTCATGATTCACGTCGCAGCACGACCGATAAACTAACATCCCAGCGGCGATATCTTCCACTGCCATACCGAGCGATTTGAAAATGGTGGTCTCGTTCGCCCGGGTCGTCGCCTTGCCGGCGAGCGCTTCTCCGAGTTCCGCGTGAATCTTCGCCCCGGAAAGAAGGACATCGCCGGATTCCTGCAAAGCCGCGGCCCGCGAATCCACAAAGATCACATTTCCCATTGCCTCGTCATCCAGTTCACGCCAATCGGGCCGGCAGGCACCGATCGCGTTCACGTGAGAACCAGGCTTCAGCCATGACCCCTGCAGCACGGGCATGGTCGAACTCGTCACCGTGACAACAACATCGGCATCGCGCACCGCCGCTTCCGCCGGCATTACCTTCGCGCCGATTTCTTTGGCGAAGGATTCCGCATGCGCGGACGTTTGGCTCCAGACCCGAATTTCGGTGAACTTCCTCACAAGGCGCAGAGCCTCGACATGGCTGCGCGCCTGGACGCCGCTGCCGAGAATCGCGAGAACAGATGCGTCCTCTTTTGCCAGAAGCTTGGTCGCTACCGCCGACACCGCGGCCGTTCGCATTTCTGTAATCAGCCTGCCATCCATGATGGCGAGCGGCGCACCTGTCTCCGGATCGGCCAAAAAAATAGTGGCCATGTGCGTTGGAATGCCGCGTTCCGCATTTGGCGGATAGAAAGTGACGATCTTCACGCCAAGTCCCTCCGCCAGAGCCGGCATTAATCCCATAAACCCGCCCGGAGGATTGACCTCAATTATCGACCTGACTGGTTGAGTCACCTTCCCGGCGGAGAAATCAATCAGCGCTTTCTCCATCGCCGGAATAAGATCCGCCATGCGCAGATGCGCGCGCACGCGCGCCTCGTCGAGGTACAACGGGGTTGTCACTGCCTGCGTTGGAGCGGCTGCCGCCTGCAGCGGCAAATTAGCTAACCGGCTACTTCAGCGTAATCTCGCGCATCGTTTTCGTGCCGAGAATCTCGCGGATTTCCATGCGCTTAACTGACGCTTCTCTCATCTGATCTTCGCTACCAATCAATTTTCGGGCGATCGGATCGGTTCTGTCGCGCAGGCCGTCAAACGCCGCCATGTTTTTGTACTCGAGCAGGAGAAGAATATCGTAGTCATCCCGGTTGACTGCGTCGCCGATGAGGATTTTGTAATCCACGATGATGCCTTGCTTTTTGGCTTCTTCGCTGGTGGACTTGTAAGCATTGGCCAGATTTTTTAAATAATCATCGGTCATACCTGGTTTTGTTCTGACCATGGTCAATTCCCACACGGGTCCTTCGGTATAGGGGGCGATGCTGCCGCTGGCAGTAGTTGCGGCTGTCGTGGTCGTAAGAGCCGTCGGGCTGCTTATCCCGCTCGCCGGACTGCTACTCCTCGCAGGTGTCTTTGAACTGCTGGTTGGGCTGCTAGTTTGCGCGGAACAAAGACCGACGATGCTAAAACACAATGCGGTGATGATGAGTATTTTCGTTTTCATTGATTTCTTTTCTTATGTGAGGTGGTGACTTGTTCCGGTCACCTTGATCAATCGGCGTTGAACAGGCGAGAAGAATCCGCCGCGCAGTTTTATTATCGAGAAATGGGCATTGTCAGCGGTGCGGCAAAATAACGGTCGCGTTGAGGGCGAGAACGGCCCAATAGTGTTCGTGTGAAAACAAGATTTTTTCTCTTCATAACTGTGGCGTTGCTGGGATTTGCGCCGCACCAGCGCGCTGCGGATCCGAGTCCGGCTCCGGGAAGCGCGATGGATTCGAGTAGCAACCTTCCGGAGTTTAAAAACCTGGCGGATCTGAAGTGGGATAAGATTCTTCCGGACCTGGGCGAAAGTTCTCCGGAGATGTGCATTTTGCATGTTGATCCAAAAACGCACGCGACCAGTTTGCTGATTCGGACAACGAAAGCGATTCATGTGCGCAAGCATTGGCATACCGCCAATGAATCGCACACGATGATCTCTGGCACCGCCATCCTCGCATGCGACGGCAAACGCGCTGAACTGGCGCAGGGTGGATTCAATTTTATGCCCGCGAAAATGGTGCATGAAGCGTGGTTGCCTGCGAACTCGCTCACATTCATCACCGTCGACGGCGCCTGGGACCTTCATTGGGTGGAAGGCCCGCCGACGGCGGCGGATCTGACAAAGTAGGCAGAGAGCGGAGGTTCGGACGCCAGAGGCTGGCACAACTCTTTATGTCGGACGTCAACGATTCGGCAAGACGCTCGGGCATCAGCGCTCAATTATTTGAGCTGCTGAAGGTCGTGTTTACACTCGTGCTCACCGGAGTCATCGGCGGCGGCATCACCTATTATTACCAAGACCGCTCGCATAGAGAACAGCAGGAGTCGCAGGAACTCGAGTCGGCCCGGCAATCGGCCCTGACTTTCCTGCGCGAAGTGGGGGACATTCTCGAACAACGCCGGCAGCGCGCATTCAGTGTCCTCTATTCCGTGCGGGACAATTCCTCGTCACAAGAGAAAGAGCAGGTATGGAAGGATTACATGGGTGCGGTCAACGCGTGGAACATGAAATGGAACCTGTATCGCGCGCTTGTCCTGGAACAGTTTGGGCCCGAGATGCAGAAGCGGTTTTATGACGAAAAAGCGGATGCGGAAGGAGTTTGGGAGAAGTGCTCGATCACGGGCAAGCTGATCATCTTTCACAACATGCTAACGGAGTTTCAAAAACAGACTCCGGACAAACCGGCCCTGGATCCAAAACAGATTGAACAGCACTATTCATCGATCGCCCAGGACTGTTATGCTTTTTATGCAGAAGTAATCGCCCGCATCCAGGAAGGCCGGGTCGGCAAGAGGTCGTGGTCCGCTGCGGGAAGGAACGCTAACCAACCCTGAAAACTAGACATCGAACATCGAACATCGAACATCGAACGCCGAATGCACGAAGGTGCATTCATGCCAGCCATGTCGCTTGATTTAGCTTCGATTCAGGCCGCCCACGAACGCATTCGCCCGCATATCAATCGGACAGAGGTGTTGACGAGTACGCGCCTGAACGAATCGAATCACACCTCGTTATTTTTTAAATGCGAGAATTTTCAAAAGGTTGGCGCGTTTAAGGCGCGCGGTGCGACGAACGCGGTTTTTTCTCTCGACGAAGCCACGGCACAGCGCGGCGTAGCCACGCATTCGTCGGGAAATCATGCCGCGGCCCTGGCGCGGGCCGCGACGGCGCGTGGCATTCCCGCGCATATCGTCATGCCGTCGAATTCGGCGAAGGTGAAAGTGCGCGCCGTTGAGGGCTACGGCGGCCGGATCGTATTTTGTGAACCGAATCAAATCGCCCGCGAAACAGCCTGTGCCCGCCTGATCGAGGAAACCGGCGCCACGCTCATTCATTCATTTGAAAACGAGAACGTGATGGCCGGACAGGGAACGGCAGCGATCGAGCTTTTGGAAGATGTTGCCGATCTCGATCTTGTGCTTTGTCCAATTGGCGGTGGTGGTCTGTTGTCCGGCACGGCGGTCGCAGCGAAGTCGCTGCGCTCGAACATTCGTGTGGTCGCAGTTGAGCCTCTGAATGCGGATGACGCCGCGCAATCTTTTCGCGCGGGGAAATTACTTCCGCGCGCGGCCAACGATACGATCGCCGACGGGTTGCGGACGAACGTGGGTGCGCCCAACTTCGCCATCATCCAGCGCTGGGTGGACGATATCGTTACCGTGACCGAAGCGAGCATTGTGGCCTCAATGCGTACGATATGGGAAACGATGAAGATCATTGTCGAACCGTCCGCGGCGGTGCCGTATGCCGCCATTCTCGAAAACAAAATCGATGTTCGAGATCAGCGTGTCGGAATCATATTGTCAGGTGGAAACGTCGATCTCGACGCGTTGCCGTGGAAATGATTAAGAGAGATTCGATGAAAACAACCATCATGCTCGTGCTTGTCGCCGCGACTCAGGCGTTCGCCGATTCGGCCAGGCCGACAATGAAAGCGATCGTGCTTCACAATTACGGAGGAGTTGATGTTCTAAAATACGAAGAAGTCGCGCGCCCGGAGCCGGGGGAGGATGAAGTCCTGATACGCGTAATGGCAGCGTCGGTTAACCCGGTGGACGCGGCGATTCGACAAGGTTATCTCGCCAAACTGACCGGCACTCTGCCGTTTGTTCCAGGAATGGATGCGGCCGGTGTGATTGAAAAAGTTGGATCGAAAATCACCAAGTTCAAAACGGGCGACCCGGTTTACGCCTTCTTCACTCTGAAAGATGAAGGCGGATATGCCGAGTTTGTCGTCGCCAGGAAAGACGAAGTCGCACTCAAGCCGAAACGCTTGAGCTACGAAGAGGCAGCGAGCGTGCCCGCCGCGGCTTCAACCGCATGGAAAGCACTGGTGGAAACGGGCAAACTGGGCCCCGGTCAAACCGTCCTCATTCATGGCGGCGCGGGTGGCGTTGGACATTTCGCCATCCAAATCGCCCGGGCTCGCGGCGCCAAAGTGATTGCGACCGCCTCGACCGCCAACCAGGATTTTCTGAAGCAGCTAGGGGCGAATGTCACGATCGATTACACGAAGACAAAGTTCGAGGACGTGGCAAGAGATGTCGATGTTGTCCTCGATTCGGTTGGAGAAGACACGCTGAAGCGTTCCTACGCCGTCGTGAAAAAAGGCGGCATTATTGTCTCGATTGTGGATGATCCCGATCCGGCCGCGCTCGAAGGCCGCGGTATTCGCGGCCAATCACTCCGCACCGCGCCAGACCCGGCGGTCCTCGAGGAATTGGCCAAATTGATCGATGCGAAAAAAATGACGCCAGTGGTGTCGCAAGTTTTTCCGTTGTCTGACGTCGCCAAGGCGCATGATCAAATCGCCACGCGCCACACCCGAGGGAAGATTGTGATCAAGATCGCCGAAAACCCTCGAAAAGCAGACTAGCAACCAAACATCGACACAAATGAACACTAAGTTTTTTCTTATCGCCCTGTTGCTTGCGATGTCCGGCTTGGCTCGCTCGCAAGACATGAAAGCCATTGTTGTCCACGAGTTTGGCGGGCCGGAAGTCTTGAAACTCGAGAACGTACCTCGGCCGGAGCCGAAAGAGGATGAGATGCGAATCAGAGTCTTCGCCGCGGGTGTGAATTCATTCGATGGCGTTCTCCGGTCGGGAAAGTATGAGAAAATTTTCAAAATGCAGCTGCCCTGGATTCCCGGCTATGACGTCGCCGGCACCGTCGAAAAACTCGGTGGCAAAGTTACCAAATTCAAAGTGGGTGATCCTGTTTACGCCTTCATTTCAATTCCGCACGGAGGTGGCTACGCTGAATACGCCATAGCAAAACAAAACCAGGTGGCGTTAAAACCGGCGACGACCAGTTTTGCCGAGGCGGCCGGCGTGCCGAGTGTCGCCTTGACCGCATGGCAGGCGCTTGTTGACAAGGCGAATATTCAATCGGGCCAGACGGTGTTGATTCATGGAGCGTCCGGCGGAGTGGGGTTGTTCGCGATTCCGATCGCAAAGATTCGCGGCACGAAAGTGATCGCAACGGCTTCGACGGCCAATCAGGATTTTCTCAAGCAACTCGGAGCCGACGTCGCCGTCGATTATAAGACGCAAAAATTCGAGGAGATCGCTAAAGGTGTCGATGTGGTCGTCGATGGCGTCGGCGGCGAAACGCTGGCGAGATCATACCCGATCGTGAAGAAGGGCGGATTTCTTGTTACTCTTGTTGACCGCATCGATCAGGCGCAGCTGGATAAATATGGGATCCGGGGAGCATCCCTGGAGGTCCAATATAACGGCGATCAGCTGGCCCAGATTGGAAAGCTGATTGATGAAAAGAAAATTAAAGTCGTCGTTTCCGAAACTTTTCCGCTGGCTGATGCGGCCAAAGCCCAGGCAAAAGCGGACATGGGTCATGCCCGGGGCAAGATTGTTTTGAAGGTTGCTGATGAGCCGAAGTAACAGGAAGAGAAACGAAACACACAAACATCCATCTATGAAAAGCCTGACTGCATTTTGGATGGCGTTGATCGGATCGGCACTTTTAACCAGCACGGGCTCCGGACAAACGATGAAAGCAATCGTTGTCCACGAGTACGGTGGTCCCGAAGTGTTGAAGTATGAAGATGCGCCGCAGCCCGAGCCAGCCGAGGACGAAATTCTGGTTCGAACGATGGCCGCGTCGGTTAACCCGGTCGACAGCTATATCCGCGCCGGGCGTTACAAGACCGGCAGCCTGCCGTTCACTCCTGGTCTCGATGTCGCTGGAGTGGTCGAAAAGACCGGTGCGAAGATCACCAAATTCAAAAAAGGGGATGTGATTTGGGCGTATCTGCGATTCCGCCAGCATGGCGGATACGCGCAGTTTAGCATCGTAAAGGAAGATGAAGCTGCGTTGAAACCGAAGTCGCTGACGGATGAGGAGGCGGCGGCGGTGCCACTAGCAGCGACCACCGCCTGGCAAGCGCTAATCGATACGGCGAAGCTCGGTCCGGGTCAGACCGTGTTGATCCATGGAGGGTCGGGAGGAGTCGGGCATTTCGCGATTCAAATCGCAAAGGTGCGTGGAGCCAAAGTGATCGCGACCGCGTCCACCGAGAATCAGGATATCCTTAAACAACTGGGGGTCGATCAACCCATCGACTATACCAAGACCAAATTCGAAGACGTGGTGAAGGATGTTGATGTTGTCCTGGAAGCGACGCGGTCGGATTCCATGGCGCGGTCATACAGAATCGTTAAAAAAGGCGGTTTTATCGCCTCGGTTACCGGTCCACCGGATCAGGCAGAACTTGAGAAATACGGTATCCGCGGCCAGGGTGTATCGGCTCATCCGGATCCGGACGTTCTGGACGAACTGGCAAAGCTGGTCGAAGCGAAAAAGTTTAAGCCTATCGTTTCGCAGGTTTTTCCTCTGGCGGAGGCGCGCAAAGCGCACGAGCAGATCGAGACGCGTCATACGCGTGGGAAAATCGTGCTGAAGGTTGATTAGTCAGGCGGTTGAGCGATGAAGCGATGAAGCGGGCGGCAGGAGAACAAGAAGCGCAGTGTAGACGCTTTAACGCTTCAACTCTTTAGCATTTCAACGTGCGACCAAAGCGACCATGAGCTGGGATGCGATTAGCGCTATATCTCAAATGATCGGCTCCATTGCCGTCGTCTTCTCCGTTCTTTATCTCGCCATTCAAGTGCATCGGAGCACTACTGTGGCGAAGCTGGCGGCACAAGATTCGGCTGCAGCGGCGCTTCGTGAAGTGACGAAGCCGTTTGCCGAGAACGCCGAGCTGGCCAGGCTCTGGCGGATCGGCCTCGAGGATTTGCCGTCCCTTCCGGCGGAAGAGCAAGCTCGCTTTTTTCATTCGGCTTATCAGTTCCTTAAAGCTTTTGAGACGATTCATTTTCATCATGTTTATGGTCTGATGGATACCCAGATCTGGCAGGGCTGGTGTTCTCTCCTTGAGCACTACGTCGCTTCACCCGGAATCGATCATTACTGGCAGCGACGTCGTGAACTTTTCTCCACCCGGTTCCAAACCTTCGTTGATTCGCTCGCTCGTCCTGCCCAACGGCGCACCGTCGGCAACCTTTTAGGAGAAGAGGGTCGTTAACGGCGGCGGAAAGACTGTAGAGCGGTGCTGCTATATGCACATGGATCCCGGCGTATGAATTTCTTTCACGCCGGCAATTCGACGACGCGCGTCTCGTGCTTGGTCTGGCTGCTGCGTTGTTGTAAAACGATTGGCTACCGAGGTCGAAATGCCGGATCGCGACCCACAGGCAGATGAACTAAAGGCAGCGATTGCTGGCCTGGAGGCACAGCGCGCTCTGCTTGGCGATTCCGTGGTCGAGCCTGCGCTAGCGGCGCTTCGTCAGCAATTGGCCGAACTAAATGCACCTCGTGTCGCCCTCGAGCCGGCAGAGGAGAGAAAACTCGTCACCATCGTCTTCGTGGACGTATCGGGCTTTACCGCTCTCGCGGAGAAGTTGGACGCTGAAGAAGTGCGAAACGTGATCAACGCCTGCTTCGAATGCCTCGTGCCTATTGTACAGAAATACGGCGGCACGGTGGACAAGTTTATCGGCGACGAAATAATGGCGCTTTTCGGAGCTCCAGTTGCTCATGAAAATGATCCTGAACGGGCGCTGCGCTCTGCGCTGGAAATGATGGAAGCGATTTCCTTGTTCAACCGCGAGCACGGAACTGGGCTGGACCTGCATATCGGTGTGAATACCGGCCCGGTGGTGACAGGCGCCATTGGTTCCCAAAACCGTCGTGATTATTCCGTGATGGGAGACGCGGTTAATCTGGCATCGCGTTTGGAAGATGCTTCGGCAAATGGCGAAGTGTACGTCGGACCGAACACTTACCGCCACACCGCCACGATTTTTGATTTTGAAGCGCTGCCGCCTTTGCAACTCAAAGGCAAATCACAACCGGTAAAGGTTTATCGTTTGGTAGGACTAGCAGCGTCGCCGAAGGCCAGCCGCGGTATCGAAGGATTACAGGCTCGGCTGGTCGGACGAAGCCGCGAGATGGCGCAAATGGAAGAGGCATTTCGCCTCTCGCGCGAGGGACAGGGGAGCGTCGTTATGATCGTCGGTGACGCAGGTTTGGGGAAGAGCCGTTTGGTGGCGGAAGCGTTGCGCATTTTTGCCGCGGATATCTGCGTGGCCGAGGGCCGAGCCCTGTCGCACACGACAGCAATGAACTATCGGGTGGCTCGAAATATTCTGCGCGCTCTCTTGGGCGTTGAGGAAAGTTCTTCTTCGGCCCGGCTGGCAACAGCGCTGCGGAGCAGCATCGAAACAACGTTGCCAAAATCGGCGATCGAAACTTATCCCTACCTGGCGCGTCTCCTCGACCTGCCCCTTCAGGAAAACATGGAAGAGCGAGTGAAGTTTCTGACAAGTGAGGCCCTCCAGGGCAGGATTTTGCAGGCCTTTCATGATTATGTCGATGCGCGGGCGCGCCGCGAACAGTTGATCCTTTTCTGGGAAGACCTGCACTGGTGCGATCCCTCTTCTCTTCGGGTTCTGGAGACGCTCCTTACGCTAACGGCGAAAACACCATTGCTCATCCTGCTGGCCTACCGCTCCGGTGAAGAGGCGATTGTCCGCCTGCAAGAGCAAACGGGCGCGCTTGGTGCGGAAAAAGTTTACGTCATCAACCTTGTTCCTCTGACGCGTGACGAAAGCGGTTCACTGGTTAACGACTTACTGAAACTCGATCGCCTTCCCGTCAAAATGAGCGAGTTAATCCTGAATCGCGCAGAAGGAAATCCTTTCTTTGTTGAGGAATTGATCCGCTCTCTTCTTGACACGGGAGTTCTCGTCCGGGACGGCGGTCGTGTCGTGGCCAAACGTGATATCGAAAGCGTCGATGTGCCGGAAACACTTCAAGGTGTCCTGGCGGCGCGCATCGATCGGCTGCGCCAGGAGACGAAACACACTCTGCAAAGCGCAGCGGTGATTGGCCGCATTTTTCAACACAACGTGCTGGCGCGTATTCACGATTCCAATCCGACCTCAAACCGGCAGCTGACCGATTCGCTTGGGGAATTGCAGAAGCGAGAATTTATTCAATCGCGCGCACAAAACCAATCGGAGGAATCCGAATATACCTTCAAGCATGCCATCACCCAGGATGTTGCCTACCAGACGCTATTGCGAGCGAAGCGAAGAGAGCTGCACAAGTTGGTGGCTGAGGCACTGGAAGCGCTTTTCCCCGAGCGGTTGACAGAGCTTTCGCCCACACTCGGCTATCATTTTGAGCGAGCTGAAGCGCATGAGAAAGCTCTTCATTATCTCGAAGAGGCGGGCAAACATGCGCAGGCTACCTTCGCTAACACGGAAGCCATCGCTTTTTATCGATCCGCTCTCGTCCAGGCTGACTTCTTATTTAAAAGCGAAAAAGATCTGCGGCTGATCGAGAATGTCGCTCGGATTCACGAAGCGCTTGGGGATGTTCTTACGCTTGCCGGTCAAGGCGATGAGGCAAGGGCCGCTTACACGACGGGGCTGTCATTGCTTCCCGGCCACGATCGAATCGGACGATCGCGATTGCATCGCAAAGTGGGCGCCAGCTATGTCGTTCAGCGTCGTTATGAAGAAATGTCGCAAGCTTTCGACGCGGCTGACCAAGAACTCGGAGAAAATGCTGACGAACCAGCGGGCCCATGGTGGAAAGAAAAAGTGCACATTCAACTCGAACGAATGCACCTTTTCTACTGGCAGGGAATGTCGGACGCAATGATGCGGCTCGCGGAACAATATCGTGCGCGGGTAGAAGCGAAAGGTACCCCAATTCAACGTGGAAAATTCTTTCAGATGCTCGCGCTCTCTCACCTCACCCGGGCGCGCTACGTAGCACCGAAGGAATCGCTCAGACTTGCTGAACTCGCGGTATCGATGAGCGAAGGTTCGGTTGATTTGTCGGAAGCCGCTCACGTCCGCTTTTGTCTCGGTTTGGTCCAGTTATACCGAAATCATCTCCCACAAGCGGTCGAAAGTTGCGCGGCCGCGCTGGAGCTGGCGGAAAGAGTGGGCAACGTCGTGGTTGCGGCCCGCTGTTTGACCTACATGACCGTTGCCTATCGTCGAATGGGCGATGTGGAGAACACGCGGCAATTTGGCGAGCGGACTATCGAGGTCGCGGCAAAGATTGGGATGGTTGAATACGTTGCCATGGCCAAGGCCAATCTGGCCTGGCTGGCCTGGCGTGAAGGACGCCCGGACGATGCAGAACTATTGGGAACAGACGCGCTTCGACTCTGGCATGGAATGGAGGATCCTTACGGCATGGACTGGATGGCGCTTCTTCCGTTAGTTGCGATTGCGACAACACGCGGTGACTTGGAAAGCGCAGTCACACGCACTTGCGCTTTATTTGGCGAGAATCAACACCCGCTCCCTCAGGAGCTGACTGCTGCCGCTAAGGAGCTGATCGGCGCAAAAGGAAATCTTGAGATGGTTAAGGCAGACTTGCTTCGGCTGATCGAAATATCGAAAAAGATCGGCTACCTTTGATCGTACGTCGCCAGAATCGCATTTTCCGGACAACCGCGTTTACGCGAGTCGCCGCTGCATTTCGCCCTTTGGCGATTTGGCACGGGTTCGAAGAACACCAGCCCGAAGTCTAGCCTGCCGCGAGTTGGTATCGGCCCCGGCGATATGGATGCTTACGCAAGCGTCGCTCGGATCACCATCGCCAAAGAACCGCTTCCAATCGGCCTTCGCGGCATCGACCAGTCCGCGGTATTTGCTGTCCAGAGCCTTCTCCAGTTCGGAGATATTCAGGCGTTCGCTAACCTGCCGCGCGTCGATGGATTGTTCAGGCATTACGGGCGTATCAAACGAGCATAAATTGCGCCGGTAGGTCCGCCGAATCACGCGAGAACCGGCATCTCACGCGCGGGTTTGAGTGTCGCCGAGGTTAACCGTCAGTGAGGGATCTTACCCAAACTTTCAATTACACGACTGAACCGCTGTTACTGATCACCGAACGCATAGTGTGCCTTCGATAAATCTCCCACGTGAGTCAATGCGCCGGCGTAATAGATATATCCACGCAGCTTGCGAAGGCTGCGTTTATCGACAAAAATGCCACCGTTACGCGGAAGGGATCTTCCGCCGGTATGCTGAATGATGCTGCGCGGGGCGCGGTAGTAGTAGCCTTTGTCGTCTATTGCATAGAAAGAGTACAACCCCGGCGGAAAGTGGAGTGTCGCGACCTGTGTTTCGGCGTTAAGTTGAACGTAACGCGGTGCAGCCCGCGGTGGACCCGCGGCCGGCACACGGAAATGTTGACTGCCGCAGGAGCAGAACAGGAAGGTAAAAAGCAGAGCCGAAAAAGAGCAGCGAATCATCACGAGCGCTTGCTTTCTCCCATCGCTTTCTGAATGGAGGTCGGATCATCGAGCAAAATCCATTCGATAATTGAGACCGGCAGACTGCCATTCTTGATCAGATCGTCATGGAATTGTCCGAGACGGAAATTCTCGCCTTGTTTGTCCTTGTAACGGCCAAGCAGGTTCATGATCTGCCACTTTCCCGTGATATAACTGATTTTCTGTGTCGGATCGGACGCCGCCCCCGCCGCCTCTCCTTCCGCCGCTTCGCGGTCCAGGCCGCCGGCTTCCATAAAATATTTGACCGCCTGCTCGAACGTCCACTTTCCGGTGTGAAGATTTACATCAACTCCAATGCGCGCGGAACGATAGCGCGATAGTCGCAGAATTTGTCCCTGCGCCGCGGAGTTATCCGGATAAAAACCGGTGCGCATCAACATCTCCTCGCCATAAAGCGCCCAGCCTTCGACCATAACATTGTCCCCGTGCTGGCGACGAATCTCGTCCTTCAGATGGTTGGCAATGGATAACTGCAGGAAGTGGCCGGGAATTCCTTCGTGGCCAAGAATCGGCCGTGGATCTTCAATGGCCGCCCGGATATAAAAGTTTTTGGACTGCGGATTGTAGGTGGGAATCAAATAGAAACCGGTTGGGTCTTTGTCGTAAACTCCCGGCGGATTCATGAAGCCCCCGGGGCTTGTCGGTTTGAAAGCCTCGGGCAGCTGTCGAATCTGGAATGCGCCAAGATAATCCGGCAGCGTGACGAGATGATGCTCTTTCAAAAACTGAATCATCTCCTGTTCCCGGCTTTCATACGCTTTCAGGAAAGACTCCTGATCAGGCGGGATTTTAGCACTGCGGGATGGGTCCGGATCGGCCAACTTCGGATCACTCAACAGACATTCGAGCGCGCGATATCGAGCGAGCTCTACTCGCCCGATCATCTCCACTTCGCCGGCGTTAAGTGGCAAAAGCAAGACGTGCTTCAGGTAGTAGTTGTAGTTCGCTTCTCCCATTGGGGCGAAGTCGACCATTTTGGGCACCCGCGTCTCGAGCCGGTCAGCGAAGCCATGCAGGGCCGTTAACGCCGCATCGCGCGCGGTTGTCAGTTCCGTCTGCTCGGCCGGTGAAAGATCGACGGCGAGTGCCATGAGGCTGTCTTTGAAAAGCGAATCAATCGAGCGCGCCGACTGAATGGCCAGTTGAGCGTAGAGTTTGACCGGATTCTGTAAATTGCTTTCCCCCTGTCGCAACAGCGCCGGCATCTTCTTCAACCGCGCCGTCGCTGCGATGGCCCTTTTACGCGGTGTGTCATAATCCTTTTTCAACAGCGAAAATATTCCGCTGACACATTCCCCAACATAAACTTGCGGGTTGGTGCGTTCGAATTTCAGCACCCGATTGCCGAAGTCCGCTTGCTCGAGCTGGCTGCAGAAAAGAATCCAATCGACACGTTCATCCCTGGCCCATTTGTCAGTCTTCATTGCTCGTACCTGCTCGAGCAATGCGTGCTCATGCTGGGCTCGCTCGGCCATGCTCGGCATGGCGTAATCGGTTAGGTGATCGTCCCAGGTGTGCAGCCCGGCGTCACTGCTTCGGACTGGGTAGTGTTCGTTTCGCCAGGCGTAATATTCCTCCGCCAACTGATGTAAACCCGCCGCTTCCGCGTTCGCGCTCTTGCTCTTGACCGCGCCGGGACTGATTGCCGGCGTCGACTTGGTGATTAACGCCTTGTTTGTAACGTCCGGGCTGCGCTCAGCCGTCTGCGAATCCGAATGGGATCGTAATGTCACCAGGGTTGTCGCTGCGATTACAACAAATGGAACGGCTTTCATGAGGCCGATACTAAAGGCGGTGGACGCCGGCGAAAGCCCAAACGACAAGTGTCATAACATCAGCGGTGACTAGAAAATAGGCGGAATCGCCGCGCTTCATTGATCGGCGAACGGGAGAGAAATCGATATTCTGGTTAAAACACCGGGCGAGAGAGGTTTCAATGCGATAACGTAGGGACAGAAGCCTACAGCCTCCATATACTCTGTAAATACTGTATGTGCTTGACGCCTCCTTATCCTCTGATCTAAAACTTGGGCAGATTGGCCTCCATAGGGCAGGTGTCGCTGTAACGTCAGAGTTAGTCCCCCGAGCGGAAACCGTTTGTCGCGCCCGGGCTTTGCACGTCTGCCGCGGCATTAGCCCGGGAAAACTAAAAAAATATTCATGTTTGGTGGGGTAAAAAACGGAGTCGGAGCCCTTTGGAAGCGGCACTGTCGACAGTGGACTGTACCGTGTCTCGGCACGTTTTTGGTCTGCTCTGTTTCGGCCTTTGCCGGGAGTCCGCCAACTCTTTCTGTGATCCCCCAGGCCGGCTGGACACTCGAGTCTGTCGACAGTGCCGGCGCGTTGACTCCCGGCACGAATGCATTTGATGGTAATACGATCACATTTTGGGAGACGGAATCAGTCATTTCCCCTCCTCCATTTCCGCACGAAATCATAATCAACCTGGGAGCGGTTTATAGTGTCGCCGGCTTTCGCCATTTGCCTCGACAGGATGCCTTGCAGGGGCGAATCGCCCAGTACGAATTCTATGTCAGCACGGACAAGAATTCCTGGGGTAGTCCGGCCATCGCCGATGTCTTTCCAAACACATCGAGCGAAATCCAGGTGGTCTTTACACCTCAAAGCGGTCAATACATTCGTTTGCGCGCGTTGACTACATACTCGCCCACGCCGGACGATTTGGCTGCTTCGTTGGCCGAGTTGAACGTTCTAACTGATCAGGGCCCGACCCCGACCCCAACTCCGGCGGAGTCGCCGACGCCAACGCCAACACCTGAAGAAACGCCCACACCGACCCCAACCCCAAGTCCGACACCGACACCAACTCCGGAAGAGACGCCAACGCCAACACCTGAGGAAACTCCGACTCCAACACCGACGCCGAGTCCAACCCCAACGCCTACTCCGACGCCGACGCCAACACCTGAGGAAACGCCAACACCAAGTCCGACTCCAACTCCCACTCCAACTCCCACCCCAACGCCAACACCAACTCCAAGTCCGACTCCGACTCCGACTCCGACTCCGACTCCAACTCCAACTCCGATTCCAACTCCAACTCCGACTCCAACTCCAACTCCAACTCCGACGCCAACGCCAACGCCAAGTCCGACTCCAACTCCAACTCCAACTCCAACCCCGAGTCCGACCCCAACTCCAACACCGAGTCCAACGCCAACCCCGAGTCCAACTCCGACCCCAAGTCCGACCCCAACACCGACCCCAACCCCAAGTCCGACCCCAACCCCAAGTCCGACGCCAACCCCAACTCCAACGCCGAGTCCGACACCAACTCCAACACCGAGTCCAACGCCAACACCGACTCCATCACCGACGCCGATTCAGGTTTTGTCGGCGACGATCAATGATTCGCTAGCAGGAACCGGCAATAACCAATGGGATTACACGTCGGGCGGATGGTCTTCCGCGGCTGCTGCAACCGCGTATCAGGGAGATGAGCACTATGCTTACACCACTGGTGTGACCGCCCATTTTCGGTTCAACGGAACTCAAATCAAAATTTATACTCACAAGGAGCCGGCCGGAGGCAATATCGGTTATGCATTGGATGGCGGAACGGAACAGGTGGTCAGTAATTATGCCGCGTCGGCCAGCGGAAACTCGCTTTCCTATACAAGCTCGGTCGTAACGGCTGGCAATCACGATCTGGCGATTCGAGTGGTGGGCACTCATCAAGCTCAAGCCACGTCGAACACGATTACGGTCGACAAGGCCGAGGTGTATGTCAGCTCAACGCCAACGCCAACTCCCACCCCTACTGCGACACCGAGCGCAACTCCGATAGCGACGCCCACCGCGACACCAACGGCTACGCCAACGCCCACTGCAACAGCGACAGCCACGCCGACGGCAACGGCGACGCCGACAGCGACGGCCACTCCAACAGCTACCCCGACAGCAACACCAACCGTGGTGACGGTGAATGATTCAGTCACCGGCACCGGTACCAATCAATGGGACTACTCGGCGGGCGGATGGAGTTTTGCGGCTGCTCCAACGGCTTACCAAGGAGATGAGCATTATGCTTACACCACGGGTGTGATCGCACATTTTCGATTTAATGGAGCCCAAGTTAGGATTTACACGCACATGGAACCATCCGGGGGCAATATCGGATATTCGCTCGATGGGGGGCCAGAACAGGTCGTTAGTAACTATGCGCCGACAGCAACTGGAAACTCATTGTCCTATACAAGTGCCATCGTCACCCTGGGCAATCACGATTTGGTGATTCGAGTGGTAGGAAGTCATCAAGCGGAAGCCACTTCCAACACCATCACGGTGGATAAGGCGGAAGTGGATTCGAACCCGGTACCAAAGCAGCCAACACCAACGCCAACACCAACACCAACTCCGACTGCCACACCCACGGCAACTCCGACTGCCACACCCACGGCAACTCCGACAGCCACACCCACGGCAACTCCGACAGCTACACCCGCGGCAACTCCGACAGCTACACCCACAGCAACTCCGACAGCTACGCCCACGGCAACTCCGACAGCTACACCCACGGCAACTCCGACAGCTACGCCCACGGCAACTCCAACGGCTACTCCAACTCAGATCTTATCAGCCACGATCAACGATTCGGTGACTGGGACTGGCAATAGCCAATGGGACTATACAGCGGGAGGATGGGCTTCAGCTTCTGCTCCGACTGCCTATCAGGGTGATGAGCACTACGCCTACACCACAGGAGTGACAGCGCATTTCAGGTTCAATGGAACTCAAGTAAAAATCTACACGCACAAGGAACCAGCCGGGGGAAACATTGGATACACGCTCGATCCTGCGAACGGAGGAACGGAACAGGTCATCAGCAATTACGCGCCAACGGCGACGGGCAACTCGCTCTCTTACACGAGCGCGGTTGTCCCGTTAGGCAATCACGATCTGGTGATTCGGGTAGTAGGAAGTCACGAAGCGGCAGCCTCTTCAAACACGATTACCGTCGATAAGGCGGAAGTTTATGTGCCCTCGAATTCAACACCGACGCCTACACCTACGGCGACACCGACACCGACACCGACTCCGACTCCGACACCGACACCGACACCGACTCCGACTCCGACTCCGACTCCGACACCCACTGCAACCCCAACCCCCACGGCCACACCTACGCCCGGTGGGACGCCGACACCTACGCCTACTCCCAATCCCAACCAGCTGCTCTCAGCTACCGTTAACGATTCGATAGTTGGAACTGGAACGAATCAATGGGACTATGGACAAGCAGGTTGGTTTACGGCCGCAGCTCCCACCGCGTATCTTGGGGACGAGCATTACGCGTATACCACCGGGGTCACAGCCCATTTCAGGTTCACCGGAACGCAAGTTAAGATCTATACACATAAAGAACCCGCTGGTGGAAATATTGGGTATTCCATCGATGGAGGCACAGAGCAGCTCGTCAGTAACTATGCTCCGACCGCCACGGGAAATTCACTTTCCTACACCAGCCCTCCGGTGGCGCTTGGAAGTCACGATCTGGCGATCAGGGAAGTCGGAAGTCATCAGGCGCCTGCTACGTCGAATGGCATCACGGTGGATAAGGCGGAGGTGTATTCGACAGGAGTTGTTCTAATCCCGCATACGAACTGGACGGTTCAATCGGTCGACAGCGAGAGCTTTCCGGGAGGCAACCAACCCTCTTATGCCGAAAACGGGAAGGCGATTAACACGTTTGACGACAATCCGAACACGGTATGGGAAACGCAATATTTGGGATCGCAACCTCCCCCGCCGCATGACCTCCAAATCAATCTCGGAGCGTCCTACACCGTGTGTGGATTTCGCTATCTGCCGCGGCAGGTGGCGACGCACGGTCATATCGGCCAGTATGAGTTTTATGTGAGTCAAGATCCCCTCAATTGGGGCACGCCGGTTGCGACAGGTAGTTTCGCCAATACTGCCCAGGAACAGGAAGTGTTGTTCACTCCAAAGGCCGGGCATTACATTCGGATCCGCGAGTTGACCGAGGTGGACGGTGAAATATATGCGGCTATTGCTGAACTGAATGCTCTGCAGGCGCCCTTGCCATCTAGTCAGAGTCCGGCTGTATCGATCGACTTGCCGGCAACGGACGTCAGTATCGTGGCGGGCGACACGATCGACTTCATGGCCAGCGCCGGCGATCCTGGTGGGAATTTGCCGCTGAGCTATCGTTGGTGCTTCAAACCAGGTTCCGGGGTGGATGATATCACCTCCAAAAATACCGGCGTTGTCCGGTTTAATACTCCCGGAACCTTTGCTGCTACACTTACGGTCGCTAATGCCACAGGGGCCACCACTCAGGTCACGCGAAATATTACGGTAATGGGAGCAAGCGTGTTGATTCCTAGGAACGCCTGGGTGCTGAAATCAGCCGACAGTCAGGATGTCAGTCATCCAGCGACGGCTGCGTTCGATGGATCTACAAGCACTTTCTGGCTGACTCAATCGGTCGCTCCGCAGCTGCCGCCACATGAAATTCAGATCGATCTTGGGGGTACTTACGATATTGGAGGCTTCCGTTATCTCCCGCGACAGGACGGGAGTACGGTTGGACGCATCGGCCAATACCGTTTCTACGTCAGTTCGGATGGGACTAACTGGGGCAGTCCCGCGGCTGCAGGAACATTTGCTAACAACGCGCTGCAACAAGAAGTACTCTTCGCTTCCAGGCTTGGCCGTTATGTCAGATTGCAAGCAACAACGGAGGTGAACGGTCAACCGTACACCGCCGTCGCCGATCTAAACGTGCTGCAAGCGCCGATTATCACTCCTTCGGTAAAACTTCTTCAACCGCGGTCCTTCTATCTGCAAACTTCGAATAACCTGACAGTGTCGGTTGATACCAGCTTCAACAGCGGACAGGGTATCAGGTTCACGATAGACGGCGGTCCGGCGAACGGAGGCGCGAAATTTGACGTTTATAATGCGCCGTATCAGGCCACGTTCGCCGGAATCAGCACGGCCCCGCACACGATCGACGTGTATGTAATCGATGCGGTTGGGAACCTCGTCACCGGTGTGGCGACACACGATCAGGCAGTGCAGGTGGGGGTCGGAGACTATTACGTTGCGATGGGAGACAGCATCACTTATGGCATCGCCGATGACATTCACACGGATGATACGTCACAGGATGGTCGAACTACCGGAGGCGGCTATGAACCACCTCTCGCTGATTTATTAGCGCCCTCGGTTGGCCGGCCGGTTGTCCTCCATAATGAGGGGATCGGCGGGGATACGTCGCTGGACGGGGTGGGCCAAATTCAAAGGCTCTTGCAAACACATCCCGCTGCCACGCGATTTCTCATCATGTATGGCACCAATGACGCGGAAGCGAGCGGCTTCGGACTACATCCCGGTGACGCTGGTTATGCTGGAAGCTTCAAGGATAATATGCAGCGCATTATTAATGACGTGAAGAGCGCCGGGAAAATGCCTATTCTCGCCAAGGTCCCAGCGATCATTTACGACACGACCAGGGATAGCCAGATGCAACAATTTAATATGGTTGTGACCGAACTCGTGGCCGACCCGACCAATGGGATTACGATCTCGCCGCCAGATTTTCACACTTATTTCCAAAACCATCCGAACGAGATCGCCGATGGTATTCATCCGAACGGAACCGGTTATCAGTCGATGGCCAATCTCTGGTTTCAGGTTCTGCACTAATCAATTCTTGCAGAGGACACCGGCAGCCCCCTCGAGCGACCGCTAATCACCTGCCAATATCTTCGTCCCAAAGTGCAGGATATTGCGCGATAAAAACACGCATCATTTCGACGCATTCGGGTAAGTCGAGATCGATCACTTCGACTTCGTGATTGCGCAGGAAATCAATCGCTCCGGGAAATGTCCGGCTTTCCCCAACAATTACTTTCTTGATTCCAAATTGAACGACCGCGCCTGCACAGAGGTAGCAAGGCATCAGGGTTGAATAGAGGGTAGCGTCGTGAAAGTTTCCGAGCCGTCCCGCGTTGCGCAAACAATCAATTTCCGCGTGTGTCACCGGATCGTTTTCCTGGACACGTTTGTTATGGCCAACCGCAATCAACTTGCCGGCGCGAACTAGCGCGGAACCGATGGGGATTCCGCCTTCGACACCGCTTTTCCGCGCCGCTGCGATCGCCGCCTGCATGAATGTGTCGGCACTCATTTCTTCGAATCTCTAACCGCGGATCACGCCGATTTAAACGGATTTCCAGAGTTTGAGGGAGGAACGCTCGCGTCGCGTCACAAAAAATGATTTCCTTGAGTTGATCCGTCTACATCCGCGTAATCCGCGGTTATCCTTATTATCGAGGTGTGATTCCTTCAGCGATATCTACGTGAAACGTTTGTTTCACTTTCAGAGTGCCAAATGTCAGCTCCGCGTTGTAATCGCCCGCGGGAACCAACCGTTTCGGATCGTCGCCGCCGTACTCGGTGCTCACATCTTTCGTTGGACGCAGATCCCAATTCAACCGGGTCAAACCCGGCGCGCCAGGCGCCTTCAAATTTGCCACCGGTTGTCCAGTCGACTTCGTGACCGCGATTTTGATTTCGTCGCCGGTAAACTCCTTCAGCCATACGGTGAAGAGAGCGCCCTCCGGTGGATTTTGACCGCGATAGACTCCCTTGCCGTTCGAATCAACAAATCCCGGTTGCAGATACGCGCCGGTCACAGGACGTACCGGAAAGAAATGCGCCGGTTTGGCGGCAACGTCCGGCGTCAGCTCACGAAAAGGAACGCCATCGTCAAGGATAGCGAGGCTGCGTCCATGTGTGGCAATCACGACGTCGTTTGTGCGAGGATGAATTTGGACGTCATCCACTCGCACCGCCGGAATATCGCCAATCCGGACCCAATGCGTGCCCTGATCGAAGGAAGCGAAAAGCCCGAAATGCGTTCCGGCATAAAGCAACTTGGGGTTCACCGGATCTTCGCGAACGACCTCAACCGGATTGTTTGCCGGTAGATCGCCCATGACTGGTTGCCACGTTTTGCCCAAATCGCTCGTTCGAAGAATCATTGGTCGGTCGTCGCCTGCGCGGTAGGCATTTGTCACGACATAAGCCGTGTTGGCGTCTTGCGCGCCCGGCTCAACTCGCACAACCCATTGTCCCCGCGCCGGCTCCGGCAGGTTAGCGGTCAATTCGGTCCAGTTCTTCCCCTCATTCTCCGTTAACCAGAGGCGGCCATCATCCGTTCCGGCCCACAATAACCCAGCACGCTTGGGCGATTCCGCTAACGAAAATACAACGCCATAATTCTCCGCGCCACTTCCCGTTGCATTCGTGCGCGCGGGATCATTTCGAGTCAGATCCGGACTAATAACCGCCGACTTTTCAGCGCGGTCGGTTAGCTTGAAAACACAGTTGCCCGCCAGATAAAGAACGCCGGGGTTGTGTCGGCTTCCGATCAGGGGCGAGTTCCAATGAAAGCGATATTTCGGTTGTCCCTCGGCCGGTTCCGGCCGCAGTCGTCGAAGTTCGCCGTTACGCAAATTGATCCGGTGAACTTCGCCACCCTGGCTTTCCGCGTAAAAGGTGTCGTGATCAGTCGAATCAAACACGACATAAAAACCGTCCCCACCGGCCAGAGCCGTCCAGTCGGAATTACGGATACCCTCTTTGCTGGGCACCCCGCTCGGTCCAACCCAGTTCTCGTTGTCCTGAAGTCCACCCGCGATCCGGTAGTAGGGCTTCGTGTCGTCCAGGCTGATGCGATAAAACTCTCCCGCTGGAATGCGACTCAGGTGATCCCAATTTTTTCCGCCGGCAAAACTTTGATAAATGCCGCCATCAGTTCCCAGAAGGACGCGTTGGCAAACGGGAGGCTTTGGTGGCTTGTTTTTGTCCTCCGGTTTGGGCGGCTTGGGCGCCGGGACCGTGCCGGGCTGAATGGCCATCGCATGGCAATCGGGATGGACTTTTTCGGAAAGATCTTCGCGGAAGTTCTTGCCGCCGTCATCTGACACAAGCAAGGCAAACTCGAGCAAATAAACTCGTTGATCGTTTGCGGGGTCGATGCGGATCTGACTAAAATAAAACGGACGCGGATCAATTGCGCTGACGCGCGTCCATTTTTCGCCGCCATCCTCGGAACGGAACACGCCACCGCTCTTGCTTCGGAGGTCCGTAAGCTGGCCCGAGCCTCCTTCGTAACTTTGCACGACCGCCATGACAATTTTCGGATTGCTGGCGCTCAGCGCCAGACCAATCCGGCCAGTTTGTACGGGCAACCCGCCGGCCAGCTTTTTCCAGGTTCCACCGCCGTTCGTACTTTTGAAAATACCGCCTACATCCTGTCCCTCGGTCGCATCGGGGCCGGACGAAAAACTCCATGGTGTGCGTCGCCGTGCGTAAAGCGCCGCGTAAACAATTTCCGGATTCGATGGATCGAGCATGACATCACAGCAGCCGGTCCGCGCGTTTTGCGGAGCTGACGCCTGCAAAACGAGTTTCCATGTTTTGCCTGCGTCCGTTGTCTTGAAAAGCCCACGCTCGCCTCCTTCGATCCACAGATGACCGCCTGCCGCGACATACGCCGTCTCGGGATTTTTCGGATGAACAACGATGCGACCAATCGCGCGGCTGTCCTTGAGTCCAACGTTCTGCCAGTTTTCGCCGCCGTCGGTTGATCGATAGACGCCGTTTCCCCAGCCGGAGGAATTGCGGTCGTTGGCTTCGCCAGTCCCAACCCAGATCACATCGGAATCCGATGGGGCCAGGGCGACTGCGCCAATGGAAAGGACCGGCTGCTTGTCGAAGACGGGATCGAAGGTCACTCCGTTATCTCCGGTTTTGAAAAGACCCCCGTGAGCGAGACCGACGTAAAATATAAACGGGTTGCGCGGATCGATCGCAATGTCCGAGACTCGACCGCCCATGACCGCAGGCCCGATTGCGCGCGCCTTGAAATTCTTGAAAAGAACATCGGCCAACTGGGGAGCAGCGGATGCCGGCGCTGGAGAAACAGCGGAAGATAGCGGGGGAGTCGTACTTTCCGGTGAAGGCTTAGGGGACGTCATTGCTTCCGGGGCGAGGGCTGGCGAAGGTTTCGCCTCGGCTGGCGGCGGCTCTTCCTGTCCGAGGAGTGAGAGGGCACCCGCGATTGACAGAAGCAGGACGTAATGGAGAAAAGATGGTCGGTGAAAAGTAGTCATACTATTAATGTGAACGAACCAGTGATCGTCATCACGCTGGACTAAGAAATAAAAAATCCAAAATGAAAACGTTGGGAATTATTGGCGGCGTCGGGCCGGGTTCGACGATTGATTATTACCGGTCCATCATTACCAGGTATCGGCAGCAAAAAAAGGATGGGAGCTATCCTCAGTTCATCATCAACAGCATCGATCTGAAAAAGGAGATCGAAATGATTGTGGCGAACGATCTCGCTGGCACCGTGGTTTATCTTCTCGATGAGATCCAAAAATTGGCACGCGCCGGTGCTGATTTCGGACTCATTGCCTCCAACACACCACATATCGTGTTCGAGGATCTTCAACGGCAATCGCCCATTCCGTTACTGAGCATTGTGGAAGCGACCTGCGCCGTGGCAAAGGAAATGGGTTTGAAGCGGCTCGGTTTAATGGGCACGCATTTCACTATGCGGGGAAATTTTTATCCGGACGTTTTTTCCCGGCAGGGAATGACGATCGTGGCGCCAGCTTTGCCGGACCAGGATTACATTCACGATAAATACATGAATGAACTGGTGGACCAAATCTTTCTGCCGGAGACGCGTGCCGGTTTATATGCCGCCATCGATCGGATGAAGGAAAATCAGGAGATTGACGGGATCATTCTCGGCGGAACAGAGTTGCCGCTCATTTTACACGATGAAACGCATCATGGTGTTCCACTCCTAAATACGACCAAAATCCATGTAGACGCGGCGGTTAGGCAAATGCTGTCGTGACCAATATCAGGTAGGGACGGCTCTCCCCGCCGGGCCGTAGTGCCCTCTGGGCCGGAGGCGAGCCGTCCGCAGTCCACTATTCCGCAACCATCAATTGCGCGGCGTCCCTACCAACTGTTCCATGTTTGTTGGAACGTATTTGGTCTTTGCGACATCATCTTCGTCGCTTTCGCTGCCTAACGCGTTGGATTGGGAGATTGGCCATCGATGGCGCCGCTGCGCGCCCTTCCCGCTCAGCCTGCTGCCTCTTCTCTTTGTTCCGCTCATCATCGCCTCGCACGTTCTGATTTTCATTCGACTCTGACATCAACGCTGATTTCGCCCCCTGTAGGGGAAGCTGCTAGCTTCCCTGGGGAAGGCAACGCCTTCCCCGACAGGAAGACAATGAACGCCGCCAGAAATGTTCCCCCGGCATCTTCAGAATTGATCAGCGTGGCTGGATTAGGCCAGACTGCTTCCATGAAACGTGTGACGGGCATCGGCGGAATCTTTTTCAAAGCAAACGATCCAGAAAAGTTGCGCCAGTGGTATGCAAAACATCTCGATCTCCCGATCGAAGAGTGGGGCGGTGCTTCGTTCAAGTGGCGAGAGGCGGGCGAAGGCAAGGGCGAGGGTTACACCGTGTGGTCACCCTTCGAGAGTGGCACGGACTATTTCGCGCCGAGCGACAAGCCGTTCGTGATTAACTTTCGTGTCGAGGATCTGGATACGTTGCTGGACCAGTTACGAGCCGAAGGAGTAACGGTCGACGAGAAACGCGACGACTCAGAACTCGGGAAGTTCGGCTGGATCATGGATCCGGAAGGAAACCGAATTGAACTTTGGGAACCGCCGCGAGAAAAGTGATAAGTTACAAATGGCGTGTGAAGAGTGATTGGGTAGCGCATGCGTCTCGCGTGCTGGTTTTGGCGTCCCGCCAAAACAATCTTTTGCCTGCAACCGCGATCATCTTCTCGGTTTCCATTGCAATCCATGCAGCCGGGCAAGACAGGGTCGATAAGCATGATGAACAAATTCGTTACGTTGCCATTGGCGATTCGTACTCGATCGGGGAGGGAGCTTCACCTAACGAATCATGGCCGGCCTTGCTCACTAAACATCTCCAAGCCCAAGGTTTGAAGATCGAGCTCATCGCAAATCCTTCGCGAACGGGTTGGACGACGCAAAATGCGATCGATCGCGAACTGCCAATCTTTCACGAATCAAAACCGAATTTCGCCACGCTCCAGATCGGCGTGAACGATTGGGTTCAGGGCGTGGATAGAGAAACTTTTCGGAAACATTTCAACCTTCTCACCGATGAAATGCTCGGTGTTCTGCGCGATCCCAAACGATTGTTGATTGTCACCATCCCCGATTTCGGTGTGACCCCGACCGGGCCGCGCTACGCGGGCGGCCGAAACATCAGCCGGGGTATCGCCGACTTTAACAGTATTATCCGTGAGGAATCGGCCAAGCGTGGCCTTGGTGTGGTAGATGTTTTCGAACTCAGCAAGAAAATGGGCAAGGATCAGTCGTTAGTCGCTGGTGACGGACTGCATCCCTCCGCCAAAGAATACGCGGAATGGGAGAAAATTATCTCCGCGGCTGCGCTGGAGTTACTGAAGCGGTAACTCGGACAGCCGTTATTGCTCAATCCCAAAGGACGCTACGATCAATGGCAGCAATGGTTGTCCGACCGCTCAACGCCATCGCCATTTCGAATTCGCGCCGCAGCATATTGATTACGGCGGTTACGCCTTCTGCTCCGTTCGTAGCGAGACCATACAGACAGGGACGGCCGATCAGCACCGCCTTTGCCCCGAGGGCGAGAGCTTTCAAAATGTCGGTGCCGCGTCGTATCCCGCCGTCAAACAAGACAGGGAGCTGTCCAGCGACGACGTCCGTAACGCGTGGCAAGGCTTCGATGCTTGCTGGGACAGTGTCGAGATTACGCGCGCCGTGATTTGAAACAATGATGCCATCGGCTCCTTCGCCAACCGCGCGTGCGGCGTCGTCAGGATTGATGATGCCTTTGAGAAGGATTGGCAGATCGGTGATGGAACGTAACCATCCAACATCCTTCCACGTTAGAGTTGGATCTAATATGTCGCTGTAGATGGTGTTCTCCGCCGGTCGATGACGCGCCATGTTTGCCGGAACGTGCGGACGATCCATCTCATCAGGAAGCGCGAACCGGACACGAGTCTCCCGATGCCGAATGCCGAGAATTGGAGTATCGACCGTCAGACAGATCGCTTTGCAACGGGCTGTCTGTGCCCGTGCGACCAATTCGCGGGTAAATCCCCGATCCTTCTGGACGTACAACTGGAACCAAAGCGTAGCGCTTGTTTGTCCAGCGATCTCTTCCACGCTGGTCGTCGATAAGGAGCTGACACAATAGATCGCGTTCGCGGCTTCGGCTCCGCGCGCCGTGGCGAGCTCTCCTTCGGGATGAACCAACTTATGATATGCGGTTGGCGCGAGCAGGAGAGGATACTGTAACTCTTGTCCGAAGAGCCCGATGCGGGTGTTAATCGATGAAACATCGCAAAGCACTTGCGGCTTTAACCGGATCCGGTGAAACGCTTCGCTGTTCCATTTCAGAGTGACTTCATCGCCGGCGCCGCCGGCGATGTATTCCCAGGCAAGTTCGGAACAACGCTCGCGAGCCAGCGCTTCGTAATCGGAGATACACGCACAAATTGGAGGCTGCTTGTCCACAAATGACGGTATCAGATCGCGGAGTGCTGCAACACTAGAACCTCTTTCTGATCTCTGACGTGTGACTTCTGACCTCTAAATCTGGGCGGTGAGGGTTTCGAACCCCCGACCCTCTCGGTGTAAACGAGACGCTCTACCACTGAGCTAACCGCCCGATGTTACCTATGTAAACCGACATCGCAGTTGCAAAAGCATAGAAGATTCTGATTTCTATTCGCGTGTCCTATGGCTGGCTCCGCTGGTTTCGAAGTGAGCCGGTTGTGTATTGCCCGTATAGTTCACTCTGGACCGAGCGTGAGTCGGGAGCGTAAACCAAAAGGTACTTCCTTTTCCGGGTTCGCTCTGAACGCCGATCTTTCCTTGGTGCGCTTCCACAGCAAGCCGGCAAAAGGCGAGCCCCAGGCCAGTCGAATGCCGATGTCGGCGGCCACTATTTGTTTGTCCAAATTTTTCAAAGATGTGTTCGTGCTGGTCGCGCGGTATCCCCTCGCCGTTGTCGCTGACAGAAATGGTGACATCAGCCCCCGTGCGCTCAACATTTATCCGGATTGTTCCATCTGATTTTGTGAATTTCAGCGCATTGCTGATGAGGTTCTCAAGAATCCGCCGGATGACATCAGCGTCGCAAGAGACTGCCACTGGCTCGGGCGACATCTCGCAACGGAGGGTGCGATCTCGTAGGACAGGAGTAAATCGATCCGCAGCCTTGCGCGCGATCTCCGCGAGGTCGTGATCTTGTAAGCGGAGTGGCATTGCACCCGCCTCGAGCCGACCGACATCCAGAAGCGTAGTGATCATGTCGTCCATGTCATTCGCGCCCTGTTTTGCCCCAGTGACACACTCTGTTTCATCCGGATTCAGTTTATAGGAAGCCATTTGTTTCAGTATATCGACATAGCCGGTAACCAGGCTCAGGGGCGCGCGCAGATCATGAATGATCATATGGGTAACGTCATCCCGCGTTTGCAATGTCGACCGCAATCTGGCTTTCTCGATATGTTCAAAGGTAAAATCCGAAACCAGGCAGAAGAAAACGGTCGAGTTGAGAGCCAGCAGTGGCGCCAGGCAGGGAAGGTAAAGACTGTGGTAGTTGTAAAACCAAAGGGCGAAAAATGGTGTAGCGGCGTCAATCCCCGCGAGAGCAAGCAGGCGCAGCCACGGGGACCGGATGCTTAGCCACAGGGCAGATCCGAGGATTGCGGTTAGTATCGTCACAACTGCTCGCGCAAACGGCGAAAGGTCTCTGATCGATTCGCCATGGAGCAGGCCATTGAGAACGTTGAGGTGCACCTCGGCCCCTGGCATTGGGCCAAACGGCGTCAGCAATTCATCCTTCTGCCACTTTCCTTCCGCCCCGATGACTACAATCTTGTCGCGCACGAGCTCGCCGGAGCGGAAATTGTGTTCCCAGTATTCGGGAACAAAGATTTCGAAGAGCGGACGTGGATGAAAAGTGGTTCGAGACGGACCGGTGAACCGGATCAGATGCTCGGCGAGATCGCTTGGAATCAGTTCCGGGTGCCCGGCTTTTGAAACAACGCGTGCCGACAACGAAAGGTAAGTCGCGATCGAATTCTCGGGCTCACGAAAAGCAACTTGATATTGAGCTCCGCGCACAACTTTGTTTTCATCAGCAAAAAAATTCGTGAACCCGACGCGTTCATCTTGCGTCGGTGTCTTTGGAATCAGCGTTTCGGCCGGCGGCTGGTAGCTGGAAGGAATTCTGGACGATCGCTCGACGTTGTCACGAGAAACGAAATTGCTTCCAATAACCGCCTGAGGCTCGAATTGTTCCAGTGCGACACGAAAGGCATCATCACCGGGGGCGGGAGCTGAAAATAGGCAATCGAAAGCGACCACCTTTGCACCAGCGCGGACGAGACGCTCCAGAATCATGCCGTAGATTTCGCGGTTCCAGGGCCAACCTTTGCTCATTATCTCGAGCGCGCGACGCGATCCAGGATCGCTTGAATTGGACGAGAACAACCCTTGAAGGTCGAGTGTTTCATCCAGGGTTACAGAATCGGAATCAATGGCGAGGAAGAGCAGGTCTGGATTGGCCGGAGTTGTGCGGCCGGAGCGGGCGATGGCGTCCCGAAGCCGGGATTCGGTCTGTCCATAATAGCTGGGAGAAGTGATATCCACTAGAGTCGCGGCCGCGGCACAAAGCGTTGCAAGAAGAAGGACGACCAGCGTGCGGCTATGGGGCATAATGGTCGGAGGCAGCCGGAGAAATGCCGATAGAGAACGCGCTTTCGGCTGCGTCCCACGGATGGGATCCACTGTTGGGACTTGAGGTTTTCGAGGCCAAAACTGGTTGATGATTCGATTCTAAATATAGAATTCACACGACAATCGCCAGAATATTTATGCTCAAGACCAGGTTTGCTCTAGCCGCTGTCGTCCTCTATTCCGGCGTCTTTGTTCAGCAATCCGTTGCCGGCCCTCTCACCTCGGCCGAGGTCACCAAAATCATCAACCGGGTCAGTCTGATCGAGCCCTCAAAAGGCGATCGTCCCGCTGCCTTGCGCGATGTCATCAAAGATGATCTCGGTCTACAGACGGGCGCCAGATCCCGCTCGGAGTTGCTTTTTCAGGATAACACGCTGACGCGCATCGGTGCGGAGACATTCTTCAGTTTCAAAACCGGCACACGGGATATGACTCTGGAGAAAGGATCCATGCTTCTGCAAGTGCCGAAAGGATTAGGCGGAGCGAAAATTCACACCGCGGCGGTCACGGCGGCCATTACCGGCACGACGATAATGATGCAATATCGCCCTGGGCAATACCTCAAGGTTCTGGTGCTCGAAGGTAGCTTGCGTTTATCGCGAAACGGATCCGGTGATTCATTAGTTTTGCGTCCGGGAAAAATGGTGATCATGCGACCTGACGCAAAAAAGATTCCCGACGCTGTCGACGTTGATCTGGCCCAGATCGTTAGGACATCGACCTTGGTAAACTTTCCCGGCAGCAATATTTTGTCCAGCATGCCGCTTATTCAGGCGGCAATCAACGACCAGGCTCAGGAGTTGACAAAAGGAACCCTTGTTCCGACAAATTTGGTCAGGGGCTCCGGAACCAACGTGGTTTTGGCTTCAGACGATCAGCTGAGCAAAGCAATCGGCCAAAAAATCATTGAGACGACTAAGATGAAGGAGCGAGCAGCGCGCTAACCAGAGGTTCCAGGAGTACTTTTTAAGATTTTTGCATCACATTACCTCGCGCGTGCGACACCTCACCCGGTGGTGAGCTTTTGCGGCCAGGCTGTTAATCCACTTTTTATCCGCCGGTCAAAATATTTCGGCACATTTGGGATCACCTCGGGTTCCAACCAATTTGAATTTTACCTGTGGGAATGCACATGGGAGTCGATCAGAATACATGAGCACACCGGCCCAAAGCTCGGTGTAAACGAGACGCTCTACCACTGAGCTAACCGCCCGAAACTCTTTTGTCGGGCAAGACTTACGCACGAAATCGCAAGGTGGCAATGAAGGGCGACCTGACCCGCGCTATTACCGATCACGGACGTGCGATAAAATTCTACGCTTCGGCGAGCACCGAGGCTTTCTTATTAAGAACGGCCACTGCTTGCTGCAGCTCGTCGAAGTCAAACGGTTTAGACATCATCATGTCGACACTGAGCTCTTCGTAAGCGCGAATATCCTCATCCGAGAGATGAGCCGACAGAACGAGGATCTTGCCGCCAAAGTTTTGCGCTCGTAGTCGGCGGACCAACTGGAGACCCGTCACGCGCGGCATGCGATGGTCGGTAATAACAACATCAAAGGGTTGGGCCGTCGCGCCGATCTTGATCAGAGCCTCCCAGCCATTCGCCGCCCTGGCTACTTTGGATGCCGGACCTCCAAGCACCATTGCAATCATGTGCCCGACGGCTTTTTCATCCTCTACCACCAAAATTCTTAAAGGGTCGCTCATAATTCTGCAGATTGAAGCAGCAGGACGCAGGCCGATTCCTGGACTTCGTAGCACCGTCCCTGATTTCGTCACCCGACGTTTTCAACGCATCTTCAGCTAGGACTGGAGCCCCGAATCAGCCGAATTGAGGCAGCGCTTCGGTGGAAGCACCTTATTGCGGATGCTTCCTGGTTCTGAGTGGACTAGATTGCAGTTAATGCAGTCAACAATCCGCCAAACAAAAATGAAACGAAAAAGTTCTACTACTCCCCCCGTCAGAAATCAGATTGGCCGATTGCCCTGGCCACTCGGGTTCCTTTTCATTCCGCTCGCCGCGCTCGCGTTCGCATGCCTTGCGCTTCCATCGACAGCGCGCGCCGACAGGGATCACGATCGGGGGGGCCGACATGGGCCCACTGGGCCTACTGGCGCAACCGGAGCGACTGGTGCTACTGGTTCTCAGGGTCCTACTGGAGTCACTGGGGCAACGGGGCCCACCGGCGCGACCGGCCCAACCGGTATCACCGGGCCGACTGGTCCTACGGGTCCTGGCGGTGAATTGATTGCTTTCTCCACTGGTACAATTCTTTCGGGAGCAACCGTTGTTTCCGCTGCACCAGTCTTAATGGGGTTTGGGAGTCATACCGTTGAAGTCATCGACGGTAGTGGTGAATCAACTTCGCCTCCGGAAGCCGGAGGGTTCGCGTTCCCAATTCCTTTCAGTGGCACGATCCAAAATCTTCAGGTTAGCGTAGATTTGCTCGTAGCCTCCGTTGTATCGATAAACACGCTGGGACTGCAGTACGATTTTCAAGTATTCATCGCTCCGTCTGCGCCTAACAATGGGATCGATCACTTATCTTTCCCATATATAACTACGCCGCTCACTACTTCGGTCAGTTTCGGATTTCCCAATTCAATAATTACAGCAGGCACATTCCGGACTGCCACGAACCTCAATAGCGGAGGATCGATCAGTGTAAATCCCGGCGATAGAGTTGGTGTTCGCGTCAGAACGCGCGCAAGTACGGACCCGTCAGCGGCTGACATCACTCAATTATCTTTCAGCGCTACCTTCTCTTACGTTCCGTCGCCTCCATAACCTTATATAAGAGCGTTGGTGTTGAATCTATTCATGCTTCACCTCAAACGACCAGCTACTTCTTTGATGCTCGTTAGGAAGGTTGCAGCCAATTCAGACAGATCCTCAGCCCACAGTGCGGCAATCTTTAGTGCCGGAAAGTTTCTTAGCGGCAGATTGCGTAGTTGAGGCTTCTGGCTACGGCCAATCGATAATGTCGCCAATGTTCATTGCCCGCTGTTGATTATAAGCGGCGCAATTGATCGCAACACCAGACCGGAAGACACGATGATGTTATTTGTCTGTGCTAAATCTCCCAGGGAGCTCTGGCTCATTCCAAATGCGGGCCATGTCGACCTTCATCACGCCGCGACGGCGGAATATAAGACACGTGTTCTGGCATTCCTCGCGCAAATGTAATGGCGTGCAACCAGACGGCTAGGGCCGGCGGAATTTCTGCTGCACATCAAGAATGTCGAATCTATCGTTGGATCTAACTCCGTCGCGGAGAATTCTTCATAACTAATGCAGTTATCCAAAAATAGACTGCTGTGTGTTTGGCTTTGTTCTGCGGCAGTAGTTAGCCTGGCGCGCGTTTTCAACACTGCTGATCTAGGGTACGAGCTGCCAACCCAGATACAGGCAGCTCAGCAATTTCTGGCTGGAAAAGGGGTGTCGATCTATTCGCTCGCTGGCGACGACGATCTGGCAAAGCCCGCGTCTCTCTGTGCGTTGACCCATTTTCCTGCTGGATATTCGTTCTACGCCGCGGCGCTGATCGCGATGGGCGCGAGCCTGGCTACGATTATCAAACTGTATGGCGCCACGGGTACGATCGTTGGTTGGTTGGGATGGGGCGCATTGGCCTGGTCCTTTTTCAACCCTGGGTTGCAGCGAGGCGCTCTGTGGAGATGGATTGCATGCGCTGCGGCCCTTTTTACCCCCTTACTGTTCACGCCGCCGTGGCAAGATACCGACATACTCTTTTGGGCGATCACACCCTGGATTCTTCTGTGCGTGGTAAGAGCGGCCTCCGACGATTTCCCGTCGCTAAGATGGTTCGATGTGGCCGCAGGTGTTCTTTGCGGAGTGTCGCTCTTGCTTCGCCATGCCGGTCTATTTTTTGTGTTCTATGCGGCGTTTCTGATTATTTGTCAGTCGGGCTCGCGACTGAAATTGCTGCTTGCGCGAATGGCCGCATTCGCGGCAGGCCTCCTGCCTTTTGTGGCTCTCCAAGTGTACGCACGTTGCATTTCTCCGGCCGAGTCCGCACTGGACGTGGTTCGTCCGGCCGGGTTGCGGACGGTAGCCGAGCGGCTTTGGGAAGGTTTGTGGTTGCTCCCGACGGCGAACTTCGCTGCCACCTGGTGGATGCCGCACCAACTGCTAAATTTCTTTACTGCGACAAGACAACATGTGGCCGGCTTGCTCTGCCTAACATTGGCCGGCTGGATAATGCTGCTTCCAATCTTCGCAAAAAGAATTGGCTATCGCGGACTGATAACAGCCTCGCGCGATGTCAGACTGGCCGCGGCCGGCCTCTTTGTGTCGCTTCCTTTGTTTTTATGGGTGTGGACGGCCTTTGCTGATTATCTCTATGTCGGTGATGAGAGGTACTACATTCCGCTTCTTCCGCTGTTTGTTCTTATCGTTTACGCACTGGCCGTTCCGGATCCGGATCACAGCAGCAAAATGGAAAAATGGATACGCCGGATTGGCCTCGGCTACCTGGTAGCCTATGTCTGTTCTGCCGCGATCTCAGTGGCTCTTTTACCAATGCCCGGCGAGGCCGGCCTGGGCCGGCGGGTCAAGCTGATGGGAACTCCGCAGATTCATCACTGGCCTTCCATGAAGATGGCCTACGAATTCTGGCCTGCTCGAAACTACGTTGCCGATTTTCTGAAGAAGAATCCTGAAACCGTGCTCGTCACGAACCACGAGGAATGGTTTTATCCAGATCCCGGTATCGACCAGTCGCGTGTGCGACGTCTCAAGGGTTTGCGCGCAACATACGTGAGCGGTCCGGCGCACATCCTGATCGCGGTCCAGGATTACTCGGTGGGTCCACTGCAGTCGGTATCCTGGTTCGAGCATTATGGCCAGGTACGAAGAGGGGACTACTTCCACGATCTGCCCGAGATTCGGCTCCTCAAGAAATTTCCGGAAGAGAATGTAAAGGTTTTGGAGTCGCGGATACCGGAAGGCACTCGGATCGCCCTGAATAAGGAGTCAGCGGAAGTAGAGATGAAGTGAGGGCGTGGGCCGCTTTACTTTTTGCTGCGACCGGACGCGTCCGATGAAGCAACCGGAAAAATGGGCGGTGAGGGTTTCGAACCCCCGACCCTCTCGGTGTAAACGAGACGCTCTACCACTGAGCTAACCGCCCGAAAATCTTTTGCCGGGCAAGATTTACGCCCGAAATCGTAAGGTGGCAATTCACTCTAGGGCGGCCCGTTTTGCCCCCCCCGATAATTTTCGGAGAGTCCACTTCCGTCCGTAAAAGCCTGGGCGGAACGCTATCGGGTTCGGCCCGCGCTGCACCTAGTAACGCCCGACTACGATGGAAAAGTATCGAGGTGGAGCGGGATTTGCAGCAAGGAAAAAGAGGGCAGCATGATCGAAGGTCTGAGCGCCTGGCGATGGTATATCATTTCCGCTCCGCGGATCGGTCTATGCTGCTAAAGTGCTACAATCCGGGCGTCTGGAACTCTCCTGCCACCGCGGATGATAAGAGTTCGATCGTTCCGGCTTAGGATACATAAGCCGCGGTGAGGTCAGCTTTCTTTCGTGTCCTCTGAAGATAGTTCCCGGGTATCTCCCCCTTGGGTCAGCCGGAGGATAACTTGAAACAAGGTAGGACCTATCATGAAATCGAACTACATCGCTTCAGCCCGGGATCGTTTGCCGCCACGTAGTGTCTTCGCTATTATCGCACTCGTCGTGGTCTTTTCCATGGTTGCGACGTATTGGGCTGGCTTGCGCCTGAGTAAGCTCCGCGTGCTCGCCGCATCTCATCGAGAGGTGGTCGCGGCAGCGGAACGGCTTCTTTCTACCCTGAAAGATGTGGAGACAGGCCAGCGTGGGTTCGTCATCACAGGGGACGAGCGGTACCTCGAACCCTACGAGGAGGCGCGTCCCCGAGTGCAGAGTGAAATCGATCGCCTGCGCGACCTAAGAAGTATCGCTGGCCCATTGCCCGAATTGGATCCGATCCAGGAACTGGTGCGGACAAAGCTGGAAGAATTGAGTGAAACGATCGCGCTGCGGCGAAGTGGAAGATTCGAAACGGCGGCGGCTCGCGTCGAGCAGGGCAGCGGGAAGGAGACGATGGATCATCTGCGCACATATATGAGTGCCGTGCGCGAGCAGCAGGAAGCTTTGATCCAGACAGAGGACAGGCAAATCGATTCGGCAAATACGTTGCGCACCCAAGGCTTCCTCCTTTGTGGTTTGATCAATCTCTTCTTCATTGTCTGGGCCTATCGGCGCATTCGGCTGGGGTTGGACCAACGAGAGACCGCTCTCGCCGAGATGCAGGCGGAACGCGAAGAAGTCGTGCGACAGAAGGAACTTCTTGCCGTCACACTCTCAAGTATAGGCGATTGCGTGATCGTGACCGACGCCAGTGGACGCATTACTTTCATGAACGCGGTCGCGGAAGATCTGACCGGATGGAAATTCACGGACGCGACAGGGCGGCTCTTGGGGGAAGTGTTCCGAATCATCAACGAACACACCGGCGCCGCGATCGAAAGCCCAGTGGATAAGGTGCTCCAGCATGGTGTGATCGTGGGATTGGCGAATCACACTCTGCTGGTTCGAAAGGACGGAACCCAAGTGCCGATCGATGACAGTGGAGCGCCCATTCGGCAAGTGGATGGCACCGTTCGCGGAGCCGTCCTGGTGTTCCGCGATTTTTCCGAACACAAGGCGACGGAGCGCACCATGCGAGACGCGAAAGAGACCGCAGAAAGGGCCAACGCCGCCAAGGATCAGTTCCTCGCGATGTTGTCGCACGAATTGCGCACGCCTCTGACTCCCGTGCTAGCGACCTTGAATCTTTGGGAGGTTAGTGACGAACTTCCTTCCAGAATGAAATCCGATGTTCAGATGCTTCGACGAAGCGTGGAACTTGAAGCGCGAATTATCGACGACCTCCTGGACGTAACAAGGATTTCGAAAGGGATTCTGTCGTTCACGCTTGAGTCAATCGATGTACATGAGCTGATAGAATTTCTTGTCGGCATGTGCCATAGCGAATTTAACGGCAAACAATTGGTTCTTTCCGTCGATCTCGAAGCTAAGAAACACTACCTCCACTCGGATGCAGGGCGACTCCAGCAGGTTTTGTGGAACGTCATGAGGAACGCCGCGAAGTTTACCGGAATGGGCGGGGAAGTTCGCATCGCAACGTCGAACGATGCAGATGGAAACGTCGTCATCACCGTTGTGGACAATGGAATCGGTATGACACCGGACACGTTGGGCCGGCTTTTCAAGCCATTTGAACAAGGCGAAAAAGCAATTAGCCAGCGTTTCGGGGGATTGGGTCTGGGAATGGCAATTTCATCGGCAATTGCCAAACAACTGGATGGCAAACTCACCGCGAAAAGCGAAGGCCTTAGCAAGGGCTCGACCTTCACGATTATCTTTCCCTCCACAGCTATAGTTCCGGTCCGAAACAAATTGAGTGCCGAGCGGGACGAGTCAGCCGCCGGGATCAAGATTCTCTTGGTCGAAGATCATCACGACAGCGCCCTCGCATTGACTCGATTATTGAGCAAACAGGGTTATGCCGTGGAAGTGGCCTCGACCGTCGCCGCAGCCCTGGTAGCGGTCGCCGACAGAACGTTCGATGTTTTGATCTGTGATATCGGATTACCGGATGGGACCGGCTTTCAACTTATTGAAGAGGTGCGAAAGAAGTCCGCCATCCCGGCCATCGCGCTCTCCGGCTTTGGGATGGAAGAAGATGTCACGCAAAGCGAATTGTCGGGATTTGATGTCCATCTGACCAAACCAGTAAACTTCCACCGTTTGGTAGCCGCCCTTCGGAAGGTGACTGCCGATTCTAATCTTCCCTTTTCGCCTGACCTGGAACCAGCGCGGTTAGCGGCGTAGTTGAGTGCATGCTCGTTTTGCCCCCCGGCTGATTTTCGGAGAGTCCACTTCTTTCCAGAAAAGTCGCAGCGCCTCACGCGCCCGTGATGACAACGACCTTGTCTTTGATTCCCGAGATAAATTTCTGCCTTCTGTTTGCTACTCTCACGCCTTTTCCATTTTGGAAACACGAGCGACCAACTCGTCCAATCTTGAAAGCAAAAGCTTTAGGATGGGAGATTTGTTCGACTTTTTGTAGCCGAAGACCAGATCGACAGTCGGCGTATTTCCCTTGAGCGGACGACTCGTGACAGACCGAGTGAGAAAATTCTGCGCGTAAGCAGGTAACAGCCCAACGCCGCGCGTCGAAGCTATTACGGTCATTCCCATGACGACGTGGTCTATCTCGTGAGCTGGCGTGATATGGATTCCGGACCGCTTCAGGTAATTGTCGATGACACCACGCAGGACGGGAGCCGAATGCGCGACGGTCACGAATGTCTCGCCCACTAGATCCACCGGACTGATGGCTTTGAGCGCAGCGAGACGGTGGTCACTGGGCAAGACCACCACCAGGGGCTCTTTGACGAGGAGGCGGAAGGCCAGCTCCGGGAACCCTTGTTCGCGTCGAAGGAAAGCTGCATCAATGGTTCCCTTCAAAAGGGCGTTCGCGAGCGGCGGCGAGTATTGACTCGATATCATCACGTCGATGTTCGGCAGTTCATTGTGCAAGATTCGAAAGGCTTCGGGCATCCAGGTCATTTCGTGATTCGTCAGAAAGCCCATGACGAAGCAAGGCTTCTTTGGATGAGCGATCCCGCGTGCAGCGTCAGCTGCCGCTTCAACCTGCGATAAGACCAACCGGGCGTGATCGAGAAATGCTCGACCTGCCGGTGTCAGTTCGATCCCGCGCGCGCCGCGCGTGAGTAGTTGGGCACCGACCTCGTCTTCAAGGTCGCGGATTTGCCGGCTCAACGAAGGTTGGGACGTGTGCAGTTTTCGCCCTGCTGCCACTGTGAGACTTCCCGCGTCGGCGACGGCAACGAAATAGCGAAGGTGTCGGAGTTCCATGTTTCTACTCATGCTTCTGAAGCATGCGCGCCAAGCTTACAAAGTCTTTTTCAGCGGCGCTACAGCGAACCAGGGTTGTTAGAAGAATGAGAATACCAAACATCACCGTTGAAGCAGAGAACCCTTATGAATAACCCCGTTGTTTTAATTACCGGCGCGCTGACTGGCATCGGTCGCGCCACGGCCCTGGCCTTCGCGCATGAAGGAGCGCGGGTCGTTGTTTCCGGTCGACACGACGATGAGGGTCAGAAGCTAGCCGCTGAACTGCGTAACATCGGCACTGAGGCCGAATTTGTGAGCACCGATGTGCGGCATGAAGGCGAAGTCAAGAACCTCGTCGATAAGGCCATCGCTCGTTTCGGTCGCCTCGACATTGCCGTCAATAACGCGGGCACCGTGGGCGATCCCGGTTCCGCTGCCGATGTAACCCCCGAGGCCTATCAAGCCATCTTCGACACGAATGTGCTTGGTGTGCTTCTGAGCATGAAGTACGAGATTCGGGCCATGCTTAAGCAAGGCAAAGGCAGCATCGTTAACATCTCGTCTTCCTACGGCAAAGTCGGGGGCCCGACCGCGGCGATGTATGTCGGCAGCAAGCACGCCGTGGAAGGCATCACGAAGTCTGCGGCCCTCGAACTCGCCGGCACAGGCGTTCGTGTCAACATCGTTGGGCCTGGTCCGACCGAGACGCGCATGTTCAACCACTTTGCGCAAACGAAGGAAAACAAAGCAAATTTCCTCGAGACACACATTCCGGCCAAACGGATGGGCACCCCCGAAGAAATTGCCAATGCCATCGTGTTCATTGGCTCGGACAAAGCGTCCTACATCATCGGTGCATCCCTGGCGGTCGACGGAGGAATGCTGGCGGGCTGATTCAAGGCGCGCTTCCAGACGGGATTTCTTATGTGTAGCTACTCGAAGGCTTAAGCATGATCAGAAAGGGGAGAACCGAAGCATGAAAGAAAAGCACGTTAAGTTTCCAGGCCCGGATTATCCGATTTCCATCCGGGGAAATAGATTCAGTTCCGGGTTATCGAAATCGATGACCGTGTCGTAGGTGACAACATTTTGGACGACGGTGGAATTCATCCTTACCTGCGCCACGGTCCCTGTGAAAGTCTCACGCGGATAGGCATCGACCATTCCGCCAACATCGGACTCGTCGGTTTTCGCGTAGACCTGCATCTTGGTCAGGTCTTGCGCAATAGTGAATAAAGTGGGCGCTTGCAACGTGACATGGGAGGCATAGGCACGCAATTCCACGTCAGACGGCGTCAACGGCCCGGCTGAAGTGAAATCGTACGGCAGGAGGGCCACCCGTTTTGCCCCCCCTCGCGCCGGAAAAACCTGGAAATAAAACCCCGGCAAACCCCCTTCCGGATGGTGCATAATATGCTGATTCAAAGAGACAAGCAGCCGCCCCCCAATGATTCGGAAGCTTGATCTACTATATTTCTTAGCCCTTTTCTGCGCATCTTTATCCGTACTTAGCTGCCAGCGGAACTCTTCCCTCGATATGGAAGCGGTGGCGCAGCAGAAAGAAGAGCAACGGCTGCAGGATCAACAGGAGCGGGCTGCTTTGGTCGAGCGAATGAAAGCCGCAGCGCTAGCTCAAGAAAAAAAGCAGGAGCCGATAAGAGCTCTTCAAAAACAGATCGACGCACTCGAAGAGCAAATCAGCGATGCGAGGTCAAAGGGAAAGGATTGGAGGGTGCTAGAAAAGACACAAGAAGCTTTAGAGACACAAAAATACGAACTACAACGCTAGGTGAATTGTTCCACCAGGTGCGCATGTCGCGAAACGATGTTGGCAAGATAGACGGAATCAACGTCACAACGGGGCGGCGATAAACTTAACCTTCACCTGACGAGCATTGATACCTGCAGGGCAGCCCCGCAACTTTTCCCGGACCACCGCGCGCGCCTCCCGCAAATCAGTGAAAATGAGTCGCGTTACCTGGTCTACGCGTTGACCGGCCGCATCCGGTGTCACTTATTCTTTGCCGCCAACGACCACGTGCTCGCATCCTGGATACAATGCGGCAAATCCTGTGTCTGTTGGCATTTCCTCTGTCATGAAAAAGATCGAGGTGGAGCGGATTCATCAAGTGAAAACGACTCCGTTCCGGGGTCGAGTTGGGGGGAACGATTGCCACACCGCGCGAAGCTTCGTTAGGCGCTGAGTTCAGACGGGCCGCACCTACGAACGGGTTTTGTTCTCGCGCCAACGTGCTCGTCGGATGATTTGCTTCGCCATGGCTTGCGAGCAAGTAAGTGGTAGTCTTGTCGGATCATTTTCACGGGCTTATTTTCTGAACACATATGGAACGCCGCTTGACCGCCATCCTTGCCGCCGACGTGGTCGGATACAGCCGCCTTATGGGTGCGAACGAGAGTGGCACGCTCGCCGCATTGAAGGCACTGCAAATGGATTTTATCGACGGCAAAATCGCCGAGCACCAGGGGCGCACCGTCAAGCTGACGGGCGACGGTATGCTGGTGGAGTTTCCGAGCGTGGTGAACGCGGTCGCGTGTGCCGCCGAGCTTCAGCGCGGGATGCGTGATCGGAACGCGGGTGTGGCACAAGACCGCCGGATCGAATTCCGCATCGGCGTCAACCTTGGCGACGTCATTGTCGAAGGCACGGACATTTTTGGGGACGGTGTCAACGTGGCGGCACGCCTGGAGAGCATTGCGAAACCCGGCGGGATCACGATCTCCGGTTCCGTGCGCGATCACGTGGGCAACCGCCTGGACCTCGCTTTCGAGGATATGGGCGAGCAGACTCTGAAGAACATCGACAGACCGGTCCGTGTTTACAGCGTCACTCTAAGCAGCCCGGCGGCCCGCGATTCCGAAGACACAACGTCCGCACCGCGGGAACAACTTCACAATGAGAGGCCGTCCATTGTCGTTCTACCTTTCAATAATATGAGCGGCGACCCGGAACAGGAATATTTCAGTGACGGCATCACCGAGGACATCATTACCGATCTGTCGAAGGTGTCAGGGCTCTTTGTCATCGCCCGCAACACCGCATTTACCTACAAAGGCAAACCGGTAAAGGTGCAGCAGGTAGGTCAGGAGCTTGGGGTCACCTTTATTCTGGAAGGAAGCGTTCGAAAGGCCGGCACCCGCGTTCGCGTCACTGGACAGCTTATCTCAAGCAAGGACGGCGGACATGTTTGGGCCGACCGCTACGATCGTGATCTAACCGATATTTTCACGATTCAGGACGAAATCGCCCATGCGATTGTGGAGCAGCTAAAAGTCAAGCTGCTGCCCCAAGAGAGAAAGTCGATCGGTCAAATCCCGACCGATAATGTCGAAGCCTATACTTATTATCTAAGAGGTCGGCAGTTCCTGCACCGACACTCAAAATCCTACTACCAATTGGCGCGGCGTATGTTTGCCAAGGCGGTAGAGTTGGACCCGCTTTACGCGCGCGCTTACGCCGGCATTGCCGACTGCGATTCCTTCCTGTTCCTGCACTACAACGAAAATGTCGCGGTCGACAGCATCCTGGCCACGAGCGCGAAGGCCCTCGCTCTGGAAAATGGGCTCGCCGAGGCGCATGCCTCCCGCGGTCTCGCCCTCTCGCTTGGGGAGCGATACGAGGAGGCCATGGCAGAATTCGAACAGGCAATCGCGCTCGATCCTAGTTCGTTCGAAGCTCATTACTTCTGTGCCCGTGCCTGCTTTGCCCAAGGCAAGCTCGAGCGTGCAGCGACGCTTTTCGAGCGAGCGGCCGATATCAAGCCGGACGACTATCAATCCTTGTGCCTGTTGATTCATATTTACCGATCGCTTGGCCGCACGGAAGAAAAAAAGGCGGCCGCGCAAAGAGGCATTGAACGGGCCGAAAGTGAACTTACTCTTCATCCTGAAAATCCGAGACCGGCTTACCTGGGCGCAGCTGCTCTCGCCGCGCTTGGCGAGACCGATCGTGCCAAAGAATGGTCATCCAGAGCGCTGGCCATCGATCCGGAGGATGTCCTCACTCAATATAATGTCGCGTGCGTCTACTCGCTCCTGGGCGACATAGAACCGGCTTTCGATTTGCTGGAACGCTTGCTCCCACACGCCAATCACGAGACCAAGGCGTGGATCAAGCATGACTCCGACTTCGATCCGCTCCGAAGCCACCCGCGTTATCAGAAAGTATTAGACCTGATCGGGTAACCCCCCGAAGCTCGAGCGATCCGACGTTGACTGCGTTTCGCAGAAGGCCCGGATCATCCGCTGGAATGGTTAGGCGTTACGGCAGCCAGCGATTCGAGATAGGCTGCAGCTGCATCTTTCCAGGTCCACCGCTCGAGTTCAACCGATGAGCACCGTTTTTCGGACGAGGCCATAGGTGCTGCGATCAGAACTTTTTCCATTTGGTCAGCCAGTCCGCCAGAGTCCCGGGCCGGCGCTACCAGGACGTCGTCGACGCATCCGTAACGAGCCAACTGCTCAAGATGAGCGGGGATGTCCGAGCAAATGACGGCGGCTCCGCGTTGCAGTGCCTCCAGCAACGGCAGGCCGAAGCCTTCGAAGAAGGAAGGCAGAACCACGGCAGTGCAGCTTTGGTATAAAGCCTCAACTTCTGCGCGGTCGCAATAGCCAAGCCCTCGCACCCGGCCATGGAAAAGAGTATGTTGTTTCTGCAAAAATGCGCGGCACGATTCGATCGTCGCGTCGTTGTTCGGGTGTGTATTGTCGAAATGGTCCGTCCCCAGTCCGGTCAGGACCAATTCAAAGTCGTAGCCTTTCGCCAGCAACTTTGCGCACGCCTGTAAGAGGGTGATATGATCTTTGTGCGCGTGCGCAATGGCCGGACAGTAGAAGACAGGCCGGGTAGCGATTGGACCGTTCGCCGTGGCGGAAGGCGCGTAGTTATTTCGCGGGCTTTCCGCACCATGGGGAACGACCCGCGTCTGACCACGGTACCACGGATAAAAGCGCTTGATGTCCGATGCGGTTGCTTCTGAGATTGGGAAAACGACACTGGATTTTCTCAGCCAATCACAGAATTGGCGATCGATTCGCTCGATATCGGCGTCCGGAAACGTTTCGGGAAAGTAACGCCAGCGAACGTCCATTAGCATCGCGCCCAAAGGAACGTCGAGACCCGGCGCATCGACCGACAGTGTCCAATTACAAAAGCAATGCGTAATTTTATTCTCGCGAATAATCCGTCCTAACCAAAGATCGGACAGAGCCCGGCGCATTTTTTCAAAAACAAAACGTCCCGGAAGATTTTTTTGTCGCAGCAAAAACCTCAAGGCTTTCTCGAGCGTGTATGGCATCCGCCAGTCGCGCGGCCAGGATGGCGTTTCGTAAATCAAGCGTTCAGACGCGGGAAAAAATTTCTGAAAATATTCGGAGCGCCAGCTCGGCATCACCCAGACGATCCTATCCACCACCTTGGCGAATTCCTGGACCAGGTGAAGGTTGACGGTTTCGGCGCCGCCACAGGCGCCGTGCTCCCGGAGTAATAACCGCATGGAACGCGCCGCCATCATGGGTCGCGAAGGGATTTTGTGAGATGGACAGCCTTGCCGATCAATGTGGAAACATCCGTTAACCTCTCGATTCTATCGCCCAGTGACGCGCGACTGACGACGAGTCGAGTGGTTCGTTTGGCGATGGAGAGCAGATTTTCCGCCAGTTGCCGGATCCGTCGGGTGCGCGCCATGGGTTTCTTTGAAGTCGCCGCGATCGCGAGGGATACTCCCTCGCGGTAGTGACGTTTCATTTGCCAACCCACGCTGAGCCGTTCTTTCGCCACGAGATGTTGGACTTCCGCCTTCGGTTCGTAAAAAATCCTTCCGCCCGCCCTGACGACTCTTTCAATCAGTTCTGTCTCGTCATTGTATTTGTCGAGCAGGACGTTGAACCCGCCGACGTCTTCCACGCGCTGCTTCACGAACGCCATATTGCAGCCGATCGGCTGTTCCGCAGGATAATTATACCATCGTGATTGCTCGCCATAATTCCGGTTATGACAGCCGAGCAGACTTGCGGGAAACCAGCCGGGCTTGGAAATTTCCCACCATGGCGCAACGGGGCCACCGACGCACGCCGGGCGCGGTTCCGTCCTGAATGCTTCGAGGATGGCCGATAGCCAGCCTTTGACGGCCAGAGCGTCGTCGTCCAAAAATGCAACGATCGGCGCGAACGCTTCCTTCAATCCGCGGTTACGCGCAATCGATAGGCCGGGCGTTTCTTCATAAACATAGCGCAAATTTCGTATGTCCGCCGCGAGGGCCTTCACGATCGTACCGGTTGCATCCGTCGAAGCGTTATCAACTACGATGATCTCGTAATCAGTAGGCGCGATGTCTTGCCCGGCCAGGCTCCGGATCGCCTCGGGCAGATAAGCAGACCGGTTGCGGGTGCAAATGATGGGCGAGATCTTCATTTAGCCGGGTCCGCCTGATTCTGGTGCAGACACTCCCGAGACCGATGAAAGCGATGGTTTCATCAGCTCCTTCAGATGGTAGGACAGACGAATCGCGAGCGCAATAATCGTCAATGTTGGATTAGCGAATCCGCCGGTGGGGAAGACGGAGCTCCCGGCGACATACAGGTTGGAGACACCATGAAGCTTGCAGTCCGCGTCCACCACGCCTTCCCGGGGGTTTACATGCATTCGCGTTGTGCCGATATGGTGATGGGGGCTGGAAAACAGCGGCCGCTCACCGCCGTCGAGTTCGTGTTGTTCGGTGAATGCGCCTAACCGTTGTTGTTCAAACTCCTCTTTCAAGATCTTCTGCGCCCGACGGATACTGCGGAGGTCAACTTCGCTCCATCGCCACTGTAACTGCACCTTGCGTTGCCCGAACCGGTCGAGTGTCTCGCCTAACATTACGCGGTTTTCCGGATTAGGGGCCTGCTCAGACAAACAACCGAGTTCGAATCTGCGAAAGCGGCGCTCCCGCTTCTGAAGCCGCGACCACCCGCCTTTATGTTCGAAGAAACGAAGTTGGGTCCCGGCCAGTCTATTGTAAAGACGAGCCAGCACTTCGTCCCAGCTGCTCGTTAGGGAACGAAACTCCTGCCGGAGCAACGCCGCGGCGGTGGCCGGGGATTCCGAATGCATGAGGCGTTTGAGAATCTTCGTCGCAGGCGACTCGTAGCCACGTCCACGCGGCGTCAGCGTAATACAAATGTTGAGCATTTCTTCTCGTCGCATGGTCTGTTCAGAAAAAGTAAGCTTACCCATCACACGCTCACCGTTGAGGAGGTGATGATCGTAAAGACCTGTTGCACGAAAAAGATCCCGATTGGACGGGGTCAGGACGCCGAGCCGGAATGATGGATGGTCCATGAAAAATCGGCCCACGAGATCGTTCTCGTTGCCGAGCCCATTTCTCTGCGTGCCGTCGGAGAGGAGAAGAAGCCGCGCATTCTCGATCCCGCCGGCGGCGAGCACGAAAAACCTGGCGTTGATTTCAAATTCCGAGTCCGGTGTGGCGGCAACGCGGGCATGGCCTACCGCGTTATCGCGCAGAGCCAGCTCTAACAGTGTCGCATTCAGGTAAACACAAACATTTTCATCTCGGGCAAGCGCCTCCGGATAATCACGCGCGAAAACAGAGCGGAGGCCAAATTGCGAGAGCACGGTACGGAGACGCGCATCGGACAGGAACAATTCCGGTTGATCCACCTTCGTGATCGGGTGGCCAGGGTCCAACGGGCGTGCGCCCGCAAAGCGCAGCGCGTGTTCATAAAATCTTTCGAGCTCGGATTTGGCAAAGGGCCAGCCGCTGTATGGCACCCATGCCCGTTTCTCAAAGTCAATCGCGTCCAACGGGACCAAGCGCACCAGTTCGTCGCCCTTCCCTGCATCGAACTCATCATTCCAAAGGTGGGCTGTGCCGCCGAACTGGCGCCGCCGTGCCGTCATGAGCAAGTCGGTGGGATATCCATCCCGTGATATGGTCGCCCCGTTATAGAGCGCCTGCGTCTCTGAATCGAAAACCTGCCCTCCACTTTCCAGGGCAACGATGCGCAAAGTCGGCCCAGCCAATTCTCTCAAAAGTGTGATTCCAGCCGGTCCAGTGCCGACTACGCAAATGTCCGCTTCGACACGCCGGCCCCGCTCAACCGTGCGCGCGTCGATCAGCATGATGATTCACCTCTACGAGGTCAAAGTCGCAGCAGACCGAGCCGTCGTATACCGGCCTTCGGCCCAATTTGTTGGTCTCCAGATCAGCGACGGTAATCTCGAACGCCGATTGGATGTGATCGAACACGACGCCGAGCGGATCCGCCAGATAAAGCCCAAGAAGGTAACTGCCGGCATTGAGGTGGAGTTGCTTGATTCTCAGTTGCACTTCATTTCGGCCCTCGTGCAGTTCGATCAACCTGCCTAACGATATTGTATCAGCGTTTACCAATTTTACTCCTTCCAGTGTGTAGAAAGTCACCGCCACACTGCCAAGGGCCCGGGCGCTTTTGGCGTTTAGCACCATGGCGAAGTCGACCGGGCCTTCCGGGTAGGGCTGAAAACCTGCCGCGTCCAGGTCGCTGCTGTAGTGAATGGATGAGAACCTGACGTCGCCGGTACCGAACCGTTGCGCATCGGTCAGGTCGATCCAAACACCCGAGGCTGCCGTTTGGGAGCTGCAAGCCGACAGATAGGCGGTGACAATTTCACTGGCGCTGCCTTTGCAGACGACGCGGCCGTCCTGCAGAAACACTCCGTGCGAACACAGGCGCTGCACGGCATTCATGTTGTGACTGACGAATACGACCGTGCGGCCTTCCGCTCTGGCCGCATTCTCCATTTTACCGAGACACTTCTTCTGAAAGCGGACGTCGCCGACGGCGAGCACTTCGTCCACGAGCAGAATGTCGGTATCGAGATGTGCCGCGACCGCGAAAGCGAGCCGCACATACATGCCGGAGCTATAGAATTTCACCGGCGTATCGAGGAACTTGTCCACTTCAGCAAACGCGACGATCTCGTCCAATTTGTTTGCGACTTCTTCGCGGCGCATCCCGAGGATCGAGCCGTTGAGAAAAATATTCTCTCGTCCGGTCAACTCGCGATGAAAGCCGGTCCCGATTTCGAGCAGGCTGCCGAGACGCCCGCGATACTGGATTCTGCCGGTGGTTGGCGGCGTAATTCGCGCCAGAATTTTTAGCAGGGTACTTTTTCCGGCGCCATTTTGCCCGACGATTCCGATCACTTCGCCCTGCGCAACTTCCAGATCTATCTCGCGCAACGCCCACAAATAACCCGGCGGTGCCGAACCATTTTCCGGCCCCGGTTCAACAGGATTCTCTGCCAGGCCGGTTGCATTCCGGGATACAACTCTGCGGAGCCAGCGTGCGGCGTCCTCTCGTAAGCTCCCACTCGTGGCGGGGCGCCCAATTCGGTAACGCTTGCTCAGTTTTTCTATCTGAATTGCGCAATTCATTTCAGCAACGGTTACGGCCGCCCGCCTGGGCCGTAGTAATCTTCTTCTTGTTGGTTGGTTCTTCTATTTGTCACTGCCCGTATGCAAACGCGGTATGAGACGGCCAAACGACCCGGCTGAGAGTATCACATTCGGCCGCCCCCTGAGAATTATCTGCATGAAGCGGGCCAATTGTCGCCATCCCGACAACAGCCGGGGCCACACTCCCGTTTCAGCTGTTTTACATTGCTGAACCACGAGGGTTAGCTCATGAATGGGAACCCACGCGCGCGATATGAAGGAGCTCTACTTCGACGATTTGAAGACCGGCGATCATTTTCAATCAGCAACGTTCGCCGTGCCGGCGAAGGCAATCGTCGAGTTCGCCGAGAAATTTGATCCTCAGAAGTTTCATCTGAACGCGAAATCGGCCGAACGATCGATCTTCAAAGGGCTGATTGCCAGTGGTTGGCATACAGCCGCAATCACGATGCGGTTGTTTGTGAAGACGTTGAATTTTGCCGAGGGCGCCATCGGGCTGGGTGTGGACGAACTGCGCTGGCCGAGTGCCGTGCGGCCGGGCGATGTCCTGCAGGTCGAAACTGAAATCTTGGAGACGCGTGATTCCCGCTCGAAGCCTGACCACGGAATTATTCGCCTGCGCAACGTCACCAAGAATCAACGCGGTGAAATCGTGCAGACCATGACTGCGAACGCGTTGATACCGCGGCGCGCAAAATAGAATCGGTCCGCGGAAGCCGGCTCGACAGCGTCTCGCCCCACCACTCAGCGGGAAGCCGCCTCGACAGAGTCTCGCCCCACCACTCAGCAGGAAGCCGGCTCGACAGAGTCTCGCCCCACCGTTCAGCGGCTGAGCAGCTTCATCATCGCTTCCGGGTAACGCGATCCCGCGAAAGCATCCCTGGGGGCGGCTTCCTCGATTTGCGCGAGATCTTCGTCGGTCAGGAAGACATCCACCGCGCCGACATTGTCCTGGAGATATTTCCGTCGTTTAGTCCCCGGAATGGGAACGATGTGGTCGCCCTGGGCCAGCACCCAGGCCAACGCAAGCTGAGCCGGCGTGCAGTGCTTTTGCTGCGCGATTTTTTCCACGCTTTTTACCAGATCCAGATTGCGCTGGAAGTTCTCGCCCTGAAACCTTGGAGTGGTGAGCCGGTAATCGTTACCCTCCAGGTCGGACGGTTTTTGAATCTTGCCGGTCAGAAAACCGCGGCCAAGCGGACTATAGGGCACAAATCCAATTCCAAGCTCGCGGCAGAGCGGAAGAACTTCATCTTCGGGATCGCGTGTCCACAATGAATATTCTGATTGCAACGCTGTGATCGGGTGGACCGCATGTGCGCGACGAATGGTTTCGGCGGCCGCTTCGGAGAGTCCCAAAAACCGGACTTTGCCCTGTCGTATCAGTTCGGCCATGGCGCCCACTGTCTCTTCGATCGGCGTATCGGGGTCGACTCGATGCTGATAATAGAGATCGATGCATCCTACATTCAGGCGCCGCAAGCTGTCCTCACAAGACTGGCGCACGTAATCGGGCTTGCCGTTGATTCCGCGGAAACCCGGTTTATCAGGATCGCGCAAGATTCCGAACTTCGTCGCGATCACCACCTGCTCACGACGGCCTTTTAACGCGCGACCGAGCAGCTCCTCATTGGTGTGCGGACCGTAGACATCCGCGGTATCAAAAAACGTCACGCCCAGTTCGAGCGCGCGATGAATTGTCGCGAGAGATTCTTCGTCGTCACGTCCGCCATAGAAATCCGACATTCCCATGCAACCGAGACCGACTGCCGAGACCATCGGGCCCCCTCGTCCAAGTTTACGTTGTTTCATGTCATGCAGTTGTAGCCACGGCGTCCCGTCGCCGTGTTTTGCGGTATTTCATGTTTGTCCCACCCAGATCCGGGGCGCCATTTCTTCCCAACGCTGCCGAATCGCTTCGAAATCGTCCGAAGCAAGCGGGCCGTCACCGAGCAGCTTCAGGTTTTGCGACAATCGTTCCGGCTTGGCGGTGCCGACAATGGCGGTATGAACTCCAGGCACAGCCAGGGTGAATCGCAGCGCGGTCGAAATCGACTTATCGAGGTCGAGATGACGAATAAAATCGTAGTTCAATTTTCGCAGTCGCTCCCAATATTCGTGTTGATAAGAATCGATCGGTTTATGACCGCTTTTCCAGGCGGCATTGGCAATGGGGCGCTTTGCAATCACGCCGAGATTTTTCTCGCGCGCGACCGGCAGGACCAAGTCGATGGATTCCTGATCGGCAATGTTAATCGACGTCTGCAACGTGTCGAATGCGTCGCATTCCGCCGCATAATGCGCGGCCCGGCTGTCACCACTGTAGCCGATATAGCGTGTGTAACCGCGCTCGCGCGCCGTTTGCAGCGCGGCAATCGCTTCCCCTTTTCGCAATTCCGATTCCGAACAGCTGTGCAGATGCACAACATCGACGCGATCGGTCTTTAGTCTTTCCAGGCTGCGTTCGATGCTTTGCAGGATGGACGGCTGCGACCAGTTGGGAGCGCTCTCCCCTCCGTGCGGATGACCGCATTTGGTGAACAAAAAGAATTCATCCCGGCGATGGCCGATCGTTTGGCCGATCATTTCCTCGCTCCCACGATAACATTCCGCGGTATCGATTACATTGATGCCAATCTCCAACGCGCCCTGCAAAAGTTCAGCCACGGTGGCTGGTGCAGCGTTTTCGTAACCGATTTCGGAGCCGCCAAAACCGAGAACAGATACGTCCATATCCGTTTTGCCAAGCCTTCGTTTCTCCATTGGCACTAATCCAACCGCGGATTACGCGGATGTAAACGGATTTGTAGGGGAAGGCGCCTGCTCGCGAAAGCTTTCGGAGTTGCCTTCCCGGGACGCTAACAGCTTCCCCTACAACGGGAGGGACGCGCTCCGTCGCGTCCCAAATTAGTGGCTATTGCCCAACTCGCTTTTTGTCATGTCGAGCGAAGTCGAGACATCTCTTACTGCGACTAATTCTTGAAATGAGAGATTCCTCGACTTCGCTCGGAATGACAACAGGGGCCTATCGCCTATTGCAATGCTGTCGCGGATTTTGGCACAGTCCCGCTGCGTCATATCCCCCCCGCAGCATGTTCTCGAATTAGAACACCAAACGTGTTTTGCCGGTTCCCCGTTCTTCCATATCCGTTTTGCTAAGCTTTCGTTTCTCCATTGGCAGTAATCCAACCGCGGATACGCGGATGTAAACGGATTGTAGGGGAAGGCGTTGCCTTCCCGGGAAGCTAACAGCTTCCCCTACAGCGGGAGGGGCGCGCTCTGTCGCGTCCCAAATTAGTGGGGCACGACGCAGCATGTCCTCCAATTAAAAGAGCAAACGCGTTTTGCCGGTACCCCGTTCGATTTTTCCGATCCGTTTTGCCTTCAGGATCTTCAGAGCTCGCTTTGCGTCTCGCTCAGCGACGACCGCAACCATGCCAATACCCATGTTGAACACCTGATACATTTCTGCACGATTGACCTGGCCACGCTCCTGCAGGATGCGAAAAAGCGGAGGAACGCGCCAGCTCGCCGTTTCGATGATGGCATCGCAGTGGTGAGGCAAAACACGAGGCAAATTGTCGATCAACCCGCCACCGGTGATATGAGCAAGGCCTTTGATGAGACCGAACGGTGCGCGGGACAGGAGCGGCTGATAATTTCGGTGCACGCGCAGCAGTTCCTGCCCGATTGTCCCGGTTAATCTCGGCAGACGCGAGTGGGGCTTGAGCCGCATTTTCTCAAACAGGATTTTGCGAGCGAGCGAATACCCATTCGTGTGCAAACCGTTCGATGCGAGTCCGAGCACGACATCCCCCGATTTGATCCCGCGGCCATCGATGATCTTTTTCCGATCGACGATTCCTACGATGCACCCCGCCAGATCGTATTCGCCCTTGCGGTATATACCGGGCATTTGCGCCGTTTCGCCACCGATGAGGGCGCAACCCGCAGATCGGCAGGCGCGGGAAAAACCGAGCAGAAGTTGATCGAAAACCGACGAAACGAGTTTTTCGCACCCGATATAATCGAGGAAAAAGAGAGGACGCGCGCCGACCACGGCGATGTCGTTCACGCAATGGTTGACCAGATCGGCGCCGACGGTGTCGTGCTTGTTTAGGGCAAAGGCGATTTTTAGTTTGGTGCCAACCCCGTCGATGCTCGCGACGAGCACCGGATCTTGCAGTTCGCCAAATTGGGCCCGGAACAAGCCGCCAAAACCGCCGATCCTGGCCAGCACTTGCCGGCCGTGGGTTTTTTGAACCAGTCGCTGGATCCGGCCTTTTAAACGATTACCGAGATCGACATCTACGCCCGCAGATGCGTAGGCTTTTCTTTTTGTCTCCGCCGATTTCACGGGATGTTTGCAGATTATCGCAAGATAAGGTCTGCGGGCGAAATGACGAAATTTGAATGTCGAATGGCGAAACGAAGCCGAAGCACGAATGACGAGAACATCAGCGCGCTATCTGTGGTTTGGAATTCGTCATTCCTTAGTCATTTGTCATTCGTGCTTCGTCATTCCAATCATTTCAGATCCGCAAACAAGGTGGGATGTTTTTCCTGGTCGGCCAGGGCGCGTGATCGCATTTCGCGTTTTTCCATGATGAATTTGTCGAGAGCAGGATCAACCGGGAGTGGATAGTTTCCGTTGAAACAGGCGAGACAAAATTCGTTCACCTTGCGGCCGGTCGCCCGCACCATGCCCTCGACATCGAGATAACCGAGGCTGTCGACTCCGAGATATTTACAGATCTGCTCCATCGACATTTGATTGGCAATGAGCTTGTCCGGATCAGGAAAATCAATCCCGTAATGGCAGGCAAAACGGTGTGGGGGACAACTCACACGCATATGAACTTCTCTGGCACCCGCTTCGCGCAGGTTGACGACTCGTGCCCGCGCAGTGGTGCCGCGCACGATGGAATCATCGACCACGACAACGCGCTTTCCGGCCACCATTTCCTTGATCAGGTTCAATTTCACCCGCACATCAAAGTCACGGATTAACTGCGTCGGCTGCAGAAAGGTGCGCCCGATGTAGTGGTTGCGGACGAAAGCGTGTTCGTAGGGGATTTTCAGTTCCTCGGCAAACCCGTGCGCGGCGTAATTGCCTGAGTCGGGAACGGGAACAACGATGTCGGCATCGACTGGAAATTTTCGGGCGAGTTCGCGTCCCATTTCGGTTCGGACTTTGGCTACGTTGACCCCGCCCATGATGCTGTCCGGCCGCGCGAAGTAGACGTATTCAAACATGCAGAAAGCCGGTTGCACGTCCGGAAACGGCCGCTCTGACCGCACTCCGTGTTCATCGATGATTACCACCTCGCCCGGTTCAACTTCCCGAATGAATTCAGCGTGAATGAGATCAAGCGCGCATGTCTCGGAGGCGAGAACCCATGCGCCATCGAGTTTGCCGAGGACAAGCGGCCGCCAACCATAGGGGTCGCGGACCGCGATTAACTCGCGCTCGCTCATGATCAAAAGTGAAAAAGCGCCTTCGATCCGACGCAATGCGGCCAGAATGCTCGCGCCGTTCTCTGAAGGCTGCGCGAGGAGATGCAAAATGATTTCGCTGTCAGCCGTGGTTTGGAAAATTGAACCCTTGCGCTCCAGTTCGTCACGCAAAAGGTCGGCGTTGGTCAGGTTACCGTTATGGGCAATCGCCATCTGCCCGCGCACACAGTCGACCACGAAGGGTTGCGCATTTTTGATCGTGCTCGCGCCGGTGGTCGAGTAGCGCGTGTGACCGATCGCTCGCGTGCCTTTGAGTTTTTCCAGCTCCTCCTGACCGAAGACCTGCGAGACAAGTCCCATATCCTTGTGCTGAAGGAACGTTTGTCCGGGACCGTTCGTCGTCACGATTCCGGCGCTTTCCTGGCCGCGGTGCTGCAATGCGAACAGGCCGTAGTAGGTAAGAACCGCCGCATTGGGATGGCCAAATACGGCGAATAAGCCGCACTCGTGCTGTGGGAAAACGTCGGCGTCTGGTGCCTGGTCGATATCGGGTTCGTGGGGAGGAAGCACACCAAATAATCCACTAAATGAAGCTGCATTCAATCAGCTCTTTTTCGGAGAGATTCTGCATTTGTAGGGGAAGCTGCCAGCTTCCCGGGAAGGCGCCGCCGTGTAGTCATGGCGCTCCGTCGCCGTGTCTTTGACGAAACCGCCCCGACCCGCCTTCGCGTCGCTCCGGCGCGGCGAGCAGAGCGGGGGCGGCTACAGTGAAGCTTGGGACGTGCGGAATTGTAGAAGTCTGGAACCAAGGAGCGGCGGCTTCCCAGCCGCCGAATTAACCATGAACGGCGGTCTAGAGACCGCCGCTCCTTGATCGAAGGACATCAAATATCACAAGCTGGGAATACTTTCGTCTTGTTCGACGGCGCGACGGATGGCATTCCACCAATCATCGTAGAGATCGGCTGTGCGCCAGCGATTCTCCTGACCATTTACGCGGACTCGTAATTCGTCGGCGACGACCGTCCCCAGATGCTGATGAGGCACGTTGCCCTCGCGCAACAGAGACATTGCTTTCTCCAGATTCTGCGGCGAAACCGAGATGATAATTCTCGATTGTGCCTCGTTGAAAAGAATTGTAGCCACGTCGCTATGCGACGTGCTCTCGTCGAACTTGCCGCCGCTATCTTGATCAAGATTGATTTCGGCACCGTAAAGATTGCGGGGATTAAAGCAGCACTCGGCCAAGGCGACGGCGAGACCGCCTTCGCTGCAATCGTGCGCGCTTTTCACCAGGCCCTTTCGGATCAAATTGCGCACCGCTTCTTGAACCGCGATTTCAATTTTCAGATCTAACTCCGGCACGGGTCCCTGTTTGAGCCCGTAACAAACCTTCAATAATCGCGAACCACCAAGGCCGTAGCTGAGGTCGCTGACCCCGGCGGTCTTTTTTTCGTCGTTATTTCCGCGGTCGGCGACCGCGGCTACAGGGGCGCCGCCCACTGCGGGGCCGACGAGAATGATCGCGTCACCAGCCGCTTTGAACCATTGCGTGGTGATGTGTTCTTCTTTTTCGATCAAACCGACCATTCCTACAGTGGGGGTCGGGTCGACCACGCCGGCCGGGCTCTCATTATATAGAGAGACGTTTCCGCCGGTCACCGGAGTGCCAAAGGCGCGACACGCCTCGGCGAGTCCTTCAACGGCTTCCCGGATTTGCCAGAAGTTTTCCGGCTTATACGGGTTCCCGAAGTTCAGATTGTCAGTGACGGCGAGCGGTCGCGCTCCGGAGCAGGTAAGATTTCGCGCGGCTTCGGCGACGGCAATCCGGGCGCCCGCGCGCGGATCCAACCGGCAATAGAGCGAATTGCAATCGGTGGTTGCGGCCAAAATTTTGTTGGCATATCGGACGAAAAACACGCCGGCGTCACAACCGGGTTTCACGACCGTGCCGGTGCGTACGGTATGATCGTATTGTCGATACACCCAATTTTTGGAAGCAATTGTCGGATCGCGGAGCAATTGCCGAAGCGTTTCGCCCGGATCGATCCTGGGCAGGTCGGCGATTCGGCGGTCATTGACCGCCGCTACAGAAGTCGGCGGTTTTGCTTCTCGGGAGTAAACCGGCGCTTCTTCGGCAAGCGGTCGGGCTGGAATTTCAGCGGCGATTGATCCGTTGTTGCGCACGCGCATCATCCCGTCGTCGGTAACCCGACCGATTTCGGCGCATGGCACATCCCATTTTGCAAAGATGTCCCGCACGACCTGCTCCTTACCGCGCCGGGCAATGATCAACATGCGTTCCTGTGACTCGCTCAGCAGAGTTTCATAGGGAGTCATGCCGGGTTCGCGTTTGGGAACCTTGGCCAGGTCAATTTCAATCCCGCTGCCGCCGCGGCTCGCTGTTTCACAAGTCGAGCACGTCAAACCGGCCGCACCCATGTCCTGAATTCCGGCAACGGCTCCGCTTGCGAGAAGTTCCAAACAGGCTTCGAGCAGGAGCTTCTCCTTGAACGGATCACCTACCTGGACGGCGGGACGGTCGGCGCGCGATTCCTCCGTCAATTCGCGCGAAGCAAATGCGGCTCCGGCAAGGCCGTCGCGGCCGGTCTCGGCGCCCACGTAAAAGACAGGATTGCCCACACCTTCAGCCGCGCCGCGGGCAAGTTGTTCGTGTCGCAAAACACCGAGACAGAAAACGTTGACCAGCGGATTGCCCTCGAAACTCTCGTCGAAATAAATTTCTCCGCCGATCGTTGGGATGCCAATGCAGTTTCCGTAGTGAGCGATACCGGAAACGACACCAGTGAAGAGACGGCGATTACTCGCGATTCTGGATTCCGGATTCTGGATTCCGGATGATTCGCCGCGGATCTCTGATCCAGCATCCAGCCTCGAGGATTCAGCATCGTTCACGTCGGTGATCGGCCCGAAGCGCAACGAATTAAGCAGAAATTCCGGCCGAGCCCCCATGGTGAAAATATCCCGGATGATTCCACCGACTCCGGTGGCGGCCCCCTGGAATGGCTCGATCGCGCTCGGATGATTATGACTCTCAATCTTGAAAGCGACGGCCCAGCCATCTCCAATATCGACGACGCCGGCGTTCTCTTCTCCCGCTTTGACCAGAATACCAGGCCCGGTCGTGGGTAGTTTTCGCAGTTCCTTCCTCGAGTTTTTGTAAGAACAGTGCTCGCTCCACATAACCGAAAAAATTCCGAGTTCGGTGAAGTTCGGTTCGCGTCCGAGAATCTTCTTGATGCGCTCGAACTCTTCCGGCGTGAGTCCGTGTTTCGCGACGAGCTCAGAAGTGACAGCCGGATCCATCTTGGGCGACTCGCGAGTGATCAATGCGTCAAACTAGCGAATCCGGCACCGCGCTCAATGGCATAAAAATAACTAGTTTTCGTCGAATACGGCCGTGACGGGGCCAGTCTAATTATGGTAACGCGGGGCCATATCGATTTGCGCCGTAGCGTTCTCTGGCCACGAAGCCCAGAGAAATAAACCACCAACAAGGAGGTATGTAAGTGAAGACAACGATTATCGCTCTCGCCTGCGCGCTAACCGCGCCGTTCGCGTTTGCGCAAACCAGTACGACAACAACCGAACGAACCACAACCGCGAATCCGGTGACGACCACGAGCGAAACGACCACGACGTCGAGCTCGGGTACGGTTACTACATACGAGCCGGGGAAGACGATCGTCATCAGGGGCGAAGCCCATGAACCGGTCAGTTACGTTCTCGGCAAGACCGTTCACTATATGAACAAAGCCGGCCACGAGATTAAAGAACACATTCGTCCCGGCGCCCGCGTGCATGTCTATTATGACGGCACGGGTGAAACTCGCGTGGTTAACCGCGTAGTGGTTGACGACGAAGATTAAGACGGGATAGGACGCCGTGTTGCGGCGCCCTTCATTTTGAACGCCGCAGGGTCCATTTCGGGCCCTGCGGCTTTTAGGTAGGGACGTTTCTCCGAAACGTCCTCACCCTCACCCTCTCGGGCTTTCCCGTCTATGTCGCTCGGCTCCCGCCGGCTCCATTCTCCGAAACGTCCGTTCAAGCCACGCCCCAGGCAGGGACGCCCTCGTGCCGCAAAGTCCAGCTCAGGGCAGCTTATCGAAAAAGAGATAAAGGGCGGCAATCCGGCCCTCCCGGGCAATAATAAAATCAGTCCCGGCGTACGCTGGCTCCTCACCAGGACGGCCCGATACCCAGTGGATCCGACCGACATTGCCCAACTCCTCAGGTTCGGCAATCGGCTGATATTGAAAGTCAGGGTGAGTAGCCTTGATGGCGCCCGCGACACGATCGATCTCGTCGCGACCACGGTAGACGCCCGTTTTGGGGTCGTAGAATACGCAATCTTCGGTGAAGATCTCGTCGATGGCCGCGCGTCGACGCGCGGGGTCGTTTTCACCGAAGACGTCGTGAAGATTGCGGGTCAGCAAGGTCGATATGCTGTAGGACATAACGGGATCAGTTCTTAGTGTTGTAAACTTCTGCCCAGTTCCCGCGCCGAGAGAACTGGACTACTCATCTAACGAGACAAAGCTGAGCCGCTGGCGAGCGCGAGTGTGATTTGAAATGAACGTGTCTTAGTCATCGAAAGCGAGCGAGGCATCTACTTCAGCGACGAATCTTCGAGTGACGAAGGCAGAGCCGCTTACCAATCACAGATAACAAACCTAATCCCAGTGCTGCCGCGACAGCGTGGAAGGATTGGCGTATTCCGTTAGCTGCTGCCCATTCTGATAAACGCGGACCCAGACGCCAACGAGCGAATCCTGCGCCCGCTCTTTCCCGCCCGAAGAAAAGTAATAATTGCCATCGAGCTGGGTCTTGTTCAGCTCAACGGGAGTGGTGGTGACCGATCTCTTTTCGTGAGGTTTCAGCGCTCCGATGCTGACGCTACCCTTGATTCTTTTCTCCTCCGCCGGATCCTTGGAGCCGAATTTCTCCTGCTTGTAAAAGATGACATACTTGAGTTCGAGTCCGTCCAATTGCCTGAAGCTCTTGCTCTCGATAGTTACATCATAAATCCAGTGTTCCTTGGACGCGAAGCGACTTCCGCCGCCCTGGGCCTTAACCCCGCTTTGGTCGGTCTGTTTTGGCTGGACATGAATTTCCATGTCGGCGGTTCCGGCGCGGGCACCGGCGGCGACGAAACCTGCTCCGGTGACAACGATCAGGGTCGTTAGCAAAGCTCTCATAATGCTATGCGACCATACGACAGGTTTTTCGTAAAGAACCGATTAGAACCCATCTCAAAAATAGGAGGGAGTGCGTGGCAAGAGATTTAAGGCTGCGGCAAGGCGCGAGGAGGAAGAATATCCGCATGGATCTTCGACCGACGAGCAACGCCGCCGCAGCCTTAAAGATCTGCACCCTACGGGCTGAGTCATGGCGAAGCGCTGGCCGCGTTGCTTCTCAGTCGCAGAGCACTGCGGCTATACTCCTTCGTCGCGCCTTGCCAGCGGTCCGCCATGACTCAGCGCACTCCTTCCTATTTATGAGATGGGTTCTAAGACGTTTTCACTCGCGAACGCTTTCGGAGTGGATGGTCGCGCTAGCGCGCAATCGGACGAATCTGTCGTAGTGCGGATGCTTCGGGTTACGGCATGAGCGACGCCACTCTTTGCGCGGTGGAAGACCAACCAAGCTAAGCGAGAACTGCTCTCCCGGCTGCGGCGCAGGTTTCGTCGGCAGCATTCCTGGATTAAACGACTCGAGACTCACGTGCGCGTTAGGCCTAACGAGAATAAGATTAGCGCCGCCTACCGGGAGGGAGCGTCGCTCCTGGATGAGAGGTTTTGGTCATGGAAAGTGTGAAGCAAACACACGGAGGCGGTATCGCACACCCTCAAAAACAAAGGGATGGCTGCAACTTGAGCATTTTTTGGCTTCATGTGAACGGAGGACTTCTCTACAATCAGCAAATTGAGCCGAAGGGGCACTTGCCCGATAACAAACAATTCTCAGTAATGAAGTTGCGCCCTAGAGAGGAATCAGCTGACAAACAAACAAGATGATCCGCAGCAATTTGGTCGCGCTGAACCGGTTGCGGCCAGAGCTACGGCCACTGCCACGTGCATGGGATGTAACCAACCCATTGCAAGAACATATTTTGAAGTCGGCGGCAAGCCCTTCTGCGAAGAATGCAGGGAAGCCGTAGCCAGAGCTTTTCAAGGCGGCTCCCGAATAGCCCGCTTTTTTAGTGCTCTTCTTCTGGGGCTGATCGCTGCGATCGTTTGCGCGGCAGGCTGGTACCTGGTGGTGAAATTAACCGGGTATTCGATTGGACTTGTCGCGATCGTAGTCGGAGCGCTCGTTGGTTTCGCCGTCCGTAAAGGCGCGCGTGGCCGGGGTGGCTGGCCCTATCAGGGTATGGCCATCATTTTGACCTATCTTGCCATTGCCGCCAGTTATGTGCCCGACATTATCAAGACGGTCGAGAAAGGCGAAGCTGGACGGCAATCGGCCCTCGTTAACTCCGACAAACAACGGTCGCGGATTACCATTCTTCGCGACGGAACTGTGAAGCTAAATGATAAGGAATCTTCGCCTGAGGAAACTGTGAAGGAATTGGAAAGGCTTAAGTCTGCCAGCGGCTTTGTCATGTATTATCGCGAAGGCCGGAGAGAACTCCGACCTCCGGCCAGTGCCGACATCATTGGTAATAAATGGGGGCAACTCAATCTGCCGGTTGTTAACTGTAGCGATTCTGACTGTCGTAGCGTCGATAACGCGTTGATAAGTTTTGGAAACGCAACTTTCATTAGAAAATTATACTTTGTGATTTTTGCGTTGCTGTTTGCCGTGCGAATTCCTTTCTTGTCCTTGGAATCAAATGCCATGGGTCTTCTCATCATCGGTTTCGCGCTGTGGGAAGCATGGAAAATTAACAAGCGCCCCATCATCAATATAACCGGACCGCACATGTTCGCCCCAGGTGCGGCAATGCCGACCGCGCGGATAGCCGGACCAGCGCCGTCATCAACTGGGTCGGCGACACCTTGAGTCGTGCGCCGGGAGTAGCCGATTCGACAGCCTTCTCCACCTCTCGCGGATGAGAAGCGCCAGAGTAACCGCTGGTATGCAGAGGCAGGCTAAGACAGCGCTTTCACGCCTAACAAGAAGTAGGCGAAATTTCGTAATTAAAGGCGAACATATTTCGTCTAATTCTGGGCGTAATGTCATCCTCTTGCAAACGGCCACTGCTTTCGCAGCTGGGTGATTGTGCCGTTGAATTGGTTGCGGTCGCAGGGATCGATACCTGAGGGCGCGATAAAGGAAAACACGGCGACACATTCGACTTCGCTCAGTGCAGGCGCCGCGCCGTGGCTACAAGTCCTGGGTTTGCTTTTCCCTCGGACGCCTCGCCTCCTTCGCTAAAGCTACGGCGTGCCAGGGGAGAGGCGTCCCTATCTGGGGCGTGGCTTGAGCGGACGTTTCGCCTCCGGCCCAGAGAGGCCTACGCCCCGGCGGGGAGAGGCGTCCCTACCTGGGGCGCACTATCGTCGCGTTTGCGTTCGCCAGCGCTTTCCGGCAAAATGATGCCTGACCATGGCTTTTGACCTGAAGGAAATTATCGCGGCTCGGCTGGGCGAGAATTATCAGCTGCACGAGCGGCATTTGAATCGCACGCTGGTTGCGGCGCAACGGGTGATCGGTTTCGATAAAGTCTACGCCCGCGCCGAGGGCGCATATCTCTACGATATGGATAACGCCGCCTACCTGGATTTTCTGAGCGGCTACAGCGTTTTTAACATCGGACGCAATCACCCGGTGGTGAAACAAGCCATCCGCGATGTGCTCGATCTCGACCTGCCGAACATGGTCCAGATGGATTGTTCGCTTTTGAGCGGACTACTGGCTGAAGCATTGACCAAACGGACGCCACCCCACTTGGACGCTGTTTTCTTTTGTAACTCCGGCACCGAAGCGATCGAAGGCGCCTTGAAGTTCGCCCGCGCCGCGACCGGCCGGAAGCGCGTGATTTCATTGGAGAGCGCGTTCCATGGTTTGAGCCTCGGCTCCCTATCTTTAATGGGTTGCGAAAGTTTCACGGAGGGGTTCGGGCCGCTCATGGAAGGATTCGATGCCCGGGTAGCGCTCGACGACCTGGAAGCATTGGACCGGCAACTTTCTTCCCGGGATGTCGCCGCCTTCGTTATTGAGACGGTCCAGGGGAAGGGATGCAAATCGCCGAAAAGTGATTTCTTTGTGCAGGCCCAGGCGCTTTGCCGCAAATACGGGACGCTCTTAATTTCCGATGAGATCCAGACCGGATTGGGACGGACCGGCAAAATGTTCGGCTTTCAGCATTGGAACCTGGAACCGGACATTATCACCCTGGCCAAAACGTTGAGCGGCGGCTATGTCCCTTGCGGCGCGATCATCGCACGGCGCGACATTTATCAGAAGACCTTCAGTCGCATGGACCGGTGTGTTGTTCACTCGACAACTTTTGGCCGGAATAATCTGGCCATGGCCTGCGGTCTTGCTGCGCTCGAAATCATCGATTCCGAGCATTTGATCGAAAATTCCGCGCGCATGGGCACGCTGTTGATGCAGAAGGTCGACAACCTGCGGGAGAAGCATTCGTTCATTAAAGAAGTCCGGGGCAAGGGCCTGATGATCGGGATCGAGTTTCAGGAGCCGAAAGAGTTCAAGCTCAAGATGGCGTGGAAAGTCCTCCACAAAATCGACAAGGTGCTTTTCGCGCAAATGGTCGTTAGTCAGATGTTGAGCAAGCATCGCATTCTGACCCAGGTCGCGGGTCACGCGATGGACGTCATGAAAATCCTGCCGCCGCTGATTATTACGGAGCAGGAAGTCGATATGTTCGTCAATGCGCTTGATGATGTGTTGAGCGAATGCCGCAAATTTCCAGGGCCAATGTGGGAGTTGGGAAATAACTTCGTGCGCCACGCGCTCGGTTCGCGGCGGTCGGCCGACACGCGCCCCACTGTTTCCGCTTGATCGTGCCTGAAATAACGAAACGCGTTCCGCCGGGGGTGCGGCCAATTCAGCGGGACCGGGGTGGTCCGGCCGCGGCGGCTGTTGCTCCAGCGTTTTCGGCCGATCCGACCCGTTATGATCGAATGTCGTATCGGCGATGCGGCGCGTCCGGATTAAAGCTTCCGGCTATTTCGCTCGGGGCCTGGGAAACTTTCGGCGGTTACCGCGGCGCTGATGTAGCGCGCTCATGTATTTTCGGAGCTTTTAATCTGGGCATTACGCATTTCGATCTGGCCAACAATTACGGAAATCCACCCGGCCAGGCGGAAACAACGGTGGGCCGTGCGTTGTCGGAATTGCCGCGGGACGAACTGATCATTTCCACCAAGGCCGGCTTTTACATGTGGCCGGGTTCTTATGGGCAAGGCTCATCGCGCAAATCGTTGCTGGCCAGTATCGACCAATCGTTGCACCGGCTTGGGCTGAATTACGTCGATATTTTTTATTCTCACCGTCACGATCCGGAGACGCCGTTGGAAGAAACAATCGGCGCGCTCGATCAGATCGTGCGCAGCGGCAAAGCGCTTTATGCCGGTCTGAGCAATTATTCGGGCAGACAGCTGGAGGAAGCTGTTGGACTGACGCGACAATTTCGGCTGACGCCGATTCTGGTCGAACAATCGAGTTACAGTTTATTCAACCGCAAGATTGAATCTGATTTGCTTGGTTCCGTTCGTCATACCGAAACAGCTCTGATCGCATTCTCGCCGCTCGCCCAGGGATTGCTCAGTGAAAAATATCTTGATGGTTTCCCGGAAGGATCGCGCGCAGCGAAGACATGGACAGCGGAACAGCGTGATCGGGTGACGCCGGCCTTGCGTGAAAGAATTCGAAAACTGAATGCGATCGCTCAAGCGCGTGGCCAGACCCTCCCGCAAATGGCCATCGCCTGGATTTTGCGTTTGCCCGAAATCACCAGCGTTCTCGTCGGCGCATCCGACCTGAACCAGATCAAAGAGAATGTGAAGGCGCTCGAGAATCTGAACTTCTCGTGGGAAGAGTTCAGTCACATCGATGCTCTTTGTCCTGGTTAAGCGCAGGTTGCCGGGAATGCCGCTTGGTTGCGTTCATATCAACTCCGGACACAGGCGCTTTTGTAATTGTGATCTTTGCTCGTGGGCGTACGCTAAGATGAACCTTAACAAGGAATTGACGCCATGAGTACTGCTATAGCCGAAGATACGAAGGCCGGAACAAAACTGAGCCAGCTCGATCAGCTCAAAAAATTTACCAAAGTCGTCGCCGACACGGGCGACTTCGAATCAATCAAGGATTTTAAGCCGCAGGACGCGACGACGAATCCAAGCCTGATTTACGCGGCGACGCAAAACGAGAAATACAATCATTTGCTCGAAGAAGTTCTGGTGGATCGGAAGGAGTCGGGACTAAGTGGTTCAGCCCAGATAGAGGACATTATCGAGCATCTGCTCGTAAAGTTTGGGTGTGAGATTCTGAAGATCGTGCCCGGCCGCGTCTCAACCGAAACGGATGCGCGCTACTCGTTCGACACCGAAGGATCCGTCGCCAAGGCGCGGCAGTTGATCAAACTTTACGAAGAGCGCCACATCGCGCGTGAGCGCGTGCTGATAAAGATTGCGTCTACGTGGGAAGGGATCAACGCGGCGGAGCAGCTGCAAAAAGAAGGGATCAAATGCAACCTAACACTCATGTTTTCGCTTCCACAGGCGGTGCGCTGTGCCGATGCAAAAGTACAACTGATCTCTCCTTTCGTCGGCCGGATTTACGATTGGTATAAGGCCGCAAACAAACGCGATTACACCGGGGCGGAAGATCCAGGCGTCCAGTCCGTTCAGGAGATTTACACCTATTACAAAAAGTTTGGCTATGAGACCGAAGTAATGGGAGCGAGCTTCCGCAACGTCGGCCAGATCCTGGAACTGGCGGGTAGTGATGCTCTCACCATCAGTCCGGATCTGATGAAGGAGCTTTCCGAGTCGTACGAGCCGGTGGAGCGAAAGTTGGATCCGGCTAAGGCCAAGAGCGCCAACGTCCAACGCTTGGAACTCGATGAGAAAAAGTTTCGCTGGTTGTTGAACGAAAACGCGATGGCGACGGAAAAGACCTCCGAAGGAATTCGTAAGTTCGCGGCCGATATCGTGAAACTCGAAAAATTCGTCGCGAGCAAGCTGTAACGTTAGGGATTGTAGCAGCGGTCTGTGACCGTCGCTGCAATTGGTCGCTTCCAATTGTGACGCTCATAAAAGCGCCGCTACAGCATGTTTAACGTCGTCTTGGTCGAACCGGAAATTCCTCCTAATACCGGTAATGTGGGGCGTCTTTGCCTGGCGACGGGATCCATCCTTCATTTGATCAAGCCTTTTGGTTTCAGCCTGGAAGACAAGTTTCTTAAGCGAGCGGGTCTTGATTATTGGGATGAGGTCGAGACCAGACATTGGGATTCATTCGATGACTTACAGCGCGCACAGCCAACCGATGCGCGCTATTTTTTTCTGACAACGAAATCGCAGCGCCCGTACCACAGCGTCAGATTTAAGCCCGGCGCCTTCCTCGTTTTTGGACGCGAAACCAAGGGACTCCCGGAGTCCCTTCTGGCCGCGAATGCCGAGGCATGCCTGACCATTCCGATGCGCGGAACACGCAGCCTGAACCTCGCGACCGCGGTGGCCATTGTTCTGTTCGAGGCGATCAGGCAACAGGAAAGGCCGTAAGCCCCGGGATGGTCCGCCACCTCATAAGGGGCCGGAGAGAGGGGCATTACGCAGATTAGTTAATGACGTTGAATAATCCTGCCTCCGTTTGGGTCCAACTTACATAAGGAAAATTGGGTAAAATAATATGAAACGAACACTATTTTTAACATGCATCGGAGTCCTTGCGCTGGCACTCAACGCGCCGGCTGAGGACAATAATAAGCCTGCGGAGGCACGCGGAACGAAGGCGCGGAAGTCGTCTACTGTTCAAGCGGGCACGCCCGGGCACAATCGGGCTGCCGTAACCAACTCGGCGCGGGTCAACACCCGGCAGAACGTTTCCGCTGAACGGTTTAACCACCGCAGCACAAACGTCGGCGCGCGAACCAACTCGAACGCGGTGGTTCGAGAAAATAATCTCCGCGCTAATCGAGTGAACAGGTCCCAGGAGCTGCGCACCCAAAGCGCAAACCAAAGGGTCCGCAATAACGTCGCCGTTAATCGAGCACAAGGGATTAACCGGCAGCAAAATATCGCCCGTGGAACGAACGCTAATCGTTTTAATCGGACGCAGAACGGGACGCTTAACCGCCAACGAAACGTCTCTGTCGTGAATAACTGGCGCGGCCAGCGTTTTAGCGGACAGAACTATGCGGCGTTCCGCAATTACCACAGGGAATGGCACGATCGTGGTTGGTGGACAAACCACTACCCGCGCATCACCTTCTATTTCGGCGCTCCCTACTACTGGAATTCCGGATATTGGTATCCTGCGTGGGGCTACTATCCCGGCTATTCCTATGAGTACGACGGCCCGATTTATGGCTACAACGGTTTAGCGCCTGACCAGGTAACGGTGAACGTGCAGGTGCAACTGCAGCGTGACGGGTATTATTCCGGTCCGGTTGACGGCATCCTCGGACCGCAAACGCGCGAAGCGATCGCCGCTTTCCAAGCGGATCACGGACTGGCAATCACTTCAGCGATCGATGAGCCGACACTCGCGACACTGGGTTTAGTCTAAAAAGGTAACAGCTAGGTTATATAATAAGAGCTAGGGCCGCGCGGTTACTGACCGCGCGGCTCTTTTCTTTTCGAGGCGGAAATGGTGCATTGCCACTTTGCGGGGCCCGAACAGAAACATTGACGGCGAACACGGGTTGAATATGTAGCTCGGTTAGGAGTCTAAAAAGCGAGGAACCAATATATGATGAGATCGATTTTTATTTTAACGTGCTGTCTGGCGCTGGCCTGTGTCACGCAAGCGGCAGAGAACGAGAACCAGGGGAAGAAGAAAAAAGGCGCCGCACAGGGAGAGCAAGCCCAGGGTCAGGCTGGCGGCAAGCACGGCAAAATGGGCCGTCAGGGACAAGGGCAGGGCGGCCAAGCTCTAGGTCAAGGACGAGCACGAGGATTGGGACAGGCACCCGGAGCGGGCCGCCATCTCAATGCGGGGCAGGGAGGTAATGCTGCGGCCGGCATCCATCGCGGCGCAGGCCAGGGACGTGCCGCTAATCTGCAGGCTGCTCACGCCAACGGCGGGAAGGCGCAGATCCGGCACTTCAATATTTCCAGAACGCGGAACGTGAATATTCAGAGCGTTAAGTTCAACAACAACTATCGGATCGCAGGAGCCGAACATTGGGGCCCTCGCTATGCAGTCTTCAGTGCTTACCGTCCGCAATGGCACGAACGAATCTGGTGGAGGAGCCATTTCCCTCGCGTCGTCCTCATCGGCGGTGGCTATTACTATTGGAACTCCGGGTTCTGGTATCCTGCCTGGGGATATGATCCGGGACATGCCTTTTATCCTTATGACGGACCGATTTACGCCTATAACGACCTGCCTCCAGATCAGGTGGTAGCCAATGTCCAGGGCACGTTGAAGGATCAGGGTTATTATACTGGCGAGATCGACGGCCAGCTCGGTCCACTTACCCGCGCGGCAATTGCCTCCTATCAAGAGGAGCACGGCCTCGCGACCACTTCGGCGATCGACCAGCCCACGATGGAGTCGCTGGGATTCGCGTCATAAGTTTGCGTTAGCGAAAAGCCGCCGCGGGTTCGTCTCGACGGCGGCTTTTTGTGTACTTGCGAAGTGGGAGAGCGGAGTTAGTTAGAGGCGGTTCGCCGAACTGTCATGGCGAGTGTGCCAGGTCGTAGCGACCAGTCACACTTCGTCGAACCACTATGGATACTCAGCCGCAACTCGTTGCTCGTGATCTTTTCCAATCTTTCAAGATGGGGGCGCGCCGCATTGAAGTCTTACGCGGCATCTCTTTGGACGTTGCCTACGGCGAATCGGTCTTCCTGCGGGGAGCGTCGGGCGCCGGCAAAACGACATTACTCTACACCCTGGCGGGGTTGGAGCGCCCCGAATCGGGCATCGTGGAATTTCAGGGGCGTCAACTTTACAGCGGCAGCTCGGCGTCGCAGGCCCGTTTTCGAAACACAAAGATGGGTTTTATATTTCAAGGGTACTTCCTTCTCGCGGAATTGACCGCGCTTGAGAATGTTCTCCTGCCAGGGATGATCGGTGGCCGGCCACAACTGGACGCGGCGAAAAGCAGCCTGGCCGCCGTGGGCTTGCAGGATCGGATGCATCATTTGCCCCCGGAACTTTCGGGCGGTGAACAGCAACGGGTGGCGATCGCACGTTCGCTGACGAACGATCCTGACATCATCTTTGCCGACGAACCAACGGGTAATCTCGATTCAAAGACGGGCGACACAATCATCGACCTGCTATTGAAACTGGCCCGCGAGCGAAACAAAACACTGCTTGTGGTCACGCACGACGAACGGGTGGCGGCGCGCGGCGACCGGACATTACATATCGCTGACGGCGTGTTGCAGTAGTAGCAGTGCTCTGCGAAATTTAGGACGCAATCGACTCTCTGAAGAACATTACTCGGCGCACTCCTTCCTATTTATGAGATGGGTTCTATGCTATAATTCAGGTGGCGCTTGAATTTCTGTTGATTAACTTTTTTAGCCTATGAAAACTGCAACTGGTGGCGTTGACGAAGCGGTATTGGACGAACCAAAAACACGCGGCACATCTGCAAAAGGTGCGGTGAAACCCGAGGTGGATAGCGAGGAGGGCAGAAACCGCGCGGCGAAAGAGTCCAGGATTTATATCGACGGGGAATTTCACGCCGAGAAAGATGCGAAGGTTTCGGTGTTCGATCACGGTCTGCTTTACGGGGATGGAATTTTCGAAGGAATCCGTTTTTACAATGGGCGTGTTTTCCGGTTGGAGGAACATCTGCAGAGATTGTGGGATTCAGCGCGTTCCATTTGCCTGGAGATTCCAATGTCCATGCCGGAGATGACCGAAGCCCTGCTGGAGACGATTCGGCAGAACGATTTGCGGGACGGTTACATTCGTCTCATCGTCACCCGGGGCGTGGGCAATCTCGGTTTGAACCCGACGCAATGTAAGCGGCCGAGTGTGATCATTATTGCCGCGACGATTGCTCTCTACCCGGCGGAAATTTATGCCCGCGGACTGACGGTCGTTACCTGTGCCACTCGTCGCACTAGTCCTGGCGCACTCAATCCGGCGGTGAAGTCGCTCAATTACTTGAACAATGTGATGGCCCGGATCGAAGCGAATCTGGCCGGGGCGGATGAAGCTTTAATGTTGAATGATGCCGGGCATGTAGCGGAATGCACGGCCGACAATGTGTTTGTGATTAAGCATGGGCAGATTTTCACACCGCCGATCGCCGCCGGCGCCTTGCGTGGAATTACACGTGCGGTCGCGTTCGAAATCGCGGCGGAGCTCGGAATCAAGGTCACGGAGGCCGATATCACGCGTCACGATGTGTTTATCGCCGACGAATGTTTTCTTACCGGCACGGCGGCGGAAGTCATCCCCGTGATCAAGGCCGATGGCCGGCCGATCGGGACCGGTAAGCCGGGACCGATTAGCGAGAGAATGATCGCGCGATTCCGTGAGATCACGCGGGCAACTGGGACACCGATCTATACATAAATCGTCCGCCAGGATCCGGCGCGAAAGGTGCTCAGAGAACATGAAAGTTGAATTTTCGGACCAGTTGGAGGTCTAATCTTCGGAGATGCTTTGCGACGTTTGCAAATGTAATGATGCGACGGTCTTCCTGACGCAAATTCTGGAAGGCAAGATGCAAAAAGTGAACCTGTGTGACGGGTGCTCTAAAGAAAAGGGCGTGCAGGACCCGACCGGGTTTGCGCTCGCTGATCTCTTACTCGGTATCGGCGCGGCCGAAGAAATCGAAAAGGGATCTTCGACGCAGCGCTGCCCGGTGTGCGGTTACACGCAGGCCGATTTCAAAAAAACGGGCCGGCTCGGCTGCAGCAGTTGTTATGCGACTTTTGCCGAGGGTTTGAACACGCTCCTCAAGGCAATGCACAAAGGCACCGAGCACGTCGGCAAATTACCGCAGCGAGCTCATCGCGCGGTCGAGCTGACCGATCGGATGCGGACGCTGACCGAGAATTTACAGAAAGCGGTCGCAGAGGAGAACTACGAGTCGGCCGCATCGTTGCGAGACCAAATCAAGAAACTCGAGCACGAGCTCGCCAGCTAAGCCGTGAAATTCGCCAACGTCATGTCCACCGCCGGCGAATGGCTGCGTGGTGAAGGTCCGCATCATCAAATCGTTATCAGCAGTCGAGTGCGGCTGGCGCGCAACCTCCTCAATCGTTCCTTTCCAGGGTGGGCGAAAAAGGCCGAGCGCACTGCCATTCTTGAAATGATCAAACCCCCGGTGGAAGAGCTCCCGGAAATGCAGGATTCGTTTTCCGAATTCCTGCAGGACCTTTCCGCCATGGAAAAACAGGTGCTGGTGGAGCGGCATTTGATCAGTCGCGAGCATGCCGCCAAAAACGTAGGCAGCGCCATCGTGATGAACCGGCGGCAGACTCTCAGCATCATGATTAACGAAGAAGATCATCTGCGCATGCAGTCGATCCGATCCGGATTGCAGCTGAAACAGGCATTCAAGCTTGTTGATAAGGTTGATAGCGCGCTCGAGAGCAAACTGGAGTTCGCTTACGACGCGCGCCTGGGTTACCTCACGGCCTGTCCGACAAATGTCGGAACCGGTATGCGCGCTTCCGCCATGCTGCATCTTCCGGGTCTGGTTTTGAGCGAGCTGATCAACCAGGTCATCCAGGCGGTGAGCAAGATCGGCCTCGCGGTGCGCGGTCTTTACGGCGAAGGCACCGAGGCAATGGGTAACCTGTTTCAAATCTCCAATCAGACTACGCTTGGGGAAAAGGAAGACGAGATTATCAGCCGGCTCAGCAAAGTGATCGAGACAATCATCGAAAAGGAACACGATGCCCGCCAGGTCTTGATCCAGAAAAAATCCAATACCCTCTCCGATCAGATCGGCCGGGCCTACGGTGTGCTTACTTTTGCCCATGCCATGACGTCGAAGGAAGCGCTCAACCTGTTGTCGGTCATCAAGCTCGGGGTCGATCTCGGCGCTTTCCCCGAGGATCGCCGCCTGCCGATCGACGAGCTGTTCATCGACACGCAGCCGGCTCACCTGCAAAAGACCTCCCAGCAAAAGCTCACGGCCGAGGAGCGCGACCATCTTCGCGCCCAAATTATCCGGGATCGTTTGAAAGTGTTCCCTAAACCTGATATCAGTAAACTGGTGAAGGACACGGGAAACGGTTCGTCTCCATCGAACAATGAATAATTTTACACCACGCGCGCAGCAGGTTCTGGCGCTGGCCCGCAAAGAAGCGGACCGCTTCAATCATAATTATGTGGGGACCGAGCACCTGTTGCTCGGCCTGATCAAGCTCGGACAGGGTGTGGCGGTCAACGTCTTGCAGAAGATGGGTCTGGATCTCGAGACCGTGCGGATGGAAGTCGAGAAGCAGGTGGGTTCGGGTCCCGAAACGAAAATGGTGGGAAATATTCCCTATACGCCCCGGGTCAAAAAGGTGCTGGCCCTGGCGGGCAAGGAAGCGAAGGCCCTGAACCACTCTTATGTTGGCACAGAACACATTTTGCTCGGTCTGTTGCGCGAAGGCGAAGGAGTGGCGGCCCGCGTTCTCAAGAGTCTCGAAGTCGATATCGAACGCACGCGGAACGAAATTCTGAAGGAGCTCGACCCCAATTTTACGCCGCCGGAAGCGGAACAGGAAGGCGGCGGCGGTGAGCCATCCAAAAAAGATGTGAAAACGCCCGCCCTCCGTGCGTTTGGTCGTGATCTGACGGAGTTGGCGAAAAAGGGAGAGCTCGATCCGGTGATTGGGCGCCGGAATGAAATCGAGCGCGTCATTCAGGTCCTCTGCCGCCGGACCAAAAACAATCCGGTCCTGATTGGCGAAGCCGGCGTTGGCAAGACCGCTATCGCGGAAGGTTTGGCGCAGGAAATTGCGAACGGGAACGTCCCGGAGCTGCTACGTGATAAACGAGTGGTCACGCTGGATCTTGCGCTGATGGTCGCAGGCACCAAATACCGCGGCCAGTTTGAAGAGCGGATCAAAGCCGTCATGGACGAAATTCGCCGCTCAAAGAATGTCATTTTGTTCATTGATGAACTCCACACCATCGTCGGCGCCGGCTCGGCCGAAGGCGCGATGGATGCGTCGAATATCATCAAGCCGGCTCTGAGTCGCGGCGAGTTGCAATGTGTCGGCGCGACGACGATGAACGAATACCGCAAATACATTGAAAAAGACGCGGCTTTGGAACGTCGGTTTCAGACGGTTAAAGTCGATGCCCCTACCGTCGAAGAAGCGATCGAAATTTTGAAAGGCCTCCGGCCGAAATACGAAGCCCACCACAAAGCGAAGCTGACCGACGAAGCGCTTGAGACAGCGGTCAAATTCTCCGAACGTTATATTACCGGTCGATTCCTGCCAGATAAGGCCATCGACGTGATGGACGAAGCGGGCGCGCGCGCACGCATCAATGCCATGACCAGGCCGCCCAACGTCAAGGAGATCGAGCGCGAGATCGAAGAAATCAGGATCGAAAAGGAAGCCGCCATCAAGGCGCAGGATTTTGAAAAAGCCGCGTCCCTGCGGGACAAGGAAAAGCAAACGAAGGAGAAGCTGGACACAATTTTGGCCAAGTGGCGGGAAGAGCGGGAAGAGAAGCAGGTGCTCGTGACGGGCGAAGATATAATGTACATCATATCCAAAGTCACCGGTGTGCCGTTACAGCGCATGGAGCAGGCCGAAACAGAAAAGCTGCTCAAAATGGAAGATGAGCTAAAGGGCAAGGTGATAGGTCAGGACGAGGCCGTTAGTGCAATTTCCAAGGCGTTGCGTCGCAGCCGGGCTGATTTGAAGGATCCACGGCGGCCGATCGGATCGTTTATTTTCCTCGGTCCAACCGGCGTGGGTAAAACTTTTCTCGCGCAGAAACTGGCCGAATTCATGTTCGGCGATCGCGACGCTTTGATTCAAATCGACATGTCGGAGTACATGGAGAAGTTCACCGCTTCGCGTCTGATTGGATCTCCACCGGGCTACGTCGGATATGAGGAGGGCGGCCAGCTTTCCGAAGCCGTTCGGCGCCGACCCTACGCTGTCGTTTTGTTTGATGAAATCGAGAAGGGACATCCCGACGTGATGCATTTGCTCCTGCAAATTCTCGAGGACGGGAAGATTACAGATTCGTTAGGCCGAAAGATTGATTTCCGCAATACCATTATCATCATGACTTCGAACGTCGGCGCGGAAACGCTGCGCCGTCAGACCACGATGGGCTTCGCCGCGGTGAAGCCTCTCGGGGAGCACGAGTATGACACGATGCGCGACAAGCTGTTGGAGGAAGCGAAGAAGGTTTTCAAACCGGAATTCATCAATCGCCTGGACGACATTATTGTCTTCCATCAGCTGACCAGGGAAGATCTGTTGAAGATTGTCGAACTCGAGGTCGACAAGGTCCTGAAGAGAGTGAAGGCGAAAGAGGTCAACATCGAGCTGGAAACAAGCGCGAAGGAGTTGTTGATCGAGAAAGGTTACGATCCCACCTACGGCGCGCGTCCCATGCGGCGCGCGGTCGAGCGTTACCTGGAAGATCCTTTTGCCGAGGAATTGTTGCGCGGCAATGTCAAAGCCGGTGACGTCGTTCATGTCACCGCTGCGGACGGCAAACTGACGTTTCGTGTGGCGGAGCCGCACGGAGCGACGGCGAGCGCGAGCTGACGGCCGGCTTGTAATTGCAAAATTCGGCCGCGCGCCCGTTTTACGCGTGAAACTACGCAACACGAACCGCGACGCGGTGGCGAACGATAGCCGGCCGAAGCTCCAAATTCCAACATCCAAGCTCCAAACAAATCTCAAACTTCAAATCTCAAACGTGCCGTGCCAGCCCGTTTCATACGATCCTAAATTCAAAGTCTCAGCACGCCGCGTCCCTGAGTTGGAGTTTAACTGATTGAAGTTTCCCTGGAGCTTGGAGTTTGGAATTTGGTGCTTCCACAGAAAAGGCGGACGCCTTTTCTGTGATCACGCCCGCGGATGCGCGCCGGCATAGGCTTTTTTCAGCCGTTCCACGGTCACGTGGGTGTAAATCTGCGTTGTGGAAAGGCTGGCATGGCCTAACAACGCCTGGACGCTGCGAAGATCGGCGCCCTGGTCGAGCATGTGCGTGGCGAAGCTGTGTCGCAGCTTATGCGGGCTGATGGAAATCGGTATTGAGGTGTGTCGTAGATATCGTTTCAGAATCAGCCAGATGGAGCGGGGAGACATTGCTCTGCGCGATTTATTGATGAACAGTTTCCCGGCGTGAACGTTCGCCGCCGCGCGATACCGTGAGATCGCCTCCAGCGCCGGCAATCCGACCGGACAAACACGTTCTTTGCGGCCTTTCCCAAGTACGCGCAGCAGTTCGCTGTATGGATCAAGATCGGCCACCTGCAGCGCAGCCAATTCGCCCAGTCGCAAGCCGCTGCTGTAGAAAAGCTCCATAATGGCAACGTCGCGTAACGGCATCCAGGAGGGTGCAGCTCGCGTTTTCGCAACCTGCAAAGGGGCGGCCAGCAGTTCGCCAATCTGCTGGCGAGTAAGGACGAGTGGCAGTTTTTTCTCGACCTTCGGCAACTGCAACTCGCGCGTCGGATCGCGCCGCAGACGTTTTCGCGCCGCCAGAAAACCATAAAAGGTCCGAAAGGCGGAAAACTGGAGGCGAATGTAGGAGCGAGCCTGCTGCCGCTTCATCAGTTTGAACAGATAATCGCGGAATTGATCGGAACTGCATTTGGCCCATGGCGTTCCGTTGTCCGCGCGAAAAGCGGCCAGAGCCTGGCGGTAAACCTTCAACGTGCGCGGCGACGCATTTCGCTCCACCTCGAGATAACGGAGAAACTCTTCGATCAGCGGGTCGCTTTGACGCTTCCGCGAGTCACTTGCTTCCTTTATGTCAGGAAGGGCGAGATCTTTAGATCGAGCGATAGGGATTGCCAATGCCAGGTTTTTCAGCTTCGCGGAGCGGCCATCCGCATTATTGCTCCGGCTTTTCGATTGTATAACGCGTCGTCGCAGCCTGACCGCTTCCGCTGATCTGACTTCTGAAGATAGGCGGGGGACTGTTCGAAATTAGTTGGTAGCTTTTCAAGACGAATTCCGGATAAAACCCATTGCTGGCCGGTTCGTAAACCGTCTGTCCGCTAAAGAAACCGATGAGCTTGTATTCGTAGTTGTTGTCGCTGCCGAAGTTCAGCTGCTCGCGATCCGGCGCGAGCTTCTCTTTTTCGTTAAGCAAGACCAACTGCGCGGTGGACCACGGTTTCCCGGGCCGTCGGACATATCCCCAGAATTTGAAATCCGGTTTGTAATAACGCCGGCCGATGTAGTAATCTCCGGGCGGCTCGGCCGCGATGTGTTGCGCGGCGGCAACTCTTGCCTGTTGAATGCCGCTGGGCACCGTCTGGCAACCGGCGAGGAACAAAAGACAAAGTGCGACGTTAGCTTTCAGGAGAAATTGAACAGCGCGTTGCATCGGATCGACCATTCATTTATCGCAGCTGGCAGAAACACGCAAATGCGACCAAGTGGCAGGAAAAGCGCCGCCGTCCCAGCATTTGGCCCGGGGGACTTCGCAGGGCGATGTTCGACCAGGGCAATTTCCCGTTTTGCAGACAAATGTATGTCCGCTAAGGTTAAGGCAACCCAATGATTGAACTCGAAGTGTATGCCGCGGGTGTTCGCGACTTGAACAAGATCCTGGAATTGGATCACGAGTTGGAAACGATCGCGGGCTTGCGCTACAAGGTCGATAGCAATCACGACCTGGTCTACCTCGAAATTGACGAGGAACCCACCATCACCTTTCGCGAAATACGAGCAATCTTTCGGAAGCTCGGACTCGATCCGCGGTTCGTCGGTGCCGTTCCGCCGGAGCTTCGCCCGCGATCGAGCACGCAGCCTTTGAGCGTTTGACGCCGTTTCCATCTTCGGTTGCGCGCGACTAAATGATCGTCCGGTTATTCACCGCGCTCGGAGCAGCATTCCTCTCTTTCTTCCAGTACCTGGGAGAGCTCGTGTTGCTCGCGATCGAAACCTTTCGCTCGATCTTTACGAGAAAGGTGCGGTGGAAGCTGTTTTTCGGTCAGATCGTGGAGATTGGGTGGCTTTCCCAATCGGTGGTCATGATCACGGGCGGCTTCACCGGCGCCGTTTTTACCGCACAGACATTTTTTCAGTTCAACAAACTAGGAATGGGTTCGGCGGTGGGCGCCGTGGTGTCTGTCGCGATTTGCCGGGAACTCGGACCGGTGTTGACCGCCCTGATGGTTACGGGACGGGTCGGCGCAGCGATGTCCGCGGAGATTGGGACGATGAAAGTGACCGAGCAAATTGACGCCTTGCGCGCCCTGGCAGTTCATCCGGTAGATTATCTGGTCGTCCCGCGCGCTTTGGCCATGATGGTCTCAATGCCTCTGTTAGTCGCCGAGTGCATCGCATTCGGTATTGGGTCCGGCTATCTTATCGCCATTTACTTGCTGGAGATCAACGGCACCTATTACATGGCGAACATGGTCCGGTGGACCCTGAACCGCGACATCATCATGGGTCTTTCGAAAGCATTTTGTTTCGGGATCCTGATCGTATTTATCAGCTGCCACAAGGGGCTCTCCGCCCGGGAAGGCGCGGTTGGCGTCGGTCGAGCCACGACTGAAGCGGTGGTTAATGGATCGCTGGCGATTCTCATTTGTAACTTCTTTCTGACCATGCTTCTCAACATCATTTATCCGGCCGGCTATCAGTAGGCAGAACAGGAAGTTTAAGCGTTAAAGGGTTAAAGGGTTAAAGCGGTCAACTATTGAACGTTGGACGTTGAGCGCTGAGCGTTGGACGTTGTCTTTGAATGATCGAAACAGCAGCCGTGTCCGAATTCTCAGGCGCGCCAGAAACGGCGAACCAATCCATGATTGCGGTGCGGGGTTTGGTCAAACGCATTGGGCAACAGGAAATTCTGCGCGGGGTCGATCTTGAGGTCTTACGAGGAGAAACACTCGCGATCATTGGCCGAAGCGGCGGAGGCAAAAGCGTTTTGCTTAAGCATCTGGTCGGTTTGATGCAGCCAAACGCGGGTGAGATCTGGATCGAAGGCCAGAATATTACCGGCCTGACCGAACGGCAGCTCGCCTCGATTCGGCAAAAGGTCGGGATCCTGTTTCAAGGCGCGGCCCTCTTCGACTCGATGACGGTGGAAGATAATGTGGCGTTTCCACTGCGCGAAGCCGGAGAGCGCGATCCGAAAGTGCTACGGCAGAAAGTGGATGAGATGCTGGATGTGGTAGAGTTACAGGGGCAGCAAAAAAAGATGCCGGTCAGCTTGAGTGGGGGAATGAAAAAACGGGTTGGCCTGGCGCGTTCGATCATTCGCCGGCCGACATGCGTCCTTTACGACGAACCGACCTCCGGGCTCGATCCGGTCGTGTCCGACAGCATCAATCGTCTCATCTTGCGGCTGCAGCAGAGGCTTGGCGTGACCAGCATTGTTGTCACGCACGATATGAAGAGCGCAATCCATGTGGCCAATCACATCGCTTACCTGCATGAAGGCCGGATTTACTTTCACGGAACGCCGGCTGAACTCGAGCAGACGAGCGACCGGTTGTTGCAGGATTTCCTGCTCGGGCGTTCGGACGAACAGCTAACCGTTGAGAGCCAGAAGTTGACCCAGAACGCCCCTGGGGCGGATAGTAAAAGCGGATGACTCAAAACGAGCGAGGTTTGGAATTCAAGGTCGGCGCGTTCGTTTTTGTCGGCCTGGCAATGTTAGCCGCTCTTGTCGTCCAATTCGGGCGTCTCGGTGAAGGCTTTAAAACTTATTATGCCGTTACCGTCCGTTTCAACGATGCCAGCGGTTTACTCAAGGGTTCGGATGTTTTGCTGGCTGGTGCAAAGATAGGCAAGGTATCAGGAGGTCCTCGTCTGGTGCGCGAAGGAAATGGCGTAGAAGTGCCGTTGAAGATCTACGATTATGTGAAGATTCCCGAAGGCAGCAAATTCACGGTGGGAAGTTCAGGCCTGCTCGGCGACCGGTTCGTCAACGTTGCGATGCCGCCTGGAGAACCAAAGGTTTATCTGCCGCCAAATGCTCATATCAGCGGCGCGCGTGAAACGGGTATTGATGACTTGACGCGGGAAGGCGGCGCGCTGGTAGCCGATCTGCGCACGACCGTGCAAAATGCAAACAATGCGGTAACACGTTTGAACCAGGACGCGTTCTCCGCTGGGAACATGCAAAACCTGAAGGTCAGCATGGAACATTTAAGCGCAGCGACCGGCGCGCTTGCCCAATCCTCCGAAAAACTGGACGGCGTGATCGGAAAGGCCGATTCGGCCATGGATTCGATGAAAAAGGATGCGGACGATCTGCAGCTTGTCCTGGCTGATGCGCGCAAGACTGTTCAGTCTGCCACGCAGGTCTTTCGACAGGCGACCGATGGTAAAGGTTTGCTGGGGGCTCTTCTGAGCAACGAAGAACTGGCAAACAACCTGCGCGCGTTGATTAGTAACCTCCGAGCACACGGTGTGCTGTTTTACAAGGACACTGCCGCAAAACCAGATATGAACGTCCGGGAGCAAACGACAAAGCCGCGTAAGGGCAGGGGACAGTAATGACACCACTGCTCACGCTCAATCTGTTGCGGGTCCTCTTTATTACCTTTTGCGCCGCCATCGGCGCTATCGTGTCGTCCGAGCTGCAGGAGAATATCTGGCCCGGTCTCGTCGTTGGAATCGTTCTCGGGCTTTTCATTGTCCTGATCGACCGGACGCTGAAGGGCTTTTCTTTGCGGGCTTTTTCGTCGGCGACGTTTGGACTTTTGCTTGGCTTATTTTTCGCCAACCTTCTGATCGCGTCGGACGTATTGCATTACCAATCGGAGACCACCCAGTGGATGGCACGTCTGATCGTTTACAGTTCCTTTGGGTATCTTGGGATGATGCTGGCGATGCGAAGTAATCGCGATGAATTTTCGCTCATCATTCCCTACGTCCGTTTTACGCGTGAAACGACACAACACGAACCGATTCTCCTCGACACCAACGTCATCATCGACGGTCGGATCGCGGATTTGTGTGCGACCGGTTTTCTCAGCCGATCTCTTATTGTTCCCCGCTTCGTTCTTGGAGAATTACAAACACTGGCTGATTCGCGCGACCCTATTAAACGCGAACGCGGTCGGCGTGGCCTGGAGATTCTGAATGAGTTGCAGGGTTCGCATGATCTTGATCTCACCATTCACGAGAGCACTCATGATGAGGAAACAGGAGTCGATTCGCGCCTTGTCCGCGCCGCGAAAGTTTTGCAAGCACGCCTGCTGACCAATGATCAGGCTCTTTGTCAGGTAGCACGTTTACAAAACGTGCAGACGCTGAATCTGAACGATCTGGTTAAAGCTTTGCGGCCGGTCGTGGTTGTCGGCGATGAAATCGACCTCGCCCTGGTGAAAGAGGGACGAGAACAACATCAGGGGGTTGGTTATCTTCCGGACGGGACGATGATCGTGGTCAATCACGCTCGCCCGCACCTTGGCAAGACAGTCCCTGTCGTGGTAGCGAGTGCTTTGCAAACAGCTGCGGGACGCCTCATTTTTGCCGAACTTAAGAACAATTCATCGGCACGACCACAGCTTGAACGTCAGTCGGCGTGATTAGACGCGCGTTGGCGGTGGCTCTGCTTCTCGGGCCGCCGTGTCTATTCGCCGAGTCAATAATCGATCGAGCCGGCCTCGGTCAGTTAAAAACAATTCGTGTCAACGAAGTTGAAATCCATTATTTGGAACGCGGCCAGGGAATTCCCGTGATTCTTATTCACGGTGGATTGGGAGATTACCGCGAATGGACCGCGCAGATACCGGCTTTGGCCAGCCGATACAAGGTCATTGCCTACAGCCGGCGCTACAACTTCCCGAACAGTAATCCGACGATTGCTCCGAATCATTCGGCCTTGGTTGAAGCGGATGACCTGGCAGGATTGATTGACGCACTGAAGCTCGAACGCGTCCATCTGGTGGGATACTCTTATGGCGCGTTCACGGCTCTTTGCTACGCGACACAACATCCTGATCGAGTACGCAGTTTAACTCTGTCCGAGCCGCCGGTCCTGGACTGGCTGAAGGATATTGGTGGCGGGAAAGTCGAACGCGAGCGCTTCCTGCAGGATATGTGGAGACCGGCGGCGAACGCGTTTCAGAGAGATAAACCGGAAGAGGCCTTGCGCATCACCTGTGATTATTTCAGCGGAAAAGGCTCGTACGATCAGATGCCGAAACAGGTTCGCGACATGCTCCAGGACAACGTCCGGGAGTGGAAAGCGCTCACAACTTCAACTGACGCATTTCCCCCGTTGGGGCGGGATGCAGTTCAGAAACTTGCTCTGCCTATCCTTCTTATAAGCGGCGAAAAAACTTTGCCACCTTTGCGAATGATTCATGAGGAACTGCTTCGCCTGTTACCGTGGGCGGAGGAGCTGTCGCTGCCGAACGCGACACACGATATGTGGATTGAGGAACCCGAAGCCTGCGGAAGAGCGTTGCGAAATTTTCTGGAAGGGAATTGAAAAACGGCGAGCTTCCCTGATGCGGCCGGATGATTTTCGTCAGTTGGCCCTGCGCTTGCCCGACGCAATCGAGTCCGGCCATCAGAATCATCCTGATTTTCGAGTCGGTGGTCGAATCTTTGCCACGCTCGGTTATCCGGATAATGAATGGGGCGTGGTCAAGCTGACTCCGGATGAACAGAGGAGATTCGTCCGGGCTGATCCGGAGATATTCGAACCGGTTACCGGCGCCTGGGGACGCCGCGGCAACACGAAGGTGTATTTGCCAAACGCCACCATCACAAAAGTGCGGGAAGTATTGGCCGCAGCCTGGCGCAATACGGCTCCGAAGCGTCTGATTGTCGCAAAGGGCGCGGCTTCACTCTAGAAGCGGCTGCGAAAGTGAAGTTAGTTATGCAACTCACCCGACATTCGCCCTCATTCTAACGTTCTCCCTGAGGTAGAAGGGACCACCTCGCCCGCTTCTCTCCCACTGGGAGAGACGGACGCGAAGCGCCAATGAGGGCACCGGAGTGGGTTATGGGGGAGGTTAGGATGAACCAATCCCAGCGCGGTTGTAGGGCGTTTGTGTCAAACGCCGTTTCTTGGGGACGCCGTTTCACAGAAACGGCCTACAATTCCAGGGTGCTAATTGCCGGGGCAAGGGGAGGTCCGTCCTACGAAGTGACTTTCGCGATGCTCGTTGAAAGGTGAGGTTCTTCGATTTTAACCACTTCTAGCGGCTACAACCCGACGGCCTTGCGCACGCGGCCCATCACCTGGTCTGCGATTTCATTCGCCCGCCGCGCCCCGCGTCCAAGCACATCATTAATATATGCTTCGTCGGCAAGAAGCTCTTCGCGGCGTTTGCGCATTGGTGCGAAATACTGCCAAAGTTTTTCGAACAACTGTTTTTTGAAGTCGCCGTAACCGGTGCCGCCCTTTTCGAACTGGGCCCGCATCTCCTCCCGTTCAATTGGCGAGGCGAAGAGCGAGAAGAGCTGGAACACGGTGGATTCGTCTGGATTCTTGGGTGCTTCCACCGGCTTGGAATCGGTTACGATGCTCATCACGCGTTTTCGCGTTTCTTTCTCGTCGCCAAACAGATCAATGGTGTTGCCGTAACTCTTGCTCATTTTCTGACCATCAATTCCGGGAACGACTTCCGTTTCCGCGCGGATTCGTGGTTCGGGCAATTTGAAGATTTGCCCATATTGTTCGTTCATTTTGACGGCCAGATCGCGTGTCATCTCAATGTGCTGTTTCTGATCCTTGCCGACGGGTACGGCATCGCTGTCATAGATCAGGATATCGGCCGCCATAAGCACGGGGTAAGTAAACAGTCCGGCCGAGGCAGACATGCCCCGGGCAAGTTTATCCTTATAAGAATGAGCCCGTTCGAGCAGCCCCATGGGCGCGACGGTGGATAAAATCCAGGCCAGCTCCGTAACCTGCGGAACATCACTTTGCAGGAACAGCGCGCCACGGTCGGGGTCGAACCCGCAGGCCAGGAGGTCGATCGCCACACCGCGGCTGTTCTCCCGCAACGTGTCCGCATCGCGCACGCTGGTGAGCGCGTGATAGTTGGCGATGAAATATAACGCTTCGCCCTCGGCCTGTAACGCGAGGGCCGGTTGGATCATCCCGAAATAGTTCCCAATATGGAGGACGCCGCTGGATTGGATGCCGGAAAGGATACGCATGAGATTGCAGATTTAAGATTTCAGATTTCAAATTGAAAGCGAATCCTTCCGTTGCTCGCGCAAGGTCGACATCTTCCGTCTGCGCGCTGACAAAGATGATCCGGGGAGCCCAGGCTGCGAGCCTGTCGTTTTCGGCAGCCTGCCGAAAACATTTCCGCCAGGCCGATCACGCATGGCGTGGCGCACGCTCGAAGTGTTGCCGGCAAGCTGCCGGCAACTGCAGGCTGGCAGCCTGCGCTCCCCAGAAACACGCTGAACATTCTGATGTTCGATATCATATCCCCTGATGGGTGAACTGACATGGACAGAGAAGCATGTTGGAGCAAAGTGATTGCGTGATCGAAGGGCAAGCAGCAGGCCGTAAATTCCGCGCGATCGCGCTGCCTTGCGCCGCTCTCACACTCACGCTCGGCTTGATAACTCTCATCGGCTGGATTTCCGGGCTCTCGCTGCTCGCCAGCGTTCGGGCGAAGTATATTCCCATGGCTCCGAGCTCCGCTCTCTGCTTTTCCCTGCTGGGGATTGGTCTCATTGTTCGGTTGGGCCAGGCGAGCTTGCGCTGGCTCCCACGCTTGTTCGCTATTGCAGTGTTGATGATCGCGGTAGCCAAGCTCGTGGAATTCGCCGCAGGATTCCACTTTGGTATCGACACGTGGCTTGTGCGCAATCCCGAGATGTTCGGCCGCGTTCCGACCGGACGGATGGCGCCTCTGACGGCGTTGACCTTTGTTCTTACGGCCGTCGGCCTTTACTCATTGACCGGACGCGAATCGGAAAAGTGGGCGGGTGCGTTTGGGGCGCTGGCGACGAGCATCAGCGCAGTCGTTCTTGTCGGTTACTGGTATGGAACGCCTTTGCTGTATGGCGGCACAGTCATCCCGGTTGCGTTTCTGACGGCCTGCGCTTTCGCTCTGTGCGGCGTTGCGATTGTGAGCGTGGCTGGAGCAGAAGGATGGCCGTTGCGCTTGTTTCTGGGGGACACCAGTCGCGCACTCCTCCTGCGCTCTTTTGTGCCTGTAATCATCGCCGCCGCATTCATTAACGGCTGGGTGAATGCAGCACTGCCGCAGCATATTCGGGCCAATCCAGCCGTAATCTCCGCCCTCTGTGCCATCGCCTTCGCCGTTTTGATTACGTGGATCATTTCACACGTATCTCTGATCGTCGGTGGCCGCATCGATCGAGCAGAAGAAGCCCGCAACCTTGCTCAGGCCGAGCTGCTGGCATTGAACGCTCAACTCGAAACGCGCATCCAGGATCGAACACGCCAGCTGGCGGAGAAGAACCAGCAGATGGAGGAAGAACTGAAAATGGCGCGGGAATTACAGGTCGCTTTGTTGCCGCAACAATTTCCAACCGTCCCGGCCAATGTTGCGGTTCAGGAGAGTGCTCTGCGCTTCCTCAGTTTGTATTTTCCGACGGGCGACGTCAGCGGCGATTTTTTCAGCGTTTTCCCGGTCGGGGAAAACGCAGCCGGGGTTTTTATTTGTGATGTGATGGGCCACGGAGTGCGGTCGGCCCTGATCACGAGCATGATTCGCGCGCTGGTCGAAGAAAACGCGCAAGTGACCTCGGATCCGGGCGAGCTTTTGACGCGGGTGAATCGCGCCCTTGCGTTTATTCTCAAGCAGGCTGGAACAACGATGTTCGCGACCTGTTTTTACGCGGTTGCAGATGTCGAGCGCGCCCAGCTCCGGTTTGCCAATGCTGGACATCCCTCTGCCCTCCATGTCAGATCCGGCGACGCAACCACGTCGAAACTACAAGGCAATGGGCGACCAGGTCCGGCCATTGGGATTTTTCCAGCCGCGACCTACACTACTTCGAGCAAATCCATCGCCAAGGGAGATCTGGTCATGCTTTTTACCGACGGCCTTTTTGAGGTGGAAGATGCTGCGGGAAGAGCCTTCAGCGAGGAACAACTCCAGGCGACCGTGAGCCGCCACTCGACCTTGCCGCCGTCGCAGTTCTTTACCCGCGTTCTTGACGATATTCGTGAGTTTTCCCAGCGCGAATATTTTGAAGACGATGTCTGTGTTGTCGGTATTCAGGTTCAGCATACAGGCGAAGACGGCGTGTCGAACGGAAGTAAAGTTCTGGCCAACAGCCTGTCCAGCCAGTAGATAACCTCGCCATGTCCACCCAAACCAAGCCCGTTTCTGTTGTCACTGGTGGTGCCGGCTTTCTCGGCTCGCATCTGACCGATCGATTATTGGCGGAGGGGCATCGGGTAATTGCCATCGACAACCTGATCACCGGTCATGTGCGGAATATCGAACATCTCGCCGGCAACGAAGATTATCGCTTCATCAAACACAACGTTTCGAATTTCATTTTCCTCCCGGAAGAGAAGCTCGACTACGTTTTCCACTTTGCTTCGCCGGCGAGTCCGATTGATTACCTCGAGTTGCCCATTCCTACCCTGAAGGTAGGGGCGCTCGGCACACACAACACCCTGGGTTTGGCGAAGGACAAAAAGGCAAAATTCCTGCTCGCGTCTACATCGGAATGTTACGGTGATCCGCTGGTCCATCCGCAGAAGGAAGATTACTGGGGCAACGTCAACCCGATCGGACCGCGCGGCGTTTATGATGAGGCGAAACGTTTCGCGGAAGCGATGACGATGGCTTACCACCGCTATCATAAAATCGACACGAAAATCGTCCGCATCTTCAACACCTATGGACCCCGCATGCGATTACGCGACGGGCGGGTGGTTCCGTCGTTCATTGGCCAGGCCTTGAGCGGACATTCCCTCACCGTGTTTGGCGATGGATCGCAGACTCGCTCCTTCTGTTATGTCTCCGACTTGATCGACGGGATTTTCAAGCTCGCCATGAGCGATTTTCATGAACCGGTAAACATCGGTAACCCGCGTGAGATGACGATCAAACAATTCGCTGACGAGATCATTCGGATTACCGGCACCCAATCGAAGATCGAATATAAACCGCTGCCCGAGGATGATCCAAAAGTGCGGCAGCCGGATATCTCCCGCGCGAAAAAGGTTCTCGGCTGGCAGCCGCAGGTTCATTTTGAGGAAGGCATCCGGAAAACGATTGATTATTTTCAGGAACGCCTGAAGCGCGGGGATCGGCCGGCCATCCCTTGATGGCCTAAGGGACGTCGGGACCTCCTAAATTTCAATAGTGGGTGAAACTTGCTTAAATTTTTGCCGTTTCGGCTGGCCTCGACTCATTAGATTGTGGAATCGTAGCGCAGAGATGAAATTAATCTGGAGCAGTGCGGTGATTGTCTGGTTTGTTTTTTTGCCGCGCAGCGGCCTCGCTCAGGTGCCGGGCGCCCAATTCCAATTGAACAAGATCAATAAGAATCTCATCACCACGCCGCAATTCACCTACACCGGTGCGGAGCAATACACGGCGAACCAGCGCGATCGCTGGCTGGAAGTGGAAGTGGAATTTACCGCGGCACCGGAATTCAGCGACGAGCTCACGTTCAAATATTTTATCCTGGTTAACGGCAAATTGCTGACCGGGGAGGTGACCCACATCAATGTGGCTGCGGGACGGGAACTTCGTTCGGTGATGTATGTGTCTCCCGGCGCGCTGCTGCGGGTCATGAATAATCGGCCTGTCACCACAGCATCGGTGCAAAACATTGCCGTCCAGATTGTGCAGCAGGGCGCGGTCAAGGATGAGTTGAGCCTGACGCGGGCAGCGGCCCAGTGGTACAAAGCTATTCCGGCGTTGAGCGGCCTTGTTCTTAATAAGAACGAGACGCCATTTGCGGCGCTCTATTGGGACCGTTACGAGCAGATCAAAGGACGCTGACGCGGAAATTTCAATCCAAACCTCCACGCTCCGGACAACTCCCAACCTCAATAATCAAAAGCGAGCAGGTTAACTTGAAGATCTTTGAGAGTTGGAACATGGAATTTGTCCGGGATTTGAGAATTGGGACCAGGAGTTTTTGAGCGATGGCAACTCCCAAGCGCATTATTTCGCTGAACCTCGGCTCGCAAACGATTGGCGTGGCTCAGTTTCAGGCGCAGGCCAACGGTGGCCTGGTTCTGGAGAATTACCGGTTGCGCGAGAACCTGGCCGACGTGGCCGGGGAAGGGACACGCTATACCCACGTTGCCACCTTTCTTCGGCAGATGCTGGATGAACTCGGAATCAAAGCTGGCGCCGTTAATTACGCGGTGGCGGGACAATCGGTTTTTGCCCGTTTTGTCAAATTGCCTGCGGTGGAAGAGGAAAAGATCGAGCGGATCATCGGATTTGAAGCGCAACAAAACGTCCCTTTTCCGATCGATGAGGTAGTCTGGGACTATCAGCTGGTAGGGGGCGGCGCGGACGAACAAATTCAGGTCGTACTGGTCGCGATTAAGGCGGATCTGCTTGATGAGATTAACGCCGGAGTGGAGGCGAGTGGGCTGCGGACCACGATTGTCGATGTGGCGCCGATGGCGCTCTATAATGCGTTTCGCTACAGCTACAGCGATCTGGGCGGGTGCTCACTGCTCGTTGATATCGGCGCGCGCACGACAAATTTACTTTTCATCGAATCGGCGCGGATTTTTTCCCGCAGTGTCCCGATCGGCGGCAGTTCCATCACCGCGGCGATCGCACGGGAGTTTGATGAACCTTTTGCCGCGGCCGAGCTGCGCAAGAAGCGAGAGGGTTTCGTAAGTCTGGGAGGCGCTTATGCGGAACCGTCCGATCCCGACGTGGCGCGCGTTTCGAAGATCATGCGAAGTACAATGACCCGCCTGCATGCGGAACTGATGCGCTCCATCAGCCATTATCGAAGCCAGCAGCAAGGTAATGCGCCCAATCGCGTCCTTCTCTGCGGTGGCAGCGCAAGCACTCCTTACATGCGGGAGTTTTTCCAGGAGAAGCTGCAACTGACGGTGGAATTTTTCAATCCGCTACGCAACGTCGCAGTGGCAGAGGGCGCACCGGCGGACGAGATCTCGCAGGCTGCGCACTTGTTAGGCGAACTGGTCGGGCTTGCTCTCCGCACGGTCACGGCATGTCCCATGGAGCTCAATCTCCGTCCGGCCAGCGTGGTTCGCCGGCACCAGCTGGAGAAACGTCGGCCATTTTTTGTTGCGGCAGCCGCCTGTTTTGTCCTGATGCTGGCTGGCTGGACCTTTTACTATACACGCGCAGCTCACGTCACCGGGCGCGCGACGGAGCGCTTGCAGGAAAAAATAGACGCGATGCGAGCGGCCGAGGGGCAACTGGATAAATTGCGCAAACAAACGGCCGCTCTCGATGGTATCGCCGCGCCGTTAATCGAAGCGATAAACGATCGCAGTTTTTGGCTGGAGATTTTGGAGGACCTGAACGCTCGCCTGCCAAAGGAGGATATTTGGATCACTGAGCTGATACCGACTTCGGGCGGCAAGCCCGTGGGCGTTGATGAAAAACGCGTGGCCGAACTGGTTACGGCAACACCAACGTCGGCAGCTGCAGCCGCTCGTCCAACTCCGGCCCGGCCGGGCGGGCCGGCGATTGACGGGATTTTTGTGCGCGGCCTCTATCTCTTCAACCCGAAACAGCAGGAGGTGGTCGTGGATTTTTTCCGTAACCTGGTCACTTCACCCCATTTTGCGATCGATCCGAATAACCAGGCTCGCGTGATCAAACCGAGCACACCGAACAACACGGACTGGGCTTATCCCTATGAATTGCGTCTCGATCTGCGCAAGCCCCTGAAATTGCCATGAGCTGGTTCCACAAAAATCGCTGGTTAGGCATGTTCTTAATTGTCTTCGCGTTGGCGACCCTCGTGACCTTTTATTTTTGGTACGCTGCCCGATCACAGGCCGACGACGCGTTCGCGCGTTTCAGCGAAGCGGCCGCGGAAAAGAATCGGTTGGAGCGTCTCGACCCGTTTCCGAGTGAGGCCAACTACCGCAAAATGAAGGTTCATTTGGAAAATTACAGCGTCGCTTTGGATAAGCTGAAGGAGGAGCTAAAGACGCAAACGCTTCCGGTGGCACCCCTCGCGCCAAACGAATTTCAATCGCGGTTGCGCCAGGCCATGATCGCAGTGGGAGATAAAGCTCGCGCTAACAAGGTGAAAATTCCCGATAATTTCGCTCTCGGATTTGATGAGTATACCGCGGCACTGCCCAACACGGCCATTACTCCGCTGCTGGGTCAGGAGCTTTCCGAGATTGAATTGTTGATGAACGTCTTGATTGACGCGCATGTGGATGGTGTCACCAAATTCACCCGCGCACCCCTGGCTCAGGAACGAGGGGCTGCCCCGACACCGGCGGCCGTGTCTGGCCGAAAGCCGGCCGCCGCTCCTTCGCCCGGGCCGAAGTCAGTGGAACGCAGCGTCGTCGACTTCACGTTTTTGTCGGCGCCGAGTGCGGCGCGCAAGGTGTTGAATCAAGTCGCGAGCTCGAACCAGCAGTTTTATATTGTGCGCCTCCTGCACGTCCGAAACGAGAAAGACAAGGGGCCTGCGCGAGAGCAAACCACGCAAACAACGGCCGGCACGCCGCAACCGACGCCGGCAAAACCGGCGCCGAATACCGCATTGAGCTTCATTGTCGGTACTGAACACATCGAAACCTCAGCCCGGGTCGAGCTGGTCCGATTCACGTTTTAGACAAGGATGAGAAACGACCCGCAAAACTTTTCGATCGACCAAAAGTATCGAACGTCGCACGCTTCGGACCCGGGGAGCGCACGCGCCTCGCGTGCTGTTTCCGGCGCCTCGCCGGAAACTTCTGACGATATCAAGTATTCCAAGCGCAGGTTGCCACACTTTGAGCGACCGTGGGCAAAGTACGCGGTGGCCTTCTCCACGCCCCAACGACATGAGTTAGCGCCTGCGGAACGAGATTTGGTTCTGCGTAGCGCCGTTTATGCACACGAATCGGGACAGTATGAGTTGTATGTCGCCTGCGTGATGTCCGATCATGTACACCTGCTTTTCGAGCCACAGATAAAAGAAAACGACCATGAACAAGCAGTCTTCTGGTCATTGACCCACATCCTTCACGGGATCAAATCTTCCAGCGCGCATCGGATCAATAAGGTCCGACACGCGATCGGACCCGTTTGGGAAAGGGAATCTTTTGATCGGTTGATTCGATCCGAAGCGGATCTGCAGGAAAAGTTCCAATATATTTGTCGAAATCCCTGGCAATCAGGGATTGTTCGACCCGAGCAGGAATACCCCTGGTTATGGACGCCAGAATTCTGTTCGGCGGGGGCGCCGAACAGTGCACGCGAGGCGCGTGCGCTCCCCGGAATTCGCGGGACCGCACGCAGAGGCACTGATCAAACCTCGGTCGAGAAAGCGAACGCATAAATGGACTGGATTCGCACCCATTACGATCGTGTCCTGCTGATGGCGGCGGCGATGTTTCTTTTTATCAGCGCCGTGGCCATCTGGCGAAACGCGACGGATTTCGGATCTGTTTTTTCCTCGCAACAAGCCGCGCCGCCGCCCAAACAACCAAAACCGCCGGGGCGCGCGGCGGAGTTGGAGACGGCCCTGGACAAGTTGCATCAGCCCCAGCAATGGACGTTCAGCGGACGCTCCGGACTGTTTGTGCCGGAAAAACATTTCATCGATGCGAATGGGCGGCCGGCCACTCTGCAAACGACGCAGGTCCACCCGCCGGTGCCTAACGAGTGGCTGGAACAGTTCAATTTGCCGATCGCAGACGCGGACGTGCTCACCCAGGATCCGGACGCAGATGGATTTTCCAATCTGGATGAGTGGCAGGGACACACCAATCCGATCGACAAAAATTCGCACCCGGATTACCTGACCAAACTCAAACTGAAATCATTCAGTGAGGAACCGTTCCGGATGAAATTCGATTCCTGGGTGGGGGACACATTCGCCATCAACACGATCGATCTGAAACAGCCGACTCAATTCATCAAGGTGGGGGACCTGATTCCCGGAACTCGCTTTAAGATCCTGAAGTTCACGGAGAAGTACGAGCCGGATAAATATGGCACCAATGTCGACGTATCCGAACTGGTCCTCGAACACACAGACACCAAGGAGCGGTTGACCCTGGTGAAGGAGAAAATCGCCATATCTCCGGAGTCGGTTGCCACTTTCGTCTATACCTGGGGCGACCGCCGGGAGTTCCAAGTCAGAAAAGACCAGGAATTTTCATTGAAACCACAAGACGATATCAAATATAAGCTGGTAGACGTCCAGCCGACTAAAGCAGTGATCGTAAACAGTCAAAAGCCGAATGAGCCAATTCAGATCGGCCTCCTTGCCCCTTAATCATGACACTAATATTGCATTCTAAGGTGGATCGCGACCTCCGGGCGCGATGGTACCTGGGCGCCGCGCTGCGACGCAGATTATTATCATCGTGCTCGGAGAGCACGATCCCCCTCAGGCCACAAATGATTCTTGTATTCACGAGTCTGGTCCAAATCGCTTTGTGTTCGACTGTTTTGGCGCAGCAAAACATCGAGCGGATTTCCGAGCGAGAAATCGCCAGGCGCCAGGCCGCACTGCCTCGCGGCGAGGAAGCGCTCGCGCGCGGTCGCGTCGCGATGAAAGATCAAAACTTCACCATCGCGCATGAGGAATTTCGCGCCGCGGTTTCCGAGCTGCCAGACGCCGAGATTTCCGGACGGTCGCGCGTCGAAGCGGTCGATGGTTTTTGCCGGAGCGGCCTCAAATTAGCCGAGCAGAAAATCGCGGAGGGAAAATATCTCGAGGCGGAATCCATTGCTCTGGAGCTTCTCGACGAACGTTACAATCCCAATTGTTCCGAGGCGAAGGAACTGGTCGCGCATCTGCGGACGCCCGGATACTACAATAAGACGATGGGGCCTAAGTTCCTCGCCAAAGTCGAGGAAGTGAAAAAGCTGCTCGTCGAAGCGGACGGCTACTATAATGCCGGCCGATACGACCTTGCTTTCAAGAAATACGAGCAGGTCCTGGCGCTTGATCCATATAATACGGCGGCGCGCCGCGGCGAGGAAAAGATCGATAACACCAAATACCGCTACAACGAAGAGGCCTACAACGAGACGCGAGCCCGTCAACTGTGGCAGGTGGAGAAGGGCTGGGAGGAACCGGTCAGGCAGTATGGTTCCGCGGTCGGCCCGTTGGCAGACGCTTTCCAGAAAGATGCGAGTGGAACGGCCCGGATCAGCAACAAGCTGAACACGATCATCATTCCGCGCGTGGAATTTCGCGATGCGAGTATTCGCGAAGCAATTGATTTCCTTCGCCAACAGGCAACGGCAAACGATCCGTCGACCGAGGGGCGAAAAGGGGTGGATATCGTATTACGGTTAATGCCGACCGGTGGTCGGGCACCCGAAACTGTTCCGGTCGCCGTGCAACCAGCCGCTCCCCCGTCCGCGGTGGAGCCGGCGGTCGCTGCACCGGCCGGAGGGGCTCCCGCCGCCGCGGCGCCGCCACCACAGATTATTCCGGTGCCGGTGGCTGCACCGGCCGTGCTTGCTCCGGCGATCAATCCCGCCGAGGCGCGGATCACCATTACGCTCAATCAAATTCCGCTTGGCGAAGCGTTGCGCTACATCGCCAGCCAGGCCGGTTTGAAAGTGAAGGTGGAACCGTACGCCGTCTCAATCATTCCGATCAGCGAGCTAAGTGCAGACCTGCTGACAAAGGAATATCGTGTGCCGCCCGGTTTCATCAGCTCCACCGTGAATGTGGGAGCATCGGCGTTGAATCAGCCGGCTCGCACCGCGACTGGCGGGGCCGGCACAGCCAAAGACACTCAGGAATCTACGGGTGGCCATCAACTTGTGAATCGCGAGGGCGCGAAGGATTTTCTGGAAAGCCAGGGGGTACCGTTCCCACCGGGAGCGAGCGCAAACTTTCTGCCGCAAAGCAGCCGGCTCATCGTTCGCAATACGCAGGATAATCTTGAGCTGGTCGACGCGTTGGTAGAACAGGCGAACGTCTCCGGCCCGAAACAGGTCGAGATCGAATCGAAATTCATTGAGATCACACAGAACAATCTCAAGGAACTCGGATTCGATTGGCTGCTCGGTCAGTTCAATATCGGCAACCACAAAATTTTTGGCGGCGGCGGGACCTCCGGAAATTCGCCAGCAACCAATGCGGCCGATTTTCCTTTTGTCGCACCGGGTGGCGTTCCTGTCGGTCAATTCCCCGTCACCGGCGGCAACCGGAGCGGCAGCCTGGCCATCAGCGCGAATGCGATCGATGCGTTGCTTTTTCCGACAATGGGTGCGAGTGCCGCTGCGCCGGGAATTTTCGGCTTGGCCGGAGTATTTACCGATCCGCAATTCCAGGTTGTCGTGCGCGCCTTGAACCAGAAAAAGGGCGTCGATCTTCTTTCCGCCCCCCGCGTCACAACCAAGAGTGGCCAGCGCGCGGTAATCGAAATCGTTCGGGAATTCCGTTATCCGACTCAATTTCAACCACCGCAGATTCCGCAAAACTTTCGCGGGGGAGATTCCAATAACAGCACGTTCAATCCTATTACCGGAGCTATCTCGAGTGCCAGTTCGTCGAATGGATCATTCCCAGTTACGCCGACGACGCCGACCGCCTTCGAAACGCGGAACACTGGCGTGACGCTGGAAGTGGAACCGGTGGTGGGGCCTGACGGCATAACGATCGATTTAAACCTGGTGCCGCAAGTCGTAGAGTTCGAGGGATTCATCAACTACGGCAGTCCTATTCAAACGACCTCGACAAATGCCCTGGGCATAACGCAGACGAATGTCCTTACGCCCAACGTCATCAATCAGCCCATCTTCAGCGCGCGCAAGGTCACAACCAGCGTCAGTGTTTGGGACGGGCAGACCGTTGTCCTCGGAGGTCTGATCCGCGAGGATGTGCAAAAGGTGGAGGATCGGACGCCCATCGTCGGGGATATTCCACTCTTTGGCCGCCTCTTCCGGACGAACGTGGATCAACACATCAAGCGTAATCTGATCATTTTCGTCACGGCCCGATTGGTTAATCCGGCTGGGCAGGCTCTTAATTCGACGGACGAAGAGGAGGAAAAGGAAGGGTTGATCGAGCCTCCGGTTCTGCCGCAAGTGCCGTTTTACAAGAAATAGTTTTCAACGAGACCGAAACACGGCCAAAAATTCATTATGAAAAAATCTCTCGTCGCTGTTCTCCTGATGGGGTTGCTTGTTGTCGCGACCTCCAATCCAGCTTTTGGGGCCTCGAAAAAGAAAAGGGGGGCGCCGCCCCAAAAGCACGAGACGAAGATCACAAGTGTCACGCCGACCTCGGTTACCATAACGGAAGACAAGGCCACAAAGACGTTCACGATCAACCAATTCACCGAGATAACGGTCAACGGGCAAAAAGCCGCTATTACGGATTTGAAACCCGGGATGAATGTAACCGTGACGCTGGGCACCGATCCCACGAAAGCCAGTCGAATTACCGCCTCCGGCAAGATGTAACGTGCCCGCCATCGGGATCACGGGCGGCATTTCCACGGGCAAAACGACATTTTGCGACTGTCTGCGTCAACTTCTGCCTGGCGCCAGGTTCTTTCACGCCGATCGCGCCGCCCGTCAGCTGGTCGATTCTGATCCCGCGGTCAGGGCGGAGATTCGAGCCCATTTTGGGGCCGGCATTTATTCGTCTGCCGGCGACTTGAATCGCGCGGAACTTCGCGCGATAATACTGCAGAGCACCGAGAAAAAGAGTGCTCTTGAACGTATTCTCCATCCGCGCATTCGCCGCCAATGGAGCGCTGAAGCGGAAACCCATCGCCAATCTCCGGATTTTTTCTTTGCTGACATCCCTCTCCTTTATGAAACGGGCGGTGAGATCCTCTGTGATCGAGTTGTCGTCGTGGCTTGCTCGCCTGGCGTTCAACTGGCGCGATTGTTGGAAAGGGGTTCACCGGCTCGAGGGAATCTTGCCCCAGCGATCAGAGAGAGCGAAGCGATGCAGCTGATGAACTCGCAAATGCCACAAAATGAAAAAATCAGACGGGCCGATCACGTCGTTTGGAACAACGATGGGCGATCGGTCCTTGCCGCGCAGGCTGAGAATCTGATCGCGCTGTGGCGCACGACATAGATGGATCAGGAAGTGACAAACGGGATTTCTCAGGAAGAAGTTGACCGACAAGTTATCAAGGACGGGCGATCTCCAGATGCCCCCGGCGGTTTGGAAGCCACTCCCAGAGGAAGTACGGCAGATGCTGTCCGCGATCCGGGTTCAGCGCCGGCCACAAAAGAAACGACCTCAGTGACGCCGACTACAGAAGAAAAAACCGCGGAGAAACCGCCGCCGCCGCTCGATATCAATCAGCTTCAGGAATTGTCCGCCGAGCAACTGGAGTCGCTTGCCCGTAAACTGGATGTTCGGTTCTACGCGGCGCGGGCGCGTCATCAGCATATTCTCGAACTGCTGCGGGCGGGGCTCTCCCGTGGTGCGACCGTCACGGTCGATGGTTTTCTGGAACAGGGGGAATCGATGGCATTCCTGCGTTTGCCGCGCCTGAATTTTCTGCCGGTACTGGAGGATGTTTGTGTTGCGCGAGCGATGATCCAGCAATTTCATCTGCGGCCGGGACAGAGGGTCGCCGGAACTGTGCGGCTGCCGCGCGACCGCGAAAAGTCACTCGTGCTCGATCAGATCACCTCCATCGAAGACCAGCCCGTTGCGCAATGGACGGAGCCCACCGATTTCGAAAAGCTTACTCCGCAATTTCCGCAGGGCCGGATCATGCTGGAAAATCCCAAAACGAATTCGATCAGCGCGCGGGCGGTCGATCTTCTGGCTCCGCTGGGGCGCGGACAACGTGGGTTGATTGTGGCGCCGCCCCGGGTCGGCAAAACGATTTTGCTGAAAGAGATCGCCAAGGCTATTCGCGTGAATCATCCCGACATTGTATTGATCATGCTCCTGGTGGATGAGCGGCCCGAGGAAGTCACGGACCTGGAGCGCGAGGTGGATTGTCAGATTTATCATTCGAACTTCGACGAGACGGTGCAACGTCATGTCCAGGTAGCTGAAATAGTGCTCGAACGCGCGAAGCGTCTGCTCGAGCAAAAAAAAGACGTGGTCATCCTGCTCGATAGCATCACCCGGCTCTCACGCGGCTATAATAGCCTGCAGCCGACCAAAGGTCGGACCATGTCCGGAGGCGTCGAAGCAAAGGCGTTGACCAAGCCAAAGAAGTTTTTCGGCTCGGCACGAAATGTCGAAGAAGGCGGAAGCCTGACCATATTGGCAACGGCGTTGATCGAAACGGGCAGCCGGATGGATGAATTGATTTTTGAGGAATTCAAGGGAACGGGCAACATGGAGTTGCATCTTGATCGCGCCCTGGTCGAAAAGCGTCTTTATCCAGCCATTCATGTATTGCAGTCGGCCACGCGTCGCGAGGAATTGCTTTATCATCCGGATGAATGGGAGCGTGTCCAAATTCTGCGCAAAGCGATGGCGGCCCTTCCCCCCATCGAGGCGATGGAGAAATTGATCGATAACCTCCACGCAACCAAGACGAACGCGGAGCTGCTTCTGAGCGGATTGAAGTGATCGCAAGCGCTTCGCAGCTAACCGAACTGCTTGCACGTGTAGGTTCATTTGATCGCATCGCGATCGATACCGAAGCGGATAGCCTGCATTGTTATCACGAGAAACTTTGCCTGTTACAGCTGAGCGTGCCGGAGAACGATTACGTGGTCGACCCGTTGGGCCAGGTCGATCTCTCGCCGCTGGCCAGCGCGCTCGAAAAAAAGGAGATCATCCTGCATGGCGCCGATTTTGACCTCCGTCTCTTGCGACGAAGTTTAAATTATACGGCAAAGCGCGTTTTCGACACGGTGATTGCCGCACGAATTCTCGGCATCCGCGAATTCAGTCTGGCTGCCCTCGTGCATAAGTATTTTCAAGTGGAGCTGGCGAAGGGATCGCAAAAAGCGAATTGGGCGCAGCGTCCCTTGCCCAAACGAATGCTGGAGTACGCGGTGAACGACACCCATTACCTGTTGCCTTTGGCGGAACGCCTCGAAGGCGAACTGGAGCGGTTAGGCCGCCTCGATTGGTTGCGGCAATCGTGCGAACGGGCCATCGAACAGGCGGCCGTAGAGCGCATTCGTGACCCGGATGAAGTTTGGCGAATCAGTGGCTCCGGGACCTTGCGCGGGCGCGCCTCTGCTGTTCTGCGCGAATTGTGGCTTTGGCGGGAGAAAGAGGCCGAGGCAGCCGATCGGCCGCCATTTCATATTTTGCAGAACCAGGAACTCTTAAACGCCGCTCAGGGATTCGCCGAGGGATCGAAGCCGCATTATCGGCATTTCTCGGCCCGACGACGCGATGCGTTTCTGGCGGCGGGGGAACGGGGCATGCAAATGGACGAATCAGATTGGCCGGTTGCGCGACGGCGATTCGGAACACGTCGCAATGCCGAGATGAACAATCGGGTCGAAGAGCTCAAACGCCGCCGTGATAAAATCGCGGGCGAACTGAAGTTGGACCCGGCGTTTCTCGCGCCGCGCGCTACTTTGGAAGCGATCGCGTTGGACAAGAAAAGTGCCGATGGCCTGCTCGTCCCGTGGCAGCGGGAATTGCTCCGGCTCGACGTTTAGAGCTGATTATTTTTAGCGCAGAGGGCGTAAAAGCTTGACCTCTCCGCTGTGGGGCCTTCATAACGGAAGGGTCCGGCTGCGGAAACTAAACAGGTCACGCTATTTCCATGTTTATCCATCTTCGACTTATTTTGGGGGTGTTACTTGGGTGGGCCGTTTTTGGATCGACCGATCTTTTGCGGGCGGCGGCATTTCAGGAACCTCGTTTCACTCAGGTAACGCGTGATGTCACAACAGCGGAGGCGAATTCGTCACCGGTTCCCGCTTCGGTCAACAGCATTTTGCGAGATGCGGTCGTTCACACCGGCCCGGATTCACGCGCAGAAATTACGCTTCGCGATCGAACTGTCGTTCGCCTGGGCGACAACACTGCCCTCGGGGTTGTTTCGAAAGATCGAACTTTCGACCTCACTACTGGAGCAATTTTAACGCAGGTCCCAAGAGGAGTTGGCGGGACGGAAGTTAAAGCGGGAGCGATCAGCGCGACCGTAACCGGGACCGCACTTTTGGTAGAATTTCTGCCGGACGCCTATATTAAGTGCATCCTTCTCGATGGCACTTCGAGAGTGTCGTTAAAGTCGCCGGGCCGGCCGGTCGATCGGATCCTGCTTCGCGCCGGTCAAATGCTGATCGTGAGTCCGAAAGCGAAAGGATTACCGGAACCAGCTGATATTGATCTGGAGCACCTGCTGCAGACTTGTCAGCTTCTCACCGAATTTTCGCAGTTGCCCCGGCAAGATCTGGTAACCAAATCTGCGGCGAAACAACGCCGAAACAAAAAGCACGGCGCGTTTGCCAACACCAATCTCGTTATTTTCGGCCGCGGAACGCTCGTTAGCCAGATCGACTCGAAGGACCAGAAAGCGAAACCGGATCAAACTGCGGTTTCGACAAGAGCGGCTCCTTCGCCGGATGCGAAAGCAAAACCGTCTCCCTGAATGAACAGTTCAACCGGCTCTATAATAAAGGTGGTTAAGTTGCTGACAGAGGCCGGCCCTTTCGCTATTCTCCGCCGTTTAAAGGGGATGACGTTACCGTTTGCAGTATCGGGATGGGCCAAGCGTGCCGCATTCTTCTGTGTCATTTTCACGATCGAAGCCGGCGGACTTGTCAGCGCACAGCAGTTAACTGATGCGCGAGTCACGCAAATCATCAAAGATGTAAAATTGCTGCCCAACCAGGCGGCACCGCGCCCCGCCGTGGTGAATGATCAAGTGAAAGAGGGCACAGCTGTGCGCACCGGCGCGGATTCGCGCACGGAACTCACCTTTACCGATCTGACCATTACCCGGCTCGGAGCCAATACCGTGTTTAGTTTCAAGGGAGGGACGCGTGACCTGAACCTCACCAGCGGCGCAATTCTTGTTCAGGTGCCCCCAAAAGGCGCGGAAGTGAGAGTTACGACAGCTGCCGTCACGGCGGCGATCAGCGGAGGGACGGGTCTCTTCGAAGCTGCAACCGGGAAATTCATGGTCCTGGAAGGCGTTGGGAGTGTTTACCCGGTCGGACATCCCGAACTCGCCATTACCGTGCATGCCGGCGAGATGGTCTGGCTGACCAGGGACGGGCATATCTCCACCCCTGAGAAATTCAACGTTGCCCTAACGACGCAGACATCGCAGTTGATCACCGGTTTTTCGGAACTGCCGAATTGGGATTTGATTGTTCAGGTCATCGACGTGCAAAAAGCGTCAGGGGAGGTTCCAGCCACAACAACAACGACGACGACTCAGGAAAAGACCACATTAGATGTGATCAGTCAGGCCGATGCGGCATCTTCACCAACCCCGACAGCGACTGTGAGCGAGAGCCCGACGCCGACGCCGGGAGAGCCGAGCCCCACGCCAAGTCCGATTCCAACACCGACACCAAGTCCGGTTCCAACGCCAACCCCGAGTCCAGTTCCGACCCCGACACCAAGTCCGGTTCCAACGCCAACACCGAGTCCAGTTCCGACCCCGACACCAAGTCCAGTTCCGACACCGACACCAAGTCCAGTTCCAACGCCAACACCAAGTCCGGTCCCAACACCGACGCCAAGTCCAGTTCCAACACCGACCCCAAGTCCGGTCCCAACACCGACGCCAAGTCCGGTTCCAACGCCAACACCAAGTCCAGTTCCAACGCCAACACCAAGTCCAGTTCCAACGCCAACACCAAGTCCGGTTCCAACGCCAACACCAAGTCCAGTTCCAACGCCAACACCAAGTCCGGTTCCAACACCGACGCCAAGTCCAGTTCCGACGCCAACACCAAGTCCGGTTCCAACACCGACACCAAGTCCGGTTCCAACACCGACACCAAGTCCGGTTCCAACTCCAACACCAAGCCCGGTTCCGACGCCAACGCCAAGTCCGGTTCCAACACCGACACCAAGTCCGGTTCCAACGCCAACGCCAAGTCCGGTTCCAACTCCAACACCAAGCCCGGTTCCGACGCCAACACCAAGCCCGGTTCCGACACCGACGCCAAGCCCGGTTCCAACACCAACGCCAAGCCCGGTTCCGACACCGACGCCAAGCCCGGTTCCAACGCCAACGCCGAGTCCGGTTCCGACACCGACACCAAGCCCGGTTCCAACGCCAACCCCGAGTCCGGTCCCAAGTCCTTCCGCGACTCCATCAGCATCCCCGACGCCCGCCACGACCGGGACACCGGCGACGATTTCATCTCCCAATCCTTACGTCATCAATTCGGGAACGGTGATCACGACCGATCCAACGATCACAACAACTGGTCAGACTGATTACGGGAAGCTCTATCGCGGTCCGACAGACGACGGGGCTTTCTCACTGTGGGCTTTCGGCTCGACCTCAGCATTCGATACCGCGCTGAAACTTGATAACGAGTTCTTTGCTGATCCGAATAATCTGCCGATTGCCGTCTTCAAGTTTGAGAACCTTTTGATCACCGGCAATCCGACGATCGATACAAGCGTTGGTCCGACAAATCTCGGTTTAATCGCCGCGGACGGTATTACGTCCGGGCCACCGGGGGGCACACTAACATTTACCGGGTTGAACTTGCTGGCGTTAGCGACGGTGGATGGTTCGATCAATTTCACATCGGACGTCTCATTCCAAGGTCTCAACGTGCTGGTTATGTATGCGCGGGGGAGTGGTTCGGATCTCATACTCAATTCCCCAATCTCCGGCATCGGAAGTCTGAAGCTCGCCGCGGAAAACTCGATTCAATTGGTCAACCCGGGGACAATGGATGTAGGCGCATTCGACGCGACCGCCGGCAATAATTTATCGCTCCAGGTTGGTGGTTCGCTTTTGCTCAATGGGGAGGCAAAACAAAACGTTTTGGTCTCGCCCGGCGTCACCGTCCCTACCGGAGCCGATCTAACAGTCAATATCGCCAATAATCTGACGAATAATTCGGCGATTGATTTCACTCGCTTCCGCGTCACAAACGAAGGCGCGCACATTGGAATGGGCGGAAATATTTCGGTGACGGTCGGCGGCGATCTGACCACCAATGGACCGGCCTCAGGGACAGGTGAAGCTGAACCCGGCGATTTCGAACTCGTCATTCGAAATACAAATGGCCTAATCGACAACGGCGGTAATATCAGTCTGGCAGTGACTGGGAATGTCTCGACTCAAGGTCAGCTCACCTTGTTGCTGGAGAATTACGACGGGAGTGCAAATCCGGCAGGCCACATCGTTAACGGCGGCGCTGTTTCGGTCACGACCGGAGGAAATCTCACCGCCGATTCGATCAGCGCTTTCATTAATAATCGCGGTGGCGGCATGATTAATTCGGCGGCCAGTGTCAGTCTCAACGTCAGCGGTGCGCTAACTACTTTGAACGACGCCATCGATGACTTCGGATTTACCGACAGCCTGTCGCTTGCTCTCAACAGCCGGTACGATGATTCCGGAGGGAACACGACCGGTTCCATGATTGGAGGGGACGCCACGGTTTCTCTGCAAGCCGACAGCGCGTCGATCGGCGGCAAGTTGAGTGCGAGCCTAAGCGACAGAGGCGGCACTATTAGTGGCAACGCACTCCTGAAGCTTAACGTCACGCATGATATCACCCTGCAGGGAATGGCCGACATCGAGCTGTTGAATGACGGGGGAAGCAATGTCTTAACCCCAATCGCTGGAACAATTCATGGGAACGCAACCGTTCAGTTCAACGCGAATAACTTCACGCTCAATGCATTGCTTGTCGGTGTTAACAATCGCAACGGAGGGGTAATTGATTCCAACGCGTCGATCAATTTCAATCTCTCAGGCGATCTAATTGTTCCGGGCACGGATCCAGGCGTTCCGGGCGAGGATCCTGTGAACCCGGGCGAGGTCGATCTAGAAATTAAGAACTCAAGAAACAGCGGTGGCACGTCCGGCGGAAGCATCGGCGGTAACGCGTTGATCCAGTTGAGTGTCGTCAATTATAGCAGCGCCAGCGATCTCCTTGTGCAGATCAATAATCTGAATGGCGGCATGATCACTTCGGCTGCGACAATCGACTTTACGCTGTCCGGGAATTTCAGCAGTGGAAACGACGTATTCTTCGGAATCGCGAACCAGAGACAGGCCGGACAGTCGACTGGTGGAAATATTGGAACCGACGCCACGATCAATGTAAGCGTAAGCGGTAATTCCACTGTCCAAGGCGACGCCACATTCTCTATCGATAATCATAGCGCCGACACTGGAGGCACGACGCCGAGTTCCATTGGCGGAACAGCATCGATCACACTGAATGCCTCGGCCATTTCCACCACGGCGAACGCCGGAACGGGATCGCTAGGCGACCTCGGTCTGTTCATCAATAACTTTAACGGCGGCCAAATCGGCGCCGACGCCGCCATTACTCTGAACGCGAGCAGCATTTCCACGGACGGCAACTTCTTTGCCCGGGTCGACAACAGCAACGGAGGTGTAGTTCAGGGCAACGCCAGCACTTCAGTCAACGTAACCGGCGATGTTAGTGCTCCTGGCGGCGTGGTGGTCGATATTCTAAACGGGCCCTCCACCATTGGAGGGGCCGCGAATGTCACATTTCATACCGGCGGCGATGTCACGAGCGGTGCCAGCACGTTCTTCGATCTCTTCGGCGAAGGCGGCTCCGTTCAACTCGGTTCTCGCGTCGATGTGCAAGCCCGCGATATCTCGGTCACGGGCGACCTTAATGCCTATATCAACAGCAACAGCGGCCAGATTGGCGACACAGCGAACGTGCTGTTTGTCGCCCGCGACATTCACAGTACAGGCAACACCTTTTTTGATGTTCTGAGTGCTGGCGGGACGATTGGCTCAGACGCCACGGTTGATGTCACTCTTCGCAACGCCGGCAGCGACGGAAATTTGACCGCTGACATTAGCAATGTAGGAGGCCAGATCGGAGGCAGTGCCGGAGTAACTCTGAATGTCGCCGGCAATCTAAGTACTGTTGGCGCGTTCTTCCAAATCTTGAACGGCCAAACCGGCAGCGGATCGGTCGGTAGCCACATCGGTCAAGACGCGAGTATCAATGTGAAGGCTGCCAATATTGATATCGGCGGCGAGCTTTCAGGCCTGATCGATAACACGGCCGGCAGCATTACAGGGAATGCCATCGCCAGCTTTGCAACCACCGGCCATCTAAACGCCGGAAATATGGATTTCGGGATTTCAAACTCGGACGACGGAGCTCCCGGGAACCCCGGTACGATTGGCGGAAACGCCACGATGAATGTGGCCGTTGGGGGCGATCTGAACACCGGGTTTTTGACCGGAATTATTAATGATCGTCATGTCGGATCCATTGGCGGCGCGGCTACGATCGACCTTGAAGTCGGCGGATCACTGATCACGGCAAACGATGTTGCTTGGGGAATTTCCACCCGTAACGATGGCTCTGGGGGCGGAATGATTGGGTCGAATGCGACGGTTACTCTTAATGCTGGAAGCGTTGCTACCAGCGGATTCTTTCAGACGTTCATCAGCACAAACGGCGGCGGCAGCATCAATGGAAATGCTGTCAACACCGTCCACGCAACCGGTGATCTAAGCGCCGACCAGGGCATTCTGGTTGACATCGAAGATACCGGCTTCGGCGGAACGGGCGGAGTTCTTCAGGGCGGAAATATCGGCGGCAGTGCGATGGTCACGCTGAGCGCGAAAAACATCACCACCTTATCCGATGCGAGCGGAACTCCTGGCACCGACACGATGGCGCTCGAAGCGTCGATCTATTCCAATGTCCTCGGCACCATCGGCGGTGATGCGCTTGTGAATGTTTCGGCAACGCAGAACATCAGCGCGCCGGGCAGCGTCTTCTTCACCGTGGCCAACGGAAATTATCAAAGCCTCGGCGCTGGCAACATTGGTGGCGACGCGAAGGTCAATATCACCGCAGCGAACCTCTCCACCGGCGACTTCACCGACGACATCTACAACTACGGTGGCTCCACTATCGGCAAGAGTGCTCTCATCAACCTCAACGTCACCGGCAATATCAGCACAGGTTTCGCGAATTTCGATATCCTCAATTTCAACGGCGGGGTAATTAATTCGACCGGAAACGCCGCCCCGGGGACGGTCGCCGGAATTTCGGTTACCAGCTCCAAATTCGATGCCGCCAATTTGCTTGCCCAAATCAACAACAGCCTCGCCGGAATGATTAATGGCAGTGCCTTGGTCCAGTTCGCGGCTCCCAATGGAATCACGACAGACAACGACATCGCATTTCGAATCGCGAATAACAACGGGGGACGCATAATCGGCAGCGCCGACGGCAACGTCACAGGAGGCGATATCACAAGCACGGCCGGCGCTCTGTCCAGCGGGGTCTTCAACTACGCAGGAGGTAACATCGGCGGCAACGCCACCGTCAATTTCAATCTTACCGGTGGCATTAGCACCGTGAACGATTCCTCCTTCCAAATCTGGAACTTCGGCGGAGGTCCGGACCCGGGCGGCACGATCAGCCAAAATGCGATGATTAATGTCAGCGCGGCCAGCCTTTCGGGGACCAGTGGTAGCACGTTATCCGCTGATATCTTGAATCAAAATAACGGTCTGATCGGCCAGGCGGCCACCGTCAACTTTAACATCTCCGGCGCCATCAATACCGGAGCTGTCAGCTTCCTTGTCGAGAACGTCGGCGGAAATATCGGACAGAACGCCAGTATCGATCTAAGCGCGGGAAGCATCTCTCTTAACGACTCCATCAATCTAAAAGTCGATAACAGCTCCAACGGCGGACATATCTTCGGCGACGCAATCGTCAATATGAATGCGGGGTCCGTCTCCGCTCCCGGAGCTTTTGTCGCTAGTATCCTCAATTCGAATAGCAGCATTTCGGGCAACGCTGCAATCGCTCTGACTGGCGGAAATCTTTCCGCGGATTCGATGCAGGTTGACATCGATGGCAACGGCGGAACGGTTGGCGGAAACGCCACAATCGATTCGAGTTTCACCGGCAACATTAATGTGACGAACGACGCGACCGTTCGGATTGTTGGCAGCGACGGGGCTGGATCGGCGGCTATTAACTTCACCGGCGGCACCTACAATGTTGGAGGCACCTTCCTCAGCACCATCGATGGGAACGGCGCAATCACCTTCACCAATGCCAATCTGCACGCCGATATCGTTAAAGTCGGGGTATTTGGCGACAATGGCACCCTAACGATCGGCGGAGGGATGATCTCGGCCGATACTCTGCTACGGCTCTATGCACCGGGCAGCAACGGCGTTATCGATTTCGTTGCGAACGTCACCCTCAGCAGCCAGGGCGTAGCGGTTGTCATCGCTGCGAACACCGTGAAGATCGACGACAACGTCCACGTTACAATCGGTGGTTCGGTGGCCGCTCTCGTTTATACGAATAATCCGAACTACTCGATCGATAATGGTGGTAACAATAGTGCGGCCAATGCTGGCAGGTTTATCGGTGCCGGCGCCACGACCAACCCTCTTTCCGGCGCGCCTGGCTTCGACAGTCCTCCGCCCACTACGACCATTACGTTCTCCGGGGCGGCGCCCGGAAACTGGAGCAATACCGCAAGTTGGAATGAAGGCGTCGTGCCCAACAACGGCGGCGGCATTCTCTATAACGCGGTGCAATCGGGCGGGACATTGGTTCAGGACATCGTCGCCGGCGTGACCATTCAGCAGTTCGAGATGGATGGCGGAACCCTGCAACTGGATAATCCTTTGCACCTCAACGCTGGTTTACAGTTCACCGGCGGCACCATCAACGGCGGCAATTTGTTTATCGCCGGATCAAGCACTCAATCGATCACGATGGGAATCAATGGCGCCGTCATCTCGAACAGTGGCAACTACGACATCACTTTCGACGGCAGCGATATCTTTAGCGGCAGCGGAACTTTCAATAACTCGGGAACCTTCGCCAAAACAACAGGAGCTGGCATCGCCAACTTCAACATCGCGTTGAACAACTCGGGGACGGTGTCGGCCGAGAACGGCACGTTGCGCTTCGTCGTCGATGGAACCAGTGCCGGCGCATTCTCAGCATCCGCTGGCGCAACCGTGGAGTTTGCCAGCAATTGGAGCTTCACTGATGGGACGCATTTTTCCGGAGCGGGAACCATCCAATTGGACAACAACAGCTTCACCTACCTGAACGGCACGATTACCAACACTGGCACAATCTTACTCAACGCCGGCGTGAACTTTACCGACTTGCACATCTCGGATGGGACGATGCTAACCGGTGGTGGCAGCTTGATCTTAAGTGACAGTCCCAACAACCGCATCTTTGGCGCGGCTAACAATGGCGCCGAGACGCTAATCAACGTCAACAACACGATCTCGGGAGCGGGACAGATTGGGGCAAGCAACTCGATTGGGTTCATCAACCAGTCAGCCGGCGTAATCAACGCCACTTCCAGCAGCAATGCACTGATCATCAGTCCCACTACCAACGGCACAGTGGTAAATGCCAATGGCGGGGGCTTTGTTAACCAGGGGCTTTTGGAGGCCACCGCTGCTGGCGGGTTAGTGCTCAGCGGCGGCCAATTCAACAACGGCGGTGGGATGATTGAGGCGGTTGGCAGCGGTAACGATGTGTATCTTGAAAATAGCGTCACTATCTCTGGCGGCACGCTGACCGATAGCGGTGGTGGCCTGATCCAAACCGCCTCTGGCCACTTCGCATCCCTGGATGGAACGAGCCAGGGTGCCCTCACCAACGCCGGCACCTATCAGGGCACCAACAGTAGCGCCACCTTCCTGAACGGGACGATCAACAACACTGGCACAATCTTACTCAACGCCAGCGTGAACTTTACCGACTTGCACATCTCGGATGGGACGATGCTAACCGGTGGTGGCAACGTGATCTTAAGTGACAGTCCCAACAACCGCATCTTTGGCGCGGCCAACAATGGCGCCGAGACGCTAATCAACGTCAACAACACGATCTCGGGAGCGGGACAGATTGGGGCAAGCAACTCGATTGGGTTCATCAATCAGTCAGCCGGTATAATCAACGCCACTTCCAGCAGCAATGCGCTGATCATCAGTCCCACTACCAACAGCACAGTGGTAAATGCCAATGGCGGAGGCTTTGTTAACCAGGGGCTGTTGGAGGCTACTGCCGCGGGCGGGTTGGTCCTCAGTGGCAGCCAATTCAACAACAACGGCGGGATGATTGAGGCAATTGGCAGCGGCAACAATGTGTTTCTTGAAAACAGTGTCACTATCTCTGGCGGCACGCTGACTGACAGCGGAGGCGGCTTGATCCAAACCGCCGCCGGCCACATCGCATCCCTGGATGGAACGAGCCAGGGTGCGCTCACCAATGCCGGCACCTATCAGGGCACCAACAGCAGCGCAACATACGTGAACGGCACGATCAATAACACTGGCACAATCGTACTCAACGCCGGCGGGAACTTTACCGAGTTGCGCATCGCGGATGGGACGATGCTGACTGGTGGAGGCAGCGTGATCTTAAGTGACAGTCCCAACAACCTCATCTATGGCGCGACTAACAGCGGCACCGAGACGCTAACCAACGTCAACAACACGATCACGGGAGCGGGACAGATTGGCTTTAGCAACTCGATTGAGTTCATCAATCAGTCAGCCGGCGTAATCAACGCCACTTCCAGCAGCAATGCGCTGATCATCACTCCCACCACCCAGAGCGCGGTAGTAAATCCCAATGGCGGTGGCTTTGTGAACCAGGGGCTTTTGGAGGCTACCGCTGCTGGCGGACTGGTGCTCAGTGGCGGCCAGTTCAACAACGCGGGTGGGACGATTGAGGCAATTGGCAGTAACAACGATGTGTATCTTAAAAGCGGCGTCACTATCTCTGGCGGCACGCTGACTGACAGCGGAGGTGGCTTGATCCAAACCGCCTCCGGCCACATCGCATCCCTGGATGGAACGAGCCAGGGTGCGCTCACCATTGCCGGCACCTATCAGGGGAGCAACAACAGCGCCACCTTCCTGAACGGCACGATCAATAACACCGGCACAATTTTAATCAACTCTACCGGAAACTTCACCGAGTTGCGCATCGCGGATGGGACGATGCTGACCGGTGGAGGCAGTGTGATTTTAAGTGACAGTCCCAACAACCTCATCTATGGCGCGACCAACAGCGGCACTGAGACGCTAACCAACGTCAACAACACGATCACGGGAGCGGGACAGATTGGCTTTAGCAACTCGATTGAGTTCATCAACCAGTCAGTGATCAACGCCACCGGTACTAATGCACTGATCATCACTCCCACCACCAACAGCACGGTGGTAAGTGCCAATGGCGGTGGCTTTGTTAACCAGGGGCTTTTGGAGGCTACCGCTGCTGGCGGGCTGGTGCTCAGTGGCGGCCAATTCAACAACAACGGGGGGGTAATTGAGGCAGTTGGCAGTAACAACAATGTGTTTCTTGAGAACGGGGTCACTATCTCCGGCGGCACGCTGAGCGACAGCGGAGGCGGCTTGATCCAGACCGCGGCCGGCCACTTTGCATCCCTGGATGGAACGAGCCAGGGTGCGCTC
>JBEEGV010000068.1:0-6477 GCA_041167085.1 Verrucomicrobiota bacterium
GTCAGGATTGGTTCGAGGTGCGTTACTCGCTCACCACGCCCGGCGGCGAGGTGTTTTCGAACGCCGACATCCAGCGGCTGCTTCGCTCCGGCCAGTCACAGACGCGATTAAAGAATGGCCACCTCGCTGTGATCGACACTGCGGGCCTGGAGGATTTCGAACAGGTCATCCGCGACTGCGACCCGGCGCAAACCCAGCCCGGCCTTTACCGCATCAACCGCGCCCACGCCGCGTATGTCGAACAAACCGCGCGCGAGCTTGGCTCCGCCGTCGCCGATCGTCGCGAAGCACTGAAGAAGTTCATCACCGGCCGCGACGCGTCTCCCGATGCGAAGACGAAACTCGGCACGCTCGCGGCGATATTGCGCGAGTATCAACTCGCTGGGTTCGAATGGCTGACGCGCCTCGCGGCGAACAATCTGGGCGGCATCCTGGCCGACGAGATGGGCCTTGGTAAAACGGTGCAGACGCTCGCGTTTCTCCGCGCACACCAGGGCGATGGCTCTGCCCTCGTCGTCTGCCCGACATCGCTGGTGACAAACTGGGAGAATGAAGCGCGGAGGTTTACGCCCGAACTCAAGACGCTGGTGCTCGAAGGGGCCGATCGCGCCGCCCGCTTCAATTCGATCGCAGGCGCCGAGATTGTCATCACGAGCTACGCACTGCTCCGACGCGACATCGACATCCTGCGCGAGGTCAACTTCTCAACCGCCGTGCTCGACGAAGCGCAGCACATCAAAAATCCGGAGACGCAAAACGCGCAAGCCGCCTACGCCCTCCGCGCGACTCATCGCTTCGTGCTGACCGGCACGCCGATGGAAAATTCGGTGCGCGATCTCTGGTCGATCATGAACTTCGCGCTGCCTGGTTATCTCGGGGATCGCAAAGACTTCCGAGAGCGCTACGAACTGCCGATCGCGCGCGGTTCCGCGCCCGATGTCCAACGCCGTCTCTCGCGCCGGCTCCAGCCGTTCCTCCTCCGCCGGCGGAAACGCGACGTCGCGAAAGATCTGCCCGAGAAAATCGAGCAGGTGGTGCTTTCCAGCCTAACGAGTCATCAACGCGCCGCCTACGATGCGCTCCTGCGCGAGATCCAGCAAGGTCTCGGCAGCTCTGGCAAGAATGTGAACGCCGGCGTGCAACGGATGAAAATGCTCACTGGTCTGCTCCGTTTGCGCCAGGTCTGCTGCGATTTGCGCCTCGTCGGCATCGACAAGGAAGAGACCTCCGCAAAGCTGGACCTCCTCGACGAGCTTCTCGAGGAAGCGATCGATGGCGAACACCGCGTCCTCGTCTTCAGCCAGTTCGTCTCGATGCTGCACCTCATTCGCGAACGCCTGGAGAAGCTCGAGATTCCATTCTGCTATCTCGACGGCTCCACCAAACAGCGTCAGGAAATCGTGGATCGCTTCCAGAGCGATTCCGCGGTTCCGGTTTTCCTGATCAGCCTGAAAGCCGGCGGCGTCGGCCTGAATCTCTCCGCCGCCGACACCGTCATTCATTTCGATCCGTGGTGGAATCCCGCGGTCGAGGCGCAAGCCACCGATCGCGCCCATCGCATCGGGCAAACCCGTGTCGTCACCGCCTACAAGCTGATCACGCGCGACACCGTCGAAGAAAAAATCCTGCGGCTGCAGGAGAAAAAACGCGCGGCGATCGACGCCGCCATCGACAGCGAGGAGCCGCTCATGACCGGCCTCACCACGGAAGAACTCGAAGAGCTGCTCGCGTAGGCATTGCGCCGAATCGAAGCCGGTCTACTCGCCAATAATCTTTACTAGCGCGCGTTTTCTTCGGCGCCCGTCGAATTCGCCGTAGAAGATTTGTTCCCACGGGCCGAAGTCCAGTTTGCCTTTCGTGATTGCGACGACGACTTCGCGGCCCATGATCTGACGCTTGAGATGGGCGTCAGCGTTGTCTTCGCCGGTGCGATTGTGTCGATAGGCGGTTGTCGGCGCGTGCGGCGCCAGTTTTTCCAGCCACTGCTCGTAATCATGATGAAGTCCCGACTCATCGTCGTTGATGAACACCGAGGCAGTGATGTGCATGGCGTTGACAAGGCAAAGGCCCTCGGTCACGCCGCTGCGCTGAACGAGTTCCTCGATCTTCGGTGTGATGTTGATGAACCCGCGTCGATCCGATACTTCGAACCAAAGATGTTCGGTGAGTGATTTCAAAACAGAGGTCAGAGATCAGAAGTCAGAGGTCAGATAAAGAGCAACCGTTAACAGAAGGTAACGAAGGAAGCGAAGCGTTTGTCGGGAAACGGTCAACCACCGAAAGCGTCCGGGGCCGGCCGGTAAACAGGCGGGCGTCCAACGCTTAACGTCGAACGCAAGACTAACAGAAGGAAACGAAGGGAACGAAGTTGGTTTTTGATCTTTGTTAGTTTCGTTATCTTCTGTAAATCGTCTGCGCGTTCTGTGCGCTCCGTGATCTCTGTGGTTAAATGTCAGGCCGGCTCGGACAATCCGAATAAGTAAACGTGGCGCCAGGTTCTGCTCCGATGTTCATTGGGAAAGAAAAATTCAAACATGAAGAAGCGCAAACTTGGAAAAAGTAATCTGGAGGTCTCGGCTATCGGGCTCGGCTGTATGGGAATGAGTTTTTCTTACGGCCCGCCCAAGGACAAACAGGAGATGATCTCTCTTCTCCGGGCCGCAGTGGAACGCGGCATTACGTTCTTCGACACCGCTGAGGTTTACGGGCCGTTCACGAACGAAGAACTCGTGGGCGAAGCGCTGGCTCCGTTCCGCAAGCAGGTGGTGATTGCAACCAAATTCGGGTTTGATCTGAGTGGCAGTGATAAGCGGCCGGGGGCGGCCGGCCTGGACAGCCGACCGGAGCATATCAAGCAGGCTGTCGAGGGTTCGCTCAAGCGGCTCAAGGTCGAAACCATCGACTTGCTCTATCAGCATCGTGTCGATCCTGGCGTGCCGATCGAAGACGTGGCTGCAACGGTAAAGGAACTGATTCAGCAGGGTAAGGTGAAGCACTTCGGTCTTTCCGAAGCAGGCGTGCAAACGATCCGTCGCGCACACGCGGTTCAACCGCTCACCGCACTTCAGAGCGAATATTCGCTGTGGACGAGAACTCCCGAGAAGGAAGTGATCCCGACCTGCGAAGAACTCGGGATTGGCTTCGTTCCCTACAGTCCCTTGGGCAAGGGCTTCCTCACAGGAAAGATGAACGAGAACACGACGTTCGACAGCACCGACTTCCGCAGCACTCTTCCTCGGTTTACGCCGGAGGCGCTTAAGGCGAATCAGGCCCTGATCGATCTGCTCGGCAGCATCGCAGAACGGAAGAAGGCAACACCTGCGCAGATCGCGCTCGCGTGGCTGCTCGCGCAAAAGCCGTGGATTGTTCCAATCCCTGGTACCACGAAACTGAATCGCCTGGACGAAAACATCGGAGCAGTTGGAATCGGACTTACACGCGATGACCTGGAAGAGATCGAAATCGCGGCTTCAAAGATTACGGTGCAAGGGGCTCGGTATCCAGAAAAACTGGAAGCAATGACCGGGCGGTGAAAAACGAGTGACAAGTGACCGGCGACGAGTGACGAGTTGTAGCGGTGCTTGTGACAAGCACCGAATCCGATAAACAGGCGCTTGGCACAAGTGCCTCTACAATGGCTTCTATAATTATGACAGCACTTGCCACATCCGCGCTCGACATTTCAGTGCGTTATCAACGATAACGAAACCATGAGACGCCTCCCTACGCTCGGCGCACTTCTGATCTGCGGGTTGGTAGTTGCAGGTTGTTCGCGAAAGCCAGCTCAGGTCGCGTCGAACGCGCCGGAAGTTCTGGTCACGACTGTTCAGCCGCGCGATGTGCCGCGCGTGCTTGAGCGGGTGGCAACCTTGGACGGTTTCATCAACGCCAACATCAACGCGCAAGTCCAGGGCTACCTGGTGTCGCGCGACTACAAGGAAGGCGGTGTTGTTAAGAAGGGCGATCTCCTTTTTCAAATTGATCCGCGCCCGTTCGAAGCCGCGGTCGCCCAGGCCAAGGCCACTTTGGCAAAAGACCAAGCCAACGAGGCAAAGGCAGACGCAGACGAAAAACGCGCTCTGGATCTGTTTAGTAAGAAGGTAATCAGCGCTCAGGAGCGAGATACTGCGATCGCTGCCGCCGGTTCGAGCAGGGCCAATGTTCAGGCTGACGAAGCCGCCGTTAAACAAGCTGAATTGAACCTTGGTTACACGAAAATTGCCGCACCGATTGAAGGGGTCGCGGGAATCGCGAATGCTCAAGTGGGCGATTTGGTCGGCCCGAGTACTGGATCGCTTACGACCGTCTCGCAAGTCGATCCAATCAAAGCAATCGTCACCGCCGGCGAAGGGCCGTTCACCGATTTTGTGAGTCGCCATCCCGATGCGGATGAACGTCAACGCTACGTTAACTCGCTCGAATTCGAACTGATTTTGGGTAACGGAAACGTTTACCCGGAAAAAGGGAAATTTTACGCACTCGATCGTAACCTCGACACAAAGACCGGCTCGATTCGCTATGAAGTAACGTTTCCAAATCCGGGAAATATTTTGCGGCCCGGGCAGTTTGGGAAGGTGCGGTTCGTCGCTGATATGAAAAAGGGCGCGATGGTTATCCCGCAGGAAGCTGTGAATGAGCTTCAGGGCAATTATCAAGTCGTGGTGGTTGATGCGGATAACAAGGGGCACATCCGGCCCATAAAAATGGGTGAGCGTATCGGCGCGTTGTGGGAAGTGACAGACGGATTGAAACCGGGCGACAGAGTCATTGTCCAAGGCTGGCAAAAAGCCCGCGAAGGATCGCCCGTCACTGTGAAAGAATGGACACCGCCGCCCGTTCAATCCCCCTCTCCCGAACCTTCAACTAACCCGCAAAAGCCCTGATCGATCATGTCTGAGTTTTTCGTCAGGCGGCCGATTGTTGCCATCGTCATTGCTATTCTGATGACGCTCATCGGCGGCGTTTGCATTCTCGCGCTGCCGATCGCGCAATATCCGCAAATCGCGCCGCCGGAAATTCAAGTGCAGACGCACTACACCGGCGCGGACGCGTTAACGATCGAGCAATCGGTCGCGGCACCGATCGAGCAGCAGATGAGTGGCGTCGATAACATGAATTACATGTATTCGATCAACGCCAACAGTGGCGACATCCGATTGATCGTCGATTTCGACATCGCGACCGATCCGAACATTGATCAGGTGCTGACACAGCTGCGCGTCGCGCAAGCACAGTCGCAATTGCCCGCCGACGTGAACAACTACGGCGTGACCGTTAAAAAATCGACAACGGCGCCGCTGATGTTGATCGCGTTGTATTCGCCGAAAGGAAGCTACGACGGAGTTTTTCTGGCCAATTACGCCTACATCAATCTGGTCGATCAACTGACGCGTGTTCCTGGAATTGGCAATGTTCAGGTGTTCGGCGCCGGTCAATACGCGATGCGATTGTGGGTCAAGCCAGACCAGCTTGCGAAGCTCGGCATCACCGTGCCCGACATCATCACCGCAGTGCAAAAGCAGAACACGGTAAATCCGGCCGGGCAGGTCGGCGGGGAACCGATTCCGAGCGGACAGAAATTCACTTACACCGTGCGTGCGCAGGGGCGATTGCAAACGCCGGAGGAATTTGGCGACATCGTCGTTCGAGCGAATCCGGATGGATCGTTCGTTAGGGTGAAAGACATTGCGCGCATCAACCTCGGCGCGCAAACCTACAATTTAAAGGGGCGGCTGAACGGCCAACCGTCGGCAATTGTCGCGTGTTACCAGCTTCCGGGCACGAACGCGGTCAAAGCGGCACAAGGCGTGCGGCAGGTCATGGCGGAAGCCAAGCAACGTTTCCCGGCGGACATGGATTTCGCCGTCTCGCTCGATCAAACGCTGTCGGTCACGGAAGGCATGCGCGAAATCTTGAAGACGTTGTTTGAAGCTCTCGCGCTCGTCGTTTTGGTGGTCTTCATCTTTTTGCAAGGCTGGCGCGCGACGCTCATTCCGCTGTGCGCCGTGCCGGTGTCGCTCATCGGTGTGTTTGTATTGTTTCCTTTGTTCGGTTTCTCAATCAACACGCTCTCGCTTTTCGGACTCGTGCTCGCCGTTGGCCTCGTTGTCGATGATGCGATTGTTGTTGTTGAAGCCGTCGAACGTCACATCGAAGAAGGGATGGCGCCGCGCGATGCGACGCTTCAGGCGATGCGCGAAGTATCGGGGCCGGTAATCGGCATCGCGCTTGTTCTTTCCGCGGTCTTCATTCCGACGGCATTTCTTCCCGGGATCACCGGACGTTTGTACCAACAATTCGCTCTAACGATCGCGATTTCGGTCATCTTATCCGCGTTCAACGCGCTTTCCCTCAGTCCGGCGCTCTCATCGTTGCTGCTGCGGCCGCGAAAGAAAACGCGCGGCCCGCTCGGCTGGTTTTACGACCGGTTCAATCGAGTCTTTGGCAGCGCGACGAACGGGTACATAAATTGGTCGC
>JBEEGV010000069.1:0-2949 GCA_041167085.1 Verrucomicrobiota bacterium
CTGGCAGTTCGCTAATCAGCCTATCAATCTCCCGGTCAACGCAATGCCGCCAACGGCTTCCACAGCCCAAGCGGGCGTCGCTGCGCACAGCTAACTAAAAGGGATCGAACGGTACCGGGACGCATGGTCCGCCGCGTCCCGAGCAAGAGCGCTCAAATTGCACCACTGACCGCATCGCTCATGATCGCCGCCCGATGAATAGTCTGCTCCAGGACCTTCGTTACGGGTCACGGATGCTCCGGAAGAATCCGGGTTTCACAATCGTAGCCTTGATCGCGCTAATCCTGGGTATCGCGAGCACAACCGCCATCTTCAGTGTGGTTGATGGCGTTCTCCTCCATCCGCTTCCTTATCCAGATTCAGATCACATTCTCTCGGTCTCGCAGACCGTGCGCAGCACCGGCGTTTCGACGCAGGACTCCAGCCCAGCAAATTACCTGGATTGGCTTTCGCAGAATAAAGTGTTTTCGCACATGGCCGCCTCCCGGGGAGGGCAAGGCAACCTGACTGAAGGAGACCGTCCGGAACGCGTCCGAATGACGGTGGCAACCGCCAGCTTTTTCCCACTCTTCGGTGTGAATCCGATCTTGGGGCGCACTCTGCTCCCGACGGATGAGAAGGCCGGCAACGCCAATGTGGTCGTGCTGAGCTATGGCCTTTGGGAACGTCGCTTTGGTTGCGATCGGAGTGTGATCGGACGCGACATCAAATTGAATGGAGAACCGCATACCGTGGTGGGAGTGATGCCTCCAGATTTTTCGCCGGATGATTATGGTGAACTCTGGCTGCCCTCACCATGGGGCGTGCCGGCGAACGCGCTTCGGCCCGCGGAAGATCCGCGCGCATCCAGGAGCAGCAACTATCTGGATGTTTGGGCGCGTTTAAGGCCCGGCGTTACTTTAGAGCAGGCACGAGCCGAGATGAACGCGATGATGCTTCGCCTGGAAAAGCAATACCCGAACGATGATATGGGAGTCGGTATTGCTCTAACTCCGTTGCACGAAGAGATGGTCAGCGGCATCCGTCCGGTCTTGCTCGTGTTGGTGGCGGCGGTGGCCTCTCTCCTTCTCATTGGGTGCGCCAATGTCGCCAACCTTCCACTCGCGAGAGCAGCCGGCCGGGCTAGGGAAATCTCGATTCGCGCGGCTTTAGGCGCCAGTCGATTCCGTCTGATCCGTCAGCTGTTAACCGAAAGTGTCCTGCTCGCATTGCTCGGTGGAATCCTTGGAGTCCTGGTCGCGGCTTGGGCAGTTCCTTTGTTAGTGGCGCTCAGTCCGTCGGATATTCGCGGCTTCAAGGAGATCGGACTGAATCGCGAAGTGCTGGGGTTTAGCTTTCTGGCGTCGGTCCTAACTGGAATCATTTTCGGCCTGATCCCGGCTCTGGCTGTTTCATCCGCTAATCCAAGTGCGTCGTTGGGCGAGGGGGAACGGGGGAGCACTTCCAGCCGCAGCCGGAGCAGATCGGTTCTGATAGCTACCGAAGTCGGGCTCTCGCTTGTCTTGCTCATTGCTGCCGGCCTCATGGTGAAAAGTTTCTCGAAACTAACGCGGGTCGATCCGGGATTCGTTCCCGAACGTCTTTTGATTTTCGACATCGGCCCTTCCTTCACCGATGAAGCACGCCAGACCATTTTTTATCAACAGGTCGTTGCACGCGTCCAGGCGGTCCCGGGAGTCGAGCGGGCTGCGGCCGTGAGCCGGCTGCCGCTCTCTGGCGGAAACAGCAGTCGTTCGTTCAACCTTCCCGGCAGTAACACCGGTTACAGCTCGGACATCCGTGTTGGAACGCCTGAATACTTTCGCACGCTCGGCATCCCGCTTCTGCAAGGGCGCAATTTCACCGAGCACGATACCAAAAACTCCCTCCCGGTTGCGATCGTGAACGAAGCTTTCGTGCGCGCGACATTTCCCGGGGAGGACCCGATTGGCAAATTCGTTGTCAACTTTGGTCCACATAATGAGAAACTGGAGATCGTGGGCGTCGTGGGAAATGTCAGGCATCTGGCGCTCGAAACCGCCCCGCGCGCAGAACTTTACCAGCCGCTCGGCCAGGCGAGTTGGCCGAGAATGTTCGTGGTTGTCCGCACTTTGACTTCCAACCCGCTCACGTTGGTCCCGGCTATTCAGGACGCCGTCTGGAGTGTGGACAAGAACGTGGCACCGGGGACCGCTCGCTCAATGGAAGGGCTCGTAGCTCGTTCCCTTCTAAAGCGAAAGTTCACGATGACTCTCTTAACCATTTTCGCCGGCCTGGCGGTGACACTTGCCGCCATCGGACTTTATGGAGTGATGTCCTATTCCGTTTCGCAGCGCACTCGCGAAATCGGAATTCGAATGGCGCTCGGCGCACAGCGCGCGGAAGTCCTCAGGCTGATCGTAAACCAAGGCATGAGGCTGACCGCCATCGGCGTGCTCTTGGGAATCATCGCCTCTCTTGGGCTGACACGTTTGATAGCCAATCTGCTTTTTGGAGTGAGTGCTACCGACTTCGCGACCTTTCTCGGCTTGTCGTGTCTTCTCCTTTTGGTAGCTCTGCTCGCCTGCTGGTTGCCGGCGCGTCGGGCCAGTGGTGTCGATCCAATGGTCGCCTTACGCGCCGAATGAAAACAACTGAAAGTTAACTTCCGAGTCCTCTTCTTATGAGTACGTTTCTCCACGATTTGCGCTACGGCGCACGAATGTTGGCGAAAAACCCCGGTTTTACCGCGATCACGGTGCTGATCCTCGCGCTCGGAATAGGCGCAAACACCGCGATCTTTAGCGTGGTCAATGCCGTGCTGCTCCGCCCGCTCGCCTTCAATCAGGCCGATCAACTAGTTGCAATCAACGGAACAGATACCCGCCTCAACGTAAAGAGCCGTGAGAACCGGTTCTCCGTCTCGTACCCTGATTTCGAGGATTGGCGCGCCCAAAACCAGGTCTTCGAGAAGATGGCCGTCTATGAGTC
>JBEEGV010000070.1:0-3961 GCA_041167085.1 Verrucomicrobiota bacterium
CGGACAGTCCGCACTTCGCAAAGGCCACATCCGCTCAACCGAACATGCTCCGCGCGTTGCTCGATCGCACAAAGGAGGGCTCTGGGTTCGGATTGGGAGGTGCGATTAAACGCGCCCCGCTGTCCCAACAGGACATCGTGCCGGAGGGCGCAAGGTTCATTGAAGCTACCTACAGCAATCCGGCGGGAAGCCGTGCTTACAAGCTCTTCATCCCGAGCCGTTATCAGGGGCAACCGCTTCCTTTGGTCGTCATGCTACACGGCTGCACCCAGTCGCCAGATGATTTCGCCGCCGGCACGAGGATGAACTTTATCGCAGAAGAACAAACTTGCTTTGTCGTCTATCCTGGCCAGCGCCGCGAGGCAAACCAGGCGAAATGTTGGAACTGGTTTCGCACGGCGGACCAGCAGCGGGGCAGAGGTGAACCTTCGCTTATCGCGGGCATAACTCGCCAAGTCATGCGCGACTATTCGGTTGATCCAAAGCGCGTCTACGTTGGTGGGCTGTCGGCTGGAGCGGCGGCTGCTGCAATCATGGGAGCAACGTACAATGATCTGTACGCGGCAATCGGTGTACATTCTGGCCTCGCCTGTGGGGCCGCCATGGACCTTCCCACCGCGTTTGTCGCCATGCGACAAGGTGGCGGGTCCGATAACAGGATAATTCAAGGTGATGGGCCACCTGTCCCCACCATTGTTTTTCACGGCGATCGCGACACCACGGTGCATCCAAGCAACGGCGATCATATTCTTGAGCAGTCTATGAGAACGACGAGCACGCAAAAGAAGGTGCAGCGCGGGCGGGTACCTGGAGGGCATGCCTATACGCGCACGATCCATAGCGACGCGAGGGGGCGTGGAATTTTGGAGCACTGGAATATCCACGGAGCTGGACACGCATGGTCGGGAGGCAGCCCTGTTGGCTCCTATACTGATCCGGGAGGACCGGACGCAACGAGGGAAATGCTGCGTTTCTTCCTCGAGCATTCGCTCCCACAGCAGCCAGGTTAGAGTTGGTCCGTTCGTGGCACTCTTCGGACTTGGTGATTACGTTTCGGGAGTCCGCTCATCGGTGCAAAGCGGATTACAATCCCTGATTGGCACGGATGGGTGCCACTGTTTTTTCGCATAATGACGACTAGGAATGTCCACTTTAGAGCGGACTTCGTCTGGGACTCGGCCCGCGCTTGGAACAACTGAACAAAACGTGAGGTTTACTTCGCCGAAGCAGAATGTTCGACTGGTTTGCCGAAGACGCTGCGGCAGCCTTGACTTAGACTAGCCCGTTGTCTGCGCATGCAGGCCGTGATCCGTGCCGCGTCAGGAATTTCCGATGAACAGAGCCGGAAAACATCGCCGGTGCAAAGCCGTCGTTGGTCATCCTGCGTGAAGGCATGGCTCGCCGCCGGCAACATCGCCAGACAGAAAGCCAGGCCAGAAATGATTTTGAAATTCGGGACCTTCAACAGATCAACGCGCATTGTTGCCCCCAAAAGTCGACCGACATTACGGCCATCCGCCAAAGCGGGTCGCCGCCTTGGAATCAATCATGATCGTATTGAGACGAGGGCCGACACTTCAAGCTTGTTGAATAACTGTGCACCAGAATTCTCGATTGGAGGGTTGCATTACCGTTTCCCTGTTCCAGGATGGAACCTTCCGGGGGTGGTCTCATAAGGTGGCTGGACCATTTCCGCTGGCGGCACTTTCATACATGGCACGATGTTCGACTTGAGTCCGCTCATCGTTCCCAGGCGGAGTGGCTTTTCCGCAGCCGACTCATCGGCCATAAGTTGCGCCTCCGATTCTCGCGGTCTCCACTTTAATTCTCCCTCGGGCATCCCCACATAGATGTTATGGCTCAATGGCAAGGATCTATCACGCGGCAACCGCCGAAGACGAAGGATGAGCTGCGTGAGATGCTGGCCGATGCCGTCCGCAATACCCAAGCCAGCGCGGACCAGGGGCCGAAACGCCTTCCGAAGGCCAAAAAGATCGCTGCTGCGGCGGCCTCAGGCGATTAGATCTGCCGGGCCGTATAGGTCATGACCCACCTATTCGCAGGCCAATTTCACCCGAGAAACGAGCGCCTTCATTCGCGACCAGCGCGAAAGCTTAACAAAGGAACACTGTATGCGGAAACTTGCCAGGCCCACCGAACAAGAGATCAGCGAGGGACCCCAAACGGTATCTTTTCAGATTGCGAATGGGAACGCGCGGCAGGGCTGCACTCTGCAAACCAAGTTCCCAACGAAGTTACAGGCGCAGAAGTACCTCCTCACAAATTGGCCTATCATCGAAAAGATGGCACGCGACGCTCTTGCGACAGGAACCTTTGAAGACGGCCAGATCAAACTCGTAATGATCTAAACGGCTCATCAAGAGCGAACGTCAGGGTTTTGGTTGCAGGGAGCAGTCATGCTGAATGATCGGGAGGATAGCCGCCCGAATTGGGATAAGCATCGTGGGCGTAATCGAACGAAATAACGTCTATGTCCGTGGGTCGGGCGAACGGGCGATGGTATTTGCCCACGGATTTGGCTGTGACCAGAACATGTGGCGGTTCGTGGAACCGGCGTTCGAAGACGATTTCAGAACCGTCCTGTTCGACCACGTCGGGGCCGGCGGATCTGACCTGAAGGCTTACGACAAGGCCAAGTATTCGACCTTAGGAGGTTATGCCGATGACGTGGTCGAGATCGGCCGCGAACTCGGTTTGAAGGATGCGGTCTTCGTCGGCCACTCGGTCAGCAGCATGATCGGTGCGCTCGCGGTGGAAAAGGCGCCGGGAATGTTTGGAAAGCTGGTGATGGTTGGGCCTTCAGCCCGGTATATCGACGATGGCGACTATAGAGGCGGCTTCAGCGAAAGGCAGATCGATGAGCTTCTGCAGTTCCTGGAATTGAATCACATGGGTTGGTCGGCTCAGATGGCGCCGGCGATCATGGGCAATCCCGATCGCCCCGAACTTGGCGAGGAGCTGACAAACAGCTTTTGTCGAACTGATCCCGAAATTGCCAAGGCTTTCGCGCGGGTCACATTCACGTCCGACAATCGCGCCGACCTGGCCAAAGTGGATATTCCGACATTGATACTTCAATGCAGCGAGGACATCATTGCGTCAAAAGAGGTTGGCGAGTTCGTCCACCGCGAAATTCCGAATAGCGAGATCATAGTTTTGGAGGCTACCGGGCATTGCCCTAATCTCAGCGCTCCCGACGAAGTTATCTCCGCCATGCGATCGTTCGTCTGAGCCTTCCGGTGGACGAACTCCGAATCGATGATTTCGAGGATATGTTCGAGAATGCACCCTGCGGCTATATCACGCTGCAGACGAACGGCCGTATCGAGCGAGTAAACCAAACCTTGCTAGGCTGGATCGGCCACACCGCTGACCAGATGACCGGCAAACGGTTCAGTGACTTCCTCAACATGGCGGGTCGCATCTATTACGAAACTCACATCGCGCCGCTGCTGCGGATGCAGGGCTTCTTCAACGAGTTTGCTATTGACATGGTGACGGCGGCTGGTGAGCCGCTCCAGATGATTGCCAATGCTCTGGAAGGCCGAGACGCTTCCGGCAAACCACTGTTCACTCGGCTGGCTTTGATTAAGGCCACCGATCGACGACGCTATGAACATGAGCTTCTACAGGCTCGCGAAATGGCAAAGATTAGCCTGGAACGTGAACGCGAGACTTCGGAATTGCGGGAGCAATTTATCGCCGTACTTGGCCACGATCTCCGCAATCCTCTTGCCTCCATAAGCGCAGGCGCGCGCATCTTGGGACGAGAGGCAAAAAGCGACAAAGAGTATCAAGTTGTCGCAATGCTTGAGGCTACCGTAATGCGTATGGCCGGGCTAATCGACAACGTGCTCGATTTTGCGCGCGGCCGGCTCGGGGGAGGAATCACCCTCGATCGAGACGCCCGCAAGCCCCTTGAGCCCGTCCTGCATCAGGT
>JBEEGV010000071.1:0-2634 GCA_041167085.1 Verrucomicrobiota bacterium
TCTTTGGCCGGACGCATTTTCTCCTGCACCTGCACTGACTTTCGGATCAATGGGCTCGGCACCTGCAAGCATGTGGAAGCCGTCCTCGTGAATCTGGAGACCCGATTCTCAAAGATTTTCGCTGAGGCCATGGAGAATGGCTCGGACCGCATGGAGGTGGTCTGGGACGAGCCCCTGAATACATTGCGCCTTGAGAACCGGACCCCGAAAACACCACCAGTACTGAAGGAGTATTTCGAAGCTGACGGAATTCTTCGCAGCGGATGTGATGTCGAGGAGGTCGTGGCTGACTTGCGCCAACTCAAAATATTTGAGTTGCGCATATCGCAAGAGGTTCCGCGTTGGATCGAACAAAAGCGCAGACGCGAGGAGCGAATCGTTTTGCGCCGCGACTATGAAGAAAAGGTGCAGTCTGGAATTTATCCGCAACATGAAACACGCGTGCCGCTGTTCCCGTACCAGCGTGAAGGGATGCTTCATCTCGCCTTTAACGAACGGGCACTGCTCGCCGACGAAATGGGTCTGGGCAAGACGATCCAGGCCATCGCTGCCTGCGCGTTGTTGTATCGCTTGAGAAAAGCAGTGAGAGTGCTCGTCGTGACGCCGGCTTCCCTTAAGACGGAATGGGAAGAACAGATCCAGCAGTTCTCCGGGCTCTCGTATCGGCTGGTGTTCGGTCCTCACCGAGAGAGGCTCCGCGCTTTCCGGGATCCCGCGTTTTTTACGATCGTGAATTACGAACAAATGGTTCGCGACGCGCTTGAAGTAAATAGCCTGCTACGACCGGACATCGTGGTTCTTGACGAGGCGCAGCGGATCAAAAACTGGAGTACGAAAACTGCCCAAGCTATCAAACGGCTGGAGAGCCGCTATGCCTTCGTGCTGACCGGAACGCCGATCGAAAATCGGATCGACGAGCTCTATTCGATCGTCGACTTTCTCGATCCAGCCGTTTTCGGGCCGCTCTTTCGATTCAATCGCGAGTTTTATGAGTTGGACGAACGGGGGCGACCAAAAGAGTATCGCAACCTCGAACTGTTGCATGATCGTGTCGGGCCGTTGTTGCTACGCAGGCGTAAAGCTGATGTGGAGACAGAACTGCCAGGGCGCACGGACCGAAATTTCTTTGTCTCGCTTAGTTCTCAACAGCGCGCGGCTTACCAGGACCACGAGGGTGAAGTGTCAAGGCTGGTTGCTCTCGCCAAGCGCAAACCGCTGACCAAACAGCAACAGGAAAAACTAATGCGCGAGCTGGCGATGATGCGCATGATCTGCGACACCACCTACATTCTCGACCGCGAAAATCGAGCGTCGCCGAAAATTGAAGAACTCGAGAGAATCCTGGAGGAATGCCTGGCGGAGGCTGAAGTTAAAGTTGTCCTCTTTTCTGAGTGGGAACGGATGCTTGAACTGGCTAGGGATCGCTTGCGGCTGATGCAGATAGGGTATGCCTGGCACACCGGCAGCGTGCCACAACAGCGGCGTCGGGCGGAAATTCGGGTCTTCAAGAGTGACCCTCGATGCCGGGTATTCCTCAGCACGGACTCCGGCGGTGTAGGTCTGAACTTACAGAACGCTAGCGTGGTTGTTAACTGTGACCTCCCTTGGAACCCCGCCAAGTTGGAACAGCGGATCGCACGCGCTTGGCGCAAAAATCAGTCGCGGCCCGTAACGGTGATCAATCTCATCGCCCAGGACACGATTGAGCATCGGATGCTTGGTACTCTAGCTGCGAAACGGGGTCTGGCCGATGGTGTTCTGGACCGGATTGGCGACCTCAAGGAAATCAAACTGAAAAGAGGCGGCCAAACGTTTCTTAGCAAGCTAGAGCTAATGATCGCTCCAACGCCGCTAACTCAAGCCAAGCCGGCTACTCCTGCGGCCACGGCTCCTCCAGCCGATCCGGCTGAGGCTTTTGCGCGACACGCGGCGCAGCTGCTAGGTCCACAGTTGGTTGCCTGTGAAGAGCGCTTTCCGGCCGGCGAAAGCGACTCCATTCTAATTGTTGTGGTTGAGCGCGATGCCGTCGGGTGGCGCGAACGACTTGAGCCGGCCTATGAAAAGCTCCTCGGGAATTCTCGTCCAGCCGCACCGGAGGATGCGCGGTGGCAGGTCGTGGACCGTTCGACCGAAGAGGCGATTCGCCGTCTTTGCGATACCGGGCTTTTGCAGATGAAAATCCGCGCGACACGGCATCTTCATCCGGGGGTGCAGATGTCCGCGGTCCAACTTACCGAAGAAGAACGCGTTCGCTTCGACTGTCATCACACGCGATTCCAACGCAAGTTAAAGATGGGTCGTATTCTGGCTGGCGAAGACTTGCTCGATGAAGCTCGTGAGGCCATTGCAGAAGCGATTTTAAGTGCGGCCCGCGCGAGCGCGGTGAAAACGCGTTTGCCCGAGCCCGAAAAACTGGAAGAGACGATCCTTCCGCCGTTGGCCGCTTGTTGGGGAGAAAGCCAAAAGTTGATTCAGCATTTTCTTTTGGAATCCAATCACGAGATTGGACCGATTATTCAGGTGCTGGAGGAATTATTTGTGGCATAAGACGTGAGTCGATCTGCAAGGTAGGTAAGGCGTTCTCGCCTTACTCCTAAGCGTCAGCGTCCTGTGTCCAACGACTCTACACCCTGG
>JBEEGV010000072.1:0-5569 GCA_041167085.1 Verrucomicrobiota bacterium
AGAGTATCGCCAGCGGCGGGGGCCGCGAAGTGGCTGGAGACGTTGAGCGCGAAGCTCTGTCCCTCAAAGGAGCTTTGGTTTGCGATGGCGGTGGCGGTCGGGCCGCTGTCGCCGACGGCGAGATTGAAGCTCTCGCTGATCGCCAGACCATGGGCGTCGGTGGCTGTCACCGTGATCAGGTTGTTGCCGAAGTCGCTGTCGTTCGGAGTTCCCGAGATGACGCCGGTATGGGCATCGATGCTGAGGCCCGCTGGCAGCTTCGCTGAGAAGGTCAGGGCATCGCCCGCGGCAGCGGCGAAGTAATTGGAGACGTTGAGCGAGAAGCTATGGCCCTCATAGGCGCTTTGGTTTGCGATGGCGGTGGCGGTCGGACCGCCGTCGCCGACGGCAAGATAGAAGCTCTCGCTGATCGCCTGACCGTGAGCATCGGTTGCCGTCACCGTGACTCGGCTGTTGCCGAAGTCGCTGTCGGTCGGAGTTCCTGAGATGATGCCGGTGGCGTCGATGCCGAGGCCCGTCGGCAGTTTGGCCGAGAAGGTCAGGGGATCGCCGGTGGAAGGTTTGAAGTGACCTGAGACATTGAGAGAGAAGGTGTGACCTTCATAAGCGCTCTGATCTGCGATGATGGTGGCGATCGGGCCGCTACCGCCGACGGGAAGATGCGAGCTCTCGCCGATCGTCTGGCCTTCATGTAACCCTGCTTCGGCAGAAGCTACGATGGATCCGGCTTTACTCACGATTTGCAGAGTTGGCGCATACTTGGCTTCTGCGCCGTGGTGCAGGTTCGGATTTGTTAGATCGTATCCGCTTTCATTCCCTTGGTTGCTGCGCGCGGGTTCGACCACGCCCTCTGCTTTCCGAACGGCCTTGTCCGGGCGGACCAGCAAATCATCTAAAATGTCATTGTTGGGCATGAATCACCTGCAAACGCAGTTGGCCGTCAAAGACCGATTAAAAAACGCTTTCAGCTAACCTACTGGCAATTGATTAAATCCGTGCCAATCGATCCAAGGTAGCCTGGAGCCAGGCTTTAACGATTTGGAAACAGATTTTTCGCCCAGCGCGGGCTCCCGACGGCCAAGCTTACCTTAACGTGACGCTAAGCAAATCCAGTCAATGGTTAGGGTGTTTTTAATGTAATGGCGTATTGGTTGTGTTCATTAAACGTTTCATCGCGGAAGCAAAGCCGGGGCCTTTGAGCCGTCGGTCGGCTCGCGTTGCGCGCAAGAGCCCGGTTAGCTTTGTATCCATAGGCGGAGCCCTCGTTCGCGAGCCAACGGTTCCGGCAGCGGTCTATTTTGCGTCCTTTGTCATTAATCTCCTAGCCTTGTCGCTCCCGCTTTCGATCATGCAGGTATACGATCGCGTTATTCCAAACCGATCGTTTTCGACGCTCGCATGGCTCTTCTTTGGTCTCGCGATAGCGCTCGCTATTGACTTCGTTTTAAAAACGTTAAGATCGGTTCTCTTGTCTTCGCAGGCGATGCGCTTCGCCCGAAACGTGGAAAACGAAGGAGTCGCCCGTTTTCTTCGCGCGCCCAACGGAGGGTTTGAGCGCGAACCTGCCGCCGTGCACGTGAACCGCTATGGCGCGGCAGCAGCACTGGCTGATTATCACAGCGGACAGGCACGGCTGGTCTTAATCGATCTGCCGTTTGTGGGTATCGCTCTTTTGGTGATGGCGATCGTGGGCGGCGCAATGGTGCTTGTGCCGGCAAGTCTGTTTTTCGGGTTTGCTGCGCTTGCCATAGGTCGCGCTCGCGAATTCCGAAGGATACTCGATGCGCGCACCACGCAGGATAATCGGAAATATGACTTTATCTCCGAGGTATTGATCGGGATTCACACGGTCAAGGCTATGGCGATGGAGCCGCAGATGCAGCGCCGCTTTGAGAGGCTGCAGGAAGCGGTGGCGAAAACGACGATGTCCTCCATCTCGACTGGGCAGGCAAACCAAACCGCCGCACTGCTTTTCGGGAGTGTCTCGCAATTGGTCGTAGTGGCGATAGGGGGCTCCCAAGTCATAAACGACCAGCTGACAATGGGAGCTCTAGCGGCTTGCACGATGCTGTCGGGTCAAATTCTGCAGCCTCTGCTACGGGCGATTTCTCTCTGGACCGAGAAGGAAACCGTGGATCATCGCCGAGCCGAAGTTAAGTCGCTCCTCGATCTACCTTCAGCAGAGGCTCCTTTCGAAATTCATGCGTCGGTGAAGGGCGATATTCGATTTGAGAACGTCGTCTATCGACATCCGACAGATCTCAATCAAACTTTGGTGGTGCGCGACATTTCGATCGAAGCCGGTGCAATGATAGGCCTGAAAGGAAGGGAAAGTTCGGGGCGGACCACGCTGCTAAAGTTAATGCTGGGGGAGATTGAGCCAACCTCCGGTTGCGTCACGGTCGACGGCGTATCAACGTTGGCCTCGCAATTTGCGGCGATACGCCGACACATAGCCTATGTCGGAGCTGTACCCGCCATATTTTCCGGCACGATCATGGAAAATCTCACTATGTTCGCTCCAGAGAAGCGCGATTTCGCGCGCAAGATGGCGCAACTCCTGGGTCTTGAAGCAACCATCAATCTCCTACCAGATGGGTACGAGACGAAGCTTGGCGAAGGCATCGGTGACGATCTGCCTATGTCGATCGCGCAGCAAGTGAACATCGTCCGAGCGCTGACAAATCGTCCGCGCGTGCTTGCGCTCGATGAGGCGAATATGTTGCTGGATGCGATTGCCGAGCCCGCGCTCATTAAGGCGCTGAATGTTCTCCGTGGCAGCCTGACTGTACTTGTTGTGACGCACCGTCCGTCGCTGTTGGCTCTGTGCGACCATCAAATTGCTCTTGAAGACGGTTGTGCTGGTTGGTCTCTCTCCTCCTTAGGCAGTTCGCGGAAGGTGGCGACGTGACGACGCATCGTGACCCAGGATCGCCTCTCGGCGGCGCAAACCAAGCCCCGGCGTCGGAGCTGATTGAAAATCCGGTTCATGCTAACTTGGCGCGACTCGCCGCCGAATTTGCAAATGTCTCAGACGATTTGTCGTGCTCCCCGCAAGAATCTCTGATTTCTACAATCAACAGTATCGTTCATCCCGAAACCTCCGCAGAGGCCTGTCTGGCCCCGACGCTCGCATTGTTTGGCTGGGCCGGCGAGGGACGCCTGATTCAGGAGGCCCTGCCGCATTTCGATCGTATCGACAATGTCGAGGCGCTGCGTCGCGTTCTTTCTTTATTGGGTTACGGGACAACCAGAAAATTTCTGAAGCAATCAAAGATCAAGTCCCACTCCCTCCCATGTTTGTTCACGCGCGACGGTACCGACATCACGCTTATCGTAGACCGTGAGCCGGACGGAACCTTTCTTGCATTCGACGGCAAGTCGGCTTCTTGGAAAAAAATCGAACCAGGGAAGCACGGTGGCTGGGCTTACTTTATTCGGGACCAGTCGGTTAAGACCGAAACCGTTGAACCAGGGGCGTCCTGGCTATTTTCCGCAATTAGACAATTCAGGCCGACAATCGTAGCGACCCTCGGGTTTAGTCTGTTGGGAAACCTCGCAGCGCTTGCGCTGCCGATCTTTGTCATCTGCGTGTATGATCTGGGAATCGGCACGAAGTCGATAGATATCGTGATTATGCTGGCAATAGGCGCCGGCATCGTAATCGTCACGAACCTTGCACTGCGCAGCGTTCGCGCACGAGCGATGGCGTATTTTGGTGCCCGGATCGACGCTCTCATCGGCATGAAGGCCTTCGAGGTGATCCTCAACATGCCGGTTTCAATGGTCGAGGCCGCCCCGGTCGGCACTCAAATCTCGCGACTAAAGCAGTTTGAGAGTATGCGAGATGTCTTCACTGGAACCTTGGCCTCATCAGTTGTCGATATTCCATTCATCTTCATTTTTCTCATTGCGATCGCGATGTGGGGCGGGAATCTTGTCTGGGTGCCAGTGTCGCTCATAGCGGCTTATGTTGTGCTCTCCGCGATAACAATTCCGGTAACCCGTAATTATGTTCGAGCGATCAGTACCGCCAAGCAGCGTCGCAACATCTTGCTTCACGAGATCTTCACCAAGCGCCGTGCGATCCGCTCGCTAAGCGCCGAACACATTTGGATCGCGCGGCATCGAGGTCTGGCCCAACTGATTTCGGACCAGAGCCATCGGGCGCACAGGTTCAATAACGCCGTGCAAAATATGGGAGAGCTGCTGGTCAGCATTGCCGGAATCGCCACGCTTGGTCTCGGTGCGCTAAGCGTGAGCAGGGGTTCAATGACTTCAGGCGCACTGATTGGCACTATGGCTCTGGTGTGGCGAGTGCTGTCGCCGCTTCAATCGACCTATCTCTCCATGCCCCGGCTAGAACAAGCGCTCCAGACCTTCAGGCAAATTGACCGGCTCATGAAGATTCGGAGCGAACGAGATGTGCGGGCGCCACGTTCCTTTTTCCGGCAATTTAGCGGGAAAATATCCGTACAGCGCCTTGCCTTTCGTTACGCGCAGCGCCAGGAGGCGGTACTCCGTGGTGTGCAACTCGAGATCAAGCCAGGCGAGATGATCGCCATCACAGGCGCGAGTGGCGTTGGCAAAACAACACTACTCAGACTTATAGCGGGGCTTTATCCGCCTAGCCTCGGCGCTGTACTGGTCGATGACATGGATTTGCGGCAAATTGATCCGACCGAATGGCGCTCTCAGATAGCCTTTTTGCCAGAAACGACGAATTTCTTCTATGGCACTTTGGCGCAAAATATTCGGCTCTCCCGACCGGATGCAAGTGACGCACAGATTGTGTTGGCTCTAAAGGAAATGGGACTAGACAGCGAAGCACAGTTGATGGGCGAGGGCATCGAGCGCCGGCTCACGGCCGCAGATATTGAAAATTTCTCGGATGCCTTGAAACAACGGCTGGCGCTGGCGCGTTGTTTCATAAAGGACGCGCCCGTTTATTTGCTGGACAATCCCGCGGCCTCTCTCGACACAGCATCGGAATTGCACTTACTTAAGAAGCTTGCGGCGCTGAAGGGCCGTGCGACGGTCCTATTTACGACATTCCGCCCGAGCCATATGCGACTGGCCGACCGCGTGATCCTGCTGAAGGACGGACAGGTATCGTTGGATGGGCCGCCGGATAGGGTCTTGGAGCGCATATCCGCGGCAGCCTAATATTTTCTAAATCCAGCGGCATATTTTATTAATGCGAGCTATCTATAATTTGCGTGTCTTCTATCGGCCATTTTGAGGCTTGAACACCTTGGTTCCAATACTTGCCCGGCGGACAGAAGTTGCGCGACGTCTTACCCAGCCACTCGTGTTGGAAGACGGTCGGCCGCCGCGTGTATTGGTCGCGACCCTAATCACCATCTCTGGCTTCGTCATTGCCACGATCGTTTGGGCGTCCATGACGCGGGTTCGGGAAGTTACTATCGCGCAGGGTCAAATCGTGCCACGGGGTCAAGTTCAAACGGTCCAGCATCTTGAAGGTGGAATCGTCGCCGAGATTTTTGTCAAGGAGGGTTCAAGGGTAACGGCCCAGGAGCCCCTTATTAGGCTGCGCCCGGAATCATCG
>JBEEGV010000073.1:0-3926 GCA_041167085.1 Verrucomicrobiota bacterium
GGAGTGACTGGAGAAGGCGCGACATAGATTGTATGACCTGTGGGGCGAAGGTGAGTAAGCGGGGAGCGGACGAATGTTGAGGTGCGACGACCTTCCAAACTCCAAATCCCGGCTCAGTCCACATCGCGGCCGCGACCCGATTCAGTCCTTCTTCACGGCTGCGACCCACCCGTCCCGGAGCCCCTTCCATTGTTCATCGACAGCTTTCCAACCCACGGTTTGCTCGAAATCCAACAAGAGCTTACTGACCTCGGCACCGGTCTTCGCATTCTTGCACTCCTCCACCCAGCTATCTCGTCTCTTCTTCCAAGCTGGGTCGACCGCTTCCCATTTCAAGTGCTCTTCCAGCGTTGCCAGCTGTCCCGCCACGCATGCCGGATCGGCGCAGGCGGTGGTCTGGTCGACCCAATCCTGTCCCATTGCCTTCCAATCGTCGTTCGCGGCGGTCAACTTGATGTGGGAGTCGAGTTCGACTAACGACTTCCCTAACGGCGTCGGGCCGCTCGCGTTGCCTTTCGCCACCGGCTGGGTGGTCTCCACCGGCTTGATGGTCTTCAGCAGCTTTGTCAGTTTAGCCTGCGCAGCTTCGACGTCGCCGGAAGGCGACGCTGCGATGGCTATGACATCCTGATTTTTGAGCCGGATGGCGACTGCTGTCACTGTGAAGCTCTCGCCGTCGCGCTCACCGCTGGCTGACTCGGTTTGGCTGCTGAAGGGAAGCTTAATTTGTGTTTCGGTATCGTAGTGCGCGCCGGTCAGTTTCATCGAATCGGCATTGCCGTGGCTGAAGTTGTTCAGGTCTTCCTTGAGTGTTTTTTCCTTTCCCATCGTGAGCATTAAAACCGTGGGAAATTTCTCACCATCTTCGTTTGGCAGGCGCAGCAAATGGGGGGCGTCATCACCCTCTGTGCTTTCAGCGGAGAAGCCGGCAGCGGTCGGACTGATGGTAAGCAAAGGAGCGGCTTTCGGATATTCCACGGGGTCATCAGCGCGCGCTGATGCAGTCCCCAGTAGAAACAGACACATGGTGAGACCGAGGATACAGGAAACCGGCCGGGGTAAATTGTCCATAAGACATCGTGCAGGTCAAGATCCATGCTGTCGACGGAAAAAGGGGTTGTCGACGCTGGCGCCTTCAAAGGCGCAATAATTGGGTCTGATAGGATTGCGATGCCGGGCGGCGACCGGAGAAATGCCGCACATGGCCCTTAGTCTAGCGGCCGATCGGATATCGAACTGCCTTGGCGCTAGCCGGACGAGATTGTTTTCCTTTTGTTAGACTTTCGCTATCGCGAAGGTCCGCCCGATTTCAGCCTTTCCGCTCTTCTCGAGATTCTCGGATCGGTAATTAGGGTGTTGAAAGTCTGCGACATTTGCGGACAACAGCCTTCAGCTTTCCGCTTTTCTCGGCGAATTATTTTGGAGCAAGTGACTGCACGAGCTTGTCGAAGCGCGGATCGTGGCGGAGCGGATCCCAGTCTTGTTCGAGTTTGAGCGAACCGTAGCTCACGCCGTTTGCAACCTTCCACGCTTTTTCGAGCAAACTGAAAGCGTGATTCCCGTCACCCGCCTGAGCATAAATGCGCGCCAGCTTGTCCTGAATTAACCCGCCATTGATCGAGTCCTTGGACGGCGGAAGCAGCTCGGCCGCATGTTCACCTTCACGGACCGCGTCCGCTGTTCGTCCCAGAGCGGCATCGATCTGGCCCAGAGCGATGAGCGCTCTGGCGTCGTTAGGGTTTTCCTGCGCGGCGGCCGCGGCCCGTTCGCGAGCGGCCAGGAATTGTGCGTTAGCTCGCGCCTTGTCACCCAGTCCGCGAGCGATGATCCCCTGGAGCCATTCTCGCGGAATGAAGAAGCCGTTATCGTCGAACTCGGCCAGTCCCGGCGTGTCTAAGGCCTGCTGGGCCGCCCGGTAGTCTCGCTCGAAAAAAGCTAGAGCCAGCCGCGCGCTGATCAGGTCGTTCGGGTCGGCCGGAGCGTCTGCTCCGCCGCTCACAACCGCTTTCCAGCGGCCGAGGTCAGCCTTCCCATACGCGTCATTCCACGCGCGAAGAAATGACAGTGAAAAATCGCGAGGCTTCCATGCCAGGGCGCTATCGAGCACTTTGGAAGATTCATCGTACCGACGCAAGATGAAGTAGGTCGTCGAGAGCTCAGGAATCAGTGCGAGGTTATGCGGGTCCAAGGCCATCGCCTGCTGGATGTGCTGGAGGCATTCCTCCCAGCGTCCTTGCCGCCGTTCCACCATCCCGATAAGGAAAGGAACGTAGACGTCGTTAGGCGAGCTGCGTTGGGCCAGGGCGAACTCGGCCAGGGCCGGCCCGTAATCCCGAGAGCCTCTATAATAGAGTAGGCCTCGTGTGAAATGAACATCGCCCGAATCCGGTTGCAGGCGGGCCGCGGCCTCCAGCGCTTTCTTAGCCAAATCAACATGAGGCGCGCTCCGGTCGTTCAGCCAAAACAGATACAAGTGGGTGTTGGCCAGCAGGCAAAGCGCGGGAACAAATTCGGGATCACGCGTCACGGCCTGGTTCAAAAGCTCGATCTCTCGTTTGGACGCTTCGGCCCCGCCCGAGCCGACGCTGCTAGACCGGTTGCGTTCGATCTCCAGCGCTCGCAAGTACAAATCATAGGCGACGAGGTCTTTCGTCGGCTTGGCTTCCACCACCGCTTCCTCTTTGGGCGATAGCTTGGCTTGCAGCTGCTCGGCAATCGTTTTGGCGATCTCGCTTTGAATGGCAAAGACATCAGCCAGATCGCGATCATATGTTTGGGCCCATAGATGCGCATCACTGCGCGCATCGATCAGCTGCGCGTTAATGCGAATCTTGCCCGCGGCTCGTTGCACGCTGCCCTCTAGCACATGTGCCACCCCGAGCTGTTGCGCGATCTCGCGCAAATTGCGCGCGGCCTTGTCCCGAAATTGCATCACGCTCGTGCGGCTGATCACTTTCAAATCCGCGACCTTCGCCAGGTTGGTGAGAATTTCGTCCTGCACCCCGTCAGCGAAGAAGGCGTTGGATTTGTCCTCGCTCAGGTTCTCAAATGGCAGCACCGCGATCGATTTGTCGGTGATGGAGGGTCGCGTTCGGCTGAGCGCCGGACCGGCCGACGCTGCCGACTCTCCGCCGCTCTCGACGCGTCCACTGGAGTTCTTGCGTGGCAGACTACTCCACCACCAGCCGACGCCGGTTAGCAAGGCGCAGAGCAACACGCCTGCGGCGATCAAGACTGCTTTTTTGTTCTTGGGAGTGACTGAACTTGTTGTGATCTCTGACTTCTGATCTCTGACCTCTGATCGCTGACCTTTGTCTTCTGATTTCTGCTCCCAAGGCAGCACGATGCGAAACAACTCCATCGCGACCGAAATGTTTTTCAACTCGGTAGGCGCGAGCTTTTCAAAGCGCGTCTCGACCGCGTTGCGGATCTGCCGTTCCACATCCATCGACACGCAAATGCCGCCTGCGCCCGCCAGCGGCTCGATGCGCGAAGCGATGTTGACTCCATCGCCGTACACGTCGCCGTCGCGATGCACGACGTCGCCGATATGAATGCCGATTTTGAGCTGGATTTGCCGCGCGGCCGGAGCATCGGCGTTCCGCTTGGCCAGGGCGCGCTGAATTTCGATCGCGCATTGCGCCGCTTCCAAGGCGCTGTTGAACTCAACCAGGAAAGCGTCACCGATGGTTTTGATTTCGCTGCCGTGGAATCGAGGAAAGATTTCGCGGAGCAACTTGCGATGTTCCTCCAGTAACTCGAGTGCCAGCTTGTCGTCCTGTTGCGAAAGCGCGCTGTAGCCCACCATGTCGGTAAACATGATGGCGGCGAGCTTGCGTAATCCTGGGTCGCTGTCGCTCATTTATCCGCGCCGAACGTTTCCCTCCATGGCAACACTGCAACGGCGATGGTCGCTCTGTAAAGGT
>JBEEGV010000074.1:0-3184 GCA_041167085.1 Verrucomicrobiota bacterium
GTCTGCCAAGCTGCTCGATTACGCGATGACAAAGGCGACCATCGCAAATTTCACCAAAGGCCTTACCAAACAGATGATCAAGCGCGGCATCCGCGTCAATGCGGTGGCGTCCGACCCCTTTTGGACGGCGCTGCAAGTGGGTGGTGGGCAGACGACAGAGAACGTTCAGAAGTTCGGCCAGCAGGTACCGATGGGGCGGCCGGGCAACCAGCCGAAAATTGCGCCTGTCTACGTGCAACTCGCGTCCGCGCAGTCGAGCTATATGACGGGCCAGGTTTATGGCGCCTCGGGAGGCGGGGGACAACCGTGAACTCAGTGTCCGTGGCGCAAACAGCGCCAGGATCAAGGATGCGTCTATGCACGCATGCGCACGCTGCAGTCTTCAGGGACATCGCACCCTACGCGAGGTCTTGATGCTTAGTCTTAAACTTTGCTCACTATAGCGAGCGAGTTGCGCTGTTCGCCGATGTCGGCCGAGAACCAAATCGAAGGGTCCGTGCATTGCCGAGGTGGAAAAAAAGTGCGCTCCCCCCGGCCCGAACGTTCGAAACACTCGTTGTCAGGTGAGCCGACCCAGCGCCGGGCTGACGCTTTTAAAGCCCATGAATTGCGCCTGGCCGGAAGGAAGGCACGGCGGGGGCCGTTGGCCAAATCAAGCGTACGCTCAAGCTAGGATTATCGCCAACCTCGTTGGAGGCAAGCATGGCTACCCACCCGAATTGGGCACTGGCCGTTAAAGTGGTAGTGCCTGGAGCGGTTCGATTGGTTTGGTACAGCGCCGACCAGGTTTCGGAATCAGGAAAGTGGCGACCCCGCTTTTCGGTGGACGAACGCCCGACGAAGGCGAACCACCTTCCGATGAGTGCACCACACCAGTTGGACGAGTTATTCGACAGCGAAAGGGAGGCTCGCGAGCGTGCAAAACTGGCTGGCATCGAATTCGCAAACAGCTATTAGCGTTTCCGCCGACACTCGACCTTTTACCGATACAACTCGGACAACCGCGTCAAGGAAATGTTTAGTCGAGAGAGCGCCGGGGCTCGCTGAGGCTGACACGCTCTCATTTCACGCAGCCAAATCCTCGTTGTTTTCCGACTAGTTTTCGGCTTTTGTCCACAGCGAGATTATGATGGTATGGACCATTATCGGGGGTGGTCGGGACGCCTGAGACGCGGGCGAGGCCGGAAAGCAAAAAGTGCTGAACAAAAATAAGACATCTGGTTTCATCGAGATTCCCCGCACAACATATCGATCTGTTCGAGGTCTTCATGCGGGTTCTCTTTGTTATAGGCAACCTGGGCGACTATCACGTGCCCCGGTTTGAGGCGTTCTTGCGGCTAGCCTCTACGCGAGGTGACGAAGTATTTCTCGTTGAAATATTCGGCAAGTCGAGCGTGTATAGTTTTCCTCAAGACCGTCGCGCACAGTTCTTCGAAAAGAAAGCCGCCAGATTTTTGACTCTGATCAACGATGCGAGCGACGCGGGTGGACACTGGGTGAAGGTTACCGTAGGCCTGTTCGACGTCGTCCGCCGGTTCACTCCCGATGTCGTAGTGACACTCGGTTATAACACCGGCTACTCGATTTGGCTTTGCGTTCTGAAGATGCTGACTCGCCGCTTTTCGTTGATCTACATGTCTGACTCGAAAGCAGACGATGGCAAACGGTACGCGGTGAAAGAGTCTCTCAAGCGCCTGCTGGTTCGGAGGTTCGACGGGGCGCTTGTGGCGGGCGAAAAGCACCGCGCGTATGCCAGCTCGTTGGGAATTCCACTTGCGCGGTCCCGCGTGGGCTTCGACGTCATCGATGTGGAATATTTCTCGCAGCTATCCTCCGCGGCTGGCGCCTCCGGTAGCGATGTCCGTGCGAGACACGGTCTGCCGCGTCGGTATGTGCTCTGCGTGAGCAGGTTCGTGCGGCGCAAAAATGTCGATCTGGTGATCAAAGCCTATTTTCGGTCGGGGCTCCGCGAAGCCGACACATCGTTGGTCCTGGTCGGTCAAGGACCGTGCGGCGGACGTTTGCGCCGCCAAGTCGCGAAGCTCGGCTTGAGCGATCATGTGGTAATCCTCGATTCGGTTAAAAACGGCGAAATGCCCGGGGTGTACGCCCTTGCAGAGTTCGTTGTGCTCGCGAGTCAGTTCGATCAATGGGGATTGTGCATCAATGAGGCGTTCGCGGCGAGGCGGCCAGCTATTGTGACCAAAACGTGCGGAGTTGCAGACGAGTTGGTAGTCGACAGTGTCAACGGTTTCATTGTCGAGCCGGGAAACGTGGAAATGCTAGCCGACAGGATTGCCCTCCTCGGTACGGACCTGGCGTTGCGCGAGCGCTTCGCTCATAACGCATGGTCGGCGGCCCGCTATTGGACGCCCCGCCTGTTCGCCTCCAACCTTATCGATTTGTCGGATTCAATCCTGAGGGGCACGAAGCACACCCTGGACACGGAAGAGCGAGCCGACTCTCGCGCGTAATGCCGCCGACGGGTTCGATTGCGCCTCATCCCCGCGCGTTTGCGCATCGGCGTTCCGCAACGCTCGTGATGGCAGTCGCCGCCTTGACGATGTTCTGGTTCAAGCTCAAGTGAATAGTGCCTGGTGGTAATCCTTCTTCGGCAAATATCTCGGACTTCGTTTTATTGACCGGGTCGCCAATGAGACCTCGTTCGTAGAGCCGATTCAACAGATCGCAGGCGAGTATGCTGTGGCAACAAGAAGGAAGCCCGGCAGGGCGGAATGTCGGACCAATTTTCTTGCGCACGCCCAAAGCGGCGCTACTCGCTTTAATGCTTGTCGCAGCGGGTCGTATCGGACCGAGGCAGATTCTTGTCACATCGTTTCGAGCCGGTCTGACCGCCTGGATCACCAAGACGGCGCGAGCCTTCGTGAACGGCCAAATATAGAAACGGACACCCGCTTAAGAAGGGCTGCAGCAGGCCCAAACCAGGCGCACGCTCGCGTGCCGCCATTGTCCTCTGTTTGCGGGATCAACCCTTGCTTCCGTACCAGTGGGATCGGAATAGAACAGATGGCCAACGTGTGGTGTACGTCTTTCTGGACGAGCACGACTATGCCGAGCTCGATGAAGAATTCCATCTAACCGATTATCTGCTCGAACAGTGGGAAGCAGACTTCGCCGCGTGGTTCGCCGAGCCGCATTATTCCGTGCGGCCGGAGTTGCTCAG
>JBEEGV010000075.1:0-2585 GCA_041167085.1 Verrucomicrobiota bacterium
CCTCTTGTCGCTTCTTTCGGCGGCGTTCATCGCCAGGCCCGACCTTCTGCTCGGTCGCGCGCTTCGCGCTCGCGAGTTTGCCATGATCTGGATCGTCGTCCTCGCTCTGACCATGATTGTGAACGCATTCTTTGTCAGCCGGGAGGCCAGAAACGGCGGACGCCCTTTCATTTCGTCCGGCATGAGATTAGCCCTGCTCGCGATCGCGCCGACCCTGATCGTCCCGGCAATTTTCACGGTCTGGTTTTTGAAACTCGGATATCTGAGTGGATCGGAGCTGGAGTTGGTGACGATATGGATAGTGTTCTATGGATTGGCGTTGCTCTCCACGGCGTTGTTCGCTCCGCGTTCGCTCGCCCTTTTGGGTTGGGCGTTTTTGCTCACGGGAGTAAGCGTCCCCGTCGCCGCCGATATCGTAGAAGGTTTGTCCAGCGACGTCCCCAATGTTTTCATGGGGATCACGTTTGGTTTTTATCATCTGATCTACGCTGTTTTTACCTGGCGGCGAAAAGAGCGCGTCAGCAGCGATCAGCCTGTCAACGAATGAGCGATGTTCGATTTCGAGAAGCTCGACAAAATCATCCACGAAAAGTGGCGGCTGGCCATCATGGCGTTGCTGGCATCGCGCCGCAGCTGGTCGTTTCAGGAGTTGAAGGCCGAATTGCAGATGAGCGACGGCAACCTGGTGACGCATCTGCGCACCTTGCACAAACTCGGACTGGTCTCCGTGACCAAGGAGATGCGCGGCCGGCCGCAAACGAGCTACGCCTTGACCGGGAAAGGGCGAACGGCCTTTCAAGATCACATTAATGTGCTCGAACAGATCGTGAAGAAATGGAAGTCGAAGTAAAAAAAATTTTGCCAGTTACTTTGTGACGCAAAGTTAATGTAAATCATCAACCGTGAAAATTCTGGTGGCTGAAAATTTTGGGATGTGTTTCGGTGTGCGCGACGCCATCGCCCAGGCGGAGCAGCTCGCGGCCGAGCAGCCACTCACGATTTTGGGCGAGTTAGTACACAACCCGATTGTGCGCGAGCGACTGCGAAAGCAAGGCGTCGCCGAAGCCGCGCTCGACAGCAAAAGCTCCACATCGCGAAGAGTCATGATCACTGCGCATGGCGCGTCGGATAGGAAACGCGTCGAGTGGCGCGCCGCCGGTTTTGATGTGGCGGACGGAACCTGCCCGCTCGTGCAGCACGCCCACGAGCAGCTCAGGCGCCTGGTTGCTGCCGGATTCTTCCCTGTGGTGATTGGTCAACCAGGGCATGTGGAAGTGGAGGGATTGATCGGGGACTTCCCTGAAGCGGTTGTCGTAAATGCGCCGGAAGATATAACGCGTCTGCCGAAACGCTCGCGTTACGGGATCATCTCGCAAACAACCCAACCGATCGATTTCGTCCGGAAAATTGTCGATCTGATCCGGCGTACTCATACCGATGCCGAAGTGCGATTCACCGACACCGTCTGCAAACCGACAAAGGATCGGCAATCAGCGCTGCGGAAATTGATTGAGACAGCGGATGCGATCGTGGTGATAGGCGGACGAACGAGCAACAATACGCGACAACTGGTCGAGACCTGTCGCGCCGCCGGCAAAACGGCCTTTCACATCGAGCGCTCAGACGAACTTCGAGCTGACTGGTTCAACGGAATGAGAACGGTTGGGCTGACCGCCGGCACCTCTACGCTTCCCGAAACCGTGCAGGCCGCCCATGAACGTCTGAAGGAAATTTCTCGCAGTTCAAACCCTAAACAACCTGAACCCTAAGCAAATGAACTCAATCGCCTGGCTCCATTATTATCAGAGCAATCCCAACAACTGGACCGATCCGGAATGGCGCGTGCCATCTCCGCTGGATCCTAAAACAAAGCGCGCACTCGCGCTTTCGTTATCGCATTTTCAACTCGGCGAAAGTGGCGGGGGAAATTTTCTCTTCGCGCAGGCCCGGAAGCAGGCGCCGGACGATGCCGCTTACCATCAAGCGCTGGAACTCTTCGTCGCCGAAGAACAGACGCACGCCCGTTTGCTCGAACAGTTGGTGCATTACTTTGGCGGCGGCACCATCAAGCGACATTGGACGCATGCGCTTTTTCGGCTCGCGCGCCGTGCTTTTGGTCTGAACTTTGAGTTACAGGTGCTCGTGATTGCGGAGCTGGTTGGGACAGCCTACTATCGATTGCTGCACAGGCGTTCGCACGATCCCGTGCTCAAACAAGCTTGTGATCGCATCCTGCGCGACGAAGCGCGGCACATCGATTTCCACGCCGATTGTCTGGGCGATTTCCAATGGCGACTGCTCCCGCTCGAGCGCGCGACTTGGAGCGCGCAATTTCAAGTCCTGTTCAGCGTGGCTGCACAAGTGGCATGGATGGATCATCGCCGTTGCCTCGCCGCAATCGGCGCAAAGCGACGCGAATTTTTCCGCGAAGCACGCTGCGAATGCATTCATTTCCTCAAACAACTCGACCGCAGCGCTGCTGAAGGCATTAAGCCGTCGGCAGCACACGCGGTTTTCTAATCTTCAAAGAGAACGAATCAGGAAAGGAGGAAAAGAGGGAAGGATCTGGAATCCCGGAAGTCGAG
>JBEEGV010000076.1:0-3992 GCA_041167085.1 Verrucomicrobiota bacterium
GAGCTGGCCGATCTTCCTTATGTCGGATGCGGCGTGCTCGCATCGGCTATCGCGATGGATAAGGAAATGGCAAAACGCGTCGCCCGTGACGCGGGAATTCCAATCGTCCCTTATGTTTCGTTGAAGCACGAAGTTTGGAAAAAAGAAAAGCAGCAGTTCGCGAAAAGCATTGCAGAGCAGCTGGGCTATCCGGTCTTCGTTAAGCCGGCGAACCTTGGCTCCAGCGTCGGCGTGCACAAGGTCAAGGAACCGAGCGGACTCAACGCGGCGCTCGAAGATGCGTTCAACTACGACCGGAAAGTCCTGGTCGAAGCCGCCATGAACGCGCGTGAGATCGAAGTGTCGGTCTTGGAAAATTTCGAGGCAGGAGGCGAACCACTCGTGAGCATTCCAGGTGAGATCGAACCAGCGCACGAATTCTATTCTTACGAGGCCAAATATCTCGACGAGAAAGGCGCCGCGCTGATCATTCCAGCGAAGCTTGACCCAGAGGAGATCAAACGCGCGCAGGACACTGGACGGAAGGTCTTCACCGCGCTCCAATGCGAAGGGATGGCTCGAGTCGATCTGTTCCTGGATCGGACAAGCGGAGAATTTTTCTTCAATGAGCTGAATACGATCCCGGGTTTCACTTCCATCAGCATGTATCCGAAATTGTGGGAAGCGTCGGGGATTTGTTACCAGGAGCTCTTATCGAAGCTCGTCGATCTCGCGATCTCGCGGCATGAGAAAAAGAAGACGCTCGTGAGAGAGTTTCGGATTGAGAAATGAATCCAGCGGTCATGGATCTGTCTAGCGCCAAAGGCGCGGCATCATTAGCAGCCTGGGGCAACGCCCCAGGAACACGTCCACCATAGTATCGAGCGCTGAAAGCGCGGCTCAACGCAACGAATACCTCTTGGTGAGATCTCATGTTGCGCGATCACCGCAATGAATCGCGCTTTCAGCGCTCCGGATTTGAGATGCACGAAAATCCTGGGGCGATGCCCCAGGCTGTCGATGAGTTGCGCCGTTGGCGCAAGGTCCGCGGAATCAGGAATCATTGCGGCGAGCCAGGATGACCGCGCGCCTTTGGCGTTAAACAGATACCAGACCGCCGCTACAACTCCTCCAACCGATTTAACTTTGTAACCTTTTTAACCTTTTTAACGCACAGCTCCCGCGTTCTTCGAAGCAATTCAACGTGCGAGCCCTCTGCGATGAAAGCGGAGGCGGGCGGCGCGGAAAGCGCTTCGACGAACTGCGGACCGTAGAGTGTCGCGACATCTGCCTCGAACTTTGTCGTCTGCGCGGGCCAAAGCCTCCAGTGTGGGATCGGCGACGAAATTCAACATCGCGAGGTAGCGCCAATTCGCGGTGAGAAACGGTTTGAGCATGGTTTGCGAATCAAGGAACGGCGATCTCCGAATCGCCGCCCAAATGCCGTGTTCGATGTCAAAGCTTCTGCCACGGCCGCGTAACAATTCTGTTACCAGACAGAACCAAACTGCGCTCCACCCGAGATACGAATCCGTTCATATGAGAACTCATATACGAATTTTGGCTCTTTTGATCAGTTCCTTTTTCGCCGGCCTGGTTCTTGGACAGAACGCCCCGATATTCATCTGGTCCGAACAGGAACCAGACGCCGAAACGAATCGCGCTGCCGTCGCCTTTTCGCCTGACGCAAGTTTGATTGCCACGGGCAGAGCGGACGAGAACAATGTCAAACTTTGGAATGCAAAAAATGGAACTCTCGTTCGCACGCTTTCCGGCGAGAACAACAATGCCAACGTCATTGCCTTTTCGCCCGACGGCCAATATCTGGCCACCGGAACCGGGCAGCCGGGACAAACCCTAAATCTCAATTTGTGGCGTGTCTCCGACGGCGTGCGTTTGGTAGGGCGAATCCCCGCGTTCACCAACGGCACTATCAGTGTCTCCTTCTCGCCGGACGGTCAGTTGCTGGTGGCCAGCGGGTTTCATGCGACAGGATACAAGATCTATCACGTGCCCGACATGTCGTTAGTCGCGACTTTCGGCAATTTTGATCCCGATTTAGGTTATAATGTGCGCATCAACGCGGTCGCATTTTCCGCCGACGGACAATTAATCGGCGTCGGTGATACTCGGGCCCTGCGGCTGCGGCGGACCAGTGACGGGTCGTTGGTCCGAACAATGAATACCAACTTTCCGGGTGTGATGACGACAAATTCCGTCGCCTTTTCGCCTAACGGATTATATGTGGCCGCGGGCGTTTCTGTAACCGACTCGACCTATGGGACGTGTGTGGATTGCGCGGTGAAAATCTTTCAAATGACCGATGGCCAGTTGCTCCACGTTTATCAAAATGGAAACAACATGACTTTTCCTAAGGTGGGATTTTCACCGAACAGCGCCGTAATTGCGGCGGCTTTTGCCCACGACCATGACAACGGCGGAGCAGTTCAATTTTGGAACGTGGCCACCGCGAATACTATGCAAATCGACGCTCGCTCGTTCTGGTATTGGGATTTTGCCTATTCGCCGCGAGGTGATAGCTATGCCTTTTTCGGCGGCGACGGCCTGATCGGCGTCGCCAGGGCGGGCCGTCCGTCATTGGGCAGGCAGTAGCCAGTTTTGTTGCTCCATTCACCTATCCCCATTTAACGCTGGGGATTACGTATTCCCTGTTTGTTTTGAGTCCCAACAGGACGACAGAGCGTTTCTTTCGTCCCTCACGGGACTCGACCCTGATTCGTTATCACACCCAGCGTTAAAGGGCGTGTTGCCCAAAAGAGGAACACAGACTTGCAGTCTGTGCGGCCAGCGGAGTTCTACTCCGCTGAATCCAACACACACCAGACAAAATGTCCGGTGGCCGCACAGGGCACAGCCCTGTGTTCCGTTTGGGCAACACGCCCTAAAACGCTGGGCTATTGTCAGAGAAAGATGATGCTTAAACACGTGCTTCGCTCCGCAGCCGAAGCGGCTTTGGCGCGCAGAAGGCTGCACGTCCCACATATTGCTCATTACACTTGAGGCCAAGCCTGCAGCAACAAGACGCCGGAATGAAATCGCGCTTTCAGCGTTCAAGGAGCGGCGATTTGAAATCGCCGTCGTTCTTGGTTCGGCGGTTGCAAACCGCCGCTCCTTGAAAAACTAACGCAAAAGTTTTTCGAGCGCGGGATCGGGTTCGGCGCCCAACGAAGTCGCCTTCACGTAATGCAGTTTGGCCTGCTCCTTGGCGGGCGGCTGGTTTGTGGCGTAGACAACGGCGAGATTGAAGTGCGCATCCGCGTAATCGGGATTCACCGCGATCGCGTCGAGCATTTCCTTTTCCGCAGCCTCCTGCCAGCCCTTCTGGCTCGCCGTGATGCCGAGGTAATTATGCGCCGCTGCGCTCTTCGGATTGATTCCGAGCGCTTTCGTTAGTTCGGCGACCGCGTCATCATATTTGCTCTGGCGATAATAAACAATCCCAAGCGTAGTGTGTGAAAATTCATCCTTCGGCGCCAGCGCCACTGCTTTTTTCAGGGTCAACTCAGCTGCTTTCAGCTTGCCGGTGCGGAAATAAACAACCCCCAGGTTTGAGAGTGAATAGAGGTTGTTCGGACTTTTCGTTAGGATTTCCTGGTACTGTTTCTCGGCGGCGCGATACTTGCCATGATCGAAATTCTCTTTCGCCTCGCGCGCAATCGGCACCAGCTCGCTTGGTACTGCCGGGTTCGCCGTCGTTTGCACTGACGGACCAGGCCCTGAGCCAGAATTCCTTGGAGCGGTGAAACTCGCTTTGAGGGTAGCGGGGTTGCTGTCGGAAATTACCACCACTGGTTGTCGCAATAAGGCGAGCTCGTCCGCACTGAGTTTCGTAACCGGCTGCGCCAGAAGCTCGATCTGCTGCTTCAAGGTTTCGGACTTGATCTGCAACTTGTCGAATTCAGCCAGCATGAGCTTTTTGGCCTGCTCGCGTCGCGCTTCCTCCTGCCGTTCCCGCACCACGATCTTGCGCAACATGTCGTTTTCCTTCGTAA
>JBEEGV010000077.1:0-2539 GCA_041167085.1 Verrucomicrobiota bacterium
TGACTGGGCGCGCCAAGAGATCGTCGATCCGCCATAGCAGAAACGGCAGCCCCTCGCCGAGATGGCCGAGCACGATCATCAGTCTCGGATACTGCTCGAACACGCCGCTCAGGATCATCCGGATCGCCTGGGTCGCCGTCTCCACGGTGAAGCCCCATACCGGGCCGATCAATTCGGGATACTGCCGCGCATAGTCGTTGTAATAGGTCTCGGAGACTACGGGGCTGGGAGAGGACGGATGGAGGTAGATCGGCACATCCAGCGCCTGCGCCCGCGCGAAGATCGGCCAGAAATGCCGTTCGTCCAGAAAACGGCCGTTGGTCAGCCCGTTCACCATCGCGCCCTTTAGTCCGAGGCCGGTGACCATGCGCTCCAGTTCGTCCGCGGCGGCTTCGGGCGCCGGCGTCGGCAATACGCCGAGCCCTGCGAAACGCGTGCGATGGAGGTCGACAAACCCGGCGAGCCGGTCGTTCGCCAGTCGCGCCATGCGTACGGCGGTTTCCGCGTCCAGCTTCTGGGTCGCGGGCGCGGCGTGCGACAGCACCTGGACATCGATCAGACCCTCGTCCAGCTCCCGCAGCCGAAGTTCGCCCAGGTCGAAGAGACGTTCCTCGATATGGGGCGGGCGCTTCCTTTCGCTTTCCGAGAACAGGGCGGTAAGCTCCGGATCGCAGTAATGCTCCTCAAGCGCCACGGTGAACGGACGGTCGATCGTCATGAACAGCTCCGCATGGTGGTCGGCAACTTCCTCAAAAACTGGGCGGCGTGTTGATCCAGAGTACGCGAGCGACTTTTTTGCGATTGTTGATGTACGAGTGAGGCCGCTCGGACCGAAAGTAGAAGCTGTCGCCTTCCCGCAGTTGATAGCTCCGATTATCCACCGTCAGTTCGATCTCGCCGTCGAGAACGTATCCAAACTCTTCGCCTTCATGTTGGAGCACCCCTTCACTTCCGCCGCCGGGTTCGATGTCGTTGATGTATCCGGAGAGCAGATTTATCCGACCGCTTGGAATCAGCGCCTCAAGCTTGCTGCCCTTTCCTCGGCGAACCTGATCGGTGCCGACCGTCGGACGCTCGCCATGCCGCATCACGACGTCGGACGAATCGACATTTTCCTGAAACAATCCCGACACCGGCATACCAAGCGCCAGTGCCACCCGGTGCATCATCTTGATCGAGGGATTGGCGTTGCCATTTTCAATCCTCGACAACAGGGATTCCGAACATCCCGCCAGTTCAGCGAGCTGTTTCAAGGTAAGGCCCTTCAGGAGGCGCGTATGCTTCATTTTGAGGCCTACGCGAATTTCAGGGCTATCGACGACTCGCCCCTTCTTCTTAGCTGCAGCCACCATCGCTGTTATCGATCCTCACATTTGCACCGCTTCGCGGCACCGCCAGAATCAATGCGCACCTGTTTGACTGCAGCAGAACCTATTCGGGGCGGAGGTAAGACCCGACCCGGGGCAGTGGCACGAATGAACTGGAAGTCCGTCGAAGGCGCAAAAGGCTGCTTTTCTTGCAATGGCTCTGGTCGCCGACACAGGTTTATGGCGAGATTTGCAGCGATGAGGTTGGCGCCGCATGTTTGGGACCGTGCATAAACTTTCCTATCCACCACGTAAAGAAGACGTAGCGCAGAACTTCAGCATCGTTTTCGCCGTATTTGCCGGTGCTCTTTAGCTGTCGGACCCACTCTAACTCATCGCCCGTCAAGTTCACTTCGATCTCGAAAATCTGAAGCGGGACATTGGTGAATTCCGGTCGATAGGAAGGATCCCGATAGAGTTCGCGGTCCGCTTTGATGTTTTTGACCTTGAATTCTGATGGGCTCCGCTGATTTGTCAATCGCGGTGGTTCGGAGATTTGGCGCCAGTCCTGGTCGGTGCCTTCGAAAATTGTAAGCTTCAGCGGCTTCAATTCGAAATCGCTGGTCATCATGACGTCGGCGCCGCAGACGTTTGGAATTGCGAGTACATCCATGAGTGCCAGCAATTCGACGTAATCACCCGGCTTTGCGGTGTTCTTTGCGATGAACGGATGGCCTACCGCATCAACTCCCGTGTGCATGAAGAAATTAAAGGAGTCGTGGACGTCGTCCGGGGTGAGGCCAAATTCACGTTGCGCTTCAGCCTGGATATCGTGGCAATTGGTATGCACGGCCAGGCCATAGTGATGTTCGAAAAGAAAGCCGCTACATCTGGGATAGAGGACGTCGTTGGTGCCGACTGTATCCTCGATGATGGCCATCATCGGCCGTTCCCGAGGCGGTGCTGACCACAGGAAATCTCCTTTGGTGGGATGCAGTCCGTGCAAGTGCCGGGTCCGTCCGGTATGGAAGAATTCCTTGTAATCGTGGAGATTAAAGCAATTGAAGTCCGCGCATTGGCGTCCGCTCGTCTGCTCGATTCGCAGCACCTGCCCGCGCCGCAACTCCAGCGCCTTGCCGGTCCCGGGTTCGATCGTCAGTTCTCGGGTGGTGTTTCGCCCCTTAGGCGTCGTCATGATTTTTCCCCGTTGGCAACGGAGGACAGATGAGCGG